>CBDFMP010000047.1:0-228857 GCA_965249715.1 Spirochaetota bacterium | reverse complement strand
CCCGCTTCCGTAAATCCCGCAGCCGCGCAGTCACAACAAAAAACTGTACTGCTTCCACCCTCAGAAGTTGCCCTTTACGAAGAAGCGCAGTACTGGGTGCTCATCACCGGCATTGGACAAGTGAGTACATTGGTGGCCCTCACATACGTGCTCACACAATATTCAGCAGCGATCAGTGAAGTTGTTAACATGGGTACCGCCGGTGCATTGCCGCGCGGCCAGCAAAAAGCCTATCAACGCGGAGACATTGTCCCCATTGGACTAGTTCACGGCATTCACGAGCTGAGCTTTGCTCATGAACCAACATCAGCAGTGCCGCGCATTGCTAATGTATTGCTGCATAAAACAAGTTTTATGAGCACCAGCAACACCTCGTCATCCACAGCCACAGCCATCCTGCTCACCAGCCCCACTCCCATCGGCATCAGCCCCAGCAATGATAACCCAACAGCCTCCTCCCCAAGCAAAGCTGAGCTCCATCGTCAGCTGCCCACAGCAGAACTGGTCGATATGGAAGGCTACTGGAGCGCCATGTTAGCGGCTCAGTTTGCCAAACCGTTTAGCGCACTTAAATACGTTTCCGATGGCGCCACCGAAACATTCAATATAACCCAATGGCTAGCAGAGCTCCCGCAAGCCACACAAGCCCTCTATACTGCCTACATGAACATAAAACCACCGCATCAACAAAAAACACCACAACAAACAAGTAACAAACAAGCGCAGCCAATCGCCGCCGATCCTAGTGCCATCAATAACGAAGAGCAGCAACCGCATAGCTGGCAAACTCTCTTTCATGCCCATTTATTAGAAACGCGTGCATTGTTTTATTTTACACAAAATGAGCAGCGCAATGCACGCATTAAACTGGAACAGCTGGGCGCCAAGCTCCAGCCTACACTAAATAGCCACCAACAAGGATTACTTCCCGATTGCCTGAGCCCGCTTGAAGACATTTTAAGCGCAGAACTCTTGCAATGTTTGACGGGCAAAAATAAACAAAAACCTTCCGCTGAAAAATCGCCCTCACCTTCAGCCGCGCCCGCCAGTTCCGTAGAACTGTGGAAGCGACTATTGGAAGTCATCGTTCGTTATGCGCAGTCAACTCCCGCTAAGCTTTCCGTATCGCAACAAACAGACTCAGCCACATACAGAAAGCTGCAAAAAATGCGTTATTTCGGTATTTTAAATAGACTCACCTCCGATCGCTGGGATACTGTCATGGCTGCTGCACAAACAATCAGCCGTCAAGCCGCAGCACACGGCATTACCTTGCAATATCCCCCCACATTGGAAACCATAACCCTCAGTCTCACACTTGGCACAAGCAACGATTGGGCACGCGCCGAGCTTTTTCTTAAAAATCCAGCACTCAGACAACTGCTTAATATCTTAGACGGCAAGCTCAGCCCCTGGTACACAAAACCCCGCAAACATCCTAAAAAAACTGACGTCATCACTTAAGCATACGTATAAGTTGCTGATCAATCGCTAGCTGCAAGCTGTCATGAGCTCCCTGCGTACATTGTTTCACAGTGTTTATTTGGAACGCCAGCTTGTACACGCGCCGCCCGCCAAACGCATCCTCAAGCGCCTGCGGCAAGAACCTATCCTCATTGATCGCTTAGAACGCGTCTTTAGCAATGAACGCCGTAAACCTTATGGCATGAAAGCTCGTGCGCGTAATCTGATCATTGCTGAAAAACGTGGTGCGCTTGTAAAAGCAGCACCGCCTGCCTATGGTCGCCAAAGCGCTGCACGTGAAGAGCATTTTTATTTTATTCATGCCTACAACTGCATTTATGCCTGTACGTACTGTTATCTGCAGGGATATTTCCCATCGCCCGACCTGGTGCTATTTATCAATCACGCGGCTATCCAAAAAGCGATTGATGAAACCAGTTCTGCCTGTCTAACACGCGGAGGGACACCTTATTTTCACAGTGGTGAATTTTCGGACAGCCTCGCACTAAGTGCTCTAAGCGGCGAATTGGAAAGCTATTATGAATTCTTTCGCGCACGCCCGCGCATACATTTAGAGTTGCGCAGCAAATCAGCCGCCATCAGCTCACTCTTAGCCCTGCCGCCCGCTGCCAATATTATTACCTCATTCAGCCTCGCACCGCAAAAGCTTGTTGCCCGCCATGACATAGGCACCGCCAGCCTGAAAGCGCGGCTGGCTGCGCTCAGCAAATTGGCTGCCCGCGGCTATCCCGTAGGCGTGCACCTGGATCCCATCTGCGCAAGCGAAACACTGATTGCCGACTATCGTGAATTGGCACAGGCACTTAGCAGTGCCCTTGGACGCCACCGTGACCAGCTCAGACACATTTCGCTGGGAACATTGCGATTTGCCGCGTCAGCTTGGAAAACACTGAGACAACAGACTCCCTTTTCGCCGCTGCTCACACAGCAATGGACGGCATTGCGCGGTGCAGACGGTAAACTTCGCTACCCGCGCCCGCTCAGTAAATGGCTCATTCAAAGCGTTCGTAATGAACTCACACGCGCAGGTTTTGCCAATGAATGTATTTATACCGCGATGGAAACGACATCCTCCCCGCCATTGTTACCATTGTCTCCATTGCAAACAAACATTCAGCAGCCTTCTTGCGCCGCCGCACAACAAGCCAGCTAAACAAAGCAGGCGCTAAGCCTGCAATGTTTTAAGCTTTAGAGTTGCGCAGCAAATCAGCCGCCATCAGCTCACTCTTAGTCTTAGCCCTGCCGCCCGCTGCCAATATTATTACCTCATTCAGCCTCGCACCGCAAAAACTTGTTGCCCGCCATGACATAGGCACCGCCAGCCTGAAAGCGCGGCTGGCTGCGCTCAGCAAATTGGCTGCCCGCGGCTACCCCGTAGGCGTGCACCTGGATCCCATCTGCGCAAGCGAAACACTGATTGCCGACTATCGTGAATTGGCACAGGCACTTAGCAGTGCCCTTGGACGCCACCGTGACCAGCTCAGACACATTTCGCTGGGAACATTGCGATTTGCCGCGTCAGCCTGGAAAGCTATGAGACAACAGACTCCCTTTTCGCCGCTGCTCACACAGCAATGGACGGCATTGCGCGGTGCAGACGGTAAACTCCGCTACCCGCGCCCGCTCAGTAAATGGCTCATTCAAAGCGTTCGTAATGAACTCACACGCGCAGGTTTTGCCAATGAATGTATTTATACCGCGATGGAAACGGCATCCTCGCCGCCAGCACCGCCATTGTTACCATTGCCTCCATTGCAAACAAACATTCAGCAGCCTTCCTGCGCCGCCGCCGCACAACAAGCCAGCTAAACAAAGCAGCGCGCGCTAAGCCTGCAATGTTTCAAGCAACCGCTGCAATCGCTGCAATCGCCAGCTGCTCCGCTACCCCGCGCCCGCTCAAAATGGGCTCATTCAAAGCGTTCGTAATGAACTCACACACGCAGGTTTTGCCAATGAATGTATTTATACCGCGATGGAAACGACATCCTCCCCGCCATTGTTACCATTGTCTCCATTGCAAACAAACATTCAGCAGCCTTCTTGCGCCGCCGCCGCCGCACAACAAGCCAGCTAAACAAAGCCAGAGCGCGGCTAAGCCTGCAATGTTTCAAACAACCGCTGCAATCGCCAGCTGCTCCGCTACCCGCGCCCGCTCAAAATGGCTCATTCAAAGCGTTCGTAATGAGCTCACACGCGCAGGTTTTACCATTGAATGTATTTATACCGCGATAGAAACGGCATCCTCCCCGCCAGCGCCGCCATTGTTACCATTGCCTCCATTGTCTCCATTGCAAACAAACATTCAGCAGCCTTCTTCGTGCGCCGCCGCACAACAAACCAGCTAAACAAAGCAGCGCGCGCTAAGCCTGCAATGTTTCAAGCAACCGCTGTAGCCGCCAGCTGCTCATGTGCAGCAAGCGTCTCAATTCTTCACCTAACAGCAATTCCTGACGCCGACTGTACTGCTGGTTCAGTGATGCTGAGCTTATATCAGCGGTCATTGGCGCTAACAACTCCTTATAAGAACGCAGCAAATTACTTAGAAACCTGAGCTCGGGTGGAAAGTTCATCAGTGCCCTAAACTCAACGGTCTCAGTGGTCGCTGTAAGCTTCATTGTACTGCCCTGCATGAAAACATTGGCGCGCTGCTCATAGGCAGCAAGCAGCTTAGTGGCTGCTGCTACCGCGGTTGTCAATGTTTGTACGCTAAGCAGCGGCTTAGCGGCTAACGGCGGCAGCTCAGCGGCAGGGGCCGTGGCCTGCACATTAAAAAACGTCCGCGCCGCTGCGGCATTCAATTGCTGCACACCGTTAAGCTGCTGCATATAAGGAGAAAAGGTCGCCACGCGCGGAGGCACAACCACCTGCGTTGCCCGCTCAGCCTGCCCTTTCCAATCATTCACAAAAGCTTCAAGTTCATGAGCGTAAGTTTTTAGCATATGTGTAGTCGGTGCTAAGCTCTGCATGCTGTTCGGCACTAAGCTTGTACGCAAATGTTGGAAGGCGCGCACTTTGTGATGACTAAGTCTTGTAGCATAAGTGCGTAAAAATTCATTGTGAACGGCATGAAAGCAATGTGTGTTCAAAGCTGGGTAGCTCAGATCAATTCCACACAGGCCAATACGTGCAAATCCTAAAAACTTTGCGCAGGCAAGTGCAGCTTGTAAAACCGAACTGCCAATGTTTAGTTGCACAGCCTGCAGCTCAGCAGCTATTCCTAAAAGCGCGGCAATGTCCGCACTCAGTCCCGCGCCGCCAGTTGATACTGCCTCTGCAAAAACAAAAATAGGGCCAGCATAACGGCGCAGAATAAGCGGATGCACAGCAAGATGTGTCAAGAGCCGCGGTCTGGCTTCAGACCACGCAGGCGGCTCAGCGGGGCCCCATATAAAATCAAGCGCGTTGTAATAACCGCCGTCCAGCGCCACTACGTAATGCGGGACAATGCCCATTGTTTTAAGTGTAGGAATGGCACTGTCCAGGGCAATCAGCCGCGGCGGATGCGGTGCACGCATGAGGTCTTGAAGCATGTCATAAGCTTGATCCAATGAAGGTCCCGCCCCCACAATAAGCGCCGCCTCGCCAAGGTGACAAGCCGCTAAGTGCTTGAGTGAATATAATTGTCCCGCCAATCCCAAATTGCTTAAAATATTTTTAAGCCAGCGTTTCTCAAACACATAACGTGTGAGCACGGATTGTGCCTGCGTCTGCCGCAATGTTAGCAATTGTTTTTGGAGCTGCGCGGGGAGCTGTTGAGCTTGTGTCTCAGCAAACGCGCGTGTCGGGATAAACAGCCAAGCACCACGCGCCGCGTTTAGCGGGCGCATAAGCGCAGCGCCCGCTGACGTCAAGATGCCTGTGGCTGGTGCATAAGCCGTTTGCGGCATAAGAACATGGATGTTCCGCTTAAAATGCCGCAACCAGTTCAAGTTTCCCGCTGCTGCACGCGCCATGAGTGCCATAAAAAACAGCTCTGGTATGGCGACAACAATGACAAGTGCTTGCGGCAGCCTGCCAGCATTATTAGCATTATTGGCTAAGAGCTGTCGCTGCGTGAGCGCTGCTAAGCCATAAAATAAATCGCTGCCCAAAAGCACCCAGCAGCATTCAGTTCCACTTAGCTGAAAAGCAGCAGCCTGACGCGTGGCTTCTGCGCGCGGCGCCACGCGTGAATGCAAAAAACGTTCATTGCCGCCACCTTGCACACTCAGACAGTATTCACCTGCTTCTGCCCCAGCAAGGATCACACTCAGCCGCACGCGCTGCCTAGCGGTGACAACCTGCAATACTGAGGTTGTTTTTGCATGAACACTTGCTGTGGAAGTGGCTGAGCTTGTGTGTAAAAATTGAAGCTCGGCAAGCAGAGCTTCTGCCATGGGTGTCAATGCCGCCTCGGCAGCCGGCGACAAATAATGCAGTGCCTGTAAAAGCGCCTGCCGCCGCGCGGCAGATGCTGCATATTGTTTATGAAATTGAGTTAATAGTGCCGCGCGCGCGCCTGCAGCGCCCGCCCCAGTGTCAAAGGCGACATTCACCAAACCATACACAAGCAGCCAGCAATTATCATAATAATCCCCGCGCTGTCATCAGAAACTTATTCTAAGAGCTGGTCGTTATAATAAATCTCAGCAAAACTTTTAAGATACGCATAATACGCATCCGCAAAACGCGTGCGCGTATCTTCTTTCAGTTTCTCTTCGTAACGTTTCGCAATAAAGTCATTATCCTCAGCCTCGTCAACCTGCAGCTCAGCATCAGTTGTTAGACCAATGGTATCCAGCACCAAAATTGCATAAATTTGCGTGTCATTGGGTTCACCGTAAACAAGAACTGTTTCATCTCGCGAACCTGTAAATAACTGACGGTGAAAATCCTCAGGCAATGTCACACTTTCAACGCTGCCCGTACTGATGGGAATTTCCGTTTCAAAGTATGAAAAATAATCGCTCACCAGCAGTTCCATCCCCAGCTCAGCGGTGGCGTCTGTAAATACATTGCGCGGCGCTGTGGAAGCTTTGACATTTTCCACCACAGTTTTAAGTTTCTCTAAATAATCAATATGAAGCTCTTCTCGTAATGTCTGAGTATTCTCAATTATATAATCTCCTGAAATTTCGTCCCGCTTTTCCTTAAAAAGCGTATTAAGTGCATCCTCGGCTGTGGCAGCGGCTATATCGGAAGCTGCAGTGGTATTGGTAGGGGCGGCTGGTTCCACAAGCAACTCAGCTGAGCTTTCATCAACATCAACTTCTGCAGCTAACTCAGTATTGACAACACCCTCAGTGCCACTCACTGCCTCAGCGTCAGCGGTTTCTACAAACTGAGGAGCAACGCCAGCCTCATCAACTGCTGTCTCAGCAGCAGCAGGTGCCAAGTCGTCTTCATAACGTTCACGCTTAGCCATGAAATAGTCAAAAAGCACCGTATCATCCTTTGCACGCGCAAACAGTTCCTCCCCAAAATCTAACTGTGCCACAAAAATCTGTTTCTGAATATTTGCTGCTTTTTGATATAATTCTACTTCGCTGCGCGTTACCGGCACATGATAAAACAAAGTGCTGCGCAATTTCTCCGCACGCAAAGCATAATGCACATTTGTCTCAATCTGTTGCTTCAGAGCAGCATCTGAGGATTTCACAATGCTCAGAAAACTTTCCTCACCATAAAGCTCACGGACTCCTGTTATTAATTCGGCATCGGAAACATACACATGCGCCTTATCAGCCTCAGCTAATAAAAGATGTTGACGCACAGTATCATCAAAAGCTGCACGCCGAATAGACGCATCAAGGTCTGCAGAAACACTGCCCCCCCCAGCCTGACTATAATATTCAGAACGCCGCCTGTAATAATCTTGAAAAACGCTCCGCCTTACGTTAATAATCTTATAACTGTCAATGGTGCCTACAACATTTTGCTCACGCGGCGTAATAGAACCGCCTTCAAATGTAAAAAAGGCGATAAAAGTCACCGAAAGAAAAATTACAAAAAGCCATGACAGGATGTGCTTAATGTTCAGCTTTGTGATTAATTTTTTCATGACAGCATCGAAAAAACCTTTAACACCCCAGCTGGCGACGGCGCCACTCAGTGGTTAGCAGAAACTTTAGAAGACGCTGAAACATCGTCCGCTTGCGCTGACACATCAGCTTGTTTCTTATCATTAAGTTTTGATTGGGGGCGCACCTTAGCCGGCGTCACGCGTGCGCGTACACGCAATGCACGGTTACCGACGCGTTGCCGTAAATAAAACAATTTGGCACGGCGTGGTTTGCCTTGTTTCACAACCTTCACTTCCTCAACATTAGGCGAATGAAGCGGAAAAGTTCGCTCTACGCCAATGCCATATGAAAGCTTGCGGACCTTGACCATTTGCGAAAGTCCCTCACCGCGCCTGGCTATAACAATGCCTTCAAAAACCTGAATACGCTCTTTATTGCCTTCCTTGACCTTGTGGGCTACGCGAACAGTATCGCCAACATTAATGACAGCAATGGAATCCTTACAATAAGGTGCTTCAGCCTTTGTTAATAACGGATGCATAAAAAACTCCTAGCTATTTCATGATGATGAAGATTACACGTAACGGCTTAGTCCGCACGGCAATGAATAAATTTACCAACTTAGCTCTCTTATTATAACATCAGCTTAACATTTATAAAGCACATTTTCGCTAACAAACACACTTTTTAAGCCTCAGCGCAAGCTCTCAGTTTTTTCATTTTGCGGCAGCTTCATGATAAACAAATTTTTCATAAACATACTGTCTTAAAACAGCAAGCTCAGGGCGCGTGATGGGATAGGTTTTCAACAGTTGTGGACGCCGTTCATAAGTGACCAGCAGCTGATTTTTTGCTTGCCATGCTGCAATAGCCGCGTGATGTCCCGAGCGCAATACACGCGGCGGCAGCTCACGCACACCCTGAACATCCACCGGACGTGTGTACTGATCATATTCCAAAAGCGCACCCATTTCAAAACTCTCTGTGGCAAGCGAACGTGGGTTGCCCACCACGGTATCCTGCAGGCGAATCAATGCATCCATCACCACTAAAGCAGCACTCTCGCCGCCGCCTAAGATATAATCGCCAATAGAAAGCTCCAAATCCACACACTCATGGATAAATCGTTGATCAATCCCCTCATAATGCCCACACACAAGCGTCAGTCCGCTGTTTGCAGGTCTTCCTGCTGCTGTAACATGCTCCAATGCACGTGCATGCAATTCTCGCACCAGCCGTTGTGTCAAGCGCACTCCGCGCGGGGACAGGCAAATGGTATAACCGCGCGGCAGACTGCTATGCGCACGCCTGAGCACATCAAACCGCAGCAACATCCCAGGCCCACCGCCAAACGGAACAGCATCCACCTGCCGGTGCGCGCCTATGCCAAATTCCCGCAAGTTCACAATTCGCTGGGTAACCTTTCCAAGCGTAATGGCACGTCCCACTAAACTAGCTTGAAAAAATTCGTCAAAAAACCTTGGAAAGAGTGTAATAATATTGAAATGCAGTGTCGCGGCTTTATTCACTGTTTCAACCTCCCTTGGCACAATTTGTGACCAGACAGCTCACCCAAGGCTCTCCCAAGCCTAAACGCTCGACGGCACCTCGCAATGCCTCAGGTCCACAAGCTCCGCCAATGCCTTGAGCTCAACCGCTGTCACCTGTTGTGTCACTGAATGACGCGTGACTTTGCCAATAAAATGTGCACCGCAAGGCACCAGCAAGCTTGTTTGCGGTTTGCGCTCAGCCATAAACAATTTTTGTGCCTGCGCGTTAAGGCTTAGTTCCACTAAGCCATTGCTGCCGCCCTCATAATATGCCGTGAAGTGTCCCAGTATCATTCGCTGTGAAGTTAAAACAACATAAACCTCCGCACCCATGAGCTCGGCAATGAGCAATGTTATTTCATGCTCACCAACCGCAGGTGAAAGCGGCGCCAATTCTGCACGCGTCTTACAAAGACAGTGCCCACGCAATGCATCAGCAGCACTAAGCGAATCCACACCAACCAGCTTAATGGCTAACTGCTTAGCGACAGGTTTAAAATATTCCACAGTGCATAGCTGCGTGCTGCTTGTCAAAAGCACAACAGCAGCACCTGCCACCGCAGGCAATGGTGCAATGTAAAAATTGCGATATGTTTGAAAGTACTCCAGCTCAGCCGTGAAAGGCTTAACCCGCACCTCGCCATGAAGTCCTTGCGGACGCGATATAATCGCTAAGATAATCGCTTGAGAAACCGCAACAACAGTTGGCGCGCCGGCAACACCTGAAGCACCAATGGGCAGTTCGCTCCTTGGTATCATTGAAATTGGAGCGCCATTTAACAGTTTGAACAATGGCTAATCGTCATTCGCTCACGCCTCTGCATCAGCAGCGCTTCCACGATTTTCTTTAACGATTTTCTTTATTCGGAACCTCAACCACCCAACGTTTCTCATCTCCGCGTGAAATAACTGCCAATAAAACACGTATAGCATTAATAAAGCGACCACTCCTTCCTATAATTTTACTATAGTCTTCTATGTGTGCCTTTATTTCTATAACATTGGTTTTTTCACCTTCACGAATATCGATGGAAACACTGTCTGGATAACTCACAAGCAGCTTTACAATGTACTCAACAAACTTTTTTTGCTTCATCATGAAGAATTTAGATCCAAATTAAAAATAAGTTTACTTCCCAACTACTTCATAAATATATTAATGCAAAACACAACAGTATTTCACTATTTTATATTCAGTAGTCATTAGCCCAATACACTTATACTGCCCAAGTCACAAAAATTATCGCCACACAAACTAGAATCAATACACAAATTTAGAACACTAAGTAGAAGTAGCATTCTCGCCTGTTGGTTTAGTTTCTTTGGCAACGGCAGCTTCTCCAGCTTTTACCACTGGGGTATCCGTGGAGGGGTTGGCTGTAGCTGTTGCCTTAACCTCAGCAGGTTTTTCTATTGGTTTAGTTTCATTAGTTTTTTCGGGTTTGGGTGGTTCTTCAGTTTTTTTAGCTTCATCAGCCGCCTTAGCCGCAACAGCTGCACGACGTTTCTTGTCCTGGTACGCCTCTGTACGTTTATTTTGTTCTGCTAACTTGGCGCGCAATTCCAGTTTTGCCGCCATTGGACGTCCACGTCCCTTGCGCAACTTACGCGGTTTTTTTGCCTTTGTTTCTCCCGCTTCGCTCGCAGCTGAACGTCGTTTAGCCTGTTTAAGCTCATCCCACTCTGCCAGTACACCACCAGCAGAAAACAACTGTTTGACGGTTTGTGTAGGCTGAGCACCATATCCAAACCACTTGAAAACCAAGGTTTTATTAATGCGCATTTTCTGCTCAGTTTTAAGCGGATCGTAGTCACCTAGTTTTTCCAAGTACCTACCGCCACGCGCCTTGCGCTTATCAATAGCAACAATGCGATAAAAAGGCCGCTGTTTTTTTCCTATACGCGCTAAACGAAGACTAACACTCACTATCTAATAATAACCTCTATAACCATAATCATGATCATTTTAAAAATTGTTTGAACATTGGATGCTGGGCAAAAGCATTCATACCATTAGGTGCTTGCAGTGCCCCGCTAAGCGATTTTGCCCCAGCTATTGCAGGTGTCGCAGGCATCGCCGATTGTTGTTGCAAAAGCTGCATCAGTTGCTCGGGACGTTTAAATTTTTTCATCATACTTTTAAGCCGGGCAAACCTCTTAAGCAGCTGATTCACCTTCAGCACAGTTGCCCCAGCTCCTTTCGCAATGCGTTGCTTGCGACTGTTATTTAAAATAAAAGGCTTACGCCGCTCAGTCGCTGTCATCGACTGGATAACAGCTTTAAAGTGAAGCATTTCTTGATCCTGAGCAGCTGTCACAGTAGCTTGAATTTCTGTTCCCATGCCTGGCAATAATTTCACAAGTGATTTTAAAGACCCCATTTTGCCTACCTGTTGCAACTGCATGAGCATAACTTCCAAATCAAACTCATTACGCGCAAGTTTAGCAGCAAGTGTATCAGCATGATTGGGCGTCAATGCCTGCTCGGCTTTTTCCACCAAAGCCACAACATCTCCCATGCCAAGAATGCGTTCAGCCACGCGTGCCGGTACAAACTCCGTTAAATCCGCGAGCTGTTCTCCCGTCCCCACATAATGAATGGGCACTGCAAGTGTATAACGAACGGAAAGCAAAGCACCGCCACTGGTATCGGAATCAAATTTGGTGAAGATTAACCCCGTAAGCGGCAATGCCGCTTTAAAAGCTTCCGCTACCTTCAGTGCCTGCTGTCCCAACATAGCGTCCATGACAAACAGGCTCTCAGTGATCTCAGCAGCCTTATAAATAGCTTTCAGCTCGCTTAACATGGACGTATCCAATTGCGTGCGTCCTGCGGTATCGTAAATGATCAGGTTGTGGGAGTGTTTGCGGGCATAACGCTGTGCCTGTTTGATAAGCTTAAGTGGACGTGTTTCTTTTCCTCGCTCCAAACAACTTACGCCGAGCTGCTCCGCCAAACGCTGCAATTGCAATGCTGCCGCCGGTCTGCTGTAATCCAACGAGACCAACAGTATTTCACGGCGAGTTTTATATTTTAATGCCAGCTTAGCAATAGTGGTGGTTTTGCCGCTTCCTTGCAAACCGCTCACCAAGACCTGCGTCAAACGTGTGGGTTCAGCAAGGGTTAAACCCTTGCTGGGGTTACCACCAAGAAGTTCCACCAGACCATCGTGAACAAATTTAATAAAAGTGTCCGCCGGTCTAAGTCCCTGCAGTACTTCCGTTCCCAATGCCCGTTTGCTGAGCTCATCCAGGAAGCGCTTAATAACAGCAATATTGACATCCGCCTCTATAAGCGCTAAACGCAGTGAGCGCACACTCTCTGCGATATTTTCCGATGTTAATTTCTTTTTACGTGCTAATTTGGCAACAAGCGACGAAAAATCCTGTGTTAGCTTCTCTAACAAGAAATGCTTCCTTATTCCTAAAATTAATGTAAACTAATATTGTCTCATAAAAAGCTAGCGCATTCCATTCACAGAAACAATCTTAAATCACTTGCTGAGCAAATCAAATGTTTAATCGCTAACTTAATGCTACAATTTTAATGCTACAATTTTCTAATCCTACGTAAATACCTGTAAATACTTTATTGCAATGCCTACAAACAGTTGTTTAAAATAATAACTGTTTGAGGAAATTATTATCAGATAAAATACAAATAATTATACTGTAAAAAATACTTAAAGTCAAATTTATGAATATTCTTTTACATATTCATGATATTTTTATTCCTGCTTGCCCATTAGTCATTAGTTTCAGACCATAACATCAATAAAAAACCAAAATAAATTTTAAACAGTTAACACCATGCAAAAACTGGTTACACGGCAATTTTACCACTGCTCTAAACTGCTCAGTGCATTCAAAAGCGTCCTCATCGCCAGCATAGTTTGTTTGGCACTCAGCAACACGGCTCATGCCGTTGAAATACGGCTAAAGTCCCCGCATAAAATTTATGCTGACCGTACCTACATTTACATAAACGCAGAAGGCAGTTCCAGCATCATTTCCCCAGCTACATTGAGCCAGCTGACTTATGGCATTCCCATCACCATTACTTATTATTTAGAATTGCATCAGGAAAACAGTTTGCGTTTCGCACGTAAAATTGCAACCCTGCAAGTCATCCACAAAGTCCGCTACGACCCGTGGTCCACTACTTTCATAGTAGAAAAAGCTGGCACACGCAAGCGTTACGCCAGCATTGCAGAGCTGGAGCGGGCTATTCTTAAATTAGAACACGCCCCACTAGCACGCAGAGAGCTGATCAAGCAGGAAAAGAATTATTTTATCAAATCACGCGTGATTGTAAAAATAAAAAATTACACATCCTATTATGATTTAATCAATAACTTACTTTCCGTGTTTAAGTACCGTACAACATACTACATAAGTCCGCGTTATCGTGGTGCTGAAATTCTCAAACCAGCAGAATGACATTGGTGACTGCAAACACTTCGTCCGCTGAACTGCTTTGGGTCCTCAAACCCTTCTTTAGCCGCAAAGTTTGGGGCTGGGAAAAATGGCTATTCTCCACCCATCCCAATGGTCTAACAAGCTTAGAAAATGGCCCACATAAAAATTGTTCATTAAAAAGTGCATTGGCACAAGGATTGCATAACCCGCGCCAAATTCCACAACCTGCTCCTCCTGTCCTGATAAAAATCATTCAAGCCGACACAGAGCTGTCTGTACAAGTGCATCCTGACGATGTTTATGCACGTGCTCATGAACAAAGCAGCGGCAAAAGCGAATGCTGGCTGTTCCTGGAGCACAGTCCCAATGCTGCCGTTATCAGCGGGCTTAGCAACGCACAAACACACTCAGCGGTGTCAAAAGCTCAGCATTGGAGCAGCACGCGCGCCAAGTTACACAAGCTATTGCAAACAGGCACATACGAGGCGATTATGGCTCAGTTGCATTCACACACCGTAGAAACAGGTGCAGCACTTTATATCCCTGCAGGGACAGTTCACGCCATAGGCGGGGGTGTTAAATTGTTGGAAATTCAGCAAAGCAGCGACCTGACTTACCGCCTTTACGATTATGGACGCAAGCGCCCGCTCCACTTAAAACAGGCGCTTACCGTGCTCAAACCACAAAATACCGGGCATTATTACCCACCGCAGCAAGCTCAGCAAGTAAAAACGCCATATTTTAAGTTTGAACAAATTTCATTTGCGCCACTACAAACGCGTACCCTTCACTTCAGCAAGACAAAATCCACACAAACTATTTTATGTGTTGTCAACGGAACGTTAAACGCCCATACAGCTAATGAAGTACTGCCCATCCTACCGGAAAGCTGCGCTTATGCCCCCAATGGAGGAACATTCCAATTAACAGCAGGTGAAAAAAACACCCTCTGTGTTAGCGTAGAAGCATTTATGCACCCAATCGGACCAAAAACAACACCCACCACCTAATTCATTGAACCAATGCTGCTAAAAGCAACACAAGTGGCTCATGCTTAAGGGTAAACCCATAGGGAATCGGCTAGCCTACTTGCCTGTACGCAGCTTTTGTATCCGGCGTTTACGCCTGACACACCACTACAAACGCGTACCCTTCACTTCAGCAAGACAAAATCCACACAAACTATTTTATGTGTTGTCAATGGAACGTTGAACGCCCACACTACTAATGAAGTGTTGCCCATCCTACAGGAAAGCTGCGCCTATGCCCCAATGGAGGAACATTCCAATTAACAGCAGGTGAAAAAAACACCCTCTGTGTTAGCGTAGAAGCATTTATGCACCCAATCGGACCAAAAACAACACCCACCACCTAATTCATTGAACCAATGCTGCTAAAAGCAACACAAGTGGCTCATGGTTAAGGGTAAACCTATAGGGAATCGGCTAGCCTACTTGCCTGTACGCAGCTTTTGTATCCGGCGTTTACGCCTGACACACCACTACAAACGCGTACCCTTCACTTCAGCAAGACAAAATCCACACAAACTATTTTATGTGTTGTCAATGGAACGTTAAATGCCCACACAACGAATGATGTGTGGGCCATCCTGCAGGAAAGCTGCGCCTATACCCCCAATGGAGGAACCTTCCAATTAACAGCAAGTGAAAAAAGCACCCTCTGCGTTAGAGTAGAAGCATTTATGTACCCACTCGGACCAAAAACAACACCCACCACCTAATTCATTGAACCAATGCTGCTAAGAAGCAACACAAGTGGCTCATGCTTAAGGGCAAACCTTATATGGCCGCGACTAGACTACTTGCCTGTACGCAGCTTTTGTATTCGGCGTTTGCGCCTGACTTTTTTTTTGTTAAGCTTGGCCTTGCTTTTTCTTCTTTTCAAAAACTGTCTAGCATAATATTAAATTGTTATTCGCGTGAGTTCAGTTAAAAAACTGAACCATTATTATATCATTAGTTAAAATAAAGCGCATCAAATCAGTTATCCCTGTCCCTGTTCCCTGTAACTGAACGATGATTTTTATTCAAGCCAGCAGCTTATAGCTTATGGCTGGTCAAGCAAACGGACGACATTGTTAGGATTTTGCTGAGCAAGCTCAGCAAAATAGGCAGATATATTGTCAACTGTATTCAAATTCCATTCATAAGCGAGTGAACTCATTCCTAAATGGGCTAGCTCTTCTGCCAGTGCCACTGGAACATAACGTTTGATAAAACTTTGTGTAGTGGTCTGTGCGGTATTAAAATCACCTTTGTACCACTTGAAAATTTTGGAAATAGCGATTTTTTCTCCGCTAAATAACCCACCTTTTTGTTTACGAAGGTGTATCGGCGAACGCAATGCCGCTGTTACCCGGTTATCCAAGATATCAGGCAAAGTAGAGCCCACTGAGCGACTGCTGTACGGCTTATGCCATAAGCTGGGACAACTGACAGAAGCACAGTTCAGCGCAAAATGCGTACGTGCATCTCCTAACGGACGGGTCAGCTCATGTTCTATTTCATTTAATGAAAAATGTCTGCCGCCAACAACATTTGTCTTCTGTTTCCAACCTAATTGTTTCATGCTTTTAATTGGATAAGCGGTTGCCACAGCATTGAGTGTGAAAAAATTATAGGCATCTATCCAAAAACCCAATTCAGCTACTGTTGCAGCAGGCAACGGCATTGCCGCAAGCTGTGCAAGTATTTTTTCACGCAATATGCGCAGCTTACTATCACCTGTCAGGATTTTATAATCAACTGCATTGTGGTCAAATTGCCCGGCGGCGCTCTTGTAGTTCTGTCTAACAATAACAGCGTCTAAGATTTTTGCATAATCGGCAGAAAACTCGCCTATCGCGTCTATTGATGAAACAGGTGCAGCCGCCGCCAAATGCGGCAACATCATGAAACACGCAGTAAAGGCACATAACCCCACACGCCGCCATTTGCAACACAGCAAGACAACTGCACTGACAAGCTCATCTTTCAAACATGTACTCATTTCGTTTTTTTCCACTTCACCCTCTTGCAATAACTTCAAGCAATACCGCGTTAACAACGTTACTGTAATGAACACCGCATAACACAACGCCGCTTGCTCAAATTATAACATAAGCTCATCATCTCAGCAAAGTTATAAGCTCAGTTTTATAACTTGCATAAAGGTTTGCCAGCTCAACCCCAGATAAATAGTACAATACCTTGATCTAAAATGTCTCAGTTTATCGATACACTGACTCTCAGACTCAAAGCCGGTGACGGCGGTGATGGTATTATTTCATTCAGACGTGAGAAATTTATTCCCAAGGGCGGTCCCGATGGAGGCGACGGCGGTGCAGGCGGCGATATTATTCTTATCGCCAGAAGCAAGCTCAGTAATCTTATACACCTCAGAACAAAGCCCCTGCTAAAAAGCGAATACGGCAAACGCGGAGGCCCCGCAAGACTGAGTGGCGGCGGCGGCAAGCCTCACATCATTGAAGTGCCATTAGGTACCGTTATTAAAACCTTAAATGGCATCATCATTCATGATTTCAAGCAGCCCGATGAACAGCTCACATTACTGAAAGGCGGCAAAGGCGGCAGGGGTAATTACCATTTTAGAAGTTCCGTCAACAAAGCTCCGCGCAAAGCAGAAAAGGGAACCCTGGGCAAGGAGATTAGCATACATTTAGAATTGAAAATAATTGCTGACGTAGGGTTAGTCGGACTCCCCAATGCCGGTAAATCAACCCTCATCGGCGTATTGACACAAGCGCATCCCAAAATCGCTGCCTATCCATTCACCACGCTAAGTCCCAATTTGGGTATCTATGCACTTGATCACAAACGCACATTGGTATTAGCCGATATCCCGGGCATTATTGACGGTGCACACAGTGGAAAAGGATTGGGACTTGAATTTTTAAGGCATATTGAACGCACAACGCTCCTGTTGTACTTAATTGATTGCAGCATACAGACTCCCACCCCTGCTGCCACGCTGAAGCTTCTGCAACACGAACTCTTTATTTACAATGACGCACTGCGGCATAAACCAGTTTGTCTTGCACTTACAAAAGCAGAGCTTTTAAGCACTCCCGCTCAGCAGGCAGCCATTCGCAAAACATTTCCCAAACCCCTGCAGGAGCAATTAATTTTTATCAGCAGTCACACACATTATGGGCTAACGCAGCTCAAAAGGCTGTTGCAAAAAGCATTTTCCCATTAAAAATTGTCACAAAATTGTTGCAGCTGGAAAACAAACAATTAATTTAACTATTGCATACGCCAAATTCATCCGATATTGCCTGCAAAGCATTTAAATTGCTTGACAATTTTTGCATAAAAGTTATACTTTATTTAAAATTTGCTGTGTTTGCCCATTTGGCTGCTATTTAAAGTTTTTTGATGGCACCCCAAAAGGCAAGCTGCTGTAAATAAGTAATTAATAACGACTGGAAGCCTAAGTTCCGTTTATAACTTTTACAATAAACCCTTTATCAAGGTTGAGGCTAATGACTATGAAAATAAAACCGTTAAACGATCGCATACTTGTCCAGCCAATAGAAGCTGCTGAAAAAACTTCAGGCGGCATCTATATTCCTGCAACCGCGCAAGAAAAAACACAAGAAGCAACCGTTGTTGCGATTGGTCCCAGTGACAAAATCCAAGTTAAAGAAAAAGATCGCGTCATTCACGACAAGTACGCAGGTACTAACATAAAAGTTGATGGCAAAGAATACGTCTTTTTAAAAGCAGAAGACATTCTTGCCGTTCTCCCCTAACCCGCTGTTTACAGCATAAATTCAAACCATTTTACTACATAACAAGGAAAAATAACCATGGCTAAGCAAATCATTTTCAACGAAGATGCACGCAAAAAGCTGCTTATCGGCGTGAATGCCGTTGCAGACGCAGTCAAAGTAACATTGGGCCCGCGTGGCAGGAATGTACTTTTAGAGAAGAGTTACGGTTCTCCCACGGTCACCAATGACGGTGTGACGATTGCCAAGGAAATTGAACTTAATGACGCTTATGAAAATCTTGGAGCCCAATTGCTCAAAGAAGTTGCGTCCAAGGCAAATGAAGTAGCAGGCGACGGCACCACCACCGCTACATTGTTGGCACAATCAATGGTGAAGGAAGGCCTCAAAAACGTTGCCGCCGGCGCCAACCCGATGATCATCAAACTGGGCATTCAAAAGGCCCTCAAGGAAGTTCTTGCTGTAATAAAAAAACAGGCTGTTTCCATTAATGAGAAAAGCAAGATCCAACAAGTGGCGACCATCTCCTCCAATAACGACAAAGAAATTGGCGATCTCATTGCGGAAGCCATGGAAAAAGTCGGCAATGAAGGTGTGATCACCATTGAAGAAGCGAAGAGTCTTGAAACTACACTGGACGTGGTAGAAGGCATGCAGTTTGATCGCGGTTATCTTTCCCCATATTTTGTAACCGATCAGAAAAAAATGACGGCATCATTTGAAAATGCCTACATTTTGCTCTACGATAAAAAAGTCTCCAATATGAAAGACTTGGTAGGGCTCTTGGAGCAGATTTCACAAAGCAGCCGTCCCCTCGTCATCATTTGTGAAGAAGTGGAAGGCGAGGCGCTTGCTACATTAGTGGTCAATAAGATCCGTGGCGTGCTTAATGTCTGTGCCGTCAAAGCTCCCGGTTTCGGCGATCGCCGTAAAGCCATGTTGGAAGATATTGGCGTTCTTACTAAGGCTACACTCATTTCTGAAGACCTTGGCATGAAACTTGAAAATGTTAATTTAGACGACTTGGGTGTTGCCAAAAAAATTATTATTGACAAAGATAACACCACTATTGTTGAAGGTTCCGGTGAGAAAAAAATGATCGCAGCTCGCTGCAATCAAATTCGTCAGGAAATTGAAGAATCCACTTCCGATTACGACAAAGAAAAGTTGCAAGAACGTCTGGCTAAGCTCTCTGGTGGTGTTGCCGTCATTAATGTAGGTGCCGCAACAGAAACAGAGCTCAAAGAGCGTAAAAGCCGTGTAGAAGATGCACTTTCAGCCACACGTGCCGCTATTGAAGAGGGCATTGTCCCTGGCGGTGGCTACACCCTGCTGAAAGCACAGGAAAACCTCAGCAAACTGAAAGTCACCGACAGTGACGAACAAGTAGGCATTAATATCGTTCACAAAGCGCTGGAAGAACCGATGCGACAGATTGCATTCAATTCTGGTGTTGAGGGCTCTGTTGTCATTGAGAAAGCACGTAACGGTCAACAAGGTTATGATGCTCGTAATGATTGTTGGGTCAATATGATTGAAGCAGGTATTATTGATCCTGCAAAAGTCACTCGCTCAGCGCTCCAGAATGCAGCTTCCATTGCTTCACTGCTCCTAACCACTGAGGTCTTAGTGACGGATGCCCCCAAGGATGCCAGCGGCGAATCCGCTGCTCCTGCAGCCCCCGGCATGGGCGGCATGGGCGGCATGCCCGGTATGATGTAATCCATACACATCCTGTACCATTACCTCGTAAAAGCGAGGGAGCTAAGTTTTTTACTTAGCTCCCTCGCTTTTTTTTTGCAAACTATGATTAAATTGTTATCGTATTTAGACGACAATATATGACATATACAAAATTGTTTGCATAAAGCTGCAATTTGTCCGTACGGCAATTTAAAATTTTATAAGACTTCTAATCAGCTATAAATATAGTGTATTCGATAATACAATCTTAGAGGAGTAATGCCGTTATTTACATATTGAACATTTTTGCATATTCATGCTCAAGCTTTCTATTACAAATGCTTTGTAAATGTTTTTTATATCCGCTAACAAGCGGTAAATAATGATTGCATAAAAAAAAACGATGAAAACAGCAACAGCAAAAAGCATGAAAATGGGTGAAGTTTTTGCACTTCCGCGTGGTGGATACCTAGTAGAGACATCGCAAGGTTATATCCAAGTGGGCTCCCCGCCAGAAACTATTAAAGACACTATGGGATTTCCACATGGCGTCCCACAAATTTTTTGTCTGCCCAAGAAATTCTTTAATCGCGATAAGGCCATTTCAGTAGCGGAAGTTGAATTCCCGCTTTATTACAACTTTTTCATCAAACAACGCAAGATTTTCATCGTTTGTCTAAAAAAACATAAACTCATCTTTGAACGCGTGATCCAACAAGCGCTTTTCGGCCCTGCAGAAGTCAATATCCGTAATGATTACGCGCCCAATACAAAGCTTCCCATTCCCAATATGCGTAAGGAATTGGATTATTTCGCTAGTTTTAAAATGGAAGACGTTGTAGAGTTCTTCACGTTGGATGAAAACAGAGGCATCAAAGTCAAAAATTGCATGGTTTCATTGAATGAAAGTGGAGAATATGAAATTCTTGACATAACAACCAATAAAAGTTTAACCGTTCCCAGCGAGATTACTTATAATGTAATTTATGACATTGGTAAAATTCCACGTCAGCCTTTTAAGCCGCCTGTCTTAGGAGTGACGTGTTTAGGTCCGTCACACGGGTTTGATCCTAAGGATAACACCTCCGGTTTTATCATCTGGATTAACGAAATGGGCATTATGGTGGATCCACCCGTTAATTCCACTGAATGGCTCATGCGCTCCAATGTCAACTCTAAGCTCATTGACACGATCATCCTCACACATACCCATGCCGATCACGATACCGGCACTTTTCAGAAAATTCTTGAAGAAGAAAAGATCGACATTTATACCACACATACCGTGATGGATGCGTGGATCAATAAATACTCCACATTGGGTGAAGTTCCACCGGGAGAATTACGTTCGCTTTTCAATTTTAATCCTGTCCTCATTGGCAAGAGTATTAATATCAAAGGCGCGTGGTTTGACTTTCGCTACATGCTGCACTCCATCCCCACAATGGGGTTCAGTTTTTCTTTCAAAGATAAATCTTTTGTTTACTCATCCGATCATCTCAATATGCCAGGTAAATTCGACGAGCTACTGGCCAAAAAAATCATTTCCAAAAAACGACACGCTGAATTTATGGATTTCCCTTGGGATAGCGATATTATTTATCACGAATCGGGAATGCCTCCACTACATACCCCCATTTCCTACCTCAATTCACTGCCAGTGGAAACTCAAAAGAAAATGGTCATTTACCACATTGCGGCAAAAGATTTTCCCGAAAAAACCAATTTGACGCTTGCTAAATTTGGCATCGCCAATACTATAGAATTTAAGATGGAAAAGGGCCCTTTTCAGGAAGCTTATTCTATCTTAGATACCATTTCTAAAATTGATATTTTCCGTAGTTTTGATCTGTACAAAATCAAGGACGTCCTTAGTGTGCTTGAGCGTCGTCATTTTAAAAAAGGTTCACTCGTTATAAAAAAAGGCAGCCCGGGAGATTACTTTTATATTGTTGAAAGCGGTTCCCTCGTTATTCGTGGAGAACGCACTAAAGATCCTAAAAAAGAAACAAACAACATTGGCACTGCCAAACGTTATGGACGTTATCAATACGTTGGCGAAGCCTCCATTATGATGAACGCCGTACGAACTGTAGATGTTTATGCTGAAACCGATGTCACGCTCATTGCTATTGAGAAAAAATCCTTTCTTAATTTAATTCGCGGCACAGAAGTAGAAGAACGCCTTAAAACTATCGCGTTAAACCGCGATCAACAAAGCTGGGAAGCACTCAGCGAAACTCCATTTTTCAACACGCTCACCGCTTCTCAGAAAACTGAGCTGGAAATCCTCCTCAAACGCGTGGATATAAAAAAAGAATTAATGCTCTTTCAGGACAAACAAACTGTCCGCGAACTTTATATTCACTACTCCGGTGTAGTAGAAGGGTTTCATCGCCATAACAATGAAACCATTCGTTATCGGACTGGTGACATCATTGGAAGTTACAAAGAGTTTAAAGATGGTCTTCGTTCCACACTTATCTGCAGAGCGATGCGTAATTCCATTCTCTTTAAGATTGAAAGAAAAAGTTTTGAGAAGTACCTTGAGCGCAACCCTGGTGTATATCTGCGCTTTTTTGAATCGCTTGGTTAAGGGGGCTCCACTGAGAAAAATGAGCGCGCCGCCCTATTTCTGCCAGACTCAGCCGCTAACCGCCAACACTTTTTCATGAACGTCCTGCTCCTGGGCGGCAGTGGTTTCATTGGTACTGCACTGAGTGCAGTACTGCACAAACACAAACACAGCGTCACCATCCTTTCACGGCAAACCTTAGCAACACGCACTCAGCCCAATTGCGTTTTCCTCCCCTACCCGCATCCGCAGCTGGCTCAGCTCATCAGTCGCCATCACGCCGTCATCAATCTCTGCGGCGCGTCCATACTAAAAGGGGCATGGACAAACAAGCGGCGAGCTGAGCTCATTGAAAGTCGTGTGCAGCCAACCCGTGCGCTTAATGCCGCACTCAGCGCAGCCCGCAAACCGCCTAAGGTGGTGATCAATGCCGCTGCTATCGGCATTTACGCAGAACGCAGCCACGGCGTTTTTACAGAAGCTAGCCCGCTCAAAGCTGAAAGCTTCCTCAATAACCTCTGCACAGCATGGGAAGCTGCTTTTTGGGAACCCGCACAGCTCCCTCAGTCTCAGCCACGCACACGTCAAACACGCAAAATTTGCCTGCGACTGCCCATTGTACTGGGCAGCAATGGCGGCATTTTAAAAACATTGCTGCCGCTTTACCGGCGGGGATTGGGCACTGTAGCGGGAAGCGGAACACAGGGGTTCAGCTGGATTCACATCAATGATTGTGTCCGCTTGATGCTCTTTCTGCTCAGCCATTCCCAATTAACAGGTACCATCAATGCCTGCGCACCAGCACCCGTTAGCGCTGAAGTTTTTGCGCACGCGCTTGCCAAGGCAGTAAACCGTCCGCTCCGCTTACCGCACACACCGCGTTATCTCTTACGCCTCCTCATGGGTGAGCGCAGCGAGCTGCTAACAGCAGGAGGCTTTATTATCTCTAAACGCTTGCAAAGCACTGCTCCAACATTCAAGTTTATTTATCCTAAAATTGACCTCGCATTAAAAACACTCGTCCAAGCTTAGTGCTGCACCATTAAAATATCATTAGTAGCTTAGCCTTATGATGTTATGATTAACAGCGTAAAATGATATTACGCTGTTTTTTAAGGAAGATCTTTCACTATGAATGCCGCCGCATCCCCAACAAGCAAATCAGCCAGTAAACTTGCTGCTGCAACCCAAAATAATCATTCCAACAAACTCATTCAGACCATTGCCGACTTGGAAAAAGCTTATGGACAAAACGTTGTCATGCGACTGGGCGAACAGCCGCGAATAGCGATAGAAACGTTTTCATCTGGTTCGCTCTTGTTAGACGATGCGCTGGGGGTGGGGGGACTGCCAAAGGGACGTATCATTGAAATTTACGGTCCTGAATCATCAGGTAAAACAACACTTGCGCTGCATGCCATTGCAGAAATGCAGAAAACTGGCGGCGTCTGTGCTTTCATCGATGCCGAACATGCCTTGGATGTGGAATATGCTAAAAACATTGGCGTGCAAACGGACAATCTTTACATTGCTCAGCCTGAAAACGGCGAGCAGGCGCTGGAAATTACCGATAGCCTTATTAATTCGGGGGGCATATCGCTCATTGTGATCGACAGTGTGGCAGCGCTTGTCCCGCGTGCTGAACTGCAAGGTGATATGGGCGACCCGCAAATGGCATTGCAAGCACGTCTGATGAGTCAGGCATTGCGTAAAATAACAGGCAGCGTCTCCAAAAATAAAACTGCGCTGCTCTTCATCAATCAACTGCGTACAAAAGTAGGCAGCTTTTACGGCCCGCAAGAAACCACCACCGGCGGCAATGCACTCAAATTCTATGCTTCTATTCGTTTAGACGTGCGTAAAATTGAAACGCTTAAAAAAGGTGAAACACCCTTTGGTACCAGACTGCGCGTACGCGTTGTGAAAAACAAGGTGGCGGCGCCGTTTAAGCATATTGAAACCACGCTCATCTTTGGTGAAGGCATTTCGCTCATTCATGAGGTTATCGATATCGGCGTTAAGTTGGAGATCATTAAAAAATCTGGTTCCTGGTTTTCCTACGCTGATAAACGGCTGGCACAAGGCATTGAAAACGTGCGTGCAGAGCTGAAAGCTAACCCTGCGTTGTACGATGAAATTATCGTAAAAGTCAAAAAAGCCCTTGGCGGCAACAAAGCAACTGCGGCAAGCACCCCGCCGCCGCCCACTGCTGCTGCTGAAAAGAAACCCGTCCCTGCCACTGCACGTAAATCGTCTGCAGCCAGCGATAAACCCAGCTGGCTTAATGAATAAATTACGAATAAACACGCAAGCCGAATAACACGCAAGCTCAGGCTAAACACACCGCTTCAGCTAAACCACCGCTTCACTCAGGCAATACGCTGTTCAGTCTGCGGAGCGAAAAAAAACACATCAGCCAATAAACCTGTGAAGTCCATGGTTTGCCCTTGGCGAACCTGCACACTGGCGGGACACTTGGCAACAATAACCTTGCCTGCCAGCTCGAAATAAATGTATTGTTCAGCGCCAATAAACTCTACCGCTTTAAGTTTGGCATTGATTGTAAAATGCGGCTTGGCGGCTGCTGCGCGCGCCTGCTCGCCCACCCTTAAATGTTCGGGGCGTACACCCAAAAGGACTTCTTGTTCAGCATACGGGGCTAAACGCTGACACAACGCTGCATCATCAAGCGGCATTGTCAATGTTTCACCCGCAGCATCCTGATAACTCAGCGCTAAGTTTTCACCAGTTGTCCGCAGTAACCGAACGGAAATAACATTGGTGGCAGGCAAATCAGCTGGCAGCTGCGGCAAGCACCCCGCCGCCGCCCACTGCTGCTGAAAAGAAACCCGTCCCTGCCACTGCACGTAAATCATCTGCAGCCAGCGAAAAACCCAGCTGGCTTAATGAATAAATTACGAATAAACACGCAAGCCGAATAACACGCAAGCTCAGGCTAAACACACCGCTTCAGCTAAACCACCGCTTCACTCAGGCAATACGCTGTTCAGTCTGCGAAGCGAAGAAAAACACATCAGCCAATAAACCTGTGAAGTCCATGGTTTGCCCTTGGCGAACCTGCACACTGGCGGGACACTTGGCAACAATAACCTTGCCTGCCAGCTCGAAATAAATGTATTGTTCAGCGCCAATAAACTCTACCGCTTTAAGTTTGGCATTGATTGTAAAATGCGGCTTGGCGGCAGCTGCGCGCGCCTGCTCGCCCATCCTTAAATGTTCGGGGCGTACACCCAAAAGGACTTCTTGTTCAGCATACGGGGCTAAACGCTGACACAACGCTGCATCATCAAGCGGCATTGTCAATGTTTGACCCGCAGCATCCTGATAACTCAGCGCTAAGTTTTCACCAGTTGTCCGCAGTAACCGAACGGAAATAACATTGGTGGCAGGCGCGCCGATAAAGGTTGCCACAAAGATATTATTGGGATTGTAATAAATATCGCGTGGGCTGCCCATCTGCATAATTTGTCCTTTATTCAGGATAATAATATTGTCCGCCAATGTCATCGCCTCAATCTGATCATGCGTGACATAAACAATGCTTTTCCGTTCACGCTGGTGCATGAGTTTGAGTTCCAATCGCAACTCCACACGCAGTTTGGCATCTAAATTAGAAAGCGGCTCATCGAATAAATAAAGTGCCGGACTGCGAGAAATGGCACGTCCCATCGCCACACGCTGACGCTGTCCACCAGACAACTCACTTGGCCGCCGTTCCAATAATTCAGTGAGTTGTAACATTTTCGCGACATGCTGCACTTTTTCGTCGATAGCAGCAGCTGGCAAATGCCTGTTTTTTAAGCCGAAAGCAATGTTCTCACGAATGGTCATATTGGGATAAAGTGCGTAAGATTGAAAAACCATCGCAATATTACGCTGTTTAGGACTGAGAAAAGTGACGTCACGCCCAGCAATAACAATGCGCCCTGTTGTATTGCTAAGTTCCTCCAAGCCTGCCAGTAAATTTAATAAGGTTGATTTCCCACATCCAGAAGGTCCCAAAAGCACGGTGAATTCACCGGCTGCCACTTCGAAAGAGATTTCTTTTAAGACTTCTACATTGCCAAAAGTTTTACTGATATTTTGTACCGCTAAACCTGTTTCCATAAACAAATCCTCCTATCCATCAGTTAAAGCCGCGGGGGTTAAATTGTCGCGTCAACACTGAGAAAACAACATCCATATCCCGTCAAGCTAAGTGTTTGTCCGCCATCAGCATCACTAACAATACCCATAAACCCAGCAACAAACAGCGGCTCCACCTTACAAGCAGCCACAAGCGCCAGCTGCAGCTTTTCAGCTGTAAAATTAAAATAACCATGAATCCGTTCAGTTCCTAAGCTGCGCTCTAACAGCAAACAAACCTCGTTTGCAAGCAATACTTTAAGTTTGCCGCGCGTAAGCGGCATGTTTGTTTTTCTGAAGGCTAAGAATGCACGCGTAAATGCAAGTGGCGAATCGGCTTGTTGCTCCTGAACATCCACCGCCAGGGCACGATGGCTGATATTTACAGGCAACCATGGACGTTTGGCTGTCGAAAATCCCGCATGAGCGGCAGCTGTGCGCCACGGCATAGGCGTGCGACAACCGTCACGCCCTTTATACTCAGGGTAAAAATAAATGCCATAAGGATCGCGGAGCTCCTCATAGGCAAGCTCCGCTTCGGGCAACCCAAGTTCTTCACCTTGATAAATGCAAATAGGGCCTGCCAAACTGCCAAGCAGTGCCAGCAGCAATTTCGCAAAATCACCATTCCATTGTTGTTGTTCCTGCGCGTCTGTCTGCGGCAACCAACGCGTATAGGAACGCGTCACATCGTGATTGGAAAAAGACCAGCAGGCATAACTTTGTGCAGCGGTTTCATTAGCTTGCAATGCAGCCAAACGTTCTAAGGTCTGTTTAAAATATGCAGGTGAAAAATTATCGTTTAAAAAATCGAAGCTATAACAAGTATGCAGTTTATCGTCTGAATGCGTGTAGGCGTTGATGATTTCTAAGCCGCGTGCCTCTTCACCCACCTCGCCGATGGTCATCACTTCACCATAGTTATCCAGCAATGCCCGCAGCTTTTTAAGAAACCCTAAATTCTCAGGTCGCGTTTTATCGTAAAGATGTTCCTGAAAATGATATGGATTAAAGGTTAAGTTGGACATTCCAGTGGGACGCTGTGCCAGAGGAGGATTCGAGCGCAGTTTTTGATCATGAAAATAAAAATTCACCGTATCCAGCCTGAAGCCGTCCACACCGCAATCCAACCAAAATTTGGCAACCGCTAAAATGGCTTCCACCACCGCGGGCTGATGGAAGTTCAGATCGGGTTGTTCTACAAGAAAGTTATGCAAATAATATTGCCCGCGTTTAGCGTGCCAGTGCCAGGCTGAACCGCCAAAAATCGATTGCCAATTATTAGGCGGCGAACCATCGGGAAGGGCATCCGCCCATACGTACCAATCCGCTTTCGGATTGTCGCGGTTTTGCTGACTCGTTTTAAACCAGGGGTGTTGATCGGAGGTATGACTATAAACTTGATCGATCAAGACTTTCAGGTTACGTGCATGTGCAGCGGCTATCAATGTTTTAAAATCGGCAAGTGTGCCAAACATTGGGTCAACGGCTTTATAATCACTGACATCGTAGCCGAAATCTTTCATGGGTGACGTGAAAAATGGTGAAATCCAAATAGCATCCACACCCAAACTTGCAATATAGGGCAGTTTCGCGATGATGCCCGGCAGATCTCCAATGCCATCAGCATTACTATCGGCGTAGGAACGCGGATAAATTTGATAGATCACGGCATGTTTCCACCAGGCAGCCGCTGCAGACCCAGTGACGTGCTGTTGCTGGGCAGCTGAGGGAGTTTTTGTACTTGTTTGTGTTGTACTTGTTTGTGTTTGCATAATTTTACTCAGAATATTAATGAATTAGCCTTTCACCGCACCTGCTGCCAGTCCCGATACAATGCGTCGTTGAAAAATCAGCACCAGGGCAACAAGCGGCAGAGTGACGACAACAGATGCCGCCATAATGGCACCCCAGGGAATTTCATACTCGCTTTGCCCGGCAAAAAACGCGATAGCCACCGGTGCTGTGCGTTTAGCATCCGATGCAATAAAAGTCAGTGCAAATAAAAACTCGTTCCAGGCTGCAATGAACGTCAGCAGACCTATTGAAACCAATGCCGGCCAAAGCACGGGTAAAAAGACTCTAAAAATAATGATAAACGTGGACGCACCGTCCACTAATGCCGCCCGTTCCAATTCATGCGGAAACTCGCGCATAAAGGCAGTGAATACCCATACTGTAAACGGCAATGTGAAAATTAAATAAGAAAATAATAACGACCATAAAGAATTCGAAAGCTTAAAAATCGTAACCAGCTGAAACATTCCGGGAAGAACTGCAATTTGCGGGAACATTGAAATAGAAAGTATCATGATCAGCAACAAGCCGCGTCCCTTAAAACGAATACGTGCAAGCGCATAAGCAGCGCCCACTGCCAAAAAAATAGAAACGAGGACAACCAAAGCTGAGACAAACAATGAATTGAGCACGTTCAACATAAATGAACCTTCTATTAAAACTTGTTTGTAGTTACTCAGGTTTAAGGGGTATGGAAAGTAATTGACTTCAAAAAGCGCTGTTCCCGTTTTAAACGATGAAATGATAGCGTAATAAAAGGGAAAGATTGAGAACGTCACGATCATAAAAAGCGCAGCATAAAATAATACCGCTAAACCACGGCGTTGCCAAATAAGACGTTTCAATGTATCCATAGGGAAGGACTCAGTTCAAGCTAAATTTTCCCAGCTTAATGGTAGTCAGGGTCAGCATACACACAATTAAAAATAAAAACGATGAAGCGGCTGTTCCGTACGCAAACCGATCGAAATCAAATAAGTACTGCCGCGCAAATACAGACATGCTCATGGTTTTTTCATTGTTAGGCGTCAGTATGTAAATGAGATCGAACACACGCAGGGCATCCAAAAGGCGAAAGACAACCGCAACAACAATGGCAGGGCGCAAAAGCGGCAAGGTAATGCGAAAAAAAACACGCACCGCTGAAATGCCATCGACACGCGCCGCCTTATAACAATCCTGCGGTAAGGTCTGCAAACCCGCAAGAATAAGCAAGGTCATAAACGGCGTGGTCTTCCACACGTCCACTAAAATAATGGCCAGCAGTGCCGTATTGGCAGAAGCCGTCCAGGCAATAGGCTCCGCTAAGAGCCCCACGCGCATAAGAAAATCATTGACAATGCCAAACTGATCATTTAACATCCACGCCCACATCTTAGCGGAGACAATGGTTGGGATGGCCCAAGGGATTAAAATAGCCGCACGGAGAAACCCCCGCCCCTTAAACTTGCTATGCAAAAACAGGGCAATCACAATGCCCAGCACAGTTTCGAAAAAGACAGAAACAGCAGCGAATAAAATAGTATTGCGAACAGCTTTCCACCAAAGCAGATCGCTTAATAGCCCGTACCATTCACCTTCGTAAAAGTCAAGATAGTTTTGAAAGCCGATAAATTCATAAAGTGACAGATCGTCCAAGCTGACATTTGTGAAAGAAAAGAAAAAGGTCTTAGCCAGGGGAATTGCCGCAACAAGCCCTAAAACAATCAACATAGGCGTCAACAATAACCATGCTGAACGGACCCTTTGCTGTTCAAGCGAAAGTGACTTGCTGCTGAGTGCCATGGCAGCCCTATAAAACGATAAATGCTCATAGCGCGCTGCCGGCAGCAACGCGCTATGAGACATTCACTTATTGGTGATCACTCAGTTTCACCAACCGCGGCCACGCACGCGTTTGAGTTTGCGTTCCAGTTCCGCCAGTGCTGTTTTAGCGGGTTTATCCCCGGAAAGCACTGAATGCGCAGCCGTCCAAAACTCTTTTGAAACCTCGTTGTATTTTTTCTGCGTAGGACCGGAAGGGCGACCGACTGATGCTGCCAGCACATCCTGCATGGTTGCAAAAAATGGCGCTACACGCAGAATCTCAGGATCCGAGTACAGACTTGGAATGGTTGGCAGCTTGGAGGTCATAATTGCATTGTACCGCTGAGCTTCCTCACCGGACAGATAACGCACTAATTCTATTGCCGCTGCTTTATTCTTGGAGTATGTTGATACGCCGCCATTCCAACCGCCAAGCGTGGCTGCACTCTTAGCGCCAGCTCCCGTTCCACGCGGAAGTGTGACCACATCAAATTTATCTTTCACAGCACTACCTGCGCTATTGCCTAAGCTGTAAGCATAGGGCCAGTTACGCATAAAAACGGCATTGCCAGTCTGCCAAACACCGCGCGCTTCCTCTTCCTGATAGGTCAGGACACCGGGAGGTGAAATGTTATTGACAAAGGTCGCGATAAAATCCAAGGCCTTTGCCGCTTTGGCATTATTGACGGTAATCCGCCCGCGTGCATCGACAATCTCACCACCGCCATAACTATTAATCCACTCCAAAGCATCACAAGTAAGTCCCTCATAAGAATTGCCCTGAAAGACAAAACCCCAAAGTTTACGCTGTCCCGCCGCGCGCTCAGCCGCTTGAATTTTCTTCGCAATGCGTTGCAGCTCTTCCCAAGTCTGCGGTGGACGTTCATTATACTTCGCAAGGAGATCCTTACGATAATATAACATCGGTGCATCCGTGAAAAACGGCATCGCTACCAGTTTTTTGCCGATCGTTTGTGACTTGATAACCGCTGGGAAATGTTTCTTGGCATCAGTACTCATTGCCTTAGCAAGATCGATAAAATGTTGATTGAGCTGCGGCGCCCAGATCACGTCCATCTGATAAACATCAATATCAGAATTTTTGTTGCCCAGCCAGATCTTATATTGCCCGAATTGATCCGTGGAAGAAGCAGGTAATGTGACCACACGCGCCGTATGCCCGGTGCGTTTTTCCCACTTGCCTAAGAGTTCACGCATCACTTCCACATCTCTACCCACCTGCCCCGTAGCAATAGCCACTTCTGCCGCTATAAGTGAGCCTGTCAAACTTATTAAGAGTGCAGCCAGCATGATGAAGCTTAGCTTAATTTTTTTAATCACTACTTTCATTTTTTTGTTACCTCGTAAATTGATTCACAACGTTAGCCGCTTGTCAATAAACAACATTTATGAAAGTTCATTAGCCCATCAGAAGATTCATTAGCCCATTACTAAGCGGAGGTTATTAACAGCTAACATACCGAGTATATCATCATATAATTAAACTTGTCAAATATAATATTATTTTTTTTAATAAAAGTAATATTAGCGGAGCTCCCCATCATCAGTTAGGCTATCAGCAATTATTGATTCTATAGGACTGTTGTACGGTGATGAAAACAACGATGAACGCACTAAGCCTTAAACCGCTAACAAAACCACTTGTCCGCAAAGGCCCCGTCCTCAATGTCATCTTAGATGGCATTGCCTCATCCCCACATCAGGCAGGCAATGCCGTTTACCACGCGCGCACACCCTGCCTGGATTGGCTGCAAAAAAATTGCCTGCACAGAAGTCTTTATGCGCACGGACATCACGTCGGCATGCCGCAGAAAAACGATATGGGCAATTCCGAGGTTGGACACAACGCCCTTGGCGCTGGGCGCATTTTCGCGCAAGGCGCCAAACTGGTACAGGATGCCATCACAAGCGGCGCCCTTTATAAAAGCGCGCCATGGCAGCAGCTCATCACTACCGTCACCAGTAGGCAATGCGCCCTGCACTTCCTGGGCCTGCTCTCCGATGGCAATGTCCACGCGCACATTGAACACTTGGAAAGTTTAGTGGAACACGCTGCACAGCGCGGGTGTCCGCGCATTTACCTGCAACTCCTGAGCGATGGGCGCGACACCCCGCCCACCTCAGCACTGCAGCTTATTGCACGCCTTGAAGACAAACTTACGGTTATTCGCAAGCTTGCTCCCGCCAGCGACATTCGCATTGTTTCCTTAGCCGGGCGCATGGTCGCGTTTATGGATCGTTATGAAGCCAACTGGGATATGGTGCAGCGCGGTTGGGAGCTGGTGGTCAATGGCAAAGCTCCCATTTACCCATCCGCCGCCGCCGGCATCACCGCATTACGGCAAGCTGCCGCAACATCGTTTAATGATCAATACCTCCCGCCGTTTCTCATTGCCGATGCTAAACATCCTGTTGTCACCATCAAAGAGCACGACGTTGTGGTGTGTTTTAATTTTCGCGGCGATCGTGCGATTGAACTCTCACGCGCTTTTGAAAACCGTGCACCGCTCATTCAGCGCAACCCGCTCACCGTCACCTATTACGGCATGACGCTTTACGATGGCGATACACAAACACCCAAACAGTACCTGCTGCCGCCGCCTGCCATCAATCGGACAATGGGCGAATACTTGACAGCCAGCGGCGTAAAATTATTTGCCCTCTCAGAAACACAGAAATATGGACATGTGACATACTTTTGGAACGGCAATCGTTCACAACCCTTTTCAAAAACGTTGGAAACCTACATTGAAATTAAAAACACTGACCGCCCTTTTGAAGAAAGTCCCTGGATGAAAGCTGCTGAAATTACAGACGCTGCTATTAGTGCCATAAACAGCGGCAATTATCGTTTCGGGCGCATTAACTATCCCAATGGCGATATGGTTGGGCACAGCGGTGATTTCAATGCTGCTATTCTTGCAGTAGAAGCCGTTGATCTCTCGCTCAGCCGCCTGTTAAAAGCTGTGGCAGCCGCTGAGGGCATTGCCATTGTCACGGCTGATCACGGCAATTGCGATGAAATGTTTGCGCTGAGTGAAGCTGGTGAACCGTTATTAACAGCCAACGGCAACCCTGTTCCCAAAACATCGCACAGCATTCATCCCGTGCCGTTTTTTATTTACGATCCAGCGTATAAAAATGAATACACACTCAGCCAGGAGCAAACACTACATGCGGCGGGCATCGCCAACATTGCCGCAACAACCTTTATGCTCATGGGTTATGAAGCTCCCAAAGACTACCTTCCCTCGCTCATTAAATTTACTTAGCGTAACACTTGGCGCGCTATTTGCCAGTACTGGGAGCTGATTCATATTATAGTTATAACAATCGTAGCAGTAGCCAATGCTGTTTCGCTGGTATTTTAAGGATAAATCATATTATTGTAATATTATTGTACATTCACAGATGAAACGTATTCACAATTTTTCCGCAGGTCCAGCAATGCTGCCGCAACCTGTGTTAGAAAAAGTTGCAGCAGAGCTATTGAGTTATCAGGGAAAAGGTTACTCCATCATAGAAACCTCGCATCGCAGCCGGGTCTTCCTGGATGTACTCGCAAGTGCTCAGACACATATACGCCAGCTCATGCAGCTGGACGAACGTTACCATGTATTATTTCTGCATGGCGGTGCAACAAGCGATTTTTATCGCGTACCGCAAAATTTCCTACTTTCCCGCGCTGCCAGTGCCGCGTACATTGACAGTGGTGTCTGGACAAAAAAAGCCATTGCGCTTGCACAAACAGTCGGCACCGTTAATATCGTTGCCTCTGGAGCGGATACAAATTTTACTGCTATTCCCGAATGTGCTGAGCTAAACCTTGATCCGCATAATCGTTATTTATACCTCTGTTCCAATAACACCATTTACGGGACGCAGTACCAAAGTTATCCTAAACCAGCAGGCATCCCGCTCATCGGCGATTTTACATCGGACATCTTTTCACGGGAAGTGGATTACAGCCAATTTTCGTTGATTCTTGCTTCTGCACAAAAAAATCTTGGTCCCGCTGGCTGCACGGTTGTTGTGATCGAAGACAGTTTCCTGCAAAGCGCGCGCGATGACCTGCCAAACATTCATTCCTATAAGGCGCTAGTCAAAGAAAACTGCCTCATCAATACTCCCCCAGTTTTTGCTATTTATATGATCGACGAAGTCTTAAAATGGATAATAGCTGAAGGCGGTGTTGCCGTCATGGAACAACGCAATTGCCAAAAAGCCGCGCTGCTTTACGATTATTTAGACGCAACAGAATTTTATCGCCCTGTGGCGCTTAAGCACAGCCGTTCACTGATGAACATCACCTGGACACTTCCCTCACAAACATTGACAGAACAATTTGTGGCGACGGCTGCTCAGGCAGACATTATCGGGATCAAGGGACATCGTTCTGTCGGCGGCATTCGCGCTTCCATTTACAATGCCATAGAGCTGAGCAGCATTGAAAAACTCATTGATTTCATGAAGCAGTTTGAAAAGACTCATCACTGAGTCCTGCTGTGAAAAGCGTACGCACACTGCCTGATAAACAGCTGCGCTTGCCACAATTTGCCGTAACGGTATTGTATAATTGCCATGCCTTGTACTGATCAGCACTATTGCCGCCCCCCAAGACGTTGTTATATGCCCGTATTTAAGTGTACTTGGCTTAATTTTTGTTTCAGTCTTTGTTGCCTGCTGGGCGTAGTAAACGCCCAAACTGCAGCGCAATCACCAGAACCAGAGCTTGAAACAGGCGTCCCCATAAGCAATATTCCTGCAAGCTCGGCAGCTTCAGCTACAGCAACTGAAACAACTGAAGTAACCGAAGCAACTGAAGAACCTCTTTCCGAAGAATTTCCTTCATTGGTTAGCTTTGAAGAGAATTATCCGCTTCCCCCCTACTATGTGATTGAAATAGAAGCGGGCGTCAATTATTATGGATACGACATCCAACAAAGCATTGCCAAGTACGGTCTGGAAAGCCTGAGTGACACGACAGCACTTTCTTACAATGTAAAAAGCGGCATTATTTTCTTAGAACATTGGAAGACATTGCTGAGCTTTGGTTATAGCAAACGACCTAATTTTGAATACCCGCTGCATTATATTCGGACAAATCAAGAAGTGCTTGAAAATCATCGGCATTTTCGTTTTGGTGTGGAACAGCAATACTTGATCTGGCCTTATAAAAGCCGTTTTAATATTGCCGGTGGTCTTGAAAATGCCTGGTTGCGGCGCAGTGTCCAAGTAACTGAGCGTACAAATGATATTATTCTCACCCCACGCAGTTATCATTGGGATGAATATTTCATCAGTCCCAAGGCTAAATTTCTTTATCGCATTTCTCGACATTCCACGCTGCATTTTTCATTTGAATACCATGTATTATTTCCAAGTATTGAACACTACCCGCAGTTGCTTTTCGGCATTGATATTTCTTTTTTTCTTTATAAACCGCGCGCTCCCAAACGCATCACGACAGAAGCGATCCCCGCAGAACTTCAGAAAAAAACTGAGGATGCATTTAATCAGGAGCTGAATGCACCACCGCCAGACAATTAAGCGCTCAGCCGGCAATTTTTATACCTGTAAAGGTCTTCCACTACGCTCCAAAAAACTCTTTGACAAACCCCTTTATGAGTCAAATTACGCTGGATGAAAACAAACGCAAACTGTTGCGTAAGTTTTATACATTTATTAAACAACAACCCTTACGCGCCTCAGCAGCAACTTATTCCAGTCTGACCAGCGTGAATAAGCTTGCCGGTATGCGCCCATCACTGCGCATAGGCGAAAAACTGCTTGTCCAGTATCAGCGCAATGTACACTTAGCTGGCACAGCCCCAACAAACACCGCAAACAATCCCGCTACCGCTACAGGGCAACCTGCTGCGCCTGCAAGTGCCAATGCCAATACCAGTGCCGCCAATGCCAAGCCAAGCCCCCCCGATGCTGCTGCTGCCAGTGCCCCAGCAACTGCTGCAAATACCTTAGCCGCGCTTCAGCAGCGCATTGCTAGCTGTACAGCTTGCAAGCTGCATGAACGCCGTAAACATGCCGTCACACGCAATCATCGTCCCACATTGCCAATTATCATTGTTTCAGACATTATGAACTGGAGCGATCAATTGCAAGGGCGGCTGTTCACCACCGCAGACGGTCAATTACTGCTGAAAATCATTAGCGCCCTTGGCCTCGACGCCAACAATGTTTATATCACAACTGCCGTCAAATGTTCAGCCGTTGAAGAGCTCTCCAATCAGCTGGACGCGCTCAATGTTTGTCTGCAGTATTTTCATAGCGAAGTAAAATTAATCAAACCTCAGCTTATTATTGCTTTCGGTGAAAATACTTATCGGCTGCTCAGCGGCAAAAAAGCTTTCAGTACCAGCCAAGGACAATTATTGCCGTACGAAAACAGTCAAATTCTTTATACCGAACACCCGCGTGAACTGATCAATGATCCAACACTTAAAAAAACGGTCTGGGAGCACTTAAAACCGCTCGGCGACTTTATTCAAAAGCTGAAACAAACTCATGCCTAAGCTCTCATAAAACGGGGTCAGCAAACACCAACTGGAGCGATCAACTGCAAGGGCGGCTGTTCACCACCGCAGACGGTCAAGTACTGCTAAAAATCATTAGCGCCCTTGGCATCGACGCCAACAGTGTTTATATCACAACTGCCGTCAAATGTTCAGCCGTTGAAGAGCTCTCCAATCAGCTGGACGCGCTCAATGTTTGCCTGCAGTATTTTAAAAGCTTTCAGTGCCAGCCAAGGACAATTATTGCCGTACGAAAACAGTCAAATTCTTTATACCGAACACCCGCGTGAACTGATCAATGATCCAACACTTAAAAAAACGGTCTGGGAGCACTTAAAACCGCTCGGCGACTTTATTCAAAAGCTGAAACAAACTCATGCCTAAGCTCTCATAAAACGGGATCAGCAAACACCTCAATGTTGGCTCCTAGTGAACGTAATTTGGGTAATAAATTCTCATAACCGCGCTCAATGTGATAAATCCGTTTAAGCTCGCTCTCCCCGCTAGCAGCAAGCGCAGCCCCTACTAAGGCTGCACCTGCACGCAGATCCGAAGCCTGTACGCGCGCGCCGTCCAATCCTGTTACACCGGTCACCTCGGCACAATCCCTGGTCACCGTAATTTGTGCACCCATGCGCGTCAACTCCGGGGCGTGATTGAAACGATTGGGATAAATGCGTTCACAAAATCGCGAACGCCCGGGAAAAACGGTAGCAAGCGCCATAAACAGCGGCTGCAGATCCGTTGGAAATCCCGGGTAAGCGCCGGTTGTAATATCCAGCGGCGTTGTATCAGCAAGCAGCGGTGCCGTCACTTGCAACTGGCTCAGACCGTCAGCCGCCTTTGTTTCTTCATACTGAAAACCGCTGGCGCGCAGCCGCGCCAGCGGTAACGTTAAGTGCTCAGTATTGAGCTCCGTCAACGTCACCTTGCCGCCCGTCAGCCCTATAAAACAAAGCCAGCTGCCCGCTTCTATGCGATCGGGAATAATCCTGTACTCGCCGCCGCCCAATTTATCCACCCCTTCTATTGTTAACCGCCCATGTTTGGCTAAGGCAGTTGTATCAATTTTAGCACCCAAGGTGCGCAAAAATCCAATCAGATCCAAGGTCTCAGGTTCACGCGCCGCATGCATTAATACACTAGCTCCGTCCGCAAGGACAGCAGCACTCAAAACATTATCTGTCGCTAAGACCGATGTTCCAAATGGCCCCAAAAGTTCAACTTTCCCTCCACATAAGCGCTTAGCGTGCGGACTTGCAATAATATCGCCATGGCGCAGTGTTAAATCTGCGCCTAATTGTGCCAGCCCGCGTAAATGCAGATCCACCGGGCGCGGGCCAAAAACACAGCCGCCCGGCAGCGACACTTCCACATGTCCATGACGTGCTAATAAAGGCCCAAGGACAGAAATAGACGCACGCATCTGCTTGACAATTTCATAAGTTGCACGGATGGGCGCAGTTCCTGGTTTGCGCTGGGGTTTGATGACCACCGTATCAGCTGTCCGCGTCACTGCTTTGCCCAGGTTTTCCAGTAAACGCGCCATTGTATCCGTATCACGCAAGCGCGGCACATTCCGAAGGATCACTTCTTCATCGGTTAAAAGCGTTGCCGCAAAAATGGGCAGAGCTGCGTTCTTGGAGCCCGCAATCTGCACTTTCCCATTAAGCGGACGCCCCCCTGTAATACGATACTTTCTTAACACTTAATAGTTTCTCCCGGCAAGCTCAAATCAGCATATTAAATCGTAAAATATTTACGCATGCCGTCGAGTTTATTTTCACTTTCTTCCCATTCCAAAGCTGGAATAGATGCCTCCACAATTCCCGTACCGGCATAAGCCCAAACATGCTGTGCAGTAATTTCGACACAGCGCAAATTCACGTATAAAGCGGTGTTGCCCACTAAATGTAAAGGTCCTAAAAAGCCTGTATAATAACGTCGTGTGTGGTCTTCTAGTTTCTCAAGCCCCTTGAGCGCCGCTGCAAGCGGCGTGCCTGCTACCGCTGCCGTGGGATGCAGTAATGCCAGCATATCCAATGCCAAATCATGTCCATAAGTTTGTTTCAAGCTCACTGTAAAACGTGTCTCCAAATGCAAAAGTTTATCATGACGAACCGTGCGCGGGCCGCTTTCTACATATTGCCGCAAACGCAAGGTTTTAAAACAATCAACAATATAACGGCTGACAAGCGCCTGTTCCATAATATCCTTATCGTGCCAGGCAATATGACGCGGCAAGTGCATCGGGTTGCGTTGACGGGTATTCAGGTCCACAGGCAGGACCTGCGTCCCGGCAAGTGAGACAGTGGCAAACTCTTCTTGTGTCTGAATGACAAGCGGTTCAGGCGAGGTCGTGAACCAGGTGCCGCTGTGTTTGGCAGTGACTAAGGCAACAAAGGCATTCGCTTGCTCAGCAGCATTCATGGCGCGTATAAACGCGCGTGCAGTTCTTTGCACAATGGCGGCAGTATCAAGCTCCCCGGCAGCAGCCAACTGAGCACCTCGCCGCCGCTTGAGTTCAAGCGCAGCCACACGCGATAAAACCAGCTTAGTCAGTTGGCCGCGATGAATTTCCGCAAGCGCCGCTTCAACATTTTTTATAAATGCTGCCCGTGTCGTTGCCTGTCCGGGGCCGGCACTAAAATGAAAAGTTTGATGAAACGCGGCTTTTGGCAAGGGCCGCAAACGCCCGGCTAAAGCACGGTCTGCCAAGTCCCGCAAGGTCTCCGCAAAGGCAACAAGCAGCGTCTTACTGGCAGGGTTGGCGGCAGCGGCTGCTCCGCCAACCCGCCGCGCGTCCGCAGCTGACCACAACACACCGCGCTGAAGCTCCCATCGCAATAACGGCATCAAGTATGCAAATGGAAAATCATAAAATTGTTTTGTCTTTGTTTTTTCTAAAACAAAGGGTGAAAAGACAAAAGCTTGCTGTTCAGCGCCATAACGTCGCCACTCTCCCACTGTTGCTACGTTCAACTCCTCGCCCGCAAATAAAAAAACCGGCATCGCCCGCCGCAATGAATGACCAGCAGCACCAAACCGCTGCACCACAGCCACTGGCAAACTATAACAGGCGGCACTAAAGCCCTGCGCATACGCCGCTGCCATGATCCGCAGGAATAAGCGCTCCTGCATCACCATTGAAAGCTTCCACCAATCAAGTTTTAACGTGGTTGCTGCCGCCATGTCTTTTCCTTTCACCATGTTATTCACCACCACGCGGATTGGTTCTAACACTGAAGACCGCGTCAGCTGCTGTTTGCTGCCGTTTTACAGGCTGTGCCAAGCGTTTAGTGCGTTGTTCATGACGCAGTTCTCTCGCCAATTCAGCAAGAGCTTTTGCATCCACTGCATCATCGCTAACAGTAAATGCTGTCGTTGCCGTTGTCTGCTTAAAATAGCGCTGCAATGCTTGATAGTCTTTTACACCAATATAAGGCAAATTCGTCACCGCTTCCTGCGATGCCTGTTTGAGTGCTTCTAAACTATCATAATGGGTCAGCAATGTTTGCAGTTTTTTCGGTCCCAGCCCCGGCACCTCTGCAAAACGACTCTGCAAGAGTTCTTTTGCACGTTGCTGGCGATGGTGTTTGTTCACAAAACGATGTACTTCATCACGTATTTGCACAAGATAACGCAATGCGGGATTGGTTTCAGACAATTGCAGCGGCTGCTTACGTCCAGCAATGAAGAGTGTTTCTTCCTGTTTGGCTAAACTAATAAGCTGCGGCTGTGTCACGTTAAGTTTATGAAGACTTTTCGCCGCCGCGTTCAATTGTCCCTTACCACCGTCTATTAAAATAAGCGCGGGCAGCTGCGCTGCACCGTGCTCAGCAAGCAACCTGCGATAGCGGCGAAAGACAGCTTCTGCAATACTGAGAAAATCGTTCTGCAGCTGGGTTGAACGAATATTAAACAACCGATAATGTGTTTTATCGGGACGCCCGTTCGTAAACCGCACACAGGCTGCCACCAAACCCTGCGCTTCCGTATTGGCAACATCAAAAGCCTCGATGACCTCTGGCAACCGCGTAAGGTTTAAGCTTTCTTTGAGGTGTTTGAGCTGCAGCTGCTGATGATGTTCCTGCATAAGTGTATGAAAAGATTGCTCGGCATTCGCTTTCGCCAAACGCAAAAGCCGTTTCTTAGCGCCTTTAAGCGCTGTGAGCAATTTGGGTACACGCAGTGGCTGCTTGTTTGGTGCCGCGGCAGGCACTGGTGTCGCGTCTTTAGCCCTGCGCGTGCCGCGTGTAAGCGGCGGCGATTTGGGGCTGGGGCGGTTGCGTGCCGCATCCTTTAACTCCTGAGTAAGCCGCGGCGTCAGCTTAGCTGACTCAGTCGCAGGTTGCGCCTGCCGGCTGCGCAGCTGAACTTTTTTCGCGGCGGCATCCACATCGCCACGCAAATACAATGCTTCCGTGATCGTCTCCAGCAATGCCGCATAAGCGCCGTGGGCGGCAAATAAATCGTCTGGAATCACAATATAAACAATCGGCTCAGCGGGACGCTGATAATATTCAAAGAAAAATTGCGAAAATGCTTCCACCACAAATTGCAAACTGGCAGCTGATTGCAACTGCAGCTCCGGCAAAGGTTCCTGCACAACATGAGCTGTCGGCTCAGTCGTCCAAAATGCGTTATTAAAACGAAAGATCTCCTTGTCCACCAAGCGCCCTTGCCTGAAAGCAAGTGCCGCAATCACAAGCCAACCCGCTGTCGCCGTGTAATGAAACACGTCAAAATTATCGTCATTCAGTGTATTCACAGTTTGTTTAGCGCCCATGGCCTTTAGCGTAGTGATGGCATTACGCAATGCCAGCGCGCGTTCGTACTGAAGCGCGGTGCTTGCCGCGCGCATCTTAGTCTCCAGCTGTGTTATGCAATCCGTCACATTGCCGTTAAGCAGCTCTTTAATTTCACGATACATCGCCGCAACACGCTGTACGGAAACACTGCCAGTACAGTAGTCCAGACATTTGCCAATATGATAATAAAGACAAGGTCGGAACCCTTTCGGAAAACGCGTTTGTGTACACTTTTTCAGAGGATAAAGCGAATTAATAACTGTTGCATAAATGTTGATCAAGTTCACATCGGTAAAAGGACCAAAATAAGTACCGCGTTGTGTCAATTCCCGTGTTTTCAGCAATCGCGGAAACTTTTCATGTGTCGTCAACCACAAATACGGATAAGTTTTATTATCTTTCAGATCGATATTAAAAAACGGCTGGTGCCGTTTGATAAGCGTATTTTCAAGGATAAGCGCCTCACGTTCAGTTATCGTCACCAAATAATCAATGGCATGAATACGCGCAACCAGAATCTGCGTCACCAAGCGTTCTAAACGATTGTGAAAATACGAAGCTACGCGGTGGCGTAAATTCTTTGCCTTGCCAATGTAAATGAGCAGCTCTTGTTCATCCAACATCTTATAAACACCGGGCACTTGCGGGAATAAACGAATATGCGCACGAAAGAATTGAAAACGTTCAGCTTCCGTTGCACCTGCGGGAACACGGATCGATGCTTGCTGGACAGCACCGCCCGCTTGTGTTTGCAGTTTTGTTGTTACACTCACCTTAACTATTCTTAACTATTCTTAACTATTGCCGCTCCCAAGCAGCTGCAGCCGTTCAGCACGGCTATCGATCATCACCACGCTCAACCCCGCAAACACAATCAGCGTGCCCGCACAAAGTAACCCCAAACTGGGATAAATGCTGTAAAGCAGTGCATCCGCGGCAATGCCCATAGGCAGCTGTGTATAATTGAGCGAAGCAACGGTACTGACTGCGCCTATACGTGTTGCAACGATGATAAAAACGTAGCCTAAGAAGTAACATAAGCCGTTGCCAATATTCACGATAAGCTGTCCCTCTGTGAGTGGCTGCCAAAATAACAAACTCGGAATCGCCAGAACAATAACGCCCAAAATCCGCGAAGAGAGAAACAGTGCCATAACACTCTCATCGGGTGCATAATATTTTATCAGCAGGAACCACAAGGCAAACATGAATGCAGCAAAAAGCACGCCCGCCAGTACCAATGAAAAACCTCCGTACGAGGGACTGAGTACCCACACGGATACCACAAAACCGCCGCCGATGCACAACCATTTCGGAACAGAAATCATTTCCTTATAAATCAAGCGCGCCAGGAGCGCGGCGAACAGTGGTGTTGTTAACACCAAGGTGTACATTTCTGCCAGTGAATGATAGCGCAGACTGAGAAAAATAAGAATATCAGAGAGCAGCAGCACAGCACCCATGGCAATATGCAGACCGTAACGCCGCGGACGCCAATTGCTTAAAAAGCGCCAAAATTTCGCGACAAGCTCCCCGTTATGGTTATTTTTCAGCCAATAAGTGCCTAAGCTTGCTAAAACCATAAACACAAGTGCAAAAAAACTATTAAGAAACATGATTTGGTAGAGACTCAGTTCTTTGATCAGGTGTTGGATGCCGATATCCATAACCGTATAACTCAGATACGAAACAAAACTGAGTGTTGCAGCAATAACAGCAATTGAGTGTTTTGTGAACATTTTAATTTCGTGCGTCAATTTCACCCACTCGGAACGCCCCAAAACCAGCGGGCTTAGCGATTAATGATAGATTAATTGTACAATGAAGGTACAGTACTGAGCGTACCCAGCCGCGCTGCAAGATGATCAAGCTAAACCCCAAACAATAAAGCCTAACCCTGCACCAGCGTCAGCAGAAGTTCCAAGGCTGCAATGTTTGTCAACTTTTATACTGGCAAAACTAATGCCAGCAGCACGAACACACGAACCGAGAGAAAAATGGCAAACGGACTTTCTGACAAAAGCAATTGTTCCAGAGCGATAACGGTCGTTCAGCTAACAAGCGGCTACTGTTGACTGGTGATTGGCGCTACCGCTCAACCATCGCTCAATCGGTGATTAGCGGCCGATTGCTTGGCGATTAGTTAGCAATTGCTTGGCGATTAGCTGATATTATGACTCAAACAACAATTTTTTTACCCTGATTGCATTTTCATATTATAATATCTATTATGTAAGTAAGCGGTTGTGTTTACTCAACGTAAAATATTGACAATTTTATAACAGCATTTTTATTGATACTAACAACAAATGGCAGGATATCACGGTCCCAGGCATAAAATTGCCAAGCGTTTCAAAGAAAATCTTTGGGGTAGGCCGGTCAGTCCCTTGGGAACAAGGCGTGTACCTCTGCGCGGGCGTAAGAAATCTGACTTTTCACTTCAGTTGGAGGAAAAGCAGAAATTGCGTTATTTCTACGGCGGCATTCGTGAAAAGCAATTTAAGGGCTATTTCAAGGAAGCGCGGCGGAAAGGTGGAAATGTTGGTAATAATTTCCTTATGTTGCTAGAACGGCGTTTGGATGTTGCGGTCTATCGGCTCAACATCGCTGTCACTATTTTCGCAGCGCGTCAACTGGTTAGCCATGGACATATTCTGATCAATGGCAAACGCGTGAATATTCCATCTTATCTTTTAAAAGATGGCGATGAAGTAGCCGTCAAAGAAAAGTCACGACAAATGAAGTTAGTTCAGGAACATATCAACAAACCTGAGCGCTCGTTACCGCCTTATGTTTTCATTGATAATCAAACGTTGACTGGAAAATTTGAACGTGTACCTGAACGCGAAGAAATTGATTACCCGTTTAAGCTGAATGAAGCATTGATCATTGAATACTATTCAAAATAACTGCACTTCAGCTTAGTATTTTGCTCCATTGTCAAAATGGGTGAGCGATCATTGATGTTTATGTTTCGCAGTGCCCATGAATTTGCCATCGCTTGAACTGACATTCACAAAAATGCATGGAACTGGCAACAGTTTCATCATAATCAGCGATTTAGCAGGCATTGCCGGCGAAACGCTGGCAGCAAACCCTGAGACTATTATCCGTGTCTGCAGTCGCGAGCATGGACTGGGAGCTGACGGACTTGTGCTCATTCAACACAGCACGCACCCGCAAGCAAACTTTAAGTTGCAAATTTACAATGCAGGTGATGGTAGTACCGCCGAAATGTGCGGCAATGCCGTTCGCTGCGTCAGTCATTATTTATTCGCTACCAAGCTGCAATGCGAAGCCGCCTGCAGCTTAGAAACCCCTGCTGGACTTATCCACTGCAACCGGTTAACGGAAAATGCACTCAGTGCCACTGTAAAAGTGACGATGGGCGCCCCCAGCTTTACCAGTACAGCATTCACACCGCCCACCAAACAAACAGTCACCGCCACTCCACTACAATATTTCAATTTTAACGAATACGCAGTTTTTTTTGTGTCCATGGGCAATCCCCATGCTGTCATTCCCGTTGTTTCGCTGCAAACGACAGAGCTTGCGGGCATTGCTGCGATGCTGCAACAAAAACAGGAGCTTTTTCCGCAGGGCGTCAATGTGGGATTTCTAACATGGCAAAACAAAACTCCAACTGCGGCGGCACTGCGCGTGATTGAACGCGGCGTAGGTGAAACGCGTGCTTGCGGCACTGGTGCTTGCGCTGCCGCGGTTGTTCTGAACATTTTGCAAACACTGCCGCCTGCTGCGCGCTCAGCAATCCCTGAATTGCCCGCAGCCTTTAAAACACTTAACCCCGCTGGAACTCCCGCACCCAACACCCTGCCTTCCCTTAACATGAAGTTATTGGGAGGCGAGTTGCTTATTGATTGGGCGGGACTGTCTCTGCCAATGCAGACATCAGTGCTGCCAGCGGTGTTCATGACCGGGCCTGCTGAGCTCATCGCCACAGGCAATTTAACCCTTTAAGCTGGTGCGCAACTAACGGGAACACTTCGTTGCACATAAAAAAGCTTATAAAACATGAACAGCTTGCACTTTATTTTAGCAGCTGAGTTTCACGATGTTCGTTATATTTTGTAAAAATTGGCACCACCGCTGGCTGGCAGGATTATGGATCTTACTAACCTGGCTAAGTCTGCCCCAACTGTTGCAGGCTAATTTCAAACTCGCCGAAAAAGCGTTTACCGAGGGACTATACGATTTTGCATTCACCCAATACAAAAAGGTCATCGCCGCTCCACACCAACATACGCTGGCAGAATTAGAAACAGCTGCGTATTACAGCGCGTTGAGTCTACTTTATAACAACACTGCTGCAAGTGCCAATGCCGGCACAGCTAAACTCCCATTAGAACAAGCGGAACAGCGGCTTAGCCGTTTCCTCACGGAATTTCCAACCTCCCGTTATAAGCTGCCCGCACAATACCACCTCAGCTTAGCATTGCAGGAACAGGGCAAGCTGAGCGCAGCGTTCAGCAATGGCGCCGCTGTCCTGAATGTTTTTGCCGAAACAGCGGCTCCCGCAGCAGGGTACACACAAACAACGATAAAGACCGTACTGCGCATCATGCTGCTTAGTGTGGAAACACTCAGTGCAATAGAAAGTGCACCCGCCAAACTGGAAGCTTTCAATGCGCTGCTGCAACAATTAAACAGCAAAATCAGCAGCAAGCTCTCAGTGGATGCGCGTGCGGCAAACATCGTACCAACAGGCGATATCTTAGTATTGCAGGGAAATTTATTGACCCAAAAAGGCGATGCTGCAGCCGCCGCGGACAGCTACCAGCAGGCATTAAGCTATCCGCTCAAGCTGTTTACGCAAACAGCCACGCGCATCACACTCATCAAAAGCTACTTGGCAGCAAAAGCTTACGCACAAGCAGAAACCGTGATCACCGAGACGCTGTATGCTACGGATGACCCCGCACTGCAAGCTGAATTGAAGTTCTTTCAAGTACAGCTCAGCTATCTGCGCGCAGACTATGCACGTGCCATTGTCGGATATAAACGATATTTACGCGAGCTGGCAGCTGATGAAAACACGCTGCCACTAAGTTCTTATGCCGTGGAAGCGCAGCTGCAGCTTGCCCTTGCTTATCAACAAACCCAGCAACCCATCCTGGCAGTCAAAACTCTGAAACAGGTATTGACCAGCTACGAGCTGCGTGCCTATCACTATCGTGCGCATGAAATAGCCCTCACGCTTTATAAACTCAGCAACGATGAAACCGCGCTGCTGGAAACAACCGAAGAATTGCTGCGCCTGGCGGATACAGCTGAACGCCGCCGCCGGGCATTGAAACAAAGTATTCAATTTATAAGCCGCACAGGGCGTGTCTTTGATTTTGTAAACGATCCCACAGCACTTTTGCGTGTCCGACTGGAGGAATATGCCACACTTGAAACTGATGCTGCACAGCTTGCTAAGCTCTATTTTACGGTTGCCAATAATTATTATAAAAATGACAAGCTAAACACGGCTATTCGCTTCTTTATAACCGGGCATCAGCTAAGCGGCGAGCCGCGTTTTATGTTCGCGCTGATTGAAGCGTTCATTGAAAAAAAACCGCTACAACGATGCGTTAACCCATGCACTAAAGTTTGAACCTCGCCTGGCTGCATTGGACCAGCCGCGTGAGTACGCCTATCTGACAGAGCTGATCGGCTTTAGTTATTTGCGGCAAGCTAAACCAACTGCCGCCCGCCGCTATTATGAACGCAACGCAGCCAACGCACCCTTGGATTTACAAGTGAAGGCAATTTTCCACTTGGGAGAACTTGCCAGTATTGCTGGAACAACGGATAAAGCGATCGTTTATTATCGTCAAGTTTTAAATTTACTAACGACTGCAGCCACACTGGCGGATGATGTTACGGCTGCCTTAACCCCGCGTGCCATCACCGAGCTACGTTATCAAACATACTTACACTTGGGCAAGCTTTATGAAATTCACCTTGCGCAGCCTGAACAAGCTTTAGCGGAATACGCGCAAGCGCTCAGCGCCGCACAAATCTTGTTAGACATTCCCGCACAAAATCACCTACAGCTCAAACGCGCAGAAATTTATTTCCGCGCAGATCAGCTCAGACGCAGCGCCCTAGAATTAGAACGCGTGAACCCGCAAGACCTCAACAGCTATTATCAAGCCTTGCTGCAGCTCGCCAATATTTATTTCAATCAAACCAAGTACAACAAAGCGCTGGCAACATACATCCGCATTATCAATGCCGAAGAGCATCCCGATACGCTGCCGCCGGCTGAAATTCTTGAACAAGCTTATTACGAACGCATTCGCGTAAAATTAAAAAGCAATGCTCCCAGCGAAGCTTTTTATTTTCTCGGCAAATTGGAACTGCGTTTTCCACAAAGCGTTTACATTGAAGACAGTTACGCTGCTATTGCCGACTTTTTTTATCGCAACAAGGACTGGCACTCTGCTGTACGCGTGTACACAGCGTCCATTGCTCAGGCACAAACAACAAAAAAACTCAGTTGGGAACTCAACGCGCGGTTTTATGGCGCGCTTGCCAAATTGAAATTGCAAACATCGCAAGAACAGGCGGAGGCACTCACTTGGCTGCACGCCGTCATCAGCAAAAGTGAAGCCGCTGCGCAGCTCACACCGCTTTACTTGGAAGCTTGTACAGAAGCCGCCATTCTCAATTCACAAATAGCAGGCAACTTGACAGTGGCGCACGGACAATTTCAGAAAATTATCAAACATGTTCCTGCCATCCGTAAACAATTTCCTGAGAGCATTGCATTTATAGACACTTTGCATAAACAAGCGACAGAAAATATTGAACGCATTGACCGCTTCACTGCCGGCAGTCCCTTTGCTGACCTGAAGACAGTTGCTGAGCTTAAGGATAAACTGAGCACCTTGAATGCACCTGCACTGAAAGCTGAAGGAGCTGAACGCATTGTGCGCTTGCATATTGCTGCACGGGAATTGGATGAGGCTATGGCTTATCTTGTTTATGCCCGTGAGCTGTGGCCAGTGGCTAAGGTCGTTTCTATTGAGCTCATGAAGGCGCTTTTAAGTGCCGGACACTATGACAAGCTGTATGAATTGTCATTAGCTTATTTTCTGAGCGATTATTTTGGCGATGAACAAGTGCATTTGGAATTTTTATACTACGCTGCCGCACAGAGTGCCACCCACCAGCAGAAAGCGCGCGATAGCGCACGCTTTAAAGAAAAATTGAAAACAAGTTTTCCACAATCACTTTATTTAGAACAGCTCGATTGATGTTCCAGCTGGCACGCATCGTCCGAACACTCGCCATGTTATTTTTTTCCCACATTGTAGTTTCACACAAACGCAACGGCATGCTGAAGGTTGTAAGCGCGTCAGTACTGCTGGTATTGCTCAGTATGCCAGCAAACGCTCAGGAGCCCATTGATACACTTACACTAACGCCTAATGCCGCCAGTACGCTCACCGAACGTTCCTTGCGGCTGGAAAGTCTCAAACGCACCGAATATCAGCAGGAATTATCGCCGTATCAACGCGAACATCGTTATTTGGGCTTAGATGAAGCGGCTAGTTTAGACTTTGTCACAAGCAGCTTGAGTTTCATTGCAGAGCGCCCTTCCAGCGATGACAACGAAAAAGCTGCTAAATTGCGCTACAATGAGCTCAGCATTGCCTTCGGTGCGCAAAACACAATAGTAGTTGAAGCGGCGCTTTACAATTATTTCTCCAACAACCTGCTGGCATTTCAGCTGGCAACGCGCCATGCCAAGGCGCTCAGCCAATTAACGACCGGCGGCATCCACGCAATTCCAAACAGTGAAGTGACTGAATTGTTTTTAGAGCAAATCATCAGTCTGGCGGACAATCGCCATACGCTGCAGCTCAAACACCAAAGTACCATCAGCGGTCTGCAAGACTTCACACTTAGCACCGCAAACACAGAGTCGCCCGCAACAAACCTGAGACAATCACTTTTTCAAACCACATTTCGTTATCATTTCAATATCCCCTTGCCCAGCACACAGGTCTCAGAACTTTTATTAAGCGGAGCATCGACACTGTACTATGGAAGCCAATTCTTACGCGGACAAACAGACGATGTTATGCGAAACATGCATTATTTTGAAGACAATTTCCAGCTGGCGCTGAGTTTCAATAAAAATATTCAACACGCGTTCACAACCAAGTTGGCACTTGATCTTGGCAGTTTTATCGGCGAAACGCGTTTAGAATTTTTACTTTCGCCCGTATTCACTTATGAATTTCAGCATTCAGCATTCACCCTGCAGCTGGGCATCCGCGCGGCTTATCGTTTGGAAAACACTGAGGGAAGTCAGCGGCACAGCATCAACCCCATCCTGCCGCAAATGACTTTCACCGTACCGCTTAGCAGCAATGTCCAGTTGCATTTTGGCATTGATGGCATTGCTGAACGTACAGCGGGCGAATATTTTTACATTGAGCACCATCCATTGCCATTTGCTGAAAATGTATTTCCCATTGTCAATCGTTACTTCAGCAATTTTTTCAGCTTAGCTGTTCGTTATCAAACACTTCTTCACTGGGAGCTTAGCGGCGGGCATCGCCTTTATTTGAGCGACATTGAACACTTAGCATTGACGTCTGAGCAGCTGGCAGTGCTCCATATCATCCCCGCAAGCCTAAGCGCTCCTTACCACAGCGCAAAGCTGCTCAACAAGCTGCGAATTTCCATCTTGCCGTTTTTTACATTTGCCCACACATTGCAGTACACATTTCTTGATGCTGACAAACTTCACCCTGTCCTGGCAATGACAACAGAATTTAAGCTGAAAGAAAATATTTTACACTCACACTTGACGGTAACCTACCGCTATCGTTACCGCGACTATTTTGCTGTCCTGGATGACAGTGCCGCACAAACTGTCACGGAATATATTAGTCGCGAGCGTAACGCCTTAGACCTGCGTTATACTATTCAACTACTCAAACAAGAGCTGCAAAGCATAAGTCTCTTTATTTCAATAGACAACTTGATCACCGATGAAAACTACCGCAATATCCCTTACCTGAGCGATACATTGCGGTTACTGAAACTGGGTTTAGAATATGTATTCTAAGCTAAGTTTGTATTGCAAGTAGCACCAACTGAGATTAACGCGTGGCGGCTTGCTGCAGCTGTGTCATCAATTCTGTAGGCAATCCGTTTTTTACTTTTGCCCACACATTGCAGTACACATTTCTTGATGCCGACAAACTTCACCCTGTCATGGATGGCAGTGCCGCGCAAACCGTCACGGAATAGCTCAGTCGCAAGCGCAACACCTTAGACCTGCGTTATACTATTCAACTACTCAAACAAGAGCTGCAAAGCATGAGTCTCTTTATTTCAATAGACAACTTGATCACCGATGAAAACTACCGCAATAACGCGTGGCGGCTTGCCGCAGCTGTGTCATCAATTCTGCAGGCAATCGGCGCGGGCGCATTGTTTGTGCGGTAACGGGCACATTGACAGTCCTTCCACTGGTAATTAATTCCCAAGCTGCTGAATTTGTTAAAGCTGCCGGGCGCTCCGACGGGCTGCTGCCTGCTGCCACCAAGGGAGCCTTACTTCTGAAAAGTTTATAATCATATTGCAAACGCAGCGGCGTAGGCATGTTGAGCTCCGTGACCAAGGTGAGCTGATCTTCATAATAGGCGGGACGATGATAACGCACATTTAAGCTTATGACAGGCAAAAGCAAGTGGTAGTTTTTCATCAGTACATGGGGGGAGCAATCCAGCGCGCGCAGCAGTTCTGTTCTGCCGCGTTCAAAATAATGTCCGTAGGTGGCATAATAAACCACACCGCCTGCATCGGTATCACCGTAATAAACCCGCAGCTGCAAGCGATGTTGATAACTTATGGCAGTGCCCGTTAAGCTGTTATTCACAAAGAGCTTGTAATGTTTGAGCTGGCTGCAGAAACTGGCGCAAGTTTGTACGGACGAATGAATGCGTCCTTAAAAGCTCCTCCATAACGAGCTGCCGTCTGAAAACGCATGAGATGTTTTTTCGCCTGCAGCTTATCTTTGTATAACCCAATTAAAATAACATAATGTGATGTTTCGTTTACAACACTTTCTTCTAATTTACTGGCAAAACCTTCGTTGCGTAATTTTTCTATAAAAACACGTCCCTTAGCCACTTCGCTTGTGGTCATGAGCTGAAGATAATAATAAGTTTTTGTTGAAACAGGATATTCTTCGTACAAAGCTGCCCGTTGTTTATTCAGTGCATTCACATCGGAAACACCTTTAATATATTCTGTCTGAACGGCAGGCGTTTTAATGGACCTTGTTACATGAGGCTTTTGTTTAGTTGGGTTAACAGACTTAGTGACAGCTGTTTTAGCTTGTTTGCCACCAGCAGGCACAGCTGAGCGCGTGCCGGTGGTTGGTGTTGTTTGTCTGCTAGACAATTTTGATGATCGTTTGGCAGCGACAGCGTTTTGTTTGCTTGGAGGAAGATCATTATTGGTTTTAGCGAATTCCTGTGCCAGCTGTTCATCCGAAAGTATGTTTTCAAATACCAGATCATTGGTATTAAAAGTACTGGGAGCATTGACAGGATCGCTGCTTGTGATCAAGTTGTTGAATACATCAGTAGGTTCAGCTTCAGTACTTTGCGGCATGCCATCGGCAGTATTCACTGGCAAAGTTTCTGCAGGCAACGCCAGGGACTCAGTCTCCGAATAAGCTGCCTCCGCCCCATTGTAAACAGCGCCTAAAAAAAAGCCGCTTAAAAAAACCCCCGCTACGGTTGTTACTGTTGCAAATGACAACAAAAACAATCGTCGTTTTGTCAGCGAAACAATATAACGATAAAACAAAGGGTGTTCTGCTTTTGAAGCCATACTCAGGTTTTTATTGCGCCCGATCATCAGTAACCTCTTTTGGCATTATGTTTGCAGCCAATGCGAATATTGCAAATACTATGGATAACATTGTGTATCATGTTAGTTATCGGTATAATTTTGGGGGCATAAAGTGAAAAGCAATAACATTAGCAGTGATTGTTTATACGGCGGTTTGAAAACACTTTATCGCTTAGAATGATCAACCGACACTAAATAGAAATTTATTCTTTCAAACATCAGCCATTTTCAACATCCTAACCTGCATGCATCCATTCTCATCATCGCAGCCTGCCAAAGACGAACGCAATTTTGCTGTAGAAAGTGTTGGCGTTCCCAAGCTAAGAAGTCCGCTTACTGAAAAACAAAACTTCATCAATAACACAGAACGTGTGATGCTGAACGTTCGTGCCGAATTCTTTAAACAAGGTGCGTCCGGCAGTCCATTGACAACCTGTTCTTTTGAAAAATCGGGACCGCGTGAAAATATCTTTTTCAACCCCAAACGCACAAATGTAGGCATCATCACCTGCGGCGGTCTCTGTCCGGGCATGAACTCAATCATTTATGGTCTTGTCAGACAGTTATGGAACCGCTACGACGTCAAAAACATTAAAGGCATCCAATTTGGCTACCGCGGACTTGGAAAAACCAAAACACAAGCCATCGCGCTTACGCCCGAGAAACTGCGCGATATTCACTTCTTAGGCGGTACTATCTTAGGCACCTCACGCGGCACCCCCCCTGCTGAGGAAATTGTGGATAGCCTCGTTCGTCAAAAATTGAATATTCTTTTTGCCATCGGCGGTGACGGCACCATGCGCGGTGCGCAACGCATTGCTGAAGAGCTGAAAAAACGCAAACTGCCCATTAGCATCATTGGCATCCCTAAGACCATCGATAACGATATTCCTTATGTCATCACCTCATTCGGGTTTGAAACTGCCGTTGAAAAAGCAAGCGACACGATCATGGCCGCTCATGAAGAAGCCCGCGGACATAAAAACGGTATTGGCTTGGTAAAAGTGATGGGACGCCATTCGGGATACATTGCCGCCCATGCCACAATGTCCACAGGTGTGGTCAATTTATGCCTAATCCCAGAAGTTCGCTTTAAATTAAAAGGCAAAAATGGCATTATTCCCTATATTCACAAACACCTGCAAAACAATGGTTATGCTGTCATTGTTGTGGCAGAAGGAGCTGGTTCAGAATTGATTCCTCAGCAGAAAAACAAGGTGCAGCACGATGCCTCCGGTAATAAGGTTCTTGCAGACATCGGCATATTTCTGAAACAAACCATTGAGCAGGAGTTTCAAAAGCGCCAATTTCCAATTTCACTCAAATATCTGGATCCCAGTTATTATATTCGTTCATCACGTCCCAACTGTTTTGATCGCGTCTTTTGCTCACGCATTGCGCAAAACGCTGTCCATGCCGCCATGGCGGGCAAAACAGCCATGCTCATAGGCTATTGGCATGGTGAAATGACACATGTTCCATTCCGTGCACTCAATACACAAACCAAACGCATTAATCCTTACGGAAGTTTATGGTTCAGCGTGAAAGAAAGCAGCCTGCAAGGAAGCATGTACACACTAACTCACGTGCCCGGTTGAGTACAAGCCTTTATCAACTCATATCAAATTAAGCTTCACGAACAACAAATTGACGCGTACCTGAGCATGAAAACCAGTAAACTTAATATCATTGCCTGTATTTTCATCTTCTGTTTGTTGGGGTTGTTGAGTCGCAGTTTTTATCTGGCAATAAATGAGCACCAGCTATCGCCACTTGCACTCCTCAAGCCAGCAGCATCCGCCACTAAGACTAGTCTCCCACGCCCTGAACGTTACGCGCTGCTGCCCAATACGCAACGCGGAATGATCATGGATCGCAATAACTACCCCCTTGCATACAGCAGCTATTTGTACAACCTTTACCTCAATGGGCGGGAACAGCTGCCGCTCAATGAAAGCTCTGTCACACGCATTGCTGAGCTCATTGAAATAAATCCTGCTCAGCTGAGTGCCAAGTTATATAACGATCGCGTCACGCTGTTAAAACGGTTTGCAGACAAATCACAAGCCAAGTTGCTTTATGAATTAAAAGCGCCGCATTTTTTAACCGATCGCGTGCTGCGCCGTGTGTATCCAAACGGCACATTACTTGCTCATACCCTGGGTTTTGTGGGACACGATGAACACGGTCTTGCCGGGTTAGAACAATATTATGAAAAACACCTTTCGGCATTTGTAGGAACAGCAACAGGCGAGAATATCCGCATGAAATTAGCGATTGATAAACAGCTACAAACTCAGCTTGCACAAAAACTGCAGGCAACTGTTATCGCTAAGACAGCAGAAGCGGGCGTGATCATTGTACAAGACACAAAAACACGGTTGATCCGTGCACTCAGCATATATCCGAATTTCAATCCCAATCATTTCACCGCCGCAAAACCACAGCAATTCCGCAATATAGCGATCAGCAGTATCATTGAACCGGGGTCTATTTTTAAAATATTGTTCATGGCCTATTTATTGGAAAACAACCCCGATTTAGACCTTGATGCAACGGTTCACCATTGCGAGGGATTTTACGAATTGCCCAATGGCGAGGTCATTAACTGCACCGATACACACGGCGACGTTTCCATGAACGATATTATCAGTTATTCCTGCAATGCTGGAATGATTGCGCTTATGGAAGCTGTCCCGAAACAGGAAATACGGAGTTATCTGGCAAATTTAGGAATTGGTACGGCTACAGGCATTGATCTGCCCGGTGAAGAACGCGGTATTTTACCGCCCTTGATAGACTGGGGACTTCGCACAAAAGCCACCAGCGTCATAGGGCAAGGCATTGGCGTCACTCCGCTTCAGCTGATCAATACCTTCACGACTGTCGTCACAGACGGCATCCGCCAAGTGCCGCGTCTGGTGGAGACACTGCATTATTATGAAGATTCTATCCCCACCCACACAAGTACACTTGCACGCCGCTCACGAACACGAGTTCTGCAAGCCGCCACCACTGCCAAAGTTCGCAAGTTATTAAGCCATAGCGTCAGCGCCGCCAGTACTGGCAGCGCCGCGCAAAAGGGCGGTTATAAAAAAGTCTTTGGCAAAACCAGTACCAGTCAAATTGCCAACACCCGTACAGGCGGATATTATAAGAACAAATATCATTCCATTTTTGCCGGTGGGTATCCCGCAAGTGATCCGCAGTTTGTGGTTTTAGTGCTTATTATGAACCCTACCTATGACTACCATGGCGGACGCAGTGCCGCGCCGTTGTTTGCTGAGATTTTAGACGATGTTATGCGCAGCTATCAACTCAATGATGAACGTCGTCATGAACATTTGATACCTGCCACTTTTGCGTTACCCACATTGCAAGCTGCTGTCAGCGGGGGACAAACTCCCCAGTTTACAACGGCATCGCCGCTGCCTTCACTTAGCTCCACACGAAGCGTTCCAAATTTCAAGGGACTTTCCCTGCGACAAACATTGAATTGGCTGGACACGTTAATTTTGGTTAATGCACAACGAGACTACCATATTTCATACCAACTCATTGGTAAAGGTTATGTGACCCAACAAATTCCTCCACCCACTACAGACATTGATGGTAATATGCAAATAAACTTAACATTCTCCGTTCCCTAAATCATTGCAGGACTTCAGAACTCCCCTAACCTGTGTCTTTTAAAGGTCCCTACCATACACAGCCTGCTCAGCTGGCAGACGATCCCACAGCGGTTATTTACTGCAAAGAGCTGACGGGCAAAAACATTTATTTATCCAGTAAATACTCACCGCAAGCAGAAGCCGCGCGCATTTTAAGCAGATTATCCCCCGCTGAAACAGGATTAAAAACAGCAACAGAGCTGCCCACACTCATTATGATCCTGGGTGCCGGCAATATTGCTCTTATCCGCGAAGCTTTCATCCACTACCCCAAAACAGCTATCCTGCTGATCTGTCAAACTGAAGAATTACTCAAATTCAGTCTTCAACAGCTAAAGGCTAAAACCATAAGTGCCCGCATAAAAGCGTCACCACCCTTATTCTACAGCTTCTGGCAAACGCCGCTGCTGCAAGCAGCAGCGGCGTCAGCACCCCTGCCCCCACCCAATGCCGCTGACAGCAAGTTTAGACAGGAACTCACCAATATCTTCAAACAGCATTCCACTAAACGTATTCGTTTTTATGCCAACACCCGTGAAGTGCAGCTTGCAAGTACATTTTATCAGCAAACACAGGCAGCTGTCAGCATTGTGCAAGAAGAAAAAGCGATCAATCGCGCTACCTTTGCGCGGTTTGAACAATTATGGCTGCGGAACCTCATCAAAAATACAGCTTTCATTATAGACGCCGTTCCCAGTACACAGCTTACAGAACTGCTGCAGACATTGCCGCTGGTCATTACAGGAGCAGCACCATCCTTGGAAGATGATTTTTCAATCCTCAAACAGCACCAGAATAACGTTATCATCATCGCCGTCGATACGGCTTACACCACGCTCCAGCAGTACGGCATTCATGCAGACATTGTAGTTTCTATTGATCCACAGAAGAAAAATGCAAAATACTTGGAAACTGCCGCTCCGCAGGCAGCCGCACAAACAGCCCTTGTAGCCGAACCATCCATCAGCAAACACGCGCTGAAAAAATTTCCGCTGTGTTTCATGTTTGATAACTTTTCTCCGTACTATGCCTACTTATGCGGATTCTTTGGCAGCAAGGGAATATTGAAAGTGGGGGGCTCGGTTGCCACCGTTGCCTTTGAGCTAGCAAAACACAGCGCGCCCTGTGCTGTGGCATTGGCGGGCATTGATCTGGCATACTCACGCGAACGTTATCACCTGCGCGGCGCTTTTCATGAAGAACATTGGTTTGCCTCAATCAAACGTCTCGATAACTTTGAAACGCGCATCTTCGCAATAATGCGCGGCAAGGACGTTGTTCCCGTGCACACACGTGCCGGCAAACAAGCTTACACAGATGCTGCCATGCAGCTTTATAAACGCTGGTTTGAAGAGAACAGCAGCGGACTCAGTTTCCCACTTTATCATAACTCACTCCGCGCACAACCCTTGAGTGGAATTCCCTATCTGCCATTAGCGGCATTCATAAAAAAGCATGCACAAACAAACATCGATAAATCAGCGTTCAGAAAGCGGCTGCAGGACACCGTTGCAAGTTATCACAAGAGTCACGGCAGCGCGGCAGCAGAATTTCCACAGCGCATGGAGAAGTTTAAACAAGCGACAAAAACCGTGATTGAACGCATTGAACGCTATCGGGCAGCAGCCCAAAATGCCGCTAAGCTTACTCGCAGCCTGTTACACCCACCAGCATCACAGCAGCCAGCACAACAAACACCCCGTCAGCTCAGGCAGCGTCTCCAACAAGCTATTATGGAGCTGCAAAAACCAGCGATTGAAAAAGAATTCGTGGCAATCGTCATGCAAAAGACACTTCATCAAATCAGCGATATTGATTTCTCCGCGCCCGTCACAGAAAATCAGCAAACATCCGAACAGTTGCGCCACCAACAAGCGCTGCACCTTTACAATGAAGTGGCTGCAGCTGCAGCCCTTGTCATTCGTTATTTGCGCACACTCTAAAACACCCCGTCAGCTCAGGCAGCGTCTCCAACAAGCTATTATGGAGCTGCAAAAACCAGCGATTGAAAAAGAATTCGTAGCAATCGTCATGCAAAAGACACTTCATCAAATCAGCGATATTGATTTCTCCGCGCCCGTCACAGAAAATCAGCAAACATCCGAACAGTTACGCCACCAACAAGCGCTGCATCTTTACAATGAAGTGGCTGCAGCAGCAGCCCTTGTCATTCGTTATTTGCGCACACTCTAAAACACCCCAGCGGCTCAGGCAGCGTCTCCAACAAGCTATTATGGAGCTGCAAAAACCAGCGATTGAAAAAGAATTCGTGGCAATCGTCATGCAAAAGACACTTCATCAAATCAGCGATATTGATTTCTCCGCGCCCGGCACAGAAAATCGACAAACATTCGAACAGTTGCGCCACCAACAAGCGCTGCACCTTTACAATGAAGTGGCTGCAGCAGCAGCCCTTGTCATTCGTTATTTGCGCACACTCTAAAACACCCCAGCGGCTCAGGCGGCGTCTCCAACAAGCTATTATGGAGCTGCAAAAATTAGCGATATTGATTTCTCCGCGCCCGGCATAGAAAATCAGCAAACATCCGAACAGTTGCGCCACCAACAAGCGCTGCATCTTTACAATGAAGTGGCTGCAGCAGCAGCCCTTGTCATTCGTTATTTGCGCACACTTTAAAACACCCCAAGTACTGGTCCAGTCATGGTGTGCAAGCGACAAAAACCGTGATTGAACGCATTGACCGCTATCGGGCAGCAGCCCAAAATGCCGCTAAGCTTACTCGCAGCCGTTGTTACACCCACCAACATCACAGCAGCCAACACAACAAACACCCCAGCGGCTCAGGCAGCGTCTCCAACAAGCTATTATGGAGCTGCAAAAATCAGCGATATTGATTTCTCCGCGCCCGGCATAGAAAATCGACAAACATTCGAACAGTTACGCCACCAACAAGCGCTGCATCTTTACAATGAAGTGGCTGCAGCAGCAGCCCTTGTCATTCGTTATTTGCGCACACTTTAAAACACCCCAAGTACTGGTCCAGTCATGATGCTGCGCCAGTGTTTGCAGCACTAACTTATTCATAGTATAATCCTAAGCACTGGATTAATGGCAGTACTGTACTATTATTGCAGCTGTACCATTATTCATAAGGTAATTTGTTCCATGAAATTAGCAATCATCAATGGCCCGAATTTAAATTTACTGGGCAAACGCGAGCCCAAGCTCTACGGCTCAACAACACTTGCCGACATCATCACCGCCGTGACCGCACGCGCACGCGCCCAACACGTCAGCGTGTTAAGCTGTCAGAGCAATCATGAAGGCAAGCTCATTGACTTCATTCAGCAATTAATCACAGAAACAGCATTAATAGGGCTCATCATTAACCCCGGTGCCTTGACACACACATCGCTGGCACTGCACGATGCGCTACGCATGCTCAAAGTTCCCATTGTAGAAGTTCACCTGAGTAATATCTATCAACGCGAAACATTTCGTCATCATTCTTATGTTGCCCCGCTTGCCGCAGGCATCATCATGGGCATGGGGTCATTTGTTTATCTTGCAGCCGCTGACTACTTACTGGCGCGTTTAACTGAGCAAAAAACCTAAACTACCCCTTTATCATTAAGCGGTTCAGCTTGTTATCAGTACAAAATTTTATGGCATCATCAGCAAGCGTGTCAGACGTCAGCAAGCAGCTGCCGTCATCATCACCGCCACCGCCAATGCTCATCGCCACCCGTGCGCCTCAGCTATTACGACGCGTCCTTGGCAGCTGGCAGCACTTGCAATATTCGCAGCAGTTGCAGTATTGGCAGCATTATCAGCATACCTGCGAGCTGAGCGGAATATTGTTTTATTTAGAGCTAACACAGCCATCAGCTGTGTATTGTTTTTTCCTGTTGGACAATGTTGCAGGCAATACAAGCAATACAAACTTAGTGGCTCATGATACAAAGCTGCTGTCACCACTAAACGCACAAACAAGTCAAGACGCCGCCAACACTGAACATAACCTTGTATGGACGGGGGTTAGTTATGCTGCACTGTTCTCAGCTATGCTGGAGACCGCGGCAGCCACCACTGACGGCAATAAAAAGCTAGCCATTTATCCAAGTACTGAGCTCAGCTTAAACGATCTGAGTGCCTTGGAAATGGCAACACAAAAAGCAACGCGCACAGCCCGCGCAAAAGGCTTAACCCTAGCGTTAAAAAGCCCGCTTAGCACACTGCCGCCACAGCTGCTGCTGCCCCCAGCTGTTGCCTGTCACCGTATGCAGGAAGCTTATGAGCTTTGTGAAATGGCTGCACTTTACGCGTATCGCTTTCTTAAAGCAGAAACAACGGTAGAACAAGTGGAAACAGAATGCACTCATTATCTGTCCATTAAAACCGCCTGCAAGGCGCCTATACGCGTGCGCCTGCAAAGCATCCCGCTTAATCCCCAGCAAACACCTGCAACGCCCGCTCAGACCATCTGCGACCCATCCATGAATACGCTTTTTGTCCACCTGCAATGGCAGGGCAGTACTGTCACATTTGTCAAAACTGTTGCTGTAACAGCAGGCGCCGTACCAGTAAAATTTTGTAAACGTTATCAGCAGTTTCAAGCTACATTGAGTGGTTTCCTGCAAACACGGACAAATCAGGAGCAGTACCTGAGCCATAAATCCCCCATAAGCTTTTTCAGTCAGCTCCTCAGCAGCCCCAGCGCCGCTTTCCAGCCGCTTAACACTGAGCAATTTCAAACATTTTATACAGCCGCTCATCCCGATTGCATGAATCTGCTCATTTATGAAAACAAACAACATTTGAGCGGGGTTATTTGCGAGAGTCTGCTTATCAGTAAAACGCCTATCGCCAAACGCCGCGGCAGCAAAAAGTTCGCCGCTGCCGGGCAAGCTGCAAATAGCCACGCAACGCTGCATTTTGAACAGACCCCCCCTTACCATAACGCATTGCTGCGATTTTTTTAATTAACGGCTTCCACTTAAGCTGACTATTTCCATGGAGCGAGCACTTTTTCCCATTTCAGCTGATCCGCTTACTTACGGACATATTAATATCATTGCCAAAGCACAACGGCTCTGCAACCAGCAGCTTACTGTGGTTGTCTTGGATAACTACTCCAAAAAGCATACATTGTCATTGACATTGCGGGCCCAGCTGACACGCGACGTGCTTGCCACACATTGGCGAAACATTGGGCGCTCAACACCGCCGCCCGTTATTGCCTGGCAGGGCATGCTGCATGAACTCATGTTGGCAGAAGGCGTTTTTACCGTCATCCGCGGGCTGAGAAATGCAGCAGAGCTCCACTATGAACGTAGTCTTATCAAGGGCTATCAGGCACAGCTCAGCCCCAGCTTGCAGCAAGTACAACCGCTTTACCTGCTCTGCGATGAAGCCTATCAGGACATTTCTTCCAGCCTGGTTAAAAACATCACGCTCCATGGCGGCGATGTGACGACGTTTGTTCCATTGCCCGTCAAACATCAGCTGGAAAGAAAGCTGCTGAACCAGCAACGCGTGATTGTGACCGGGTGCATTGGCGCGGGCAAATCCACCATCATTCCCAAGCTCGTCAAATTCATCGCCAAACACTATCGCATCAAAGCGCACTATATCAATCTGGATACGGTCGTGGACACACTGTACAAACAGCTAGCTGCCGGTAAGTTGCCAACATTGAAACAACAACTGACAGTCCATTTCAAGCTCAAAACACAGCCCAGTAAAGCTGAGATCCGCAAACACATACTGACAGCATCGCGTTCAGTGGCAAAAGCGCACTTGAAATTCCTTGAGCTTGTGATGAGTCCCTATATCATCAGTACTTATCGCAAAATACTCGTTGGCTGCGAGGGGGTAATTTTTATAGAAGCACCGCAAGCTGCTGAGTACCAGCTGCTTGCTGAAAGCAATGGCTTCGTCCTTTTTGTCAGCTGTCACAGCACCGAACGCCAAAAGCGCCTCCATAAAGCTGCGCGTTTCCCCAAAGCTGAATTGGAACAACGTATAAAACTTTCCGGTACAGAAGCCGTTAAATTAAAACAAATCAAACAACAACTCAACAACTTTCAATATGGCAAGCTGTTGCTGTACGATAATAATACCAACAATCGTTTCACTCAGCTCAATGCCTTGTGTAAAAACCTTATGGCAGCACTTAATGCCTACTCATCTTGAGTGTTTTTAAGTTATCATTATTCACGGAGACACATTGTTTATGTCAACACCACAAACTCCCTCATCACGTAGTACGCGTTTAACTAAAAGCTGGGACATCACCTGGGAACTGCTGCAGATTATTATTCTTCTCCTACTCAGCGGCATTTTATTCATCAATCCTGTCGGCAGCATAAAAAGTTTGATATCGCTCGTCGGTTTCTTCTTCTTGCTCATCAGCATTGTCAGTTTGGTACAGGGGCTCAGAAAAGGCAATATCGGTTACACGCTTGCGGCTATATTCGACGGATTGTTAGGGCTGTTTTTAGTTTTAAATGCCCTATTATCACTCAAGCTCTTCTCAATTATCATTGGTCTGCTGATCATCTTTGCGGCTGTCATTCGCCTGTTATTTCTTTCTGCTGTCGGTATGTTTAAACCGCCCGCAACTGAAGCGACTGGAGTGATTGATCACGAACGTCCGCATGCCAAACCAGCACGGTTATCGCGCGTCCAGTGGCAAAAAATCTCATCGCTGCTGCTGGTGATGATAGGATTGGTTTTTGTGGTCTTCCCAACACTGGGAAGCATCACGATCAGCTACTTTATGGGTGCTGTTTTATGTTTTTCGGCTGTCGGTAAAATCAATAATTTAGTGAAATAACTGTCTTCCATTCAGTCCGTCTTTAGTACAAGCTCCGCATCCGCGCGCGTGGCTCCCAGCTGGACAATGGCATCTGCCTGTCTGGGCAGGTCATTGAAGAGCTGCCGCGTAATGCGTTCAAAATGCGCTATAAACCGATACATCGTCTTACGTGATAACCGCTGTTTAGCAGGCAGCCACTGCTCCTGCTCCTGCTCCTGCTCCATGCGATATTGAAAAATTTGCTTAAAGTCAGCACGTGGCGGAAGCATGGCGATCAAATATTGCAGCTGACTGAACAAGGGCGTGTACTGAGTAGCAAGGCGCTCATTGACAGTGCGCCGCCAAATGCCGAGGCGATCTTCACTGTTTTCCAGTGAATTAATGGGTTTTGTGAGCTCTGCTGTACTGAGCGCACGTGCCCCCACACACCAACCTTCCAATAAAACAAGCTCGACTGGGAGCTCAATTTTACGCGTGACCGCTAAGCGCTCATCCAAGCCCTTAGCAAAGATCGGCACTTCCAACAGCTGCGGGCTTCCGCGTTTGAGTGAAATAACTGTCTTCCATTCAGTCCGTCTTTAGTACAAGCTCCGCATCCGCGCGCGTGGCTCCCAGCTGGACAATGGCATCTGCCTGTCTGGGCAGGTCATTGAAGAGCTGCCGCGTAATGCGTTCAAAATGCGCTATAAACCGATACATCGTCTTACGTGATAACCGCTGTTTAGCAGGCAGCCACTGCTCCTGCTCCATGCGATATTGAAAAATCAGATTAAAGTCAGCACGTGGCGGAAGCATGGCGATCAAATATTGCAGCTGACTGAACAAGGGCGTGTACTGAGTAGCAAGGCGCTCATTGACAGTGCGCCGCCAAATGCCGAGGCGATCTTCACTGTTTTCCAGTGAATTAATGGGTTTTGTGAGCTCTGCTGTACTGAGCGCACGTGCCCCCACACACCAACCTTCCAATAAAACAAGCTCGACTGGGAGCTCAATTTTACGCGTGACCGCTAAGCGCTCATCCAAGCCCTTAGCAAAGATCGGCACTTCCAACAGCTGCGGGCTTCCGCGTTTGAGTGCGCCCCAAACTTCCATGAGCAGTGCCGTATCATGTGTTCCCGGCACGCCGCGCGTCTGAAAAAGCGGATGCAATGTGGCTGCAAGCCTGTTGCGATCTGCTTTCTTAAGATAAAAATCATCCAATGTTAAAACAGCCGTCCGTAGTCCCGCTCCAGTACTCAGCAAATAAGCCAGTATGGTTGCAAGCACAGATTTGCCTGTTCCTTGTGCCCCGCTAATGCCCACCAATAGCGGAGCTGGCGCTATTTTGCCTTCCTGAGAATTCTGCCCACGCTGCCTAGCCGCTAAGACTGCATGTACCAGCGCCTCTGCCAATGGTTTATAAATTTTTCCCAGCAGCTTAGGATACTGTTCCAGCGCCATTTTCAATGACTGCGGTGCTCCTATGAGTACACCTGACGCTAATTTAGTTAGCAAAACGCGTAACCCGCTTAGTTCAGCAATATGTGAATGCTGCATGATACAAAACTACTTACCGCCAATACTGAATTTTAATAAACAAAACATCTCAATACAAATAAATTCATCATAAATTTTTCTTATAAATTTTATCAGAAGTTAAGCTGTCAGCTTAAAAATTTATGCAAAATCGGGCAATAAAAAAAAAAAAATGCAAATTTTATGAAATTTTCGGCTATTTAGGCAGTGTTATGGCTTACAACTCAGTTATAAATTTAAGTAAATTTTAGAACAAGCTGCCATTAGGTCACCAAGTACTAAAGTCGCTTTATCATTCTCAGGATGACTCGTAGATAAACCTAAGCGATAGCGATAGGAGTAAAACTACAAACTCACAAAAACCGCAGTTAGCAACACAGTTTATTTTAAATGTTCATCAATCCGTACAGCCTTTTACAGCGCATCATCCGCTTGGAAAAATTTAAACACAAGCTATTGCAAAAACCTCCCAATGCCTTATTCCATCGTTTATTGCACACACAAGAAACCCTAATGAAACAGTTACGGCAGCAGCTAACCACACAATCGCCAACTATTCACACGCAGCTCACACCACTTGTAGGGGTTTGGCAGCAACATTGTAAGACCACCATTAGCATCATTAGAGATCTACAGCTCAGTTGCGAGAAGTTTTTTTATACAGAAAGCGCCTGCTACACAAAAGCAGGCAAAAAACAGCAAACTCTGCTCAAACGATATTCACGTTCCACTTAAATTCAGGAAAGAACATTATGGAATCAACATTTTTAGGTTTAGAAATTGGCAAACGTTCACTCATCGCACACCGCAAGGCGTTAAACGTTGTTTCGCACAATCTTGCCAATAGCAATAATGAAACATACTCGCGCCAGCGCGTGTTTTTAGGCACCATTGATCCGCTTTACCGCAATGATCTGACACGCGTGGAACGCCCTGGACAACTGGGACAAGGCGGCGAAGTGGTTGCTGTGCGCCGCGATCGTGATGTTTATCTGGACACCCGCATTTTTAGAGAAAAAAGCGCCCTCGCCTATTGGGAAGGCACACAAAACAATATCAAAGAGCTCGAACGCATTTATCACGCCTTAGAAGAGCAAAATTTGCAGCAAAAGCTGGATAAGTTCTGGGACAGCTGGCAAGCGCTCAGTCTCAGAAGCAATGAACCAGCCGTTCGTGAAGAGCTCCTCCAAAGCACCGAGTTGCTGACGCGCGACATCCGCAACAAATTTTTCCAGCTCAACGCCTTGAAAGCGGAAAGCAATCTGAAATTGAACGAACAAGTATCCCAGCTGAATAATTTTGCCAAAGGCATTGCTGAGCTCAATCACCTTATTGAAGCCGCCGAGGCTGCAGGCGATCATCCCAATGACCTGCTGGATAAACGTGATGCGTTCATTGAAGAGCTTTCAAGTATTAGCGCCGTAAGCGTCTCCCATAACGACGCCGATGAAACCTTTGTCTTTATCAATGGCAATATTCTGGTACAGGGACACATTGCCAATCAAATCATGATCCAACCGGGCACTACAGACAAATATGCTGATAAGTATGTGTGGCAGCATACCCTGGAAGCATTCACGCCCGCCGAAGGCGAGCTGCTAGCCAACCTTAGCTTACGCGATGAAATAATTCCTCAGGAAATTAACCAGCTGGACACACTGACCGTCAATCTCTCGTCCGCTGTCAATGAAATTCATAACAAAAGTTTTAACCTTTACGGAGCAAACGGCGGCAATTTTTTTGCAACAGCCTACCCGGGCGTCAATGGCAATGGCAGTTTTGACACCACACAAGATGGAGTCGTAGATAGTACATTGCTTTTCAAAGTGACTGGTGGAACCCCCTTAGCGGCAGACGCTGTTATTGGCGCTGAGGGCGTCCTGACATTCCAACATGCCAATGCCAAGGCTAATGCTAATGCAGGGACGGGAAACGCTGGTCTGCGCACCGTGCAGCTGGTCTATCGTGCAGATGAAACCATTGCTTCACTCATGACGCGGATTAATAATAGTGAGGCTGGCGTGAACGCCTACTTAAACTTTGAAAGTAAGCTGGTCATTAAAAGTTATTCGGAAACCCCGCGTTATGCTTTTGCACTTCCGTATCTGGAAGACACGGGCAGCTTCCTTACATCCATCAGCGCCGTTCTCCGCGACAGCAACGTTCCCTTCACCAGCACCAATCCAACAGCCAGCGAACAATTAGCCGACACCGCCACATTTGAACGAACCCCCCTGCAGCATCCTTCCGCATGGGTGCGCGTCCGTGAAGACTTGCGCGACGATGGTGGACTCATTGCCGCACGCGGCGGCAGCAATTATGACATCACACCAGGGCCCGAGCTGGCACATGGAAGCAGAGATAGCTTCAGTGCAGCAGCTATTGCCAGGCTGCGTTTTGACAATACGCTTTTTGACAATCGCCGCACACTCAATGAATATTATACAGCTAATATTATAGCATTGGGCAGCAGCGGCAAAGCCGCGACTATTGAAATTGAAAAATACAATGCCAGTCTTCAAGCGCTGCAAGCCATGCGCCAAGCTGTTTCCGGCGTCAATATTGACGAGGAGCTTGCCAATATGATAGCCTACCAGCAGGGCTATCAAGCAAGTGCACGCATTGTAAAAGTGATGGACGAACTTTTGGAAATTTTACTCACCCAAGTAGGATAACATCCCGCTGACATAACAAGACATACAGGAAACTGAAATGAGAATATCCAACCTGCAGCTCAAACAATCCAATATTCACAACATGATGCGCAATAATCAGGGCGTTGTGAAGACGCAACGCCAGCTGATCACCGGCAAACAGTTCAGTCGCCCCAGTGACGCGCCGCTTAAAACCATTACCAGTCTGTACAGTCGTATTCGCCTGAATCAGTTGGAACGTTATACGGAGAATATAGCGGAAGTCAATACGCGTTTACGCATTGCCCACGACCAGCTGAGCAGCGCAAACGATGTAGTGCGCCGCGTCCGTGAATTGACGCTGCAAGCAGCCAATGGTCCGCTCACGCGCAGCGATCGCCATAATATTGCCCTAGAGGTAGAAGAAATGCTAAAGCAGCTGGTCACTCTGGCAAACAGTCAGCATGAAGCTAAGTACCTTTTTGCAGGGTCTAAGGACATTGTGGCGCCGTTCAAAACAACAACAGCCTTTCAAACAGAATTGGGACGCCCGCTGATCAATCATGTGAGCTATGAAGGCGACTATCGCCCGCATATTGTGCAGATTGGCGATAATGACAATGCACGCATCTTAGCCAATGGCAGTGAGATCTTCTGGGCTGACCAGGAAACGCTCATCCCACGCCGTGACAGCCGCAATTTTATCAATCCCGAAACCGCCACTATCCGCATTGACGGTTTTACCGTACAACTAAACGCAGGGGATAATTTAGCCATTATCGCCGAAACCATTAATACAAAGATTCCCACAGTGACAGCATTTTCACAAGAATTGCCAAGTGGGGAGCTGGCACTGGCCATTGAAAGCAATTATCCGCATAAAATAGCGCTTGAAGATCTGAAGGGCGGAACCCTCCTCAGACAACTTGGCTTTCTAAAAGCCGATGCCCCCGGTAATGTCCCTTACGATAACCTCAGTGCTAATGTCTTAGCGACTGATGGTTCTATTTTTGATCGCGTGATCCGCCTGCGTGACGCGCTGCTTGACAATCAGCTGCGCGAGCTGGGCGGCCTTCACTTGGGCGGCATCACACGCGGCTTGGATAACCTTGTGAAAGGACAGGCAAAATTATCAGCACTCACCACACGCACTCAGCTAACCAAACAAGCGCTTGCAAATGAACGTCAAACGGTCATTGAACGGCGCTCAGCCAATGAGGATGCCGATATTGCCACAGCGGCAACAGCTTTTAACGAATGGAACTATCTCCATCGCATCACACTTCAAACTGCCTCACGGCTGCTTGAGACAACACTTTTAGATTTCCTTTAAGCTTACTTGGAGCTTCAGGAAACCGTTTGTCAACCATTTAAAAATTAATCCTATTCAGCTTTATTGATAATTATGCTCACCTCTCAGCAAACCCCCTCCATGCTCACAAGCGCCAAACTAGGCAAGCTAGCCTACACCCCAGAAGACATTATCCATTTCCCGCAAGGTCTGCTTGGCTTTGAGGACATCAAACATTACCTGCTGCTTAAAACTGCTCAGCATTCATTGTTTTATTTCCTGCAGGCATTATCCGATGAAACACTCTGTTTTGTCTTAGTGCGTCCCCAGGAATGTTTTAAGGACTACACACTAAGCTGTGATGCGCCTTCGCCTTATACACATGACTTTGCTATTGTCACCCAACGCGAGGAAGAAGCCGACCCCACCGTTAACTTGCTGGGACCTGTCATTATCAATCAAACAACGCGTCAAGGATGGCAGCTTATTTCCGATCATCCCACTCACCATACACGCCATGTCCTGACAACCGTGAAGAAGCTTAACCCTACCGAGTCCAAGTTTTGCACAAAACAACCTGCCTGAACTATATCGCAGTCCTTTACACGCAGTACCTTACCTATTGGCGGGGGCTTGTATGGGCGGGCGTGTATGAAAAACTACTTGTTGCATACGGGATCATAATATTTCCGTCAAATAACAAGTGAAACTCAGCACCACAAATAAATTGAGAGAAACAACAAACAATGTCTCCCAAAAATGATACGATCAAGCTGAGTGCACTCAACCCCGGCGAACAGGTAACAGAGAATTTGTTTATTGACAAGGATTTGATCTTCTTAGAGAAGGGGATGACGCCAACAACAGAAGATCTGCAACTACTCAAAAAATGGAAGTTAGAAGATTTTTATATCAAAAGCTATACACAAAGTGAAAAAAAGTTCAGCCTTTATTTCAATGAGCAAATCAAGGGGTTTCGTGATTTCACGCGCGAATTCCTTGCCGAGTTGAAAGAATTTTATGAAGCTGTCCAGCTTAGTTATAAGCTGAATATGCCGAATTATGACAAGTACTTCACAAAACTCTTGAATTTTTATCAAAACCCCAATAATTATTTTTCCTTTTATGTGAATACTGATGTGAATTCCAGTACTTATGAGGGTGTTGCGCTCTTAACCGCATTTAATGCCATCATGTTGGGAACGCGTATGAACTTGAAGCAGGATGAGCTGAAACAGCTTTTTTATGCTGCCTGTTTCGCAGACATTGGCTTCCAGCGCAAATCAGAAAAAACGGTCATGGAGCAGGCTTCCGCATATTCAAAAGACAAATATAATTTCCCATTGGACTTAACTGAGCAGCTGGCTTTTCACGTCAAACTCAGTTGTCAAATCCTGCAAAAAGAAATGAAAGCCTCCAAAGAGCTCATTTATCTTGTACTCACACACCATGAATATTTAGACAAAAGCGGGGCATTGGGCATAGGCACCCAGACAATTACGCCCGTGGCACAAATACTGACATTGGCGCACGAATATGTTTACCTGACATCGGAATTTCTGAAATCATTTCGCCCCCCTGCCCTGCCCACCAATGCTATGCTCTTACTCTTAAAACATAAAGAACGTTACGATGAAACTATCCTTAAAAATTTTTTTTCTGTCAATTCTTTTTTTCCACCGGGCGAAGTGCTCATGCTTGATAATCAACAAATAGGCATTAGCATCAAGGCAACGTACCGCTACCCCAAGCGTCCTATTATAGAGTTGATCACACAACCCAAACGCGGTAACAGCAGCAGAACTGAGACCATTAATCTGGCGGAAGAAACCTTAAAAGTTATAGCATTGCTTGACAAACCCCAACTGCGTTATAAACTCATTCGCATCGTTTACAGTCAAATTTCGCAACACAATTAAAAGTTATCCCCACCTGTCCATGCAAGTGGCATTCATCGTAATCGCTGTCCAAGGTTTTTTCATGTCCGCTGCCGCAAACTTCAGCGATCCTGCAAGGCACAACAGCGTAGCCCCTTCCACGACAACGCCAAACAAAAGAAAATCGCTTGGCCGCCATTATGAACAACTTGCCAATGAATATCTTCACCTCCATGGGTACTTGGTCATTGCGAGAAATTACTATGCACGCCATAAAGAAATTGATCTAATTGCTGTTGCCCCCTACCAATTACTAATATTTATTGAAGTCAAATATCGGCGACTTGGTCCTGAGCAGGCACCCAGTACGCTTTTTATGGCATCGCAACAGAAACGCATGATGCAGGCTACTGAACAATATTTAAGCGAACATCCAGAGCTGCAAGCTTATTTTATCCGTTATGATTTAATACTCTTTACGCCCATTGCTGAGCGCTGTGCTGCAGCACAGCAGCCACAAATTGCCCTGAAACATTTCAAGCAGATCTTCACTCACAATGAACCCGTTTACCTTTAAGCAGCCCATAACTGACAAGCTCATGAAGTTCTATAATGAAGCCTTAGTGCGCGGGGTGAAATATTGCGCAAACATTCGTTTTTCTCTTAGTCTCCATCAACAAGGACGTTGTGACAACCATAAGGACGTGAACCATGAAAATAGCTGTCAAGATCGATCCCAAAAGGATCGCCAAGCTAAAAAAACGCATCGAGCAGGATGATTATGTTGAGTATGCCATCAAACAACTAGCGCATCAAATTTCACGGATGTTTCGCTAAGTGTTTGGGCACTGAACAATAACTCTGATTGAGTGCGGCTAAGCGGCGTGGAGTGGGCTTTGTTTCATAACAAGCTTCGCTCCACGCAGTGCTTAGTGAACTTGAGCTTCATACAAGCGAACAACCCTATAACATTACAGCTGAGCGGTTAAATGTTATCAGCAATAAGCTCAAAATGCGGCTTACTTTTAAGCTCTTTATATTTTTGAGCTAAAGCTGGCAAGTCAAGATGGGCATAACGCTCAGAAACTCTAATTGGGTACGATGAATAGACTAACTTAATAAATTTAATCCAATGTAAATTTACACTCTTAGTAATAACTTCACACAAATCATCCTTGTCTTCTTGCGATTTTAATTGTTTATATTTGCGATCGTAATTCGCCGCTTTTTTTAGTCCCACAAGCTCACGCACACCGCCATAAACATTCGTACCGCGGCCAAGCTTAAAGAGCTCCTGGTGCTCAGTGATCACATCCACCACCTCATCCACATAAGGCCCATAATGATTATAGTGCCATTTTATATCCGTAATCTGCCTGCCTCTATCCTTAGCTGACTTCCAATCTGCCAAGTAAATTATTTTTGTTAGCTTTGCTTTGGAAAGATCCTCCGCATAGGGATACTTTTCACAAATATAGGCTATAACATCTATAAGAATCGTTGGGCTTTTTGTAACTGTTACCATTGTTATCATTACCTTCAGCTATTAACTGATACAAACTGAGTAATCGCTTACATCAAATTAATTATATATTGTATATCATTTTCCGTACAAGCATTTTGTATACTTTCTAATGAAAGAAAATTTTTGTGGCAACTTTCAAATACAATCACACCAACAAGTATTTTCTTGTCAGAATCCCATAATTGCTTAGCAATCATATGCTCAGCATTCATACGAAAGCTTTTATAAACATCCTGCGGAATGCGATATTTTTCTTTAATATATTCCTGATAGCTGTCAAGCGCAACAATGTCATCTTCTGTCCTGTTATCCGCCTCTCCGTCTTGCCATTGTCTTATGCGACTCCTGCTTTCATCTGAAATATGTGGAAAAGCTTTATCTTCTTCCCAATCCCTATTCTTTCGATCATATATGTTTGAGATAAATCCTTGGCTGCGAGAATAATCTCTATCAACAAGTTTAAGAAAAGCTCCATTACCCGAATGACGCCCCACACACTTAAAAATATCTTTTTCAGGACTCTTTTTAGGGACATACTTATAGATACAGATTCTTTCATTAGCTCCAAATTCATTACCTTGTTCCCCTTGTGGGGGTAAGTTTCCTACAATCTTCCTAAGATATGAGTTCACAGTACTAATACTAAGTTCTTCAAGTGTCTTTTCCCAAGCCTCAGTCTCTTCCTCAAGTTTTTTTTTCCGCCCCTTAATCTCTTCATCATGAGATTTTTTTAAATTATATTCTCTGCGTGCAGTAAAAACAATTGTGACTAAAGAAGCGATTATCGGTAAAAGTATATTAGCAAAAAAATAAATTGTAGCTCTTTGTTCTTCAGAAAATCTTAAAGCTATCCAATGTACCCCTAGACTTATAAGAAAAATCGCAAAAATATAAATACCCCCATAACAAATCCACCAACGGTATTTTTTTATCTGATACAATACTCGCTTAGTCCATTCCGCCATACATTAATTCTACCATCCCCACAAGCAAAAACGGCTTATGTGAGCTTACCATGAGGCACCTTCATGCAAGCTTCGTTAAAAAAATTGAAACAATCAGCCTGAGTGCCGCGGGCGTTGTTCGCAGCCATCGTCAGGAACGCTTAGCTATGGGAACAACCGCTCTGCGCGCAGGACCCGTGTAGGCGCAAATGGGGCGGATCAGGCGATTGGCGGCACGCTGTTCTATAATATGCGCTGACCAACCGGCAATGCGGCTCATCACAAAAATAGGTGTGAAAAAATCGATCATAAAACCCATCAGGTAATACGCAGGCGCTGAGGGATAATCTAAATTAGGATGAATGCCCTTCTCCGCCACAACCACGTCTGCAACTGTCTTATAAAGTTTAACCAGCTCAGTATCCTGCTTCACCTGTGCAACGTTAAAAAAATGCTGCTCCATCGTAGGCACACGCGAATCTCCCGTGCGGTACACGCGATGACCAAACCCCATAATCCGGGTTTTACACGCCAACGCGTCACGAATCCATTGTTCAGCGCCACCAAGCCCCACGGTCTGTAAAATTGTCTGAAACATTTTCATCACTGCCTCATTGGCACCACCATGCAAGGGTCCCTTCAAGGCAGCAATGGCACCTGTTATCGCACTGTAATAATCGGATTGCGTACTGGTGATCACACGACTGGTAAAGGTGGAAGCATTGAAACTGTGTTCAGCATAAAGAATGAGAGAAACATCAAACGCGCGCACCACTTCTGCTGCCGGTAAACTACCAAAAGCCATGTTAAAAAAATTAGCGCTGAATGAAAGTTCTGCATTGGCTGCGGTGAACTGCCGGCCACTACGACGCGCCAAATCCCACGCTACAAAAACAGGTGTTGCGCCTAAGAGGCGGATGACCATGTCCTCAGTGAAGGCGTGCATGTCTGCGCTCAGCGTTTCATCGTAAAGCGCATATAAACTTACAAAACTGCGTACGCTATCCATCGGATGACAGGTGCGCGGCAATTGCTCCAGCATGTTCATCAGCCCGTGCGGCAGCTCACGTGCCGCACGTTCCTTTTCCATAAAAAGCTTAAGCTGGGACGCTGTCGGCAATTCATTGTACAACAAAAGATAACACACTTCCTCAAATGAAGTCTGCTCGCATAAATTGCCTACTGTGTAACCGCGATAGGTTAAGGTACTGGTTTCAGGGATCACTTGTGATACCGCGCTGGTATCGGCTATTACCCCCTGAAGACCTTTTTTTATATCAAGTTCTGCTGTCATGCCCTACTGCCTTGCCTCATATCATCATATTTTTTCAGAAGCGGCTACATCCGTCTGACGTTTACGCTCCAAGGTGTCAATGCCAATGTTATAAATACTCTTATCAAACACATCGTAATCCTGATAACGCACCAACTCATAAAGTTCTTTCCGTGTCTGCATGAGCTCCAGAATATTTTTTTGCGAGCCTTGTGTAAAAAGTGTTTGCAATCCTTGTTCAACGCTCTTTACCGCCAGCCGTTGTGTGGTCACAGGGTAGATTACCATATTGTAGCCCAAGCGTTCCAGTTCAGCGACCTGCAGAAGCGGACTCTTGCCAAATTCGGTCATATTGGCAAGTAGTGGCAGCTCAGTAGCAGCGCGCACCGCGGCAAATTCATCCACATTCTGCAGTGCTTCTGCAAAGATGGCATCGGCACCGGCAGCTGTATAAGCTTTCACACGTTTCAGCATTCCGTCCAAGCCTTCCACATTACGTGCATCGCTGCGGATCATCAAAAGAAAATTCTGATCGCGTTTGGCACGCAACCCCGCGGCAATTTTACGCTGCATTGTTTCAATACTGACCAATTCCTTATTATCCAAATGCCCGCAGCGTTTGGGATGTGTCTGATCTTCCAAATGCACACCCGCTACACCTGCTTCTTCCATCAGCTGCACCGTACGCGCAACATTCATACTTTCGCCAAAACCGGTATCAATATCCGCCAAAACCGGCAGCCGCGTCACGCGTGCAATCTGCGCGCTGCGCAGCGCCAGCTGCTCCAAACCCACAAGCCCAATGTCCGGGTACCCCAAGTCATTGGCCATCACCGCGCCAGAAATATAAACGCCCTCAAAGCCAATGCGCTCAATAGCCATAGCAATAAGCGGCGCATAAGCACCGGGAAAACGCAGTAGTTTTTTATCGGTTAGTTGTTTTCTGAGTGCTAACCGTTTGGCAGCAGGTTCAATAGGATTGAATAACATAACCTGTTCCTCTGCATTAACACTCTGGGCAGCTCACCCTGTCCGCTCAGCCAAAAATACTCTGTTTGACGGGCGGCGCTGAACGCAGCTTGGCTGCTGGAATGGGCACATTCAGTTCCAATAACTCCGTTCCACTCAGTTGCTCCAGCCGCAAGACCGTTTCGATAAAACGCTCTTGCTCCGCTGCTGTGATCAGCTCAGCACTGAGCATTTTAAACTTACGAATATAATCGTCACGTGTAAACGGAGCTTTGCCATTTGGATGGGCGTCTGCTACTGTTTTCGCGAAAAACCGTGTGTTGCCATCAGTAAATTTCAGTTCCACGCGCGCGCCAAAAGCTTTTTTAGCGGAGTCGGTGGCATGATAAAGTTTTGTCCAGTGTGCATCCTCGCGTGTACTGATCTTTCGCCATAAGGCAAGTGTACTGGAACGCGCTGCGCGTTCGGGAGTATAGGAATCAACGTGATGCCAGCTGCCGTCCTCCAATGCTACCGCAAAAATATACATGAGCGAATGATCCAAGGTTTCACGTGAGGCTTTGGGGTCAAATTTCTGAGGATCGCCCGAGCCCGTGCCAATAACCTTATGCGTATGGTGGGAAGTATGAATAACAAGCTCTTTAATAGCCGTTAAATCAATACCGGCAGTACGAATTTCAAATGCCAGATCAATAATGGCTTGCGATTGATATTCTGCCGAATGCGCCTTTGTGTACGTTTCAAGAATGCCTTTAAGCGGCTCATCGGCTGCAGGCAGCATTATGGTGTAGGTGGCGTCCATGCCGCCGAGGATTTTGGCGATCACACTATCCTCGCCTTCATAAATGGGACTGGGAGCGCCTTCACCGCGTGCACAACGATCAACAGCTTCAATCGCCAGCTTGCCTGCATGGGCGGGCGCGTAAGCTTTCCATGATGAAATTAATCCTTTGCGCGACTGGCGTGTGGTGATGGTGACATGCAGCGCCTGCTGAAGTGCCTGATAAATAAGCGGTTGCGGGAGCTGCAGCAAAGTCCCCAAACCCGCCGCCGCACTGACCCCTAAGTGGGCAATGTGATCAATAGCATGGGCATGAAGTGAAATACCTTTTACCAGTGCCACCTGAATTTCATAAGCACTGAGAATTGCGCGAATGAGCTGAGTGCCGGTGCAGGCACGTTCCCGCAAATTTTGCGCCACGGCAAGCAGCGGCGGGATGTTATCGGCGGGATGCGAATAATCATGCGCTAGAAATGTATCGTGATAATCCAACTGCCGCACAGCAGTACCGTTAGCCCAAGCAGCCCACTCGGCTGAAACCAGGGTATGCGCAGGCACGCCCATAATAGCCGCGCCCTGCGTAGCTAGCGGAGGATGCCGCAGTGCCATGCTGCGCGCAACCGCAACAGGACGATCATTAATGGCTGCAAGCGCTACTGCAGCATTGTCAATGATACGATTTTGCACCATCGCCACTGCCGCTGCATCCAGCGGCGCCTGTGCCGCCGCCACCCCTGCCAGCGCGTAAGCCAGCTCTGCTGTTTGCGGAAGTGCCTGTGCAGAAAGATACGCCTTAACGGCATAAGTTTTCATAAAATGAAGCACCCACTCAGTGCTCAGCCCCTGTTAAGCGGTGCTTGGTTCGACACTTACCCAGCACTTATTGCGGCTTTTTTCAAAGCTCACCGTACCTGCTTTCAGTGCAAATAGTGTATGGTCACGCCCTAGGCCTACGTTGTGTTTGGGATAAAAGCGTGTGCCGCGTTGACGCACAATGATTGCACCACCCGTGACATGCTCACCGCCAAAACGTTTCACCCCCAGATATTTAGGATTACTATCGCGCAGGTTATTTGTGGAACTTTTTCCCTTTTTACTGGACATGGCTACCTCTCGTTAAGAAAAAATTAAAACTTAAAACATGAAGAATTTAGGACGATCAAGCTAAGCGGCTGAGTTTGAAGCCGACAAAAACTGCTGTTGTTTCCAGCTCAGCTTAAAATGTTTGTTATGACTAAGCGCAATAAGCTTGTAGCCAATCAACAAAGCTTGCGAAAGTGTATGCCAAACCGTAACAGTGTGAGCTGAAAGCGCCGTCACTTCCACTTGTTTGGGTACACGAAATGCAAAAGCTCCCGCTTTCATTTCACACTCAGGCGTCTGTCCCAGTGGCGCCAGCTCGCGTAAAGCGTGAAAAAACTGCTGTTCCAATGCTGAAACAGCGGCACAGACACTGCGGGCAGTTTCATCGCCGAGCTGAGTCTCAGCATGTCCTTTTGATGCAATGGCAATGATACAGCCCTGCACACGCTCAGTGGTCAATAATTCCAGCTCGGCATGAATCATCTTTGCTTACGCTTGTACCACCGCTGCTGCAACAGCTGATGGAAGCTTGTCAATTTTCGTGACGTTTACCAATGTGTAATCCTGACGATGTCCATGCACCTTGCGAATACCGCCGCGCGGGCGATAACGCACTGAACGCAACTTCTTGCCGCGCGTCACTGCAGCAATAGCCGCTTCCACTTTAATATTCTCTAAATACGGCTTGCCGATAAGTATCTCACCTGCTCCGTCATTGTAATAAAGGACTTTAATATCGCTCACAGCACTGCCAACAGGCTCCGCAATGTGGTCAACTTCAACCGCCTTACCCGCTTCGAGGGAATATTGTTTACCTTTTATTTCTGCTATAATCATCAGCTTTTACCGCTAAAAAACATAAAATCTAATAGATAATTATATCATTATTTTGGCAACCAGCTGGTAAAAAATTAATAATCGCGCGATAAAAGCAATTTATCCTGCCAGCTCAAATTGGAACCCTTTACGCCATAAAGAAAGAAAATCCATCGCCCAGGCAATGCCAACGTGAATAAGAATTCCACCGATAACATTATATGTAGCCAGTACCAACACTCCCAGGACATATCCACCGAAAATTGAGCTCAATGCTTCCAAAAGCGGTTTATTAAAGTGAATAAAACAGTAAATGGAAGCCATAGGAAGGACGGCATGTTCATCGAGCATATCGCGCAAGCCCAATACAAAGGCTCCGCGGAAAACAACCTCTGTGCCCACAAAAGCTAAGGAATAAATGAATTCAAACAATAACAATAGTTGAAACGCACTGAGATTAAATAAAACTTCTTTTTGTTTGAGTTTTAAGATCGGATATGTGCTTAAAAACGCAGCTTGCAAGGAAGCCATGTACAGCAGGGGCAGCATAAACGCAAACAATGTAAGATAAAGGCGAAAATTGAAGCGGCGAAACGTTAGTCCATAAAACAGCGGTTTTTTCCAATACACCGGTGTCAGCACATAAAAAATCAAACTGCCGAAAGTCCAAAACAAAAAAAATTTTATATGTGAAAGGTTATAAAAAACATAATACAACTCGCGTTTTGTGTACACTAACGAAAATTGGTTAGTCAGTGCCACCAGCCAATCGTATGTATTAGAAAAAACAACGTAAGCGACCAAACAGACAAGCAGTCCTGTTCGCACATAAAAGGCAAATGTCAACAGCTGCCGCCACCTCCCGGCAAACAGCAGTTTAGGAATGGCTACTCCATAATAGGCTATGCCAAAAAATAGACAACCATAAACAAACCCCAAGCCGCTTCCGCTGTGGTTATTCAAGAGTGTTATCAGAACAGCATAACGGTAATTCAGTATTATGGCTACAGTTAAGAAGAGTGCCGTGTACAAATAAACGACCCAGTTGAAGTCTCTACGCAAAAAAGCTCTAAAGTATTGGACAAACTCGCTGAGCGGCACGAGTAAATTCATAAACATACCTGCAATGCAAGAGCTGAACAACCCTCAGCTCTTGCGAATTGATAAAACCATGGAAATAAGTGCCAGGTCTTTATTTAAAGACAGCCAGCACCCTAGTTCAGGACTGCTGGCTGAGCAATCGCATTCGTTCACTAAGCTTAATAAAATAGATCAAGAAAAATAACACTGTAAACTGTAGGAATATATAAAGTATCAACGGATAAGCAATGCCCTCAGTAAATCCATAAGAATGCAGCCCCACCCCTAAGAGATTAATGCCAAACCAGGCAAACATGACCACCACAATGCCCATGACCGCGCCCACAGTAAAACCCAAATCCCGGACCAATCCGCCAAATTTGCTATGAAATAAAATAGCACTCCAAAGAACAATCAGCAGTGAACCATTTTCTTTTGGATCCCAGCCCCAAAAGCGTCCCCAGGATTGATCAGCCCAAACCCCCCCCAGAATGGTGCCAAAAACTGAGAAAATAAGTCCAAAAGCCTGGGCGCCATAAACTAACTTAAGCACTTGCCGCAACTTGGCACGTTTATCAGCAATCAGTGCTGATGTTGCTGCTGCTGAGCTGGGCTTCACAGCAGCCCGTTTAAACAAATATTCGTAATAAATACGCTTCAGCAAATATACATGAGCAATCAATCCCGAAAGCACTATGCCGGCATATCCTAAATTAATGGCGATAACATGCAGTGTCAACCAAAAATTACTTCTGAGGACTGCTACTAAAACGTGTAATGTATCGCCCTCCATCGCAAAATAATTAGAAGTCAAGAGCAGGAGCGTTGCTCCCAAAGCACCTGCGACCAAGCCTACCCCGCCGCGTTCATAACGCTCCAAAATCAACCCGCCAAGTGCTGTTATCAATGCAACAAAGGTGAATGTGGAGAATAAATTGGTAATGGGCGGTCTGTTTGTGATCACCATGCGCATGATGATCCCGCCCAATGTCAACACTAAGGCAATAAACATGAAGCTGCCTGCTACTTGTTTCAAACGCCGCTGTACATTGCGGCGTCCCGGAAAAGCAAAAAAACCTAACATTGTTAAGAATGCAAGCCCGTAAAGAATACTGGAACGATAAAATGGATCCAGCTGATAATATCGCCATTCCCAGTCAGCACGTGTGGCAATACTTTGCGGCTGCAATTTTGCTTGAATATACGCCTTATAAACGGCGGCAGCCTCGTCCAGTCCTGCCTGGTCACCATTGCGATAAGCGCTGACAATTGCCTTAAGCGCAGCAATTTCTTTCGCAACAAGATTTTCCCAAGCGTTTACCAAAAAAAGTTGCCATGGAGAAAACCAGCGTTCCTCGCCATGGGAATACGATGGAAAAAAGCGAAACGGCACATCGGCAAAGCTGCGCGGAAAACTTTGATAACGCTGCGCCAATGTGATGATGATACGTTCTTCCGAACTGAGCTCTGCCTGCGGTTTTTCCACAGCTGCAGTACTGATATTTTGAAGCTGTTCGCTCACTTCCATCAGTTCTAAATAAGAGAATTGTACGCGTTGCGGGTTGAGCCCTAAAAGTGTACGCACCTCCGATGCTGGAATGGCAAAGGTTTCGCTGGGCAAGGCATAAACAAATGAGCTGAGTAGCTGATAATACAATAAATAGTTCTCATACAATCGCAATACTTCCTTATCAAAGGAACTGCGCTGGGTTGCTTGTTTGCTTTGAGCAAACTCAGCCAAACGCTTCAGCTCATTGACGCTCTGACTGAGTTCCTTAAAAGAATAACGTTTGCTCTTATGCGGCGTCAACCCCAGCGCGCTTAACACATCTAAATATGTCAACCTAAACACACGCGCGGTAAACGCCAGCTCAGGTTCAAAAATGGTATGTGCCAACCATGCCGTTGCATCGTAGTGTTTGCCATCGGCAGTTTTAAACGTCGACCTGCCATTAAAGCTGAGCAATGTATTCCGTGCATAAGCTGTAAATGGCTGTACACGCCCGCCATCATGCAGTAAAATGTTGTGGAGCGCACTAACATCCAAGTAAGGCAACATACTGGCATCTTGCGTCAAGGTTTGCGCAATTTCTGCTGCGGTTTTTGTTTTGTCAGGACGCTTGACCCTAAAATAGGAAAAATCGCTATTTGAACGTTGCTTTTGCGCTTCCGTTGTCGGGGCTGTCTGTGCCGCTAATACAACAGCAGAAAGGCTTTCAACCTGTACAACAGCAAACAACACCACCACCGCTGCTTTTAGCAGCGTTATTGTAAATGCAGCGCTACGCATAGCGGCAACTACTGTGACCTTGCACGTCATGAGCTTAATGCTGTTAGTTAGTGACTTTTGCATGGGCAAACGCTACATTGCGGTTGCCCCGCGCTGCTGAATTGCAGTCTGGCGTATGCGAATAACAAACATAACAATGAAATGCACACATAATCCCAGGACAATCACCAAACTTGCAACATAAGGTACCCAGTAACCGGTATTGTAGACCACTGCAAAAATAGAGCGCTCATTGCCTTGAGCATCCTGAGCAAATGATGCTTGAAAAAACGTATAATAATCGGTACGCAAGGGGTTGTTCATATAAATACGACTTTCCTGAAGCACATCGCCGCGCAAAAGTTCAACATGACTTTCGTAATTTTTTGCCTGTTTTGTTCCATAATAATCTTCTTTGATAAAATCGTTTAACTTCACAATAAACGGCAAGGGGTACTGCTTCCGTTGCAAGCGCAAATACAATGTAGCTTCGGGCATTGTGAGAACATAAGGAATAGGGTCAGCCTCCCAGAGCAATAGCTTAGCGCTGAAAACATCATCCCTTGCAGCTTGCAGGGGATTGTTTTTCTCATTATCCACATTCAGTGGATAATCAGTTTCCAATGTAAAAAGCGCACCGGGGAAAGTTTGCTCGCGTTTTTTAGGCGGGGGAGCATAAACCAATGCCGTCAATCCACTTACACTTTTCACATCGGCTTCACCAAAGGATGCTGGCCGTGCATGCGGATAATAATACTTGGGGACAAGGCGAATCATTTCATCGTGTCCTGGAACCCTTAGTTCAATGGGTTGACCGGGGACAATGGCAGCAGCAGCAAACGTTGCCATAGAACGCTCAATTTGCCCGCTGGCATTAGTGGTTTCAGCCCATAAAGCAATTTCCGATTCATAATGATCATAAGCCGCGCCAGTACTTTCGCCCTCATTCAAAGCAACATAAGCCTCACGCACAAAATAATGGGCAATGAATGACGCCACCAAAAAAAAGCTAAGCCCGTAATGAATCAGCAAAATCCCGTATTTTTTCGGCTCAAATTTATAACGCACAAGACTCGATGCAAGCAAATTGACCGTCATTACACCCAGCACAGTTTTTGCACCTAAAAAAGGAATAAATCCGAAGAGCAGAAACCCCCATGAATAGAAAAAACGTTGTTGTGCAGCATACAGCCCATGCTCCACCTGATAAAAGGTGCCCAGAAGTGTCAGTAAAAACAGCATAAACAATGCCATTACTGTCAAGTTCAAACTACTGAGCTGCTTTAACAGCTTTTGCAGAGTAATGGTGCTGAAAAAATGCCTCACGGCACTTTCAGTATTAACACGTGTATTGAGCGGGGTGTCACCTGGAAGTGACGGCTGCGATTGCTGCTCCATTGAGTGCTCAGGCTTTCACAATAAAAAGTAAAAAGCTTCTGCTTTTAATCATAAAACATATTATATTATGATTGAGCATCTTTAGCTGCAGTGAACTGAATATTTGCTGTTATATGACAAATAAAACAACACAAAATGACCCGCCGTTCCAGTAAAACCACTCAAGCTGCTGTCCTTTTTTTCGACAGTGATTGCGGGCTTTGTCAAAGCAGTGTCCAGTTTTTCAGCAAACGTGATCTTAAAAGACGGCTTAGTTATGCGGCATTGCAAAGTCCCGAAGGTCACGAAGTACTGAAAAGCTTGGGACTGCCAACGCAGGAATTGCAAACACTTGTCTTTCGTAAACATTCACTGCTGCGTACCAAAAGTACAGCGGTCTTAGCTGCCCTGACCGAGCTGGGCGGATGGTGGAAGATCTTTGCGCGTGCAGCAGGCATCATTCCTTCAAGCCTGCGTGATCAAGTTTACGATATCATTGCCCGCAATAGACGTAGTCTTTCCCGTTTAAAAAAACCTTGCAATGTGCCAAACGCAAACAAGTATTAGTAACATGTTGAGCTGCCGCGGATGCACGACCTAAACGCTCAGCCGCAATGATGCAAGCAAAACATCAAAAGCAGGCATCATTCATCCAAGTCTGCGTGATCAAGTTTACGAGCTCATTGCCCGCAATAGACGTAGTCTTTCCCGTTTAAAAAAACCTTGCAATGTGCCAAACGCAAACAAACATTAGTAACATGTTGAGCTGCCGCGGATGCACAACCTAAACGCTCAGCCGCAATGATCCAAGCAAAACATCAAAAGCAGGCATCATTCAGCCAAGCCTGCGTGATCAAGTTTACGATATCATTGCCCGCAATAGACGTAGTCTTCCCTGTTTAAAAAAACCTTGCAGCGTACCAAACGCAAACAAGCATTAATAACATGTTGAGCTGCCGCGGATGCACAACCTAAACGCTCAGCTGCAATGATGCCAGCAAAACATCAAAAGCAGGCATCATTCAGCCAAGCCTGTGCGATCAAGTTTACGAGCTCATTGCCCGTAATAGACGTAGTCTTCCCTGTTTAAAAAACACTTGCAACGTACCAAACGCAAACAAGCATTAGTAACATGTTGAGCTGCCGCGGATGCACAACCTAAACGCTCAGCCGCAATGATCCAAGCAAAACATCAAAAGCAGGCATCATGCCTCCAAGCCTGCGCGATCAAGTTTACGAGCTCATTGCCCGCAATAGACGTAGTCTTCCCTGTTTAAAAAATACTTGCAACGTACCAAACGCAAACAAGCATTAATAACATGTTGAGCTGCCGCGGATGCACGACCTAAACGCTCAGCCGCAATGATCCAAGCAAAACATCAAAAGCAGGCATCATTCATCCAAGTCTGCGTGATCAAGTTTACGAGCTCATTGCCCGCAATAGACGTAGTCTTCCCTGTTTAAAAAAACCTTGCAATGTGCCAAACGCAAACAAACATTAGTAACATGTTGAGCTGCCGCGGATGCACGACCTAAACGCTCAGCCGCAATGATCCAAGCAAAACATCAAAAGCAGGCATCATTCAACCAAGCCTGCGTGATCAAGTTTACGAGCTCATTGCCCGCAATAGACGTAGTCTTCCCTGTTTAAAAAAACCTTGCAGCGTACCAAACGCAAACAAGCATTAATAACATGTTGAGCTGCCGCGGATGCACAACCTAAACGCTCAGCTGCAATGATGCCAGCAAAACATCAAAGTTAGCGCGTTCGCGCGTCAAGAGCCGCTGCGTGCCTTGCATTTTGATAAAAACACTCTGCCCACCAATCCTGAGGATTACTGCAATAATGGCTGTACTGCCCGGTTGCGCGGCAAATTCCATTAAATCTATTTTCACATATCGCATTCCCTGATCATTACTGGCAGGCATAAGCTGCGTCAGGTACTGATTAAGCAGAGTTGGCGATACCTGTGCTTCCATCTGCCTAAGCCACCGCTCAACATTAGCTTGCAATGTGCCCACATCACCCGGAAAACTCACTATCGTTGTTTCAACGCTAGTGGCAACAGAGCGAAAGTTGGCAAAACGCACACCGCTTGCCTCAACAGTTTTCCATTCCTGCGGCAGTTCCCATTGCAATGCTTCCAGCTTGCCGGGCATGGTTAGCCCACTGAGCAGGCTGTCTGCTACTGAAAGCTCCAGCGACGTAGGTTCTAAGTTAGTGGTGGTATAATAACGATAGCGTTCATCATTGCCGCTGCCGCAAGCTTGTAAACTGACTAAAACTATCAAAACAAGCAGGTAAATGCCGCGCATAAAACTCTTATTTTCAGTGCGACCGTACACCGCTAAGCTCATTGGCGCAGCCCTTTAAAAGTGCTCAATACGGCGTCCATGTAAGCCTCCGTGCTAAGATAGTGCTCCGACTTAAGCTCTGCACCATGGATAAGCAATGCTAAATCTTTCGTCATTTTGCCTGCCTCTACAGTTTGAATACAGGCTTGTTCCAATTTTTCAGCGAATGTCTGTAATGCCGCGTTATTGTCCAATTTACCACGAAAGGCAAGCCCACGCGTCCATGCAAAAATGGAAGCAATGGAGTTGGTAGAAGTCATTTTTCCTTGTTGGTGATTGCGATAATGGCGTGTGACGGTACCATGGGCAGCCTCGCTCTCCATGATATCGCCTTCTGGAGTGATCAATGTGGATGTCATCAGCCCCAATGAGCCGAACCCCTGTGCCACCGTGTCCGACTGTACGTCACCATCGTAATTTTTACAAGCCCAGACAAATCCGCCTTCCCACTTTAAGCAGGCTGCCACCATGTCATCAATGAGGCGATGTTCATAACTGAGGCCTTGTGCTTCCATTTTAGTTTTAAATTCTTGCTCGTACACTTCGGCAAAAATATCTTTAAAACGGCCATCGTAAGCTTTGAGGATGGTGTTTTTTGTGGAAAGATAAAGCGGCCAGCCTTTTGCCAAGGCTTGATTAAATGAAGCGCGCGCAAATGCGCGAATGGATACATCGGTATTATACATAGCCAAAGCAATGCCGCCGCTATCCGTGAACGTGTAAACATCGTGTGTTTGCAGCTGTCCATCAGCTGTTTCAACACTTAGTTTGAGTTTACCGCCCTTCTCCACCAAAATATCGGTTGCACGATATTGATCGCCAAAAGCATGCCGACCGATACAAATCGGTTTTTTCCACCCCGAGACAAGCCGTGGAACATTATTAATCATAATAGGCTCACGAAAAACCGTTCCGCCGAGGATATTTCTAATGGTGCCATTAGGCGAACGATACATGCGTTTGAGTGAAAATTCCTGCACACGTGTCTCATCGGGAGTGATGGTCGCACACTTGATGCCTACTTTGTATTGTTTGATGGCCTCAGCAGCATCAATCGTAATCTGATCATCAGTCTTATCCCTGCTTAGTATTCCCAGGTCGTAATACTTCAGCTCAATATCCAAGTACGGATGAATAAATTTTTCTTTGATCAGTTGCCAAATGACGCGTGTCATTTCATCGCCATCTATTTCTACAACAGGGTTTGTAACATTAATTTTTTTCATAGTGATCACAAAACAATCCAATCAATAATTTCTTAATAAGTCACAATAATTTCTTAATAAGTCATTATTGCTCACCTGCTTAAAGGCTGCAAAATTAAAAGCTAAGTGCTTCATGTAAACACTGACAAGAACAGTCACACCAAATGAGCAGCTTAGAATTATAACATTTAAAAACTGATAAAAATCAGTTTTTATACAAACAAGCTTTGAATAAGGCTGCTTAATATTATGATACGCTAATTGATACATTATGATATACTAATAAATAAATACTTCGTCACTCGTGGAAATTTAACCCTTAATGCCGTACTTACTATTAGCTTTGGACAAGCAACATGAGCAAACTAAGCCGAGAACATATTTTTACTTCCGAATCCGTATCTGAGGGACATCCCGATAAGATCTGTGATCGTATTTCAGACGCTATTTTAGACGCCGCGTTGGCACGTGATCCAAGGGCGCGAATTGCCTGTGAAACCATGGTCACGACAAATTTAGTCATCAACTGCGGTGAAATCCGTGCGCAAGGCTGGGATAGCATCAAACCAGAAGCTATCGCCCGCCGCGTGGTCAAGGATATTGGTTACAACAAACCTGAGTACCTCTTTTATTATAAGGATTTTGAGTACATCAATAAGCTACATAAACAATCGCCGGAAATAGCGCAGGGTGTGGAGCAAAACGATGAATTAGGTGCAGGAGATCAGGGCATCATGTTTGGTTATGCCACCGATGAAAGCAATGATTATCTGCCGCTTTCCCTGAGTTACAGCCATAATTTATTAAAACACTTTTCAAAGCTACGGCACAATGGCGCCATTAGGTTCTTGCGTCCCGATGCCAAATCACAAGTCTCCGTACGTTATCAAAACGGCAAACCAGCTGCCATCACAAGCATCGTGCTCTCGCACCAAAGCGATGACATTGAACGCGTGGAGCTAGAGGCAGTACTCACAAAAGAAATAAAAAACTTCTTTGCAGGCAGTCAGCTCATCACTGCCAATACGCAGTTTTACATCAATCCAACAGGTAAATTTGTGATCGGCGGGCCGCATGGCGACGCCGGGCTTACCGGGCGCAAGATTATTGTCGATACCTATGGCGGTATGGGTGCGCACGGCGGCGGTGCCTTTTCAGGTAAAGACCCCTCAAAAGTTGATCGCTCAGCAGCCTACTACGCGCGTTATGCAGCCAAAAACATAGTAGCCGCAGGGCTTGCCAGTCAGTGTGAAATTCAGGTCGCTTATGCCATTGGCATCTCACATCCTATTTCAATCAATGTGAATACGTATGGAACGGCAAACACTGCAGAAGAAGCCATTGAAAGCCTGTTAAATGATCGCAACATCTTTGACTTCAGACCCGCTGCCATCATCAATGCGTTAAACTTACACACACCAAAGGGCTGGTCTTACGAGCAAACAGCTAATTACGGACATTTCACCAATCCCGCTTATCCCTGGGAACAATTAAACAAAGTAGCAGCCATAAAAGCAGCCATAAAAAAATAAAAAGCTTAACAGCCACAGCTTAACAAAGGAAAATATCATGACCCTAGAAACACAAACCATTGCCCCAGCAAAGACTGCTCCGCTCAGTCACAAGGTAAAAGACATCAAACTGGCTGAATGGGGACGTAATGAAATTCACCTCGCCGAGGCAGAAATGCCTGGACTGATGGCATTGCGTCAGGAGCACGCCGGACAAACACCGCTTAAAGGCGCGCGTATTGCCGGGTGTTTGCATATGACCATTCAAACCGCTGTTTTGATTGAAACACTGCGTTCGCTGGGTGCTGAAGTCCGTTGGTCGTCCTGCAATATTTTTTCCACACAAGATCATGCTGCCGCAGCCATGGCTGCACGCGGTATTCCAGTTTTTGCCTGGAAGGGCATGACGGAAGCTGAGTTTGACTGGTGCATCGAACAAACACTCTTTTTTGGCGAAAACAAACAGCCGCTCAATATGATCCTCGACGATGGCGGTGACCTCACCAATATGGTGCTAGACCGTTATCCCCACCTGGTTCCCCATATTAAGGGCATTAGTGAAGAAACGACAACAGGGGTCATGCGCCTCACTGAGCGCGTTAAAAACGGCACCTTGCCCCTGCCCGCTATCAACGTGAACGATTCTGTCACTAAGTCAAAGTTCGATAACAAATATGGCTGCCGTGAATCGTTAGTCGATGCCATTCGCCGCGCCACAGACATTATGCTGGCTGGTAAGGTTGCCATTGTGGCGGGTTATGGCGACGTTGGCAAAGGCTCTGCACAATCGCTGAGCGGCGCGGGTGCACGTGTCATTGTAACAGAAATTGATCCTATCTGTGCCTTACAGGCTGTGATGGACGGATTTCCAGTCATGCGTATGGACAATGCCATCAAACAAGCCGATATTGTTATCACCGCAACCGGCAACTGCAATGTTGTCAATGAACGGCATTTTAGCAAAATGAAAGATAAGGCAATTCTTGCAAACATCGGTCATTTCGATAATGAGATCAATACCGCTAAGTTGAATGAACTCTACGGTGCAAACAAAATCACGATTAAACCACAAGTTGAGCTTTATACTACAGAAGCTGGAAAGGAATTGATCCTCTTAGCTGAAGGACGACTTGTTAATTTAGCGTGCGCCACGGGACATCCATCGCTGGTGATGTCAAATTCATTCACAAATCAGATCTTAGCGCAATTAGAACTCTTTCAGCACCCCAAAAAATATAAAAATCGTGTTTATCGCTTAGCCAAAAGTTTAGATGAAAAAGTAGCACGTTTACACTTGGCGCATCTTTCGGTAGAGTTGGAAGAGCTCACAGCAAAACAGGCACAGTACATCAACGTTCCAATTAATGGACCGTACAAAAACGAAGCCTATCGTTATTAATAAGGCATTGAACAACATTCTTTTGCAAACAAGTATGTTTCAGAGCACGCAAAGCTTAGACAATAGTTCATGTTTGTCTCCATATGAAACCAACAGCTTCCCAAACAAACGTCATCCATCAGGGTTTTACAACACAAATTCTGCACAGTCCCCCCGCGCAGAGCAGCACTGATGGCGGAGTCCACACTCCAATACAACCTTCTGTAACCTACACCTATTCAAAAGTAGAAGAGCTCATTGACGCGTTTCAGGGGCGCAGCCAAACTTATACCTATGCGCGCTCAAATTCGCCTACCGTCAGTAGCTTAGAAAAACGTTTGACTCTCTTAGAAGAGGGTACAGCGACGCTCTGCATGGCAACGGGTATGGCGGCTATTTTACTGCCCTTGCTTGTTTTGCTGAGAAAGGGCGAGCATATACTGGCGAGCAAACACATTTTTGGCAATACGGTCAATCTCTTTCAAACACTCAGGCGCGTGGGGATTGATGTTGAGCTGGTCGATATGAGTACAAAAGCGAATATTGCCGCCAAACTGCGCAAAGAGACGCGCATACTCTTTTTTGAAACCATCGCCAACCCACTGACCATCATTCCCGATCTGGCGGGCATCCAAGAGTTAGCGGAAGCAGCGAAGCTCATCACCATTGCCGATAACACCATCACCACTCCGTATTATTTCAAACCAAAGACATTGGGTTTTACCTTTGCCCACCATTCGCTCAGCAAGTACATTGGCGGACATGCAGCCGCCTTAGGCGGGGCGCTTACAGAGCTGGGCAATTATGCTTGGGAGCAGGATCCCGGCATTCTCTCGCAATATCGCGACACGGCTATACCTGTCTTCACACAGTTGCGTAAACGCGGCATGCGCGATATGGGAAGTGTGCTTTCCCCGCAAGCCGCTGCCACTATCGCGCTGGGCATGGAAACAATGGCTTTACGCTTGCAGCGTATTTGCGATAGCAGTGACAGCATTGCTGCTTATTTAAACAAACATTCGAAAGTAGCCGCCGTTCATCATCCCAGTCTGCCACAGCATCCCCAGCACGCGCGTATGTTGCAATGGTACACACGCGGCGGCGGCATCCTGTCATTTGAATTGAAACCGCAGTACAATTTGTACAAGCTGATGAACGCCTTAAAAGTTTTCCGCCGCGCCACTCACTTAGGCGATACGCGTTCGCTGGCTATACCTGTTGCCCCCACCATCTTCTTTGAAGCGGGAATAAAGGGCAGAAAAGAGCTGGGCATTAGTGAAACACTTATTCGGCTCTCCATTGGCATTGAAGAAAGTTCCGATCTGCTGAGCGATTTGGAACAGGCATTGAGCCTAGCTTGATTTATTATTGAGTAAACCTATTTTTAAATATTAATTAAACTGCAAAATCTTAGCGATAAACACCTTACTATTCATAAGTTATAATATAATCTAGGGGTCCAGTTTCAATTGTGTCCATAAAAAATTTCTAAAAAACCATATAGAAAGCATAAAAAGAATACCTGTTTAAAGGGGTAGGGGGTATGAGAGCGTTCTCTGTTAACTAAGAGCATTATAGACCCAGATGGGAACAACTTATGGGACGTACCATAACAGCTGCATTCGGGGCTACAAAGCGCGAAGGGCATGATGCCAGCTCTTTTTACAAACGCAAAATATACAGTACCATCGCCAAACCGCCCGATAACGCGCAGTGCATAAAAAACGAACCAACAGAAACTAACAAGCTATATTTGCAGGACAGCAGCAACATGCAACAGCTGCCCGATAACTGCATACATTTGATGATCATGTCCCCGCCTTATAACGTTGGCAAAGAGTATGAAGCCGATTTATCTTTACAAGAGTGTGTAGCTTTGCTTGTGAAGGTATTGCAGGAAACGTATCGTGTCCTGGTGCAAGGCGGACGCGCCTGTGTGAACATAGCCAATGTTGGACGCAAACCTTATATACCGCTACATCTCTATGTACTAGAGCTAACTAACGACTTAGGCGACTCCATGCGCGGCGAAATTATTTGGACTAAGGGCGCCAGTGCAGGCAATTCCTGTGCCTGGGGCAATCTGCCACAATCCCACCCTGCGCGATACACATGAATATATCCTGGTAGTTAGCAAAGGCAATTTTAAACGGCAATCGCCCAGACGAAGTACCATTAGCCGCGATGCTTTTATGGAATATACCAAAAGGATATCAGCAACCACAGCTTCCAAGCTCTTTTCAAGCCCTACAGAACAGGCAATAGAAAATAACCACAATGTCCCCTGCAACAGACTCGCTTTTATTAAAAGTTCTGCGTAAAGAAAGCACGCCGCGCCCGCCCGTGTGGTTCATGCGGCAAGCCGGGCGCTGTCTGAGGTCGTATCGCACGCTTAAAGCCAAGTACGATTTCCAAACGCTAATCAGGACCCCTGAACTGGCTGCCAAAATCACCTTACTGCCAGTAGCTGAATTGGGCGTAGATGCCGCCATTGTCTTTTCAGATATTCTGGTGCTGGCTGAAGCCATGGGCTTTAACCTCACCTTCGGCAATGCGCGCAAACCCCTAAGTCCGTTGCTCAGTCCAGCACTCTGCGCAAGCAAGGCCTCCCCGCGCGCCCATCCCTATCAAAGTGAACATCCCGCGCTCAACGCCTTAGCGCAGACGCTGCAGCTTACTAAAAAAGCAGCCCCCACGGTTCCACTCATTGGGTTTTGCGGCGGCCCCCTAACGATGTTTCTCTACCTTTTTGAAGGACAGGGCGGAAACTTTCGCAAAGCCTTAACATTTATTGAACGTAATCCCGACACGTTTAAGGCATGGATGGAGCACCTCTGCGTCAGTACCATCGAATATGCTCGCTTGCAAATAGCAAACGGCATTGACGCGTTTCAAATTTTTGAAAGCGGAGCGGGCTTGCTTGCTGGTAACCGCTATCTCAGTGCGGTGCTCCCCTATATCCTACGCATCAGCCATGAAATCCGTCGTCACGTACCTGTTATTTATTTTCCGCTTGGTTTTTCCAATTATGCCAAGCTTCCCGTTCATGCATTTGATGCCATTGGCATTGATCATCATGTCACACTTGATGCTGCGCTCACAGCACTGACAAACGCGGATGGAGTTGTTCCTACTGTTCTGCAAGGGAATATTCCTCCAGCATATCCGCTTAAGTTCAGTGAACCGCAATTATCCAAGTACTTAATGACATACCTTCGTTTTTTCAACAAACACCCACAGTGGATAGTGAATTTGGGACACGGTGTCATACCTGAAACACCGGAACATACATTGAAAACTATTGTGAATGCTGTAAAAGCTTGTACAAGCGACACAGCAGTCCATTTTAGCACCCCCGCCGTTGCCCAATGAAGAAATATTTGCTTATCCTCTACACACTAATTTCATAAACATAGTTTAATCGTCTAGAATTTCTGGACGAAAAAGTCATTGGCTGAGAATATTTTACAATATTGGCATCACAATAAATTTATAGAGCTATACGCATTTTATACAAAAATTACCTGATTATTACGGGTTTACCGCTTACACCTCGTTAAGCTAAGCTAAAATTAAGGTGTTTTATAAAAATAGAACCAAGTGAAAAAAAATTGTTTTTTTTCACTTAAATTAATTATTCAAATATAAATTAATCTTTCAGTATTATAAATCAGCACTGTTTATTAATAAAGTAGGTCTGTGCTTTTAATTATTTAACAATATAACTATCACTCATATTAAGAGGTCATAACCATGACAGAGCGACTCAAACTATTCATTACCACCTTGGGCGTTAAACAAATTGAAATTTCCAAAAGATTGGGGATTTCTCATTCTAATATTACGCGCTACCTTAAAGGCTCGCGTATTCCAATCACAGTAGCATTGTCGCTGCAAGCCAAATTCTCACTCAGCCATACATGGCTCTTAGAAGGCGAAGGTCCAATGTTTCTGAAAAACGAAACTCTGGACAACGAGTCAGCTTCACTATTGGAAGACTATCACTCGCTTAAATCGGATGCACAAGTAGATATTAGGAAGTATCTGGATCTGCAAAAACTTAAACATCATTACGAAACTGAGCTAAAAAAAGACGGACAGAAAGAAAATAAGGCAATTGCCATTTCTTATAAGGAAAAGGAGCTCATCAATCTCTGGCGTGATTCCAGTCAGGAAGATCGTGAACGCATCCTAGTCATCATTAAAAGTCTCATCAACAACAGCAAGCTCATTGGCGGTGCCAACATTCAGCACATGCACCCCGATTACTTAGAACTGTTAGAAAATACAGCAAAATCTACATCCATGCATAAATCATAACGCGTGCAGTGTTCACTTCCATCAGGGAGTGAATACTGCACGACCGATCCGCACAAATGTTGCACCCGCTGCAATTGCTGCTTCAAAGTCCTGAGACATGCCCATAGAAAGCTCTTTAAAATTCATATTGGCATAAGCGAATTTCTGGGCTAATGCTGCCAAGTCACTCTTCAGTTGTGCTACTTCCGTAAAACAAGCGTTCAAGTCACCTGCTGAAGCCTGTAAAGGTGCCATGGTCATCAGTCCACTAATGGACAATTGCGGTAAGCGGCTCAGTTCTTCCAGTGCCTGTCTGAGTTCAGCTGGAGTGAAGCCAAATTTACTTGCCTCGCCTGTGACGTTAACCTGCAGAAGCACAGGTAACGTCTTCTCCAATACAGTCAATTTTCGCGCCAGTGCGTGTGCCAGCTTCAAACTATCAAGTGAATGCAACATGCTCACCCACGGGAGCAATGCTGCCAATTTATTCGTCTGCAAATGCCCGATAAAATGCAAATCAAAATTTGACTGGGTGTTGGCAGCTGCTAGCAGTTTTGCTTTAGGAATGGCGTCTTGAACACGACTCTCGCCAATAATCAGCGGGCCTGCAGCTAAGAGTTCACAGATTGCCGCAGGCTTGGCATACTTTGTGGCGACCACTAAGCTGGCAGCGGTTGGTGCACGCCCGGCGCTCACACATGCAGCCGCCACACGCGATTTTAACGCGTTCAGTCGCGTCTGAAGTGCTGTCACAATCAGAGCAGGCAGCTTAGTTAAAATAAATCGGCTAAAGCTTCGCGCAGGCCTGTATTCTTAAGATCCCTGAGCAAAACAACTCCATCCTTAGATATCAGGTATGATGCAGGCAACCGGTCCACTGCATATTGAAATGCCAAATTTTCTTTACGTTCATCAAAATTAGCACCACTGTAAACATGGTGCCACGGCATATCTTGTGTTTGCAAAAAGTCCTTAAAAACCTGCTCAGTGGCGTCGATATTAACGTAAATAATAGCGAAACCTCGCTCATGATACTTATAATAAGCCTCTTGATGGTAGGGTATTTCAGCTAAACAAGGAGCACACCAAGTTGCCCAAAAATCAAGCAAAAGCACCTTTCCCTTAAATTTCTCCATATCCAGGTTAGCTCCTGCAATACTTTGAATACCCTTAAAATGGTTGGGAAGCTTCTGCCCAATGGGAGCAACTTTAAACAATACATAATCTATTTGCTTAACATAACCACCTTGCAACTGCCTGGCCCATGCCTTGTGTTTGAGCGCAAAAGCTCTTAGTTGATCGTGCTCAGCAAGTGGTGCAAAAGCTTCCAAGTAACTCATGATACTAAGCAGCTTGTCATTACCATTGGGCATGGCAGTGATCGCACGTTCACTTGCTTCACGATCACGCATGACCTGGATATAAACATAAAATTCAAGCTCAGACAAGCGGGCGTCCAGCTCCGGTGTTAATGAAGCGGCTGCACGAAATTTTGCTATTTTATCCTGTACAACAATACCAAGCTCCTTTAATGCTGCTTTCGTAACAGTGGACGATTCTTTTTCAGCTTCTGTTGTGACAAGGATTTTATCCAACTCTTCATTAATATAAGTAAAAATCTCTTTCTCAAAAGCATCTAATGTCAGCGGTAATGAATTCGGTTGCTGGGAATTTTCTTGTATCAATTCTGCTTCCAATGCCAAAAGCTTGGCAGCGACATCCGTTTGTTCATTTTCAGCTGAAGTTAGTAGTACTTTCTCATCGCTCCCTGCAGCCAATCCAGTACTCAATACCCTCGTTTTATAGCCGCGTGTTACCTCAATGCCCAAATAGACAACCAAAACACCGATTACACCCGCTAAAAATAAGCCAGTACCGCCACGAAGATATTTAAAGCTCATGATTATTGAACCTAAGCAGGATTTAGCGCCACCCGTCCGGATTTGAGTTCCTTGCCCTTCTCGCTCTTAGAACCTTTGCGTGAACGTATCTTCGTTCCTTCAGGACTAGCGGGAATTATTTTAGCAGCCTTAAATTTCAATAAGACGCGCAGTTCATCCATACCTACCGTCTCTTTTTCCAATAACAGCTCCGCAAGCTGCCGCAGCTGCTTATTATACTTTTTGAGCAAGGCCTTTGTTTCTGCATACGCGGTATCTAAAATGCGCTTAATTTCAAGATCAATTTTCTTAGTGACTTCCTCAGAATGCACAGAAGCCGTTGCACCGTACTCATTACTTGGCAAATAAAGCGATGTTTTCTTTTCGCTAAAGGCAATAGGTCCCAGTCGGCTTAGCCCCCACTCACAAACCATCGATTTGGCAATTTCTGTGGCGCGCTCAATGTCATTCATCGCTCCATTCGTAACATCTTTGAAAATCAGTTCTTCTGCCACGCGTCCACCGTAAAGCACACGCAACTCAGCCTCCAGAGCTTTTTTATTCATGGTATGTTTGCCGTCCTTGGGCAGAAAGTGCGTAATGCCCAAGGCACGCCCGCGCGGAATAATGGTCACCTTATCCAGATCATTGGCATTGGGACTGAGCAAGCTTACCAATGCATGCCCTGCTTCATGATAAGCCGTATTCAATTTCTCCTGCGGGGAAATGAACATAGAGCGGCGTTCTGAACCCAAGAGGACTTTATCCTTGGCCTTATCCAGATCTGTAACCTCCACATAACGTTTATTATTTTTAGCGGCAATGAGCGCCGCTTCATTGATAACATTGGCAAGGTCAGCACCCGTCATGCCCGCCGTCGAACGCGCAATACGATTCAATTTAACATCACGGCTTAACTTAATCTTTTTGGCATGTACTGCTAAAATGCCTTCACGTCCCAGCATGTCCGGTACTTCCACCACCACCTGACGATCAAAACGTCCTGGACGCAAAAGTGCTTTATCTAAAACATCCGGACGATTCGTTGCTGCCATTAATATAATGCCTTCTCCAGTGGCAAACCCGTCCATTTCCACCAAGAGCTGATTAAGTGTCTGTTCGCGCTCGTCATGCCCGCCGCCATAACCAGCGCCGCGCGCGCGCCCAACAGCATCAATTTCATCAATGAAGATAATACAGGGTGAATGTTTCTTGCCATTCTCAAACAAGCTGCGCACACGCGAAGCACCCACCCCCACAAACATTTCGACAAAATCAGAACCGGAAATAGAGAAAAACGGAACATTAGATTCACCGGCAACTGCTTTCGCAAGCAATGTTTTGCCCGTCCCCGGCAACCCCACCAATAACACGCCCTTAGGGGTACGTGCTCCCAAGGTACTGAACTGACGCGGATTACGCAAAAAAGCAACAATATCTTTTAAGTCATCAATAGCTTCCTGACATCCTTTCACATCATCAAAGCGTTCTTTAATGTCATGGCTGGAGATCATTTGTGCCTTACTTTTGCCAAAACTAAAGGCCTCACTGCCGCGTCCGCGCAACTGCCGCGAGATAATAAACCAAAAAAAGACCATCAATACAATCCATGGAAGCCATTGTAAAAAAATCAGTAATAATCTAGATTGTTCCCGTGTCTCAGAATGAATGACCACCTGACCAGCCAATAGTTTCTCAACAAGATTAATATCTGTATAAGGAATACGCGTGGTATAAGCAACACCATCCTTAGAAAATTCAATGATACTGAGATTCTCAACGATCAATACCTCTTTAATGTCTCCCGCCCCCACATCATTCATAAACTGTGAATATGATATTTGTGTAGGGTCATCCTTCGTGCGACGTTTGTCCAATGCCAGAAATGTAAAGATCACCAGTAGAAAGATAAGAAAATAAGAGAAACGATTCCACGCTTGCCCCTGTTGCTTTTTAGGATTACGCGAAAAAGGCGGCTTTTCAGAGCCATTGGGCGAATTCTGCCCATGCAACTTCTTCTCGATTTCTTTTAAAAACTCTTCCTGTTCTTTATCTTTTTTATCCATATGCTGCTACTGTTTATTACACACCGAAATTTAAAACTTACTGCCAGCTGAGCAATTTAATGCCACGGCACACCTAAGCGATGATCAATTATAAAATGAAAAACAACCGACCACTCAATAAAACCTAAAAATCAATACCAAACTTTATTGGTCAACCAGACTTATAGAAATTAAACGAAAATCTTCTAGTTTAGTATCGTTTTTTTATATAAAAAACACAACTAAGCTGGCAAAAACAAGATGATTGTTCATTGATAACAAAGCATTGCATTGTGACAAAAACTTTAACTTAGTCAAACAAGAAAAACAACCAGCTGACAGCATTATTACTGCAGGCAAGCTCAGCTGACATCCAGCATTAGGATTCTATAAAAAGTGATAAACCCAAAAAACCAAGTGCAAGAGAAAACCTTCCCCGAATCCCCATGCACTCGGAAATTCCAAGCTTTAAGAAAAATCCATCATGAGATGATCAACATCATCTCCAACATGGACAAAATGAAAAGTTAAGAGCGGGCTTGAAGACTAAGCTTCAGCCAACCGTCAACTTCTACAAAATCTGCAAGCACCGCGACGATGTCTTCAAACATCATCGCGCGAGACTTTCAGAAAATTAAACCTTAGCCTAAGATTCGCAAAATACCTTGTGCGTTTGCATTCGCCTGTGCAAGCATTGCTATATTAGCTTGATTAACCAACAAATTCTTAGACAGCTCGGTCACTTCCTGCGCTATATTTGTATCACGAATTTTACCTTCAGCAGCAACAAAATTCTCAATCGTGACATTAGTAGTGGACAAAACACTGTCCAGTCTGTTTTGATAAGCACCAAGGTCTGTACGTTGGTCATTAATGCGAGAAATAGCTTCATCAATAGAAGCAATTGCCTGATTCGCCTTTGAAGGCGAAGAAATACTGACATTCTCCAAACCAAGCGCCTGTGAATTAAATGTGGCAATAAAAGCGCGAATAGTTTGGTCAACATCCGGGCCAACATGAAAGTATAGTGATGCTACCGGCACACTTTCAGCGCCACCGCGGGCAAAACGACCGTCGAGCATCTTCTGACCATTGAACTCAGCAAACGATGAAATTCTATCAATTTCAGCGACTAATTGGCTAACTTCCTTTTGAATGAGGACACGATCCCCACTTGAATAAATACCGTTACCAGCTTGAATTGCCAATTCTTTAATTCTAACCAGAAGATTCTGCGCTTCTTGCAAGTATCCCTCAGTCGTTTGAATAAATGAAATAGCATCATTTGTGTTCTTTCCAGCTGATACCAAGGAACTAATCTGCGTACGCAATTTTTCTGACACTGCAAATGCAGCAGCATCATCACCAGCTGTATTAATACGCTGTCCCGATGACACACGTGCAAACCCCTTACTAATATCCAAATCACGGGCATTCAACACTCGTGTTGAGTTAATAGCAGATATATTATGATTAATTCTCATTTAGCGATCTCCAAATATACAAAAAGTACTCAGATTATATTAAAGTTAAAACGCCACCACTCCGATGTTTATGACACGGAGAAGAAGGTATTTACCTCCACTGATTGGTTAATTATAACACCCAATACGCCCTAAATGGGTGAAATTTATCATTTGTGTAAAAAATAGCTTTTTTTTTACAGTAATTCCTTCAAAAACAAAGGAAGTTCTGCCTATTTCCGTCCCCACTGTCCAACATTAGTAAAATTTTATTCAATCAATCCTCACTTCATTCAGCTTTTAGCAAACATAAGTCCTCCTGAATTGGCTAAGCTAAGTTATACTATGTTAGAGTATCTTGGTTCAGCCATGGTTATTTTCAGATTTTGGCAGCTCCATGTTTTATAGGTACGAAATTAAAATTTGCAATAAATACGCGGAGCTAAACAATGAATTATCCAGTAGAAATTCAAAATAAAACCCTCATTGGCAACCAAGGCTTTATTGGCGGCAGCTGGGTAGGCAGCAACAGCACTAAGACTACCGATGTCAGCAACCCGGCAACAGGAGAAGTTATTGGCACACTGCCGTTCATGAGCCATGAAGAAGCCACGCAAGCAGTTAAAAATGCAGCAGAAGTTTTTCCACGTTGGGCGGGGCACACGGCATTGCAGCGCGCGAATATGCTCATGTTATGGTATGAGCGGATCTTAACAAATATTGAAGATCTTGCGGCAATTTTAACGGCTGAAAACGGGAAACCGCTCACAGAAGCACACACCGAGCTCCGTTACGCTGCTAACTTTGTGCGTTGGTACGCTGAAGAATGCAGACGTACGTATGGCAGGCAAGTTCCACAACAGAATAATCAGACACGTGTATTGGTCATTCGCCAACCCGTTGGCGTGACGGCTGCCATTACTCCATGGAACTTTCCAGCAGCAATGATTACACGCAAGCTCGCTCCCGCACTTGCCGTAGGCTGTCCAATGGTCATCAAACCATCCGAGCTGACTCCTTATACTGCTATTGCGCTGGTCAAGCTGGCTGAAGAAGTGGGTTTCTCAGCTGCCAATGGGCTTGGCGGCGTCATTCAGTTAATCTTTGGTGACGCGCCTGCTATTGGCAAAGTTTTCTGCGAATCCCCTGTAGTGAAAAAGATTTCACTAACCGGCTCCACGCGTGTGGGAAAAATTCTTATGCGCCAATCAGCGGAAGGCATGAAGAAGCTCTCGTTGGAACTGGGCGGCAATGCGCCATTTATTGTTTTTGACGATGCAGACCTAGATGCTGCAGTACAAGGAGCCGCTATGTGTAAATATCGCAATAGCGGTCAGACCTGTATCTGCGCAAACAGAATTTATGTGCAAGAGGGCATTTATGATGCTTTTGTTAAGAAATTGACAGCACAGGTGAGTGCCTTTAAAGTTGCTGATGGTTTTACAGAAGGTGCGCAGATAGGTCCGCTCATCAATCGGGCGTCAATGGAAAAGGCAGCCAGTCATGTCACAGATGCTGTGAGCAAAGGCGCAAAAGTGATGACCGGCGGCAAGGCACACGCACTTGGACAAACGTTTTACGAACCAACCGTATTAAGAGACGTTAGTGCCGATGCACTGCTCAACCATGAAGAAACCTTTGGGCCAATCGGCGGCATCAGCAAATTCGCTACTGAAGCCGAGGTGCTGCGGGCAGCCAATCATACTGAATATGGCTTAGCTGCCTATTTTTTCAGCAAAGATATAAGTCGTAGCTGGCGCGTAGCAGAGCAGCTAGAAGCGGGCATTGTGGGCATCAACGAAGGCATTGTCAGCTATGAGAATGCCCCATTTGGCGGTCATAAACAATCCGGCATGGGCAGTGAAGGCGGACAGGAAGGCATTAATGAGTATTTGCAGTCAAAGTACATCCTGATGGGCGGCCTTAAACCATAAGGCATAAGGCACTGCACTGAGGTTATAAATATTTGTAAGTGTAGCCGCGTTGCTGGGAACGTACTTCTGGCACGGTTCCTGCGGCTACCACTTCACCTCCGCCGCTTCCGCCCTCCGGACCAAGGTCAATCAGGTAATCTGCACTGCGTAAAAACTCAACGTTATGTTCAATGACAAGCACGCTTGCACCGTTGGCAATCAACTGATCCAATGCTTGTATCAATGTCTGAATGTCCTTAAAATGCAGTCCCGTAGTGGGTTCGTCTAAAATATAAAGTTTTTCCACTGCAGTGACGGATGCCAGTTCACGTGCAATTTTTAGGCGCTGCAGTTCTCCGCTTGAAAGTTTGGTTGTGGGAAACCCACAGCGTACATACCCTAACCCCACTTCCCGCAATCGTCCTAATTTGCGTCTGAGCTTCGCAAAACTGTAAAAAAACTCGTAAGCTTCGTTAACGGTCATTTCCATAATTTCGTAGATGTTTTTGCCATTGACATAAACTTCTAAGATCTCAGGTCGGTAGCGCCGCCCACGGCAGCGCTCACATTGAATGGAAATATCGGAGAGGAAGTGCATTTCAATCTCCTCTTCACCCAGCCCGCCACAGCGTTGACACGCGCCTTTTGATAACACATTGTATGAAAAGTGGCCTGGTGTATAACCGCGTTGTTTGGAAAGCCGCGTGCGCATAAATATTTCACGAACGTCGATAAATGCGTCGCTAATACTCAATACCGTCACCCGTTTACTGACGGAGACGGGACTCTGATCGACGACCACACAACTGGTGAGCAGCGGCTTAGCGCTGGGTTTACCCTGCAGCACATAACGCAATGCAGCTGATGGATCACTACTTTGGGAAAATTGCAGCTCCAGCCATTCCAATAACGAGCTCTTGCCGGAGCCAGAAACCCCCGCCACCGCCACCAAGGCACCTAAGGGGATTTTCAGCTTGATGTTTTTTAGGTTGTGCCGCTGAACGTTTAAGAGCTCCATATAACTGCCGCGTGTTTGCAAGGCTTCCGCCGTGAACGCAGTGTTGGCAACTGCTGCTGCTGTCCGTTTCCCCGCATCGCGGCGATAGCAAAATTGCTTGCGCGCACGCCGCGAGGTGTACAAATAGGGATAAAAACTGCAGGCTTTGAATGCGGGAAGCGTGGGGTCATTGCTGCCTGCATAACTCACAATGCCGCCATGTTCGCCTGCGCCCGGTCCCAAGTCCACAACATAATCCGCTGCCGCAATAACACCCGCTGAATGCTCCACAATCATAATGGTATTGCCCAGCTCCTTGAGCCGCTTGAGCACACGCAGAAGTCGGGTGGTTTCATGTTCATGCAAACCGACTGACGGCTCGTCTAACACGTAAATGACATCGGAAAGGCGGCTGCCCATTTGCGTAGAAAGCCTAAGCCGCTCCACTTCGCCGCCGGAAAGTGTAAACATTTTACGCTCTAAGGTTAAATAGCTCAACCCTAAATCCACCATCTGCTTAAACCGAAAGCTCAATTCCGAGCGCAATTCCTTCACGACCCGCTGTTCCTGCGTATTTAGCACTTGCGGCAAGGCTTTTACCCAGGCTGCAGCAGCCGTGATGGTCATACGCGTGACATCAAAAATAGAATGACCTGCCACACGTGTCCGTAGAAGCTGCGGTCTCAGCCGCCCGCCGCCACAGGCTGTACAAATACATTTCTCCAGCTGCACGGACATTATTCTGGCTGCACTGAGTTGCTGCTTTAATTCCCGATAAAGCTTTTGGCGGCTGGTACTGAGTAATTCCAAAAAGGCATAAAAGCCCCGCCAATATCCGCCGCCGTAAAGAAAAAAGGCAGCCGTCGCCGCGTATTCTTCTGTCATCAGCTCTGTCCAGCTAAGGCGCATGAGCGCGGGCGCACGGGCAAGCGCCTCCCTGCGCAATACAACCGCCTCCGCTGCATCCGAATTCAGCCAAACAGTCAGCGGTTTCACCCAAGCGCTGCCGCGTTCGTCAACAGTTTGTACAGTCTGCTCAGCGGCAGCAGGCAATACCATCCCCGCAGCGTCCTGTAAAAAATCGCCGATTGTAAAACCTGCAGCTGTTCCCAAGCCATTGCATTTAACACAAGCTCCCAGATGATAATTAAATGAGAAATCGCGCGCCGCAGGACGCGTTTTTAAAATTTCAAAATCATCCATGCAACTAAGGAATTGCGTAAAATACAATCCCCGCATGGTTGCAGAAAGCTTAGTGACCATGGCTGCAGCCTCAGCATGCTGAGGCGCTGCCGCAGTTGCTGTTTTTAAGCTGCCTGCATCCGCGCTCTCCGTATCCTCCCATTGCACACATAAAAGACCACCGCTCAGTTCATAGCTCTTTTCAACCGCTTCCAATATACGCGGAAAGTGTTCTGTGGATGGCTTTAAACGATCGAGCACTAAAAAACTGCGGTCAGCGCGTTTCAACTTATGAACACATTCCGCACGCTGTTTGGCAGAAGCATGCAAATTCAGCCGCAGCCACTTAGTGCCAATGAGAAAACGACTGTATCCCTGCTGCAAAAATAATTCCAAATTCACACTCACATCGCTGTCTGCGGTAATGACCAGCGACTGCGGAAACCCTTTGAGGAAAAGCGGCACCATGAATGTCACTGGCATTGCAGCAAAATGTTCACAAAGAAACCGTGCAACCTGTGCCGGGCTGTACTGCCTGAGTGGACGGTCACAGCGCACACAATGCGAAATACCGATATTGCCATAAAGCACGCGCAGAATATCATAGACTTCCGTTTGTGTCGCAACAATGGAACGCGGGCTGCGCACCGTTTTTTTGCGATCGATGCAAATGGTCGGTGAAAGATTATCTAGCTGATCGGCATCGACACGGCCAATGCGCCCCAAAAACCGTCTGGCATACGTGGACAAACTCTCCAAGTACTTACGTTGTCCTTCACGAAAAATGCTTGCCAGTGCTACTGAACTTTTGCCCGACCCTGAAACACCCGTGAAAACAGTGATTTGATATTTGGGGATATTCAATGAAATATTTTTTAGATTATGCGTGCGCAGCCCACGGATAATCACCGCCTGCTGCTGCGCGGCAGTTGCTGCACTTGCTGACTTAGCGGCGTACTGAGCGGCATTCTGAAACAAAGCAGGCAAATGCTGAGGCTTGCGAAAGTAACCAGCAGCCTTTTGCCGCGCGCGCTGCAGATAATGGTTGAACGCCTCAGCTGTGGGCGTGGCCGCTGCACTCAACGCTGCCAGCGTTCCCGCAAAAACAAGCTTGCCGCCTGCAGCGCCGCCGCCCGGCCCCAATTCCAAAACATACTCAGCACGCTTTAATACATCCATATTATGCTCAATCACCACCACCGTATGCCCCAAGTCCGTTAGCCGTGAAAGCGCCTGCAACAAACGCTGAATATCTTCAAAGTGCAGTCCAGTAGTTGGCTCGTCCAAAAAATAAATGGTTTTTCCTTGCGGATTGCGTGCAATTTCAGCCGCCAGCTTAATGCGTTGGGCTTCACCACCGGAAAGCGTGGTTGCCAACTGTCCCAATTGCATGTACCCAAGCCCCACCTCGCAGAGGACGCCAAAAATGCGCTCCAGTTTCTTAAAAACTTTAAAAAAAACATGAGCTTCAGCAATGCTCAGCATCAGCACATCGTAAATACTTTTATCATTATAAGTGACACCAAGGACACCGCTATGAAAACGTTTGCCCTCACAAACTTCACAGAGCAGTTCCACAGGCGCAAACAGCTGCAGTTCCATTTCGATCATGCCTGCACCGCCGCAATGGCGGCACCGCCCGCTCGCAACATTGAAAGAAAAGTGACTTTTGGTATAACCGCGCAGCTTGGCAATTTTTTGCGCGGCAAAAAGTTCACGAACATGATCCCAGGCTTTTGTGTACGTGGCGGGATTGCTGCGCGGGGTGCGTCCTATTGGCTTTTGATCAATGAAAAGAAAGTTTTCAACCGCGCCAAGCCCTGTAAGTCCCGTGACCACATTGCCTAAAGCTCCTGCTCCTGCTCCTGCTCCTGCTCCCGCTCCCGTGACAGGCAACCGCTTAGTCTGCGGCGGCAGCTGCTTAGCGGCGCGCCAAAGCGGTTTATAATACTGCAATGCACTGCGCAGCACTTGTGTCATCGCATCCATGAGCGTGGATTTACCAGAACCTGAAACCCCCGCAATAACCGTCAGTGCCCCTAAGGGAAACGTTACGTCCACTGCGTGAATGTTAAAACGCGTGACGTCATGAAATTTCAACCACGTTGTAAACTCCGTCCGTTTTGAAACTGTTAGCGGCTGTTTAATCCCCAGTAAATAATCAAGCGTAAGTGATGGCTGCTTGTGTTTGGCAGTTGCAGTTTTGGCGGGAAGCTCACGCAGGTACTGTGTGACATCAGACAGCGTACCCGCAAATGTAATGGCGCCGCCCTTCACGCCCGCACCGGGGCCCAACTCCAAGAGATAATCCGCAGCCAGCATTGTCTCTTCATCGTGTTCCACCACAATCAATGAATTGTGCTGGTCGCGCAGCTGCTGCAATGCAGCAATTAACTTATGGTGATCGCGCGGATGTAAACCAATGGAAGGTTCATCAAGAATATACAGGCAACCTTCTAACCCACTGCCCAGTTGCGCGGCAAGGCGAATGCGTTGTGCCTCGCCGCCGGAGAGCGTGCGCGTTTTGCGATTGAGTGTGAGATATTCCAAGCCGATATTTTTCAGCAATGCCAACCGTTCACACAGTTCATTAACAATTGGTTTCCAGATCTCCGCGTGTGCCTCCGTTATGCCATGGTTGGCTAAATCCATAAAATAAACATGCAGCTCTGTGACGGTCTGAGCGGCAAGTTCATCAATAGCCCGCCCGCGAAAAGAAACATAACGCGCCACAGCCCCCAAACCACTGCCCGCACAAGCCCCGCAGCATTCACTGCTCCGATACTTCTCCAATGCCGGCATACGATAACGCGCATAAACCCATTCAAGCCCATCCATAATTGCAAAATTAATGCGATCGGTGAGCGCTGCGCCGCGCGGCAGTTTTTGCGGTTTAACAGCTGCCGCTCCAAGCAAGAGCCGCGTCTTGAACCATAGCGGCAACTCCTGCCACGCCGTTTGTTCAGCAAAACCATAATGGCGATAAAGCCGTTCTAACTTGTCACGCCCATAATTTGCAAACAAAACATGCCCGCGATCATTGAGAACATGCAGCGCACCAGCAAAAATACTCTTCTGCGCATCCGCAATAAACGTTGCAGGCTCAAAAGCACTAACCTCCCCCAACCCCTTGCATTGCTGACACGCGTCTGGAATGGAATTAAACGAAAACAAGCGCGGCTCCAATTCCGGTACACCCGTTCCGCACACACGACAGGTGTTTTTGAGATTAAACAAAAAATAATCCTTGCCGTCCTTGTACGTGACGCGTTGTTTAGCCTCATCACGTTCCAATGCCGCATACCGCAAGACAGACAGCTTCCCATCGGCCAGCTCGCTTGCTTTTTGCAATGCTTCACTCAGCCGCGGAGCCTGAGCCGTGCTGAGTTCCAGACGATCCACCACTACTTCTAAACGATGTTTTTCATAACGCGCCAAAGCTTGCGGCGTCTCCGTGCGATAAAGTTTGCCATTGATCAGTATCCGTAAAAATCCATCTTTATAAAGCGCCTCCTGCTCTTTTCTGTACTCGCCCTTGCGCTCAAGGACAATAGGCGCCATAATCAATACCACCTCGCCCGCCCAAACACGCATCAGCGTACGTTCCACAACTGCTGTGGTTTCACTGCTAATGGGACCATGGCCATTGGGACAATGCGGCGTACCCAGGCGTGCATAAAAAAGCCGTAAAAAATCGTAAATCGCTGTCACCGTACCCACTCTAGAACGTGGATTCACGCCGCCAGACTTCTGCTCAATGCTAATGGTTGGCGAAAGTCCCTCGATGGAGTCCACATCCGCTTTTTCAGAAGCTTGCATAAATTGCCGCGCATAAGATGAGAGCGATGCTATATACCGACGCTGCCCTTCTTTTAAAATAGTGTCAAAAGCAAGTGAAGATTTGCCCGAACCTGAAACGCCCGTGATGACACAAAAAGCATTGCGCGGCAGGCTGAGTGAAATGTTTCTCAAATTGTGTTCACGTGCATTTTTAATCACCAAATGCGACACGCCGCCCGCTACCTGCAGCCCGGCGTTTCCGTTGCGAGAACTACGGCTATTGCTTTTGCTTCTGCCTTTGTCTTTCTCTTTGTCTTTGCTGCTGCTGCTGCTGCGCTTAATCAATTTATGACTTGTCCGAATAACTGCGGACTGCTGCTTAACATTGCGTCCGCGGCGCGGGACAGCTGCTTTTTTTAGTTTTATATCCGCCATAACAATTAATGTGAATAAAGTTGTAGTATTGAGTATTGGAGTACTGGAGTATTGTTATACTGATTCAGTATTTCAGCGTTGGCGGCGCTGAACATGCCGCCGACTAAGTGCATGAAAAAAATGCAGCGAACTGGCAATGCCGCGATGAAAGTCTTTCAATGCAAAACTCTCATTCGGTGCATGAATAGCATCTTTTTTAAGACCAAAACCCATAAGAATAGGTGTCACCCCCAATAGCTTCACAAAATCAGCGACAATGGGAATGGAACCGCCCCCGCGGATAAACAACGGAGTTTTGCCATAAACAAGCGCAAGCGCCTCCTGCGCGGCAAACATGGCAGGCGAACGCGCTGCCACCACAACAGGATGTGCGCCAACAAACTCCTTGAATTCCAGCTCAATGCTGCGCAATCCTCGCGGCAGCAACTCCGCCAAATTATGTTTTAATTGCGCTTTCAGACAAGCCGTTACATGAACGGGATCCTGGTTCGCCACCAAACGCACCCCTAGTTTAACATTGGCACTGCTGGGAATAATAGTCTTAGCTCCCTCGCCCGTATAACCTGCGCTCACACCGCTCACACTGAGCGAAGGCTCCGCAGTCGTTGCAATAAAAAACCGATTTTTGCCGTCTGCCCTGCCTTCATAACAAAAATCACGTACCCCCAATTCACGCTTAAAAGCCTGTTCTGACCGCGCCAGCGCACGCAACTCCGCTTTCACGCGCGCAGTAAGCGGTTTCACATCGCGATAAAGTCCTGTTACACAAATACGCCCGCCCGGTTTCGGCATTAATTTTGCCACCGCCGCCAGCAATATTTCCGCCGCATTCAGCGCCGCACCGCCATACATCCCCGAATGTAAATCACGTTTCGCTGAACGCACATTCATTTCCAAATAACTCAACCCACGTAAAGCTGTGGTCAGTGCCGGTGTATTTTCTCCCGCCATCTCCGTATCCGAGATTAAAACAATATCGCTGCTCAACGCAGCACGCCGCCGCCGCATAAATGGCAGCAAACTGGGCGACCCCACCTCTTCCTCCCCTTCAATCAGCACTTTCACATTAACCGGGAGCGTGCCTGCTGTTTGCAACATTGCTTCTAAAGCTTTGATATGCAGATATAATTGACCTTTGTCGTCGCTGGCGCCGCGGGCATACAAACGTCCTGCACGCAGCGTTGGTTTAAACGGCGGACTGTCCCACGCTGCCATCGGCTCAGGCGGCTGTACGTCGTAATGCCCATAAAGCAACACAGTTGGAAGTTCAGCCGCCACTCTATACTCCCCCGTTACAATGGGATGACCGCTGGTCCCATGAACCTCAACTTGCTGCAATCCAGCCCGCTTCAGCGCACGCGCAACAAACTCGGCACATTGCCGCAACGCATTGCCTGCAGAACTAAGTGCACTGATGCTTGGAATAGTGAGAAATTCCCTCAGCTCACGCTCAAAGCGCTGAGCGCCCACACGCGCATAATCAGACGCCGCCGGCACAGCAGCATCCAATTGTACCTCCAGTGCCTCCGCCTTAAGCGAATGCCGCCGCTTAACCATCCGCTAAAACAGACTCGCCCACCGCTGCCGCTTTTTCTGCCCCATCGCCGCGCAGATAACCATTAATAAAAAGCTCCGCCGCACGATACGAAGAACGCACTAAAGGCCCTGCTGCCACATAAAGAAATCCCATTGCACGCGCCAACCGCTCCAGCTTCGTAAATTCATCGGGAAGATAATAACGCTTGACCGCCAAGTTGCGCGCCGCAGGCCTGAGATACTGACCATAAGTCACAATATCCACTCCCGCCGCACGTAAATCCTCCGTTGTTTCCAGTAATTCATCCCAGCTCTCGCCCAACCCCACCATGATAGAAGATTTTGTCAAAAGCTGCGGTTGCCATGTTTTAATGCGCTTGAGAAAGTTAAGCGATTGCTCATAACCAGCACGACGATCACGCACTAACGGCGTCAATGCCGCTACCGTCTCCACATTGTGGGCAAGGACATCAGCCCCAGCTGTTAATAACTGCTGTTGTGCTGCCGCGTGACCACCATAATCGGAGACCAGAGCTTCTACTTTCAAATTCGGACTTAGCCGCTTCACTTGGCGGATGGTTTCTGCAAAAATTCCCGCACCGCCATCTGCCAAATCATCGCGATCCACACAAGTAATGACCACATACTTAAAACCGCTTCCCGCCAGTTGCCTGGCAACACGCAGCGGTTCTGCGGCATCCACTTCCCCGCGCGGATTGCCTGTCTGCACATTGCAAAAACGACAAAAACGCGTACACACATCGCCTAAAATCATCACCGTCACTGTTCCTTGCGACCAACATTCACCAAGATTGGGACAAGCCGCCTCCTCACAAACAGTATGCAGTTTTTTGGCACGCAGCTGCATCCGCAACTCCCGTACCGCTCCCACAGGCCTGCGCGGCATTCGCACCCACTTTGGTTTTCGCCCTAACGGCAACCCCGCCGTTCCTTTCATTGCTGCAAGCGCCGCTGCTCCACTTGAACAAGTTGCCATTATCAACTCCCCTTGCGCTCAAAATAATTACTCAAAGCTATCAACATCCATTAATGATTCCTAAAATTGCTCTGTTTCGTTTGCCCAATCACTCACAATCGCTAACAATCACTAACAATTGCTCACAATTGCTAACAATCACTCACAATTGCTAACAATCACTCACAATCACTCACAATCACTCACAATCGCTCACAATCTTTAATTATATCTTTATTTCTGCAAATCAAAACACTTTTTAATAACACCCACTCAACTTGTTATAGTGTATAATACTTCAAATCCATCGCAGGAGCTTTGTATATTTTCCTGCTCCACTTTTTGTGACAATTTATTAACAAGGAAGCTTTCTATGAATCAAGCCATTACTATTGCCGTCACCGGTGCTGCCGGGCAGATAGGTTACGCGCTCATTTTCAGATTGGCATCGGGTGCCGTCTTCGGTCCACAAACACCCATTCACCTCAAACTACTGGAAATTCCTCCCGCACTGCCAATGCTTAAAGGTGTGGAAATGGAACTTAGCGATTGCGCCTTCCCCACTCTGGCTTCCATCACCAGCAGTGCCGACCCTGAAGTTGCCTTTAAGGATTGCAACTGGGCGCTGCTTATTGGCTCTGCACCGCGCAAAGCCGGGATGGAACGTAAAGACCTCATTAAGATCAATGGCGGCATTTTCACCACACAGGGAAAAGCCCTCAATAGCGTTGCCGCCAGCGATTGCCGTGTCCTTGTGGTTGGCAACCCCTGCAACACCAATGCGCTCATTGCCATGAAAAACTGCCCGCGCCTGCCCGCTGAAAATTTCTTTGCGATGACCATGCTCGACCAGAATCGTGCGCGCGCGCAATTAGCGAAACGCGCCCAGTGCCACGTAAGTGCCGTCAAACGCGTCTGTATCTGGGGCAACCACTCCAGCACCCAATTTCCCGATTTTGCCAATGGCACCATTGACACAAAACCCGTCACGACTGTCATTGACAACAACAGCTGGCTGCGCGGCGAGTTTATCGACAATGTCCAGCAACGCGGAGCTGCCGTTATCAAGGCGCGCGGCTCTTCATCCGCCGCCAGTGCCGCCAATGCTGCACTGGACACGGTGCGCGCACTCAGTACTCCCACGCCTGAAGGGGATTGTTTCTCAGCCGCTGTCGCCACAACCGCCGCACAAGAACGTTACGGCATAAACGATGAACTCATCTTCGGATATCCGCTCACAAGTGACGGCAAGAAGTGGCAAGTCGTCCCCAAAATCTCACTTGACGCCTTTGCACAAGAGAAACTGGCTGCCACGCAGCGGGAACTTTTGGAAGAAAAAGCCGCCGCCGCTGATTTTATGGGCAACGGCAATTAAAAACATTAACAGACGCAGAGCATGGCAAACCTTCCCCGCCATGCCCCGCGTTCCCGCAAGCGGCGCGGTGAGTTTTAGTGTGCCTTACTCATCGTAGCCAGTGTCGCCCGTACCCGTTCCACAGTTAAGCGTCACAGTGGTAAGCGCAGCATCGCGGCTTGGCACTGCTCTGAAGCTGTAAGCGGCAGTCCTCTCAGCATGGGGTACTGGTCATTAGCGCCGAAGTCCCAGCTACTGGCATTCCAGCCATAATATATGTCACCGGAACTTGCGTTGGGCGGGGCTGTAGGAGTTTGCAGCGCGCTGGTGCTTTGGGCTCTAGTTCCTGTACTTGCATCATTCTGCGCCTGAGCCAATGTTTTATCGTAGTAGCTCGCGGTTGTACATTCAGCCTCTGCTTGACACTGCCAGCCCAGCTTGCCGGCACTTACCGTTACGCCAGTCGCCGCATAAAGTGTTAAAGATATCCGACCGCTTACAGGACAAGACCTATGATAGCGCTTACATAATGTATTATTAGTAATCTTCGATGTTTCCTATGAAAAAGCTGTTAGATTTTCACCATTATATAATCCTCGTTATCGGCACCAATACAAACTATTCCCGCACCAGTTGTAGCAGCAAAAGATCACTACTCAATGACATCGATAATATGTGCGTGCTTTGATACCGCTTACGTTGGTACATGGTAGCCGTGACACATCCCACCTACAATGATAGCTCTCGCCGCTTAATAGTAAAGCTGTGCTGCTACCACTAGAAACATACATCCTACAATGCCGCCTATATTCGTTAGAGTCAGCAATGGTGGCATTAGAATACGATATTCCGATCATGCTCGCTGGCAATAGCCTTGTACGCTCCAGTGCATACCCTGCCGCCATTACACACTACTATTGCTGATAGTAATGTTGCCATAATTCCTCAGAGATCCAATTATGCCGCTACGGCCAGCTACGCCACGCTTCCACTAATGTCGCCTGCTAATCACATATTGCTGATATTACTACTGTCCTAATCCCACATTAGCTCTCGTGCAACAAAAACATCGGCTTCACTAGCCCACATAACCTGCTAACCCTGCCGCCCGTAGTTGCTTTCTTGATTAGCCCTAATGGCATTGGTGCTGCTCACTCACAGTAATGGTGCCGCTGCCACTAATGGTACTGTCACTCACAGCCGGTGAGCGTATTGCTGCTGTTGCTGTTTGTACTATACATCCTCCCTACTATGCCGCCTGCAGTGTTTGAAACTGAATAGCTTGTGACATTACTCACACTATTATCATTGAGGATGTTTCTGCCCTTACTTCTAGCATCCAGCTCCCCTACTATGCCGCCTACATTGTTTTTATCAGTCCTAACACTGCTGTCACTCACACCGTAATGCTACCGCCCGTGATGGCATTACTGCTGCTGCCGTTGTTTGAACTAATCAGCTTCCCTGCTATGCCGCCTGCATGGTATTTTCCGCTGATGCTGGCACCACTAATCCTATTACTGTTGAGCATAGTTCCGGTGCTGCTGCCTGCAGCGTACATATAACCCGCTATGCCGCCTGCAGAGTCTTTAGTGGCGCTAATGCTGACGCCGATAATAGCATTGCCGCCAAGGATAGTATTGCTGCCGCTGGCATTAGAAGCATGAATATATCCCGCAAGACCACCTACATATTGATATCCCATTATGTTTACATTGCTGAGTGTGCAGTTGGTGATGACAGCACCATTTGTGAGGACGCCGAAGAGCCCGATATACCATCCACCGTAACCTCCCCCCTCATCGCTGTTCGTATTACTGATGTAGAGGTTGGAAATGGTGTAAGCACTGACTGCACAGCCCAACTGTCCACGGAAGCGGTTGATTTGGTTAGCTATGGCGGTACCGCTGGCATCAGTGGTTTTACCTATGGGAATGAAGCCGTTTATATTTGCATTGGGATGCAAACTGCCTTCTGCCCAAGGCGCTTCGGGAACACCCATGTTTATATTGGCAGTGAGACTATAGTGGTCATCGCTATAAGCAGTGTATGTAGTAGTATCATTGACCAGGCGGCTCATGAGGTCTAAACGGATGTCGTTGTCAATTTGCCAGGGATTATTGGCGCTGCCGTCATCGCTGCTGCCGCCAGCGAAGTTATCGCCGGTTAAGCTACATTCCTGCACAGCAATGGCAGCCGTAAAGTTTAAGCTACTGTCATCGGCAGCCGTTAAGACGGGGGGATAGATGTTATCGGATGAAGCACTATGATAATAATAGTTAATATTTACGGTCACGTCATTGAGATTGTTGGTCGTGCCGTCAGCAGTAATAGTGAAAGCAACGGCGGGCTGGTTTATGTGCAAGCGAGTAATAGTATGAACGGATGCTGATGGGACTGCTTGTTTCCATGTCAGCGAATAGTCAGCACTACCACCTAGCTCAATGTTCACTTCAATGCCATAAGCTGTCAGTAGCGTAAAGCATAAACGTATAAGTAGTGGAACTAGAATTTTCTGTTGCGCTGAAACTGCCAAGGTCAAGCGTGATGGATTCCGTGCCAGCGGCATCAACAAAGGTAGTTTCGATGTCTGTTATATCAATGGAAATACTGCTGCCCGTTGCAGCAGCAAGCATAACTGTTCCATCACGTAACCCAAGTGCAGTTATTGCTTCGTTAAAGTTACGAATATCAGCAACGGCAGTGATGGTCACGCTGGGATTCGCATCATACTGGACAACGCGCAGTTGAGCTGAAGCGATGCTGTGATCAATGCCGCGCGTATCCGTAACGATGATACTCAGGTCTGTAGCACTAAGAATAACAGGAGGAGTTGCGCCAAAATTAATGTTCAGACCATAAACATTGCTATTGTTATCGGTTATGGTGGGCGGGTTTTGTTCAGTACCATCGCCTGGATCACCTTCAGCAATGGTAAAGGCAGCATCATCATTTATGTTGGCGTCATCCGTACCGACTGGGTCCGTAAAGGGGTAACTTGTCGAGCTAATGTAAAATCCTGCGGGCAATAAGCTGGGAGTAGGCAGTGTCACCATTCCCGCTTCAGTGTTGCCGCTGAGGTTGGGGATGTTTACGATGGTTAAAACATCATTCTCCCAGCTGAGTATGGCATTATCACCTGCTCCACTGCTGCCCAAAGTGACGGTTGCTGCTGCCGGCGGCAGCAGTGCTGATATGCCGCCAACATTAGCGATAAGCTCAGTAACGGGAGTACTGCTGTAAGCGGCGGTGATGGTATAGGTAATGGCGTCAGCCCCAATATTGGCGACGGTAATGTTCCCCAAGGCAACACTCAGCAGCTGGGTAGCGCTGACCTGGTCTGGGATGATAAGGGTAGCGGTCCCGTCGTTATTGGCAAAATCTCCGAAGTCAGTAACGGTGAACACTACAGCATCATTACTAAGAGCGAGCGTGCCGATATTCGCTTCTGCGTTCGCGCAGGGCGGGGCGGCACAGACATTAGTAAGACCGCTAATGGCGATGGTGCCGGTGGTGGCGGCTGTTGTTACGCTGAGTGAAGCGCCTGTGAGTTCATTACCGGCTGGATCATTGATGGTGAAAAAAAGCATACCGAAGTCGCTGTATTCTTCTAATGTCAGCATAACGGAGAAATTGGTTTCATTATTGCCTACAACATCGCCGAAGGTGCCGTCGCCATTATCCACGCGTTCAGCAATGCTCAGCATGCCTTCAGCTAGCGGGGTGGCGTCATAATCATTGGTGTTTTCACCGTCAGGGTCAGCAAAGGTATAAGCTGTGCCGTCAGTTTTAGTGACCGCGAAGCCAGCTGGCAGAAGACTACTGGCGTTAATGGCACCTGCTGGGGGGTCAGCGTCGATGGCTGTTGCGGCATTGGTGCCGCTGAGTGCGATGGTGCTGTCGTCAGCGCTGAGCTCGGCGCTGAGGTCACGTCCACTGAATGTAGCCTCAATAAGGGCAGGCACGCCGCCTGCATTGGCGATGATGTCATTAACGGCAGTGCTGCTGTAAGTAGCACTGAGGGTATAAGTGATGACAGCATTATCGCCGCGGGTGATGGTGATATTGGTTGCAGCATCAAAATCAACGTTTGTATTTGTCGCACCAATTTGATCGGGGAGACTGAGTGTGGCGGTGGTGTCGTCATCGCTGAAAGTGGCGCTGAACGCAACGCTAAAAGCGTTATCCTTAGTAAGAATGAGCGTACCGACAACAGCATCCGATTCAGCATCACTGCAGGGCGGGGCGGTACACAAGTTTGTGATTTGACTAAGCGTGATGGCGCCTGAGCTGACAGCTGGGTCAGGGTCTTCAGTTGTGGCTACGATGATGGCATTATCAGCGGTGACGGTGTTGCCGTCAGCGTCATTGAGACTGAGGAACGTTTCATCAAACAAGGTGAGTGCGGCTAAGTCCAGCATAATGCTGTAATCATTGCTGTTATCCGTACCCGTTTCAGCAATGGTGAGCGATGTAGTTAAGGTGGCATTGGTTTCAGTGATGTCATCACCATCGGGGTCGGTGAAATCCGTACTGCCTACTGGGGTGATGGTGAAACCAGCTGGGAGGACAGTGTCAATGCCATTGATAGCACCTGTGCCCGAGTAGGTATTGGTACCTGCAAGGGTGATGGTGTCAAGCTCGGCGTTCAAACTTGGGGTGAGTGTTTGACTGGGGAAAGTACCGTAAGTAAACGTAGCGGTGATGAAGTCAGCGATGCCGCCTGCTGCGTTGGCAATGATGTCATTAACGGGTGTGCCTGTGTAAGTGGCAGTAACGGTATAGGTGATTTCATCAGCGCCTTGGTTAGAGATGGTAATGTTCCCCAAGGTAACAGCTGCTGCAGCGCCGGCGCCGTCCTGGTCTAGGATACTGAGGGTGGCGGTGGCGGTGTCGGTGTCATTGGTGAAGTCTCCATCGGCAGTAATGGTGAAAGCGGCGGCATCTTTAGTGAGAACGAGCGTGCCAATGGCATCACCTGCGTTCATGCAGGGCGGCGTGGCACAGGCATTAGTCAGACCGCTAATAGCGATGGTGCCGGTGGCGGTGGCGTCATCGTTTATTGTCACGTCAATGGAATAAACATCCGTGCCAAGCGGAGTGCCGCTTGGGGCATTGATGCTAAAATTTACCTGGTTAAGTTCTAAGAGTTCAGCTAAGGCAAGTGTAACCGTGAAAGTGGCTTCATTGCCGCCCACAGCATCGCTGAAGGTGCCGTCGCCGTTATCCGCGCGTTCAGCAATGCTCAGCATGCCTTCAGTCAGCGTAGTGGCGAGATAATCGTTGGTATTTTCATTGTCAGGGTCAGCAAAGGTATAAGCTGTATAAGCTGTGCCGTCAATTTTAGTGACGAAGAAGCCAGCTGGGAGCATGCTGCTGGCGTTAATGGCACCTGCTGGGGGGTCGGCGTCGACGGGTGTTGCGGCATTGGTGCCGCTGAGTGCGATGGTGCTGCCGTCAGCGCTGAGCTCGGCAATGAGGTCACGTCCACTGAATGTAGCCTTAATAAGGGCAGGCACGCCGCCTACGGCATTGGCAATGATGTCAGCGACAGCAGTGCTGCTGTAAGCGGCACTGAGGGTATAAGTGATGACAGCATTATCGCCGCGCGTGATGGTGATATTGGTTGCAGCAGCAAAATCAACGTTTGTATTTGTCGCACCAATTTGATCGGGGAGACTGAGTGTGGCGGTGGTGTCGTCATCGGCTGAAAGTGGCGCTGAACGCAACAGCTAAAAGCGTTATCCTTAGTAAGAATGAGCGTACCGACAACAGCATCCGATTCAGCATCACTGCAGGGCGGGGCGGTACACAAGTTTGTGATTTGACTAAGCGTGATGGCGCCTGAGCTGACAGCTGGGTCAGGGTCTTCAGTTGTGGCTACGATGATGGCATTATCAGCGGTGACGGTGTTGCCGTCAGCGTCATTGAGACTGAGGAACGTTTCATCAAACAAGGTGAGTGCGGCTAAGTCCAGCATAATGCTGTAATCATTGCTGTTATCCGTACCCGTTTCAGCAATGGTGAGCGATGTAGTTAAGGTGGCATTGGTTTCAGTGATGGCACCATCATCGGGGTCGCTGAAAGTAAAGTCCGTGTCGTCTGGGGTGGAGACGGTGAAACCAGCTGGGAGGACAGTGTCAATGCCATTGATAGCGCCTGTGCCCGAGTAGGTATTGGTACCTGCAAGGGTGATGGTATCAAACTCGGCGTTCAAACTTGGGGTGAGTGTTTGACTGGTGAAAGTACCGTAAGTAAACGTAGCGGTGATGAGGTCAGCGATGCCGCCTGCTGCGTTGGCAATGATGTCATTAACGGGTGTGCCTGTGTAAGTGGCAGTAACGGCATAGCTGATTTCATCAGCGTCATCAATGTTAGAGATAGTAATGTTGCCCAAGGCAACAGCTGCTATAGCGCCGGCACCGTCCTGGTCGGGGACACTACGGGTGACGGTTGTACCGGCGTCGATGAAGTCTCCATCGGCAGTAATGATGAAAGCGGCATTCTCTTTAGTAAAGATGAGTGTACCGATGGCGCCTCCTGCGTTCATACAGGGCGGCGTGGCACAGGCATTTATAAGACCGCTAATGGCAATGGTACCAGTAGTGGCGTCGTTTGTTGTCACGGTGATGTCATAACCGTTGAGGTCATTACCGTCTGGGTCAGCGATGCTGAGGAAAGTTTTACCGAAGCCGCTGAGTTCGGCTAAGGCGAATGTAACCGTGAACCTGGCTTCATTGCCGCCCACAACATCGCCGAAGGTGCCGTCGCCATTATCCACACGTTCAGCAATGCTCAGCATGCCTTCAGCTAGCGGGGTGGCGTCATAATTGGTAATGTCGGCATCATCGGGATCGGCGAAAGTGTAAGCTGTGCCGTCAGGTTTAGTGACCGCGAAGCCAGCTGGGAGCGTGCCGTCGTCGTTGTCATTAATGCTGATAACACCGCTGCCATTGACGCGGTTGATGCCGCTGAGGGCGATAGTAGCGGAAGCAGCATCTAAGGTTGCTTCCAGTTCAACAGCATCAAAGGTGGCATTGATAATTTTTGTAATATCAGCAGGAGTGGAGACAATGGCATTAATAATATTAGCGACAGGAGTTCCATTGTAATCGGCGATAATGTCGTAGTTGAAGTCCATTGCATCGCTGTTCCTGGTGATGGTAATGGTAGCTAATGTAACACTTGCAGCAACAGCGCCGTCTTGGTCTGGGATAGACAGGGAAGCTGCTGTGTCAGTAATGGTGAAAGCTGGATTATTGGCGATGGTAAAAGAATTGTCATTATAAGACAGCACAAGCGTACCGATATCGGCAGTTTCAGCAACCCCACAAGGCGGGCTGGAGCAGATATTGGTGATATTTTCAATAATAATAGTACCATCGCCGGTGGTTTCACCGTTATCATTGGTTGTATGCTCAAAGCGAACAATAGCACCCTGAAGTGAGCTACTGCCGTCAACATTGTTAAGTGCGATAGCGTCATCCAATGCCCGTTCAAACGTTAAGCGAGTGGAAGTGCTGTCATCGGCGGTGGTACATGCCGTGAAAACGGAGAATAAGATGCTTATGAGGAAAGCAAAAACAAATTTAGGTATTTTTTTGGGCGGGGTGAAGTGTTTTGTTGAAGTTGTTTGAGTGAATTTCATAATCAAGGCTCCTAATTTGAAAAGCTAAACTATTCCACTTTTATTTTTCATGCGGAAGTGTTAGTGTCTTATATACAGTTAAAGTATCTTAGGTTAAATAATAACACAGATTAGCAATTTGGGTTGTTTTATTTAACAAATAAAACTAAAAAAATCAACCGTACAATACCGCTAAATTTATGCGAACTTGTACAAGCTTAGCTATTGGAAATTCCGCACTGCTCGGAAGCCGTAAGTGGCAATCCTCTCAGCATGGGGTACTGATCGTCAGTGCCGAAATCCCAGCTACTGGCATTCCAGCACCCAATTTTTCGATTTTGCCAATAGTTTGCCAATAGCACTGGCACCATTGACACGAAACCCGTCACGACTGTCATTGACAACGAAAGCTGGCTGCGCGGCGAGTTTATCGACAATGTTCAGCAACGGCGGCGCAACGCTCATTCAAGGCGCGCGGCTCTTCATCCGCTGCCAGTGCCCATGACACCCTTGCTCAGAAGAAGTTGAACGCCACCCGCCGTGAGCTGCTGGAAGAAAAAGCCGCCGCCGCTGATTTTATGGGCAACGGCAATTAAAAACATTAACAGGCGGAGCATGGCAAGCCTTCCCCACTATGCCCCGCGTTCCCGCAAGCGGCGCGGTGAGTTTTAGTGTGCCTTACTCATCGTAGCCAGTATTGCCCGTACCTGTTCCACAGTTAAGTGTCACACTGGTAAGCGCAGCATCCGCGGCTTGGCATTGCTCTGAAGCTGTAAGCAGCAGTCCTCTCAGCATGGGGTACTGGTCATTAGCGCCGAAATCCCAGCTACTGGCATTCCAGCACCCAATTTTTCGATTTTGCCAATAGTTTGCCAATAGCACCGGCACCATTGACACGAAACCCGTCACGACTGTCATTGACAACGAAAGCTGGCTGCGCGGCGAGTTTATCGACAATGTTCAGCAACGGCGGCGCAACGCTCATTCAAGGCGCGCGGCTCTTCATCCGCTGCCAGTGCCCATGACACCCTTGCTCAGAAGAAGTTGAACGCCACCCGCCGTGAGCTGCTGGAAGAAAAAGCCGCCGCCGCTGATTTTATGGGCAACGGCAATTAAAAACATTAACAGGCGGAGCATGGCAAGCCTTCCCCACTATGCCCCGCGTCCCCGCAAAAGCAAGGGTTATGTACGTTGGGTATTAATCATCGTAACCAGTATCGCCCGTACCCGTTCCACAGTTAAACGTCACACTGGTAAGCGCAGCATCGGCAACTCCGCACTGCTCGGAAGCCGTAAGTGGCAATCCTCTCAGCATGGGGTACTGATCGTCAGTGCCGAAATCCCAACTGGCTTCATCCCAGTTCGCATAAATGCCTCTACTGCCCCTGGGGTATCGCAGCACGTCATGGCTTTGCGCGACTGTTCCCTCAGCACTGTCGGCTGCGCCTGTGTGCAATGTGCTATTGTAGTAGCTATGGTTGACCGTAACGCTGGTGGGCACCAATCCATAGCTAGTATCAGGAATACCCGTTACAATTGCCGCCGCATAAGAGTTGGTGATAGTGGACGTGGTATCGGTCACAAAACCCACGACACCGCCAACTGTACCGCTATCAGCACTAATGGTTCCCATAAAAAAGCTGTTAGTGATGCCTCCCTGAAGAATGTACCCGACTACTCCGCCGGCGTTTCCATTGCTGGCAGTAATGGTTGTGGCGGCAAACGCGGCATTGATGACATTGCTCTTGCTGGCATTTTCACTATACATAAATCCCACGATGCCGCCTGCGTTGCTTATGTTAGCCGTGATGCTACCGCCACTAATGTTATTCGTGCTGATGATATTGCTGCCATCTTCTAAACTATACACATCTCCCACAATGCCGCCTGCTGTATTATCAGCTGTGATGCTGCTATTTGTAACGACGTTGTCATTGAGGGCATTGCTGCCAAAGGATGTGCTATACATCACTCCTGCAATGCCGCCTGCATCATAGAAGCTTACGCTGATGGTGCCATTTGTAACAACATTATTACTGAGGGTGCCGCCGCCCCTCTCTCCACTATACATATATCCTGCAATACCGCCTACGAAATTGTTGCTAGCGGTGATATTGCCGTTTGCAACAGTATTACCGCTTATGGTACTGTTTGCGTCCTGTGAACTATGAATATATCCCACAATGCCGCCTGCGTTATCATCGTTTACCGTGACGCTACCGCCAGTAACAGTATTCATGCTGACAATAGTATTACCACCGGAACTAGCCACATACCCTGTGATGCCGCCTGCGTTGTCATTGTCAGCCGTGATACTTCCATCAGTAACGGTATTGCCACTGATAGTATTAGTACTGGTGCCTGAACTAGTGGAAGCTCCTATGATGCCGCCTGCGTAGCTATTGCCAGTTGAAACATTGCCATTTGTAACGGCATTGCTGCTGATAACAATGCTGCTGTTTTGTACACTATAAATAACTCCCACAATACTGCCTACGCGGCTACTATTAGCCGTGATACTACTATTGGCAACGATATTACTTCCAATACTAATATTCTCATTATTTGAACTATACGCATATCCTGCTATGCCTCCTACAATTTGGTATCCAGTTATAGAAGCATTTTCCAATGTACAGTTTGTAATCACAGCGCCATTAGTGAGAACGCTGAAAAGACCGATAAAAACTCCCTCAGTATTCTCAGCTGCAGTGTCATTTGTATTGTTAATGTATAAATTCGCAATAGCATAGCGGGTGTTGTTAGCCTCACAGTTCAGCTGTCCCTTGAAGCTGTTGCTTTGATGTGAGACTGAGAGTCCGATAGGATTAACACTCTTGCCAATGGGTATGAAGCCGTTTGTATTTGCATTGGGGTGCAAACTACCTTCTGCCCATGGCGCTTCGGGAATGCTCATATCGATGTTCGCAGTGAGGATGTAGGCATCATCGCCGTAGTCACTATATGTAGCTGTAGCGGCATCATCATTATTAATGAGGCGGCTCATAAGGTCTAATTGCATATCGTTATCAATTTGCCAGGGATTGCCAGCGCTGCCATCGCCGCCTGCAAAACTGTCGCACTTCTGTACAGCAATGGCTCCTGTAAAATCCAAACTACTGCCATCATCAGCCGTAAGGACAATGGTATTGGTGTTATTAGCATCTATCGCGCTATTATAATAATAATTAACACGTCCGCTCACATTAGCAAAATAGTTGGTCGTGCCGTCAGTGGCGATAGTGAAGATAGAGCTGGTTGGGTTATCGCAAGCTGCAATAACAAAAGGAGCGGATACACCTGTTTCCATGTCAGCAATGACCTCACTATCCAGCTCGAAGTTATAAGTACTTGCAAACGTCAAATAAAGCGAGTAGTCAATAGAAATAGCATCTTTTGTTACGCTGAAAGTATTGAGGTTGGTAGTGATAGCTTCAGTACCGATGGGATCCGTAAACACGGTAGTTATATTTGCGGCATCAATATCAAAAGCGCTATTTTCTGTTCCGCTAAGGCTAAGCGAACCACTGCTTAAACTTAACTCAGCTCCGTTTAAATTGTGAAAAATAGTAGCGTCAGTGATGGTAACGGTAAAATGGTTGTAATTAATAACGAAGTGCCCAGCGTCAAGGACGATATCGTTGTTGAGCGTATTCGTTACTGAGATGATCAGGTCTTGGGGAGTGATTGCAAGATCAGGCGCTTCAGTTAGCTCAATGCGCAGGTTGTCGTAAGAAGCTTGGTTCTCATAAGCTACGCTTAGTGTATTTTCATCGCCTTCAGCAATGGTAAGTGTACCCATAAGTGCGACAGCCTTTGTGCCGGCAGGGTCGGTATAGGTGTAAGGCATGACATAGTAGCCAGCAGGAAGTTCGCTGGCAGTAACAGAAACCGTTCCCATTGCGGTATCACCGGGTAGGTTCACCATATCAGTGACGACTAATACCTCTTCGTCCCATACAGCAGTTGTTGTCGCTTGGTAGCCCAAAGTAGCGCTAGCCATAGGTGCCATAGCTGGGGAAATGACATTCACAAAGCCTCCGGCATTGTCGACAATTTCAGTGACAAGCGTCCCACTGTACTGAACAATGACAGCATAGGTGCGGAGCGCCTTGTCACTTGTGCGTGTGATGACAATGTTGCCTAAGTTACCTGAGATGCTGGCAGCGCCTTCCTGATCAGGTATGTCGATGACATTACTTGCTGCGTCCTCTGCGAGGGTAAAAGTATCGGACATTCCAGTAATGGTAAGGCGGCCGATGGGCTCCTGCAGCTCAGCGTCCGTGCAGGGCGGATTGGAACAAACATTCGTAAAACCGTTAACGAAAATAGTGCCGTCCGTAGACTCGCCAGTCGTATCGTCATTAAACTCAATATTGACAGAAGCGCCGAAAAACTCTTCCCCGTTAGCATCGGTGAGAGTGATTGCAGGTTCTAACATTTCTTCAAATGTGAGCGTGCGTATGCTGGCATCATCGGCAACACTGCACGCAGTAAATGCAAGAGGTAAAAGTAACGCACTTTTTAAGCTTATAAAATCAGTAATTTTCATAGTTAATTTCTTTAATAATATTTGAAAGTTAAAATTAAGTTATCATCCCATAGTTTCACATTAAAATGTTGGTACTAAACATATTTTATGAAGTATAACATTAAAAACAAGCACATAATCAATGTAAACAATAAAAAACCTCTTAGTAGTACCGCTAAGGCTCGCAGTGTTAATAAAGTCAGCGTCTGTTAAGCAGGCTTCAGCAGACAACACAAACAAACGTTAAAAATCACTCGCACAACGCCTTTACCTTTAAGCTTAGAAGAACTTGTACAAGCTTAGCTATTGGATTTTGCGATGGACGTTGCGGCGGCAGCGGGTTTATTGCGACGAGCTTTGGTGAGGGTCCAGAGGAGAATTTCCAGATCACTGGATTTAACACCGGGAATGCGCGAGGCTTCCAGCAGTGTACACGGCTGAATGCACTGTAACTTTTCACGCGCTTCTAATTTAAGACTACTGATGGCAGCATAATCAAAGCCATGCGGAAGTTTATGGTTGAGGTGTTTGTGCAGGCGTGCTTGTTCTTTGGCTTGTTTGGAAATGTAGCCTTGATATTTAATATCACAAGCGGCGGTACTGAGATTGCGAAGGAGTTGGGCTTTACTGGCGGGGGAGGCGGTGCTGAAGTTGGGTTGCAGCAGGGGGGCGCTGAGCCTCAGTAATTTACTAAAAGGAGTATCTCCGCGTGTAAGCAAATAGGAAAGTTTATGCTCGGGCAACGCCGTATCGCCATAACAGGCGGCAAGCTCATCAGCAGGCAGTGTTGTCACGGCAAGTTGCTGTTTAAGCGTTTTCAATGTTTTTAAGCGCTCCTTAAACGCAGCTTCACGCTCGGCATTCACCAGTCCTAAGTGAACACCATAATGCAAGAGGCGAAGATCGGCATTATCCAAACGCAGCGAAAGGCGATGTTCGGCACGCGAGGTGAACATGCGATAAGGTTCACGCACACCTTTAAGGACCAAATCGTCTATCATGACACCAATGTAGCTTTCAGTGCGACTGAGCGTGAAGGGCTCAGCACCGGCAATTTTACGGGCAGCGTTGACCCCGGCCATAAACCCTTGACCGGCAGCTTCTTCATAACCCGATGTACCGTTAACTTGTCCCGCAAAATAAAGCCCCGCAATCAGCTTGCTTTCCAATGTATGCCGCATATGCGTCGGTTCAATGTAATCGTATTCTACGGCATAGGCAGGTTTGATCACACGCACTTGCTCCAAACCTTTAATGGTACGGAGCATAGCGTATTGGACGTCCTCAGGCATACTGGATGAGAGACCATTAATGTAAACTTCTTTTGTGTGCGCGCTTTCAGGTTCCAAATAAAGTTGGTGGCTGGTTTTTCCTGCAAAACGAAAGACCTTATCCTCAATGGATGGACAATAACGCGGCGCTGTACCGGTAATGCTTCCTGAATAAATCGGCGAACACGCCTTATTGTTGCGAATGACAGCGTGCGTGGCTTCATTGGTGTAGGTGATGTAACACGGCAGGCGCGGGTTTTGATTGAGTGAGAAATCATCGGTGAATGCCAACGGTTCATCGTTATCGCCCCACTCCACGGCCAGCTCTGTTGTGTCAATGCTATCCTTATGTACCCGCGCGGGAGTCCCAGTCTTCAATCGTTCCAGCTTAAAGTTAAACTGTTTGAGTGCTGCCGCCAGCTTGGTGGAGCTGAGCTCGCCAAGGCGCCCCCCCTGTATGGTGTGGTCGCCAATGTAAAGCTTCCCGCCAAGAAAAGTGCCGGTAGCAAGGATGACAGCCTGAGCACGGTATTCCGTGCCGCGCTCCCCCACTGCTCCCAGGACACGCGCGGTTGTCTTGCCTCCCCCGCTTTTATCAATAATCAGCTCGTCAATGCGATCCTGGATGACTTGAAGCTTGGGACAGGAAAGAGCAGCATCACTTGCACAGCGGGAATATTGATATTTATCAATCTGCGCGCGCAATGACCAAACAGCCATGCCTTTCGATTTATTGAGTAGTTTATATTGCAGAGCGGAGCGATCGGCGAGTGCGGGCATTGCACCCCCTAGGGCGTGCAGCTCCTTGACAATATGGCTTTTCCCCAAGCCGCCAATCGACGGATTGCAGGAAATATAAACAATGTGATCGGTATTGATGGTGATCAGCGCGGTTGACTGTCCTAATTTAGCAGCAGCCAGCGCGGCTTCCAGCCCTGCATGTCCCGCCCCAATAACAACGACGTCGAAGTTGTATCGCATGGTGAATGATGAATATTAAGTATTAAAAGTCGATGCGCCAGAGCTGAGCGGCACGTTTAGCCATATTTTTTTGACGTGCATTAATGTTTTCAACGTTCCATTCAGGAAATTCATCGGGGATTGAAGAAGTGAGCTTGTATTGAGAGTTGCGGTACACAGCTTTTTTATTATCATAAGAACTATTATCCAAGTTTCGATTATCGCCGGCATCTAGCAAGGTCTGATTACCCAAACGAAAGATATGCTCTTTTAAATCAGGACTAGCTGGCCAGTCATCCCAATGCGTGTCTCCCTGAGGAAATATATGCTCAACCGTAACACTAGCAGGAACTTCAAAGTTCCCTTGCCCCTCGCTCTCATCTTTTTCTAATTCAGCAAGAATATATTTAGTCATTTTTTCACGCTTAATATCTTTCGTTGAAAATGCCTCTTTAAAAGTGGAATCTTCTACTTTACCATATAATGTTCGCAAATATCTTTTTGCATCGTCTAAGTTATTTTCATTAACTGCTAGTGCTGCTTTATTGTAAACAGCTTCCTGTTCTCGCGTCTCAAGACCACAAATGACATTATAACGAAACGTAATGATACTAACATATCTTAAAAAGGTTAAAAGCTTATTGACATCTGTATCTGCATACTTCCGATAAACAGCTAATAATAACGGAAATGGCCGTTTTATATTGCTAAAAAGTTTTAATTCGTTAAGATATTTTTCAAATTTATCTTTCTGACCCAAATCCTCCCACTTACGATCATAAGGATTTCTTAACACAGCATAAATACCAGCGTTAAATTTTAAATCAGCGACTAAATCAAACGCCTCTTTGGGCATTTTAACTTTAGGACGTATAGTTTTAAATAAGTTACGTCCCTTTGGCAATTCATGTTTACTATTCCAATACGCTCTGATAAAGTCCATGACTTTATCAGCTCCAAGTGTACTGAGCATACCTTCCCAAGCTTCCTCCATTATTTTAAGATATTTTTTAGCAGCTGTTGTATCGGGTTCCTTGTTAACTATTGAAAACAAATAGTTTTTTAGCAAATCTGTTGGCGCCAGCTGAACACCGCGTGCATTGAGTGTTTCGAAAACAGCAAATGCCTCTGATTCATCATCAACTTGAATAACCGTAAAAAACGTCTTTTCTGCAATGGTTTCAACAAATTTCGCCAACGCTTCCCCGTCACTTTGGTACAGTGCCTCCAGCTTTTGTTCAAACCATTTAAGTGCTTTATCTAATAAACGTTGTGAATAAGACTTAGGAAACCTTGATGCCGGTTTTTTCAACGGAACCAGACTATCGCAATAAAAATTATTATCTTCCTTATTAAGTTTTAACTTAGTATAATATGCTAAGCTAACGGGATCTTTTGAACCAATATATTGTTTTTCAAACGTTTCAAAACGATCCTTATTTCCAGCTGCGGCATCATTGGTTTGTCCGTTTATAATTGCATTTAAGCGGCTGAGTACTGCAAGAATAATAATACTAAAGCTTGCGAGACGCTGTTGACCGTCAATAATACGAAATGCTTTTTTTTTCTCTCGCTGACTGGGCTGCAGTACCAAACAGCCCATGTAATGATAATCCGTTTCTTTGTTTAATAAAGCGACAAGCTCTTCCCATAGTTCCTCCCACTGCTCCGCTTCCCATGAATAGCTGCGTTGGAAAAATGGGACATCATAAATAGCCCCATTACGAAATACCATTGCCAAATCATGATTACCGTTAAAATCAACATTACCAATTGCCATTATTCATCCCCTCGTGTAAAGTTTGCAGCTCATTATAACATATTCCACCCAAAATCTATAAATCAAGCTGCATCATTGATCATCATGCTCAATCATTAGTGGCTCACTTACCAATACAAAACTGCTTAAAAAGCGTATCGTAAAGTTTTTCATTGTGGGTAGAGAACCCCAATTCGCTAAAGTAGTCGCCAAGTGTGCGAAACTCCTCTGCTAAGATCTCCTCACTCTCCCCCACCCGCACCAGTTCCAATGCACGCGCAAAACCAGCGAGCAATCGCTCAGTGATCGCCGCCTGTCTGACATTGAGCAAGGCAAGGGAATGCCCATCAGCACGCGCACCGCTTATCGATACTGCACAGCGTTGCAATGCTGCCTGCACATTGTCAATGGCTGCCGCTGCGTCCTGTGTCAATGAAAATCGCTGGTTAACGTCCAGCGCCTCAATCCCCCCCACTAAATGTACCAAGCGGAAGAGGCGTTGAAAGGAAACATCGGCTTGCAATTTTACACATAACTCATCCCAGACAGCAGCTGGACATAAATCGGACTTGTTCCAGTACAGCAAAAACTGCGGACTGAGGCCTAACACACCTGTATGATTGCGATGTGTATTGGCTTTTGCATGGGGAGCGGCAGCATTGGATGCGCGCGCGGCAATCGCTTCCCGTTCCGCCAGCTTCAATTCCTCAAGCTCAAGCAATGTGGCACATTGCGCACGCAGCTCAGCGTATTGCTGCTCGCCTGAACCTTCCGTCAAACCCAGCAGCAGAATGATAACATCGGCGTGTGCGGTCACCTCAGCAGTCTTGGCGATGCCTGCACGTTCTGTTGCATCGTCTGCTGCGCGCAGTCCTGCGGTATCTGTGAGGATAAAACGCGTACCGCCAAGCTCCAAGTTCGCCTCAATGTAATCACGCGTGGTGCCTGCATGTTCAGAGACCAAAGCGCGTTCGGTATTCAATAGAACATTGAGCAGGGTGGATTTTCCTACGTTCGGCGCGCCCAGGATCACAACGCGGAGCCCCGCTTCCAACTTTTGCCCGCGTTGGTAATTGGCAAGCAGCTGCTGAAAACTCAGCTGCAGCTCGGTCAATTGTTTTTCATAACGGCTGTAAAGTGTTGTTTTATCAAGCTCTAACTCGGGAATGTCTTCTTCGGGAAATTCAATCGCGCTCTCCAGTGTTGCCAGCATCGCCAATAATTTATGCTGCAAGTCAGCAAATGCAAAAGAGCTCTGCTGCTGGAGGAGGTTAATGGCATTGCGATGTGTGTAAACACTGCGTGCATGGATCAGTGCATCCAAAGCTTCAGCTTGTTCGCTTGTGAGTTTGCCGTTGAGAAATGCGCGATAGCTGAATTCACCGCGTTCTGCCAACCGCAATCCCGCACGCAATCCCGCACGCAACACTTCATCTACAATGAAAAGCGAGCCATGCAAATGCAATTCCACCACTGCTTCGCCCGTGAACGAATAAGGCGCGTTAAAATACACACAAAGAATATGATCGAGCGCTTGGACAGCCCCAGCTACTTCATCAGCTGTCTGCGGCGCTGCAAAAAACGGCGTATAATACATACGCCGCGCACTGAGCTTGGACTGCAAACGCGTGTGCGCGCGTAGAAATGAAAGACTTTCCTGCCCGGAAAGACGGATAATATGCACCGCCGCCGGTGCACGCGGGGTAAGCAATTGGATGATGGTGGCGTCCATACGCGTCAGAACATCCATTGGCACCCCCGCCCCCAATAACGCTTACACGCGCTCACGGCTTAGCGCACTAGCCAAGCTCACACAATCGCAATCGCAATCGCAATCAGCAGGTTCATTTAAATTGACGGCAACAAAGCCATCCGCCACTAAACACAAGCTGTGGCAACACAAGTTCAACTGCCGACGTACTTGATCTTAATGTTTTTAATGCGCCCCTTTCCCTTGGACTCTGAGACGATATCCTTAAATTTTGTAATTTCTAAGTGAATAATTCGGCGCTCATAAGAATTCAAGGACTTCAAAACAATGGAACGTTTAGTTTTCAACACCTCACGCGCTTGTCCTTCCGCCCATCGTGAAAACTGTTCTTCGCGCTTCATATTGTAATGATCGATATCAACAATAATACTACAGGGGTTATTGTACTTCTGCAAAAAGCTATTCACAAGTGTCTGCATAGCTTTAAGCGTCTTCCCTTTTTTACCGATCATATGCGAAATATTTTGGCTATTGATGACAACATCGTAGCGCGTTTCTGAGAGTTTACGGAAATTGATTTTCGCCTCTTCATCCAAATGCATAACCAATCCTTTTACATTTGCTAAGACTGCATCAATATCGTTTTTCTCTTTGTAATAAATGCGCACTTTCGCAAGAGCCTTCTGCCCGATCCCAAAGATACCCCGCTTGGCTTCGCGCAAAACCTCCGTCGTGATATCCGCCTTATTGACCCCCAGTTTTTCAACTGCCTTAACCACAGCCTCATCAACTGTGTTTGCTTCATAATCTACGTACAACATAGGAATTACCCTCCGCTAAAATTAAGAGCTTTTCTTGTATAAAGAGCTTGAAAGAATGAAAAAACATTTTGAATAGTCCAAAAAAAGACTAAGGCGCTCGGCAAATTCCAGCAAATAAAAAAGAACATGACCGGAAAAATATATTTCATCATCATCATCTGCTTCTGCATACTCTGTGCCGTAGGCGAAGCACTACTTAGTTTGGCTTTGCTCTGCTGAGGACTGCTTGGCAATAATGCCTGCCCTAAAGCCGTAGTCGTCATCAAGATTGGCAAAAGATTGAGCTCATTGCCCAAAAGCGGAAGATCAAAACTAAATTTATAAATGGTGTCTGGTATTGAAAGGTCGCGGATCCAAAAAAACGAAACATCGCGCAACTCCACCATATTCTGAAATAACGAGTACAATGCAATAAAAATAGGAATGGGCAGCAACATTGGCAAACACCCCCCCAATGGAGAAACTTTCTCTTTCCTGTACAAAAGCATCATCTCAGCATTCAATTTTTGCGGATGTGCCTTATATTGTGCTTTAATTGCTTCAAGTTTAGGACTGAGTTGCTGCATTCTGTACATTGAACGCATCCCCCTGTGCGTAAGCGGGAGGATTGCGAGTTTCACCAAGATTGTCATCACTAAAATAGACCAACCATAACTGTTCAACACAATGTTAATCTGCTGCAATAACCAATACATAATTGAAGAAAGAATACGCATAAACGAAAATTGATGAAACAAGCTGAAGAAATGTTCCTGCGTCCGCTCATAATAATCATTTAATACTGCACGGTTTTTAGGGAAATAATAAAACGTAAACTCATCGTCGCCATCGCCGCTCACCTGCAATGCTCCCGCCATATAAAAATCCTCACGCCCATCGAACTGCACCGTACTGCGTTTAGCAAAAACGGCTTTATCCAATTGAACATCTTGAGCAGCTTTTAACACACGTGCGTAAAAACGATTATCCAAGGCCAACCAATCCACCGCGCCTGTTATTTCGCTAAAAGTCTGATCGCTGCCAAAAAATGAAGCATCGAGGATTGTATCATTGTCATTGCCACGCTGATAAGACAAACGTTTAATATCAAAAGGACTTTTCTTCGTACCCGCCGCATCACCTAAATTGGCACCATTTAACACATGATAAGGCACGCGCACCGGGCGTCCCTGCTCATCGCTGAAGCGAATGCGCAGTTTTAATTCAAAAGCATCGTTGAGTTCGTAATATTTTTCAACGGTCACAATCCCACGCTGCCCTTTAAGCTGTGTTTGCATGGTGACGCTGTTTTCCGTTACAGCCACAACAGTGTAAATGATTCGTTGAACGCTGGCACTACTTAGACTGGGGAAGGTTTCGCTAAAAAACACTTTACCTGTGAAAAATCCCGGCAGCCCCATTGCCTCAAAATCTTCACTCCAAACACCAGCAGCTTGCGCCTCCTCATTCGTACCATTTAAAACCTCAGCAGCTGTGACGACAGCATCATCCGTACTGAACTGCAACTTCATCACGGCATTACTTAAAACAACCGTTTCCACAGCATCGTTTAGCGGCACCGCTGTATCCGCTGCAGTTGCCGCTTGCGGCAAATCGTTTAAGAGCACATCATCAGCTGATGTTACTTCTGGCAACAGTTCATCAGCCATAGGCGCTGCGGTTTGTTCGCTGGTCTCAGCATTGCTGCCGCCTGCGTCCTCGGGCACCTTTGGGTTAGGACTATAAACAAAATACCATAATAAAATAATCCCCGTTGACAGCCCAACCGCCAAGGGGTAACGTAATTTGTCAAAACGATTCTCAGTTTCTATCACCAAACATACACTCCTGAATATTCATCCTAACCTCACATACCTAACAAAGTCCCAGCTTGATCCGCTCAGCTTAAGGCAAACACCAACCATTTACAGTACTCAGCACCCCGCAAAAAACTATAACATAGCAAGCAGTAAAAAACTGCCCACTTGTTCGAGTATGGAAAAGTCAACGCCAAGCCAAGCTTCACTAAGTAAGCTAAACCCGAACATCAACACAAAAGAAACTGCTCAACCCTTAACAAACGCGCAACCATACTCCATTCTAACAGAATAAAGTCTGGCATCCCTTATAAGTTAAGGACAGGAAGAATAAACATTCAAACTTTCGGAACATTATCTACACACGGTTTGCTAAACGGATGACATACCAAGATTCGCTTTACCGCCAAATAAGATCCCTTGCAAAAGCCCCATGTCCCGTAAGCCTCATAAGCATAAGCAGAACAGGTGGGCAGAAAACGACAAGTTGGCGGAAAATGCGGCGCTAAGCTATATTGATAAAGCCTGATAAGAAACTGACTTGCTTTCGCTAAATAAAGGTCGCAATTTCTTAGCCAAATAACTTTTTTCATGATTAAAAGCCATCCGATGTGGTTTTAGAACAATTGCAAGCAAAAAAACATCATGGCGCAGAGGAAGCAGTCGCAAGATATGCCGTATGCGACGCTTGTAATAGTTTCTTTGATGCGCTTTACCAGATTTCTTACTAGCAGATGCCTTAATTACTTTAGCCAGTTGCTGCTGCTTATAATAAAAAACACAATAACCAGCATAGATTTTCCTACTGTTAACAAAAAGTTGCTTGTAGTCCTTTGCATGAATACGGCCATTGCGCTGTTTGGAGCTATTCGTCGGCAGATGTGAGCCTTTGTCTTCCTTTACGTCTTCGTGCATTAATAATGGCACGCCCGCTTTTGCTAAACATTCTACACCTGAAGCCAAACTTGCGTGCTCGTTTTAAACGCTTGGGTTGATAGGTTTTCTTCATTATACTGATTCCATACGATTATATTATATAATACTTCATGAATCCTGTCAATAATTTTTAACGGCTTGGCTGCTAACTTGTAAACAATTATTGCAGCTCCGTTGTTTACTGCTGAAAACGTGAATCACCCCATCAATTATCATGATTTTAACAAGCTCAAACTTGAGCAGATCTTGTTTATTGACATTGAAACAGTGGCAAAGGCGGCTGCATTTGATGAATTAACCGGCAGTGCCCAAAAACGCTGGCAAAAAAAAGCTGCCTCACTTATTGCATTTCAAAACAAATATGCCGCGCTGCGTAATGCCTTAAACCCTGTACCGCAACCCACAGCCTCCGCACAAGCTATCCGTGATTACCTAGCTCGCAATGCCATCGTCCCGCCCAATGTAGCAGAAGCGCTTTATTTAACCGAAGCCGGTATTCACAGTGAATTCGCAAAGATTGTCTGTATTTCGGTGGGATATCTTACTCCAGAAGAAAGCTCTTCATCAAACAATGCCGCCGCCACGTACAAGTTTTTAGCCAAATCGTTTTATGGGGATAATGAAAAAACAATCCTCACTCAGTTCCATAAGCTTCTTGAAAGAAAATCGACTTTTTACCTTTGTGCACACAATGGTTTTAATTTTGACTACCCCTTTATCTGTCGGCGCAGCATTATTCATGCACTTACGCTCCCGCCTGCATTGCAACTGTTGCAAAAGAAACCTTGGAATACTTACTGGCTTTTGGACACAATGGAGTTATGGAAGTTTATGGGGACAAAAAATTACGCTTCATTGGAATTAATCGCGCAAACATTGGAATTTCCATCGCCCAAAACAACAGGCACAGCCGAATCAGTGGACGGAAGCATGATTCACGAGTTATACTACCATAAACGGGCAATGCAAAACATTTACGAGTATTGCGAGCAAGACTGTCTAGCGGTCGCGCAAATTGTCCTGCGCCTGCGCGGTGAAGCGATTGTCTCCCCCAGTGCATTTCACTCCAAAACACAAACACAAACACCTGCTGCTGCACAAAACAGCAGTCCCTAACCTCCCAAGCACTAAGTCTTCAATTGGTTTACCTTAAAACTGCTCCGTGCAAACAACAATCATTTACAATTCAAAAGTCAAACTATCAAAAGAAGGTCAAGATGATTATAAAATTTAAAACTCCCTTTCAACTATTCAGTCGCTTAGCGGATAAACACCCGCCAGCACTATTCTGGCAATCACTCTTACTTGTACTCAGCTTACTAAGTCTCAACCTTCTGGCACAAAGCAGCAAAACCGGTTCGCATGCCGTTAGCATACACGGCAAACCGAAGTATTCAGACAATTTTAAACATTTAGCTTACGTGAATCCCAATGCGCCCAAGGGCGGCAAAGTAGTACTTGGTGCATTGGGCAGTTTCGATAACCTGAACCCGTTTATTATTAAAGGCGAAAGCGGGGATGGCATCGGCAATATTTACGATACGCTCACCGCTAGCACGCTGGATGAAAAAAGCGTCGAGTACGGACTGCTGGCAGAGCGTATTCATTACGACGATACACGGCGCTGGGTGGCATTTACCTTGCGTAAAGAAGCGCGCTGGCATGATGGCAAACCTGTCACACCTGCCGATGTGATCTGGACATTTAACGCGCTTGTAGAAAAAGGCGCGCCGTTTTATCGCGTTTATTATAAAAATGTAAAAAGTGTCACACAAACAGCCCCGCGCGTGGTGCGCTTTGACTTCTCCACAGCCAATCACGAGCTCCCCCTCATCCTTGGTCAATTGGTGATCCTGCCCAAACACTATTGGGCCACCCGCGACTTCAGTAAAACCACCTTAAAAGCGCCGCTAGGCAGTGGTCCTTATAAAATAAAAAATGTGCGCCCTGGTAAATCTATTACTTATGAACGTATGCCCGACTACTGGGGGCGCAACGTCCCGATCAAAAAAGGCTTTGACAATTTTGATGAAATTCGTTACGACTACTACAAGAGTTTGGACATCATCCGCGAAGCACTGCGCTCCGGGAAAATTGACTTTCTGAACGAAAACAATTCCAAGGCCTGGGCAACCAGCTACGATATTACTGCCGTCAAAAACGGGCTGCTCAAAAAAAGTCTTATTCCCGATAAAAATCCACAAGGCGTGCAGGGGTTTGTCTTCAATATCCGCAAAAACATCTTCAAAGACAGACGTGTACGCGCAGCATTAGCTTATGCGTTTGACTTTGAGTGGTCTAACCGCGTGCTTTTTTACAATGCCTACACCCGCGCAAACAGCTATTTCAACAATAGTGAGTTATCGGCAAAAGGACTGCCCAGTCCCGCCGAACTTAAAATCCTTAAGCCGTATAAAGGGCGCATTCCCGATGAAGTCTTCACCCAGGTTTACACGCCCCCACAAACAGACGGCTCCGGCAATATCCGCGCGAACCTACGTAAAGCTACAGCCCTGCTCAATGAAGCAGGCTGGACTGTCCAAAACGGCATGCGCGTCCATAACACAAGCGGCAAGCGCATGGAATTTAAAATCCTCCTTGTACTCGCTGCCTTTGAACGCATCGTCAATCCTTTTGTGCAAAATATGAAAAAATTGGGCATCAAGGTTCAGGTTGCCACCATCAATACTGCGCAATATGAGAATATTGTGCAAAAATTTGACTTTGATATGATCATCGGCACATTTGGTCAGTCCAGTTCACCGGGCAACGAACAACGCGATTTCTGGAGCTCGCAAGCCGCACAAACACCGGGGTCGCGCAATCTCATCGGCATTCAAAATCCTGTTATTGATGAAGTTGTTGAAAAACTGATTGCCACCCGTACACGCACTGAGCTGCTAGCCCATACGCGTGCCTTGGATAGGATCTTGCGCTGGGAACATTACATTATCCCGCAATGGTACATTGCCTCTTTTCGCGTCCTGTACTGGGAACGCTTTGGCAAACCCAAGACAGCTCCGCCTTATGGCGTGCCGTTCACCGCATGGTGGATTGATGCAGAAAAAGCTCGTGCGCTCAGTGCCCAGTTCTCCTTCACACGCTAAGCTTACACGGATACCTCACAGCAATACCCCACACTGCCAACTGCCAACTGCCAACTGCCAACTGCCAACTGCCAACTGCCAACTGCCAACTGCCAACTGCCAACTGCCAACTGCCAACTGCCAACTGCCAACTGCCAACTGCCAACTGCCAACTGCCAACTGCGCCAACTGCCAATGGCTTACATCAGTCAGTTTAGCCCTCTTGCATCCCAGTATAAACCAGCGGCTCAGCACGCATAATCCTGCAAGCGTATCAGTGCATCACGATGACACTTTACATCATTAAACGCCTCCTGCTCATCATTCCAACACTCGTCGGGATTATGACGATAAACTTCCTTGTCATCCAGTTTGTCCCCGGCGGCCCTGTAGAAGACATGATGGCGCGCCTCAGCCACAGCGGCGATAGCGGCATGTTGGCGCGCCTTACAAGCGAAGGCGGCAGCGAAAACCTTTCAAGCGGTGCATCGAGCTACCGGGGCGCAAGCGGACTGGAGGCTGAGCTGCGCACTGAACTGACGGCCCTCTACGGTCTTGATAAACCGCCGTTGGAACGGTTTATGGGTATGCTTAAAAGGTATTTTACTTTTCAATTTGGCGAAAGTTTTTATCGTGATCGCAGCGTGGTGGAGTTGATCATTGAAAAACTGCCTGTCTCCATCTCGCTTGGCATCTGGACGACTCTCATCATTTATTTTATCTCCATCCCCTTGGGCATCCGCAAAGCAGTACGCGATGGCAGCCGTTTTGACCTGACAAGCAGTGCCATGATCACCATTGGTTATGCCATTCCCAATTTTCTCTTCGCCATCTTTCTGATCATCGTTTTTGCGGGCGGTGAATATTTTCAGTGGTTCCCGTTGCGCGGATTGGTCAGTGAAAATTTTGCCGAGCTCTCCTTTTGGAGCAAGCTCGGCGACTATTTTCATCACCTCGCCCTCCCCGTATTAGCCATGACCATCTCCGGTTTCGCCGGGCTCACCCTGCTCACCAAAAATTCCTTTATTGATGAAATTCATAAACATTATGTGATCACCGCGCGGGCAAAAGGTCTGAGTGAAGGGCAAATCCTTATGCGCCACGTATTTAGAAATGCCATGCTGCTCATCATCTCTTCTTTTCCAAGTATCTTAGTGGGACTCTTGTTCACATCGTCACTGCTTATTGAAGTGATCTTTTCCTTGGATGGACTTGGGCTCTTAGGGTTTGAAGCAACCATTCGTCATGACTACCCGGTGATGTTTGCCAGTTTGTTTTTTTTCTCTTTATTGGGACTCATTTTAAAACTAGTTTCCGACATCCTTTATGTTATCATTGACCCGCGCATTGATTTTGAAAGACGTGAAGGGTAATGCCTGCGTAATCGCATACAAGGACCATGGCTAAACATTAATGATCGTAAAATTATCGCCGCTCTGGCAGCGCCGACTGAACAATCTGCGTGAAAATAAACGCGGGTATTATTCACTATGGATCTTCAGTCTGCTCTTCATTGTTTCGCTCTGTGCCGAGCTTTTCATCAACGACAAACCGCTCATCGTTTCTTATCAAAACAAATGGTATTTTCCCATTTTCAAAACATACAGCGAACAAAGTTTCGGCGGAGAGTTTGCAACCGAAGCGGATTACCTGGATCCTTATCTGCAAGACATCATTGAACAAAACGGCTGGCTACTCTTCCCCCCCGTTCCTTACAGCTACGATACTATAATAACCGCGCTTGATCGTCCTGCACCCTCACCCCCCAGTTGGGATAATTGGCTGGGCACCGATGATCAGGCACGCGACGTACTGGCACGTGTTGTCTATGGATTTCGCCTCTCAACGTTTTTTGGTCTTGCGCTCACGGCTATTACCATGGTGATTGGTGTCAGCGCAGGCGCCGTCCAGGGTTATTTTGGCGGTTGGCTGGATCTTTTTTTCCAGCGTTTCATTGAAATTTGGGAATCGATCCCTACACTCTATCTGTTGATCATCCTTTCCAGCATTATTCTACCGTCTTTCAGTTATTTCCTCTTGTTGCTCTCGCTTTTTTCGTGGATAGGTTATACGGGAGTGGTGCGTGCCGAATTCCTGCGCACACGCAATTTGGGTTATGTCCGCGCAGCCAAAGCACTTGGTCTTTCCCATTCACGCATTATGCTGCGCCATGTCCTGCCAAATGCTATGATTGCGACCATTACCTTCCTGCCATTTAATCTCTCCTCCGCCATCACAACACTGGCAGCATTGGATTTTTTAGGGTTTGGTCTGCCGCCGCCCACCGCTTCGCTGGGAGAACTCATTTATCAGGGCAAAAACAATCTCAACGCGCCCTGGTTGGGATTGACAGGATTTTTTGTTCTTGCGTCCATGCTCTCGTTATTGATGTTTGCAGGTGAAGCCATTCGCGACGCCTTTGATTATCAAAAAACTTTCCGCGCCAGCCGCCAAACAGCCGCAGCTAGCAGTTCCTCAACTTCCCAGTCATGAACACCGCCCATGCTGACTCCCCCCAATTGTCACAGATAAAAGGCGATCAAACCCTCATCACCGTTAAGGATTTACGCATCAACATTACCTCTGACGGTCAGCGCAGCGAGGTTGTGCGCGGCATCAGCTTTAAACTGAGACGTCAACGCACACTGGCATTGGTAGGCGAGTCCGGGTCGGGCAAATCGCTTAGTGCGCTGGCGCTCACACGGTTGATTCCGCCGCACATTCTTCCGGAACTGAGCGGCAGTATTCGTTTTGGCGAGCTGGAAATTCTAGACATTCCCATCAGCGCGCTGTGCCGCCTGCGCGGCAAACGCATCAGCTATGTGTTTCAAGACCCGATGACTTCCCTCAACCCATTGCAAACCGTTTTCGCACAGCTCTCCGAAAACATCCGCCAAGGCAGCAATACCAAACATGCGCGTAAAAACCTTGATGCCAGCTTAGAGCTGCTAACACAAGTTCAGCTGCCCGCCACAAAAGCCTTCGCCATGCGCTACCCGCACGAACTCTCAGGCGGCCAACGCCAACGCGTGATGATTGCCATGGCGCTTGCCGGTAAAGCCGAAATGCTCATTGCCGATGAACCCACGACAGCGCTGGATGTTACGGTACAAGCTGAAATTTTAAAATTGCTCAAAGAGCTGCAAGTACGCTTCAAACTCAGTTATCTTTTCATCACCCATGATCTCAATCTTGTTCGCCACTTTGCAGACGACGTCGCGATCATGCGGCACGGCAAAATTGTTGAACAAGGACGCACCGCAACCGTCCTCGCCAACCCCAAGGCCGCTTACACACGGGAATTATTCAATGCTTCGCCTAAGCCGCTCACACGCAGGGTATTGAAACATCAAAACTTGGCATCGCCCGTCCTCAAGGTTGCTCAGCTCAATGTCCATTATCCGCTTAAGTCCGCTGTGCTCAGACGCCAGCTGGGAAGTATTCACGCCGTTAAAGAGCTTAGTTTTAGTTTAGCGGCGGGGCAAACACTTGGTGTCATCGGTGAATCCGGGTCCGGTAAGAGCTCATTGGCATTAGCGATTTTGCGGCTAATTCCATCCAGTGGAAGTATTTTATTGGCGGACGCGCCGCTGCACCAGGCACGCGGTGCGCAGCTGCGTGCGTTGCGGCGCACCATGCAAGTGGTCTTTCAAGATCCTTTCGCCTCGCTTTCACCGCGGCTGACCATTTTTGACATCATCAGTGAAGGGCTGCGGCTGCATGCTCCCACACTCACACGCACTGCGCTCAGTCAGAAAGTGCGTGCCGTCATGGCACAAGTGGAACTCAGCCGCAAGATGGAAAATCGCTACCCGCACGAATTTTCGGGCGGCGAACGCCAGCGTGTGGCGATTGCACGCGCGCTTATCCTTAAACCCGTGCTGCTCATCCTCGATGAACCCACCTCTTCATTGGATGTTTCATTGGAACAAAAACTTATTGACCTCTTGCTCAATATTCAAGCTGAAACACAACTTGCCTACCTGTTCATATCGCATGATTTACGCGTTATTCGCGCACTAGCCGATAACATTATTGTTATGCAAAACGGCATTATCCGTGCGCAGGGCAGCACAAAAAACATTTTTAAAACACCCAAAGATCCCTACACAGCAAGCTTGCTTGCTGCAGCATTCCTATCCAAAACGCCACCATAAGCCCCCCCCCACCACCAAGCTCACTAACCAGGCCCACTCACTAAGCCCACTCCACTAAGCTCACTTCACTAAGCTCACTCCACTAAGCTCACTTCACTAAGCTCACTTCACTAAGCTCACTTCACTAAGCGCATCCCTCTGTCATACTATGGCACTGAGCCTTTTTTATAAACACTTTAGCATAACAGCACAAAACTCCGCCGCTACAGCGCCCACAGCTGCAAATTTTATCTTGCTGCATGGTTATCTGGCATCGCACAGCAATATGCTGGGGCTGAAAAATGCCATCAGTTTGCACATCAGTACTGGACGCGCACATTTTTATTTGGTAGAGCTTCGCAATCACGGCATGTCACCGCATGCCGATGACATGAGTTATTCCGCTATGGCAGAAGACATCGAAACATTCATCCGTATTCACAAACTAAGCCGGCCAATCCTCATCGGTCATTCTATGGGCGGGAAAGTGGCGATGGCTGTTGCCGCGCGCGCACAGATAAAGCTGCAGTGTGTGATCGTTGGCGATATAGCTCCCTGTGCCTACGCCAGTGCTTACAGCGAACCTTATGTTAAAGCACTTTACGCGCTCAAGCTGAACACTTTTAATTCGCGCGCTGCTGTAGCCAAACACTTAACATCAGTGATCAAAAGCCCTATCATGATAAATTTCCTGCTTAAAAATTTAAAAATTCTTCCAGCGCACAAAAACGGACCCATCAAGCTCAGTTGGCAATGCAATCTGCCAGTGCTTTATGAACGCCGCGCTGAAGTTATCGCCGCCATTCCAAAGCCCGTTAGCACCAGTGCCATCGCTACATTGCCCGTGTTATTTATCCGCGCTGAAAACAGCCCCTACATGGGCGCGCGTGAAACTGCCAAGCTTGGTGCTTATTTCCCGCGTTATCAGCTGCAAACATTGCCCGCCACCAGCCATCTCCTGCACGTTGAGCAGCCAGCTGCTTTCGCTGCAATGTGCATAAAATTCATACAAACAGTACATTCCCGTAAAAGCTAAACATAAAGTGATTTTAAGTTTAAAATAAGTATAAGCCGAAAATAATCCCAGCCATTATTATTGATCAAGGAGTACACTGATGAACGCCCCCAACACAGACATCGCCATGTCAACCGAAAATAACAAAGCAGCTCTGCGTACAGCTGCCCTCGCTAAACGCGAAGCTTTTGCCACAAAAGAGAGCGAAGCTCACAAAAGCACTTCTTCCGCCATTGCCACACAGATCTTAAAATTTATCGAAAAAAACAGCATTGACTGCATCATGGGATATTATCCTTTTGGCAGCGAAGTCAATATCCACTCAGTCCTCGTTGCCATCCATCACAATCCCAGCCAAACGCTGGCATTGCCGCAGATTCTAAAAAAATCCGAGGCTGCTGCAATGTCTCCTTCCTTCCCACGGCTCAGTCCCATCGTCCCCAACAAAACAATTTTGCTGGCAGAACAAATCAAGCCAGGACGCTACAATATTCCAGTGCCCGTTAACGGACAACCTTTACCCTTAGCGGACATAGAGTGCATCCTTGTGCCTGGGCTGCTCTTTGATACAAGGTGTTATCGCTTGGGACGCGGTGGAGGTTATTACGATGAATTCATTGCCGCCTGCAAGGCTACCCCCCAAAAAAGACTGCCGCTACTGGTTGGCGTCTGTTTTGATTTTCAGCTTCAGGCAGAGCTGCCGCTGGCATCGCACGATGAACAACTCCACATTGTCATCACCGAAAAAGCTGTTTACAAAATTTAAAACCAGCGTACACCAAAACACAGCCAGCACTCAGCTGCCCAAATTTACTAACCATGAATCTCCGGGGTCTTTATTGGCATCTTTATCTCGTAGCCTATGTGGTGATGGGTTCGCTCAAGCTTTTATGGCTGCGGACAATAACGCCTGCCGGTAAAACACGGCAGCAAGCCTTGCATCGCTTGGAAAAAAATTGGGCACAAGCCATGCTGCGTGCAAGCGGTGCGCACATTGTCACACACGGCACTCAGCACCTTGAGCCCGGTGCCACTTATGTGTTTTATGCCAACCATCAGTCCAGTTTTGATATTTTCACACTGATGGCGGTCATACCTGTTCCCGTTGTCTTCCTCTCAAAACCGTTTTACTTTAAGCTCCCGCTCTTTGGCTGGGCCATGCGTGAAATGGGACATTTTAGCATAACACGCAAGCATAAACGCCGCGCGCTCAGTGATTTACAATGTGTACGCCATGCCGTGCTCAGCGGCAAACGTTCGCTTATCGTCTTCCCTGAGGGCACACGCAGCCGCGATGGCAGTCTCAATCCTTTCAAGCTCTCCACTTTACGCGTCATTGCCGCAAATGAAGACACAACAAGTGCTGCACGTCAATCGGCGCGCGCGGTGCAGCTGGTACCAACTGCGCTTATTAACACACGCACCATTCATCGCAAAGGCAGTTTACGCATTACTCCTGCGCGCGTGACCGTTGTTTTTGGCAAGCCGCTTTCCGTTGTTCCGCATAAACTCACCAATACTGCAAAAGTTCAGCTGATGGAAGCCATTGAAACCGCTGTTCAGAGCAATTATGCCGAATACAGCGCTGCTATGGAACCTCCTTCCACAGCATTGAGCTAACAGATTATCACATTGTCATGAGCCGCTATTTGTTAACGGGATTGTGTTTGTTTTTTATACAGCTGCCGTACTACCAGACCGCCACAAGCCTTTCCGCTGCCAAAACACTGAGTGCAGATGAAGCCAAACTAAGTTTCGTCACATTCACAAATACGTTCATCCCAGCAGGCGGCAAAAGCACAACCGCGCAAGTTCAACAGGAAACGGTTATTATTTCCGCATTCAGTTATCAGCAGAGAAATCATCAAGTTGTCACGCGCCAAACTGCAGCAACAATTGATGTTTTCGTAAAAAAAAATACCTTAGTAAAAATTGAGCTTGCTGCCTTAGCCCAAACAAGCCAACAAGCCCATGGCGGCATGTTGCTCAGCAATAAAAACCGTCTCTACATCAATACATTCCATGTTTTTGTCACCACAAACGCGCAGCAGTTTTCACTTAGCCCCAGACAAATGCAACCAGCCGCAAAGCTATTGCCGCGCCGCTTAAATATTCATATTGACGAAGAGCCCGGCGCCGTATGGCCGCTGCTTCCCGCCAATGCTGTCAAGCTTGACGCGCCCGCTTCAGCTCTTGGGCAATACTCCAAACATACCCCATACGTACTGGACGGCAAGCTATCGGCAGCTGCCACACCCAGCATCAGTTTCATTTTCAGCGATGCAGGCAGTGCTGTGCAGCATGCCAAGCTTCAGCTCACCAGCACACCACTAAGTAAAACAGCTGCAGGCAAGACTCCTGCTGCTGTGAAAGAACGTTACGCTTATTATTTTTTAATGGACGCGCCGCCGCCTGTGGTTTCCAAAACAACACAGGGCGGTGCACAGCTAGAGCTTACTCCAGCCGAAAAAGCAGCGGCGCTTGACTTGCACGCCCGCGTGCGCGGAAGCCCGCTGCGCGACATCCCACTCCACCGCAATGCCAGCAATCAATTAAAGATGACAATAAGCGATGCCCTTGGCAATGTTGCCAGCTATTTTTTTACGTTCATTGTTGACAATACAGCTCCTGTCATCAAGCTCTCCGCGCAAACCATACCAGCGCCACCTGCAGCCGCGGTAACCCTAACCACGCGCCAGTTACAGCAGGCTGCCCTGCTGCAAACACCGCTATCATTCAGCGGGCAGTTGCAGCTCAGTCTGCGCGCCATAGACGCCCATGCACCAGCGGCTAAGCTTTACGCGTTGTTCCAGCCGCAAGCTGCCGTTCACAAACTTCCCCCGCAGCTGCAGCTGCTAAACGCACCGCTTAAGCTCAGTGAAAGTGGAACGGTGTATTATTACAGCAGCGACTCCTTCGGCAATCGCACGCCACTGAGGGCAATTCGTTTTCGCCAAACCCCCCACCCTCCCATCCAGCAAAGTATTAAAAGCCACTAAATCATCACCACGCTCAGCGGACACAGCAACGCTGGTTCAACCCAAACAATCGTTCAGAGCACACCTATTAACATTGTACCGCCAGCAACAATGATCCGTTACGCAATCGTCCGCCTTTCTTCTATGGGCGATATCCTCCACAGCAGTATCCTGCTCAGTCGTCTGGAAAGCTATCATCGGGAGCGCGGCGAGCAGCTATTTATCACCTGGGTAGTCGCTGAGGCATTTGCTGAGGTGGTGGCGCATTTTAGTGCTGTCGATGAAATCATCAGCATCCCGCTGCCACAAAAAGTCACATTGCGAAGTAGCTTCCGCAGTCTCAGCCACTTCAAACGCGAACGCTGTTTACATCGTCTGCGTGCCCGTTATTATGACGCCATCATTGATCCGCAGGGACTTTTAAAATCGGCGATCATTGCGCGGCTCATGCGCGGTGTTAAGCACATTGGTTTTAGTGCCGCAGAAAGCCGTGAAGGCAGTCACTGGTGGTACAGTACACGCGTGCGCGGGCAGGCGCTAAACATTATTGATAAAAATCTTGAGTTGCTGAAACCACTTGGCATCCATAGCTCCCTGCACCACAGCCTAGCCCCAGCAACAACCCCGCACACCCCAGCAAGCGTACCCGCTGCAGCAGCAGCAGGAGAAGTGCCTGCGCTCCAGAATGCACTCATTCGCTTTCAGTTTGCCGCAGCAGCACTCAAACATATGCGCCAGTTCATCAAACAAGCAGGCCTCAAACGTGTCATTGTCCTTGCCCCATGGAGCACCTTTTATACACGTGACCTGGGCACTGAGCTGCTGGCTCTCATCATCAATGCCACTTATGCGCATACCCAAAGTCCGCTTATCCTCAGTGCCCACAAGGCACACGCTGCGCAGGCACAGGCTGTCCAGCGCAGCTATCCGCAAAAAATCATCCTTGCACCGCCCACCACACTGAGCGAATTGTTTGCGCTCATCGGCCTTGCCCAGCTTGTCATTGCAGCAGACAGCGGGCCAGCCTATATTGCCGAGCTAATGGGCAAAGCCGTTATTACCTGCTTTGGGCCCACCAACAGAGAACGGCAAAGTCCTGTTTATGCTCAAGCACTAGCAGCCACTGCCCGCAGCAGGCACAGTGCTGCGCTCATGGCAGCTTATGATTGTCCTTACATAAAAAAAGCGCCCATTCGCACATCGTATAGGTGTCTGAATAAAAACTGTCCCAATGACATTCAGTGCATGAAACAATACCAAAATAAGGAGCTGCTCAACACGCTCAAACAGGTGCTTGCTGCCAAGCTAAGTTGAACAGCGCGCGGGATGTAAACGTTCGCTGCCGCAAGCATTGCATGAAGCGCACTGATGACGGCTCCTGCTGTTGCAGCGCAGCTGCGCGAAGCAGTTCTACCAAAGTTAAAACCACACAGGGACGCCTTAAGCGCATAACAACGCGGATAAGGAGCTGCTCAACACGCTCAAACAAGTGCTTGCTGCCAAGCTAAGTTGAACAGCGCGCGCGGGGTGTAAACGTTCGCAGCCGCTTTTTACTTTTCATGCTGTCCTTCCCCCCCGCCGCAAGCATTGCATGAAGCGCAGCTGCGAAGCATTCACCAAATAAAACCACACAGGGCGCATAAGCGCATAACAACGCGAATAAGGAGCTGCTCAACACGCTCAAACAAGTATTGCCAAGCTAAGTTGAACAGCGCGTGCAGGGTGTAAACGTTCGCTGCCGCTTTTTACTTTTCATGCTGTTCTTCCCCCGCCGCAAGCATTGCATGAAGCGCACTGAGGACGGCTCCTGCTTGCGCTCGCAAACTGTACTTGCATACAGCGGAAAGCTCAGTGGGAGTTGGATTAATTTCAACCGTTAAAATATCGGCTTGTTGTGCGGCAAGTAGCGGTGCACGAATATAAGGAAATACAGCCGTCGTTCCCACAATAAAAACAGCTGCAAAAGGCTCCGCCAGCGCCTGCTCCAGCTGTTCCAGCGCAGCTGCGGGAAGCATTTCACCAAATAAAACCACACAGGGACGCATAAGTGCATCACAACGTGGGCAATGCGGCAGCGGCGCTAAGTGCGCATAATTGGCAACCGTCGCTTCCCATGGACATGCAGCAGCCGTACAACGCAAGCGGTAAAGGCTGCCATGAATTTCAATAACCGCAGCTGAACCAGCCTGAGTATGCAGCCCGTCAATATTCTGCGTCAGAACAATGGTTGTAAAAAACGCTTCAAACTGCGCAATGGCAATATGTGCTGCATTGGGTTGTTTTCCGCGCGCAGCCTGTTCCATTGCCTGTAAATATTTCCAAGTCAGCGCAGGTTGTGTTTGCATAACCGTTCCAGAAAGCACGGTTTCAATAGGAAGCCCAGCTGCTGTAACAGTCTGATTGTAAAGTCCGCCCGTGCCGCGATAAGTGGGCAAACCCGATTCTGCCGAAACACCAGCGCCTGTTATAAAAAGTACACGCCCTCCAGTACACGCGCGGAGCTCAGCTGCCAGCTGCTCAAGCTGCCGGCGCAAAGTACTTGGCAGCGGGACAAGCGGGACATTTGTTCCATCATCAGCTGCGTCTGTCATGGGTACTCCCGAAGCTTAACGTGTCATCACAATGGTTCAAGCGGTCACACAAAACGCAACACGCGTTCTACTGCAATACGCGTTCTACTGTGTGTTTAAGTAAAAGCGGCAAACAGCCGCTGGTCAGCGGTGCCGGGTTTGGGGCATGTTCATCGCGTACAAGTGTTACAGCGCTTTGCAGCATATTGGCAAAAGCCTGTGTGCGCCGTGTCCGCAGCGGTCGCGGAGCTGCTTTGAGCGATTGAAATCCTTCATAATACGGACTGGGAGCTGCACGCTCAGCCTGAAGAATGCCATTGCCAATATGCAGTCGTCCCTGGCTGCAATTAAGCGTCACCTTAAAATGAAAATACTCACGTCCGCTGCCAAATTCCAAATGAACAGGCACCCACAATTGTTTTTTGTGTGCTGGTTGTGTATTGTAGCTGAAAGTAATATTAAGTGTCTCAGCACGCTGAGTTTTAGCGGCAGCAGCTTTTATGCCACGCGTGAGCTGGGCGGAGAAGTGTTTGCCTGCACGCGGGCGCTCAGAAGTGACAAGTGTCTTCCAATCCCGAATAGGCAATAACCATTTCCCCGTACCCGCAAAACTTCTGAGACGAGCGGCTTCCGCTTTGGCAGCATCAGCTTCTAAGAAATAAAATACAGCATCCACAAGATGTGTACCGTCATGCAGCATTAAATCCAAAACACGTGCAGGCGTTCGGCTATAAAACTGTGCTGTCACACTCAGCAATGTTCCGTAAGCCTGAGTGCGCATAAGCTCACGGACTGCCCGGTAATCGTTGGCAAAACGCCGTTCGTGATTGATAAGAATACGCGGAAAAGTAGGCGGCAAGCTGCCATCTGCGCGCAAATACGTTTGCAAAAACCGTTCCACAGCCAAACGCGTGGGGGCAATGGGCTTCTCCAAAACCACAACAGGCACGGCTGCCCGCACAGCTTGTTTTAAAATAGCTAAATGTGTGTGTGGCGGTGTGGCAATATGCAAAAGCTGCAGCCGCTGGGCGCGCAATAACGCCGCTGCGCTAGGATAAACACGCAGTTCCTTATGCCCTTTCCATTGCTGCGTAAACCGCATACGTGCAGCACTGGCAAGATCTGCGCCTGCCACCAAATTAACATTTTTAGCCGCCATCATGGCACCAGCATGCGTACAAGGTTTTTCACGCAAAAGATCCGCCTCCAAACCAGAAGCAATGCGTCCAAGCCCAATGATGCCCGCCGTAACCGGCGGCACCCGCTTAACACCCTTGTACTCAGTCATCCTGCCACTCAGTGACCTAAGCACAAGTGAGTTTCATGATTGCTGCTGCAGCTTAAAAGCTGCCTAACATATTCTTGAGGGCAGTGAGCTCGTCTTCACTAACCGTTGCGTAAAGCGGAATAAGCAAAGTGCGGCGATGCAGGTCTTGTGTGACCGGGTAAGCTTTAGCGGTCAAATCATAAATCGCTGAGTAGTGTTGCCGCGCCAAACAGCCATAAAGCGTATGGGCAGCAAGGGTAAGATTGGTCATCCCTGCACGTGCCAATGCCGCTTCCGCCACGGCCTTATTTTCAGTAAAAATAAGCGGGAGAAACTGATAGCTGGGTGTCACCTTTTGCGGCAGCAGAGGTGTGACCTGTTTATTGCGTTTATTCAGTGCCTGCATTAAGTCCTCAGCCACTTCGCGTTGGCGTGCGTGAATGCGCGGCAAATGTTTAAGCTGAGAAAGTCCCAACGCCGCTTCCAATTCCGTCGGCAATAGCTCCAAACGCGCAAAATCATGCGGCGGCGGAACCACTTTAGCGGCAGGCAATTTTTTTGTGCGTGCGGCCATTGCTGTTGTCACATCCTCAGGCGCGCGCAACATGCGCAGACGTGCCAAATCCTCAGGTGTGCGCGCCACAATAATCGCTCCTTTTGCGCTAGTGAGCATACGTCTGCTGGCAAGCGAGAACAAACCATAATCGCCCAGTGTGCCTACATGAGGCGAACGTTTGGTTGCCCCATAACGTGCGCCCAATCCAGCAAAAGCTTCTTCGATGATCACCAGTTGCGGATGCGAACGTTTAAAACTGCTTATAAGCTCAGCTGTTTCCGCTACGGCTATGCCAAAAGCATGTGACACAATAATTGCCCGCGTGCGCGGTGATATTTTTGCACGCAGCGTTTTTTCGTTAAAGGTCAGCCGATTTGCTGCAAGGTCAGCAAATATTGGGTTAACACCTGCATGGCGCATGGCTTCCCATATAGACAGTTCAATCAGCGGTGAGACGATCACCTCGTCCTGCGGCGCAAGTTTCAATGCCTGCAGCAGTAAATAACAAGCAGCCGAATCGTTAACCACAAAAAGCGCGTCAGTGATTCCAATTGTCTCGGCAAACACACGCTCAAAATCGCCCGTACTGGTGCCGCCATCGGCTTGCGTGAGGCGATCGGAAAGCAGGCAGCGTAAAACGCTAACCAGATCCGCTTTAGCAATGGTTGGACGCACACGGATCCCCCCTGCTGACAATGTTGAAGCCGCAGCCAGCTTTCTACGCGTAAGGCGCTTCCCTGCGCTAAGTACAGTTTTCACAAGTCCTCCCGCACAGCTGGTTTATCCACAACGTGCCAATTCCCACTCAGTCGCAAGCTTGGTTCATCAAAACATTCCAAAGCCAAGGCTTACAATTTCTTTCTGTAATTATAAACTGAAAAGCTACTGTGAGAGACGGGAGTCGTTCACAAAACAATACAAACCAACCCCGCTACGCGGAATTGCGGCTGGCGTTCAGACTTCCCACCAAGGAGCGAATAACCAACTTTTCCAAGCTGGCTTTACGCACAGCGTCCAGTTCCTTAGTGGATCTGAGACATTGCAGGGCATATTGCTGAATAATCAGCAGTGGACGAACAATGCTCTCACGAAAACGAATAGACTCGCGATTAAGCGGCAAATCTGCCAATAGCTCACGCTGCCCTGAAATTTTTAAAAGCAGCCGTTTGGTCAATTCGGCTTCGTCACGCGCTAAGCGCCAAATTTCACTGAATTCTGCATCATCTTGCAAATGAACTGTGAATGAAAAATCGGTCTTTAACAGCGCCTGCATGGTATTTCCCACCAAAGCGCGAAAGAAAATAGAATTCTGATACAACTCTTTAAGCTCTGCCAGCTTGCCTTCCCGTTCAATCATAAACGCTAAGGCGCTGCCAAACCCATAATAAGCGGGCACATTTTGTTTAAGCTGGTTCCACGATGCTACAAAAGGAATGGCACGTAAGTTTGTTAAGTTAATGCCCTCTTTTGAGGAGCGTTTGGTAGGACGACTGCCAACATTGGAATAACGAAAAAAGCGCAACGGCGTCACTTGCTCCAGATAAGGAATAAATTTCGGGTGCCCTTTTAAAGCTTCATATTTTTTGAGTGCAAACTCGCTCATGGCTGCAAGCAGACGACGTGCCTTGGGGTTAAGCGTAGCCTGTTGTTGTAAAAAAAGACGATTTTCCAAACCTGCGGTTAAAAGTTGTTCTAAATTGTAACGTCCACGCGTCACGGTTGCAAAATTAGAGCTAATCGTTTGTCCCTGGACGGTCAACTGCAATTCATGGGCAGCCATTTTAGCTGAAAGCGCGCGATAAAAAAGATTACTTTCACCACCGCCGCGCGCCGGTGGTCCACCGCGTCCATCAAAAAAGACAACTTGCACGCCCGCGCGCTCAGCGCCTGCACTCATAAGCTCCTTCGCACAAAAGATCCCCCAGTTGGCAGCCAAATAGCCGCCGTCCTTAGTACCATCCGAATATCCCAACATCACCAGTTGCCGCTTAGTGCGTTGCGCTAAATGCTCACGATAGCGCGGCAACTTATAAAGTTGCTCCATAATTATGCCTGCGCGCTTGAGGACATTGATAGTTTCAAAAAGCGGGACAATATCCACACGCAGGGCCTTGCCGCGCAATCCTATTACATGGAAAAGAAATAACAATTCCAAAACATCCAAGGCACTCTCTGTATTGGAAATAATATAACGATTTAAACCCTTTTCGCCATTAGCCGCCTGAACCTGCATAACTGTTTCCAATGAAAGCAATAGCTGTTTTAACTCAGGCGATGCCCCTGCCGCTGCTGGTTGTTGTTCCTTTTGTTTATTAAGCGGCTGAGAAAATTGCTCCCATGCGGCTAAGAGCATTGTTATTTGCTGAGTTTCAGTAGCTGTAGCATATGCTGCTGCTGCTGGCACGTGCCGCTTGAGCAATTCCGTCACACATTGATGATGAACGCTTCTATTCTGACGGATATCGATGGTTGCAAAATGGAAACCAAAAGCACGCAATTTTCGTATAAAAATTGTTAGTTTCTCACTAAAAAGCCCGCCATGTTCACGCACCACTATTTCATGGACAGCTTTAACATCAGCAATGAGTGCATCCACAGTAGCGTACGGGAAAAGTTTGTCAGACACGGCAGCCACTTCTGATGTAAAAAAGTCTGCCCTGTCACTGGCTACTGCACGATAGCTTAATACCAAACGTTGTTCAATTATTCGCAACAGCTCATAAACTTTTTTAAAAGTGAAGCTTTTCCACAAAACACGCGTATCTTCAAGATAACAGCGTAAAATGTTCCGCTTCAACATCCGGGCAATTGTGCGCGTTGTGGCAGCCGTGACATAAGGGTTGCCATCGCGATCCCCGCCAGGCCAAAATCCCAGTTCAATAATATTGGGCAGCTCCGCAGTCTCAGCTGGTGCATCTTGATACAGCCGTTCCACAAGTGTTGCTTCAATACTTGGGATCACATGATAAAAAACTTTGCGCAAATAAATGAGGATACTTTCCGCTTCTGCTTCCGGTGTGGGCCGTTCCTTGTTTCTGAACGGCGTGCGTCCCAGCTGCATGAGCAGCTGGTGCACAGCACTGAGCTGATTATTTTTCAAGGCAACATGAAGTTCATAAATAATCCGCAACACAGAAGCGGGATAAAATTGTGTAGGATGTGCCGTCAAGACCACACGCACCTTATAAGTTTTTAAGCGCGTCTGCAAGTCCTTAAATTTCCATTCTGCAGTGACGCGCCCAAGCAAATGTTTAAGCGTTCCTTCACCATGCACATCCACAAGCTCTGTAAATGCCGATTCCTCCAATGCGTCAAACAACGTGACTTGCCGCTCAATAAACTGAATAAACTTAAACAATGTGCCAAGCTGTTCGTGCGCTGTTTGTCCATCCAAATAACGTTTTAAAAAAGCTTCTACAAAAGGTTTGACAATAAGCGGCTTTTCAGTGTGTTTGGTCACTAACTCTGTAAAGAGCGCCAACATGACCTGATAGGTTTTCAAATTGGCAAAGGGCAATTCTGAGAGCAGTCCCTTGTACAGCCTGTATTGCAGTGCGACTTTCTCTGCAAAAATGTGTTCTGTACTGGGGCTGCCGCTTTCACTGCCATAACTGCCATTACCGTTAAGCAGCTTTGGAGCGGAAAGTGCTGCTAACGATGGGCTTGTCATTGCGGTTTTTGATTGGAAACGTTCGTCCATATTTATTAACCTGATTTTGATTTGCGTTTATAATAAAGCGCACGTTCTGAGCGCGCCATTTTCTCTGTGGCGTAACAAATGGTCACCGCTGCTAAGCGGCGATGGTACTTATGTAAAAAACGACTAAGTCGTTCTGGAGCATATTTACCCAGTTCGCGCAACATCCAGCCCAAACCTTTATGAATAAGCTGATGATCATCTGCAACAAAACGTGTGAGAAATTTGCTGACATAAACCAGTTCGCGTTCCTTGATCAAACGATACATTGCTACCAAAGCCACACGTCTGCGCCATACATTACAATGTTCCGCAAGCGGCACCAGGACGGCATCGCGTTCAGCCGCTGTAAGCGACAACACATAAACACCAATGAGCTTATGCGTGCTGGCATCCACAATATCCCAATGATTAATTCCTGTCAAATTTTGCAAATAAAAACGATAAACGGCAGTTTGTTCTGCACGCGTACGCGCGCGCGCAAACTGCGCAACCAGGACATGGGCGCCCAATAGACGAACCTCGTGTTTAGGTGACGCTAAAACTTCCTTAAGCTCTGGAAAACTGAGTGTTTGATAATTTTTTGCCACAAGTTTAATATTGGGCACGGTAACGCCAAGAAACTCATCACCTTCAGCGTATTCGCCTTTACCTGTTTTAAAATATCTCGGGAAAAAGGCTAATTTCACCTTATTCTGATAACGTAATAACGCTTTTGTTATTTCCGCTGCTTTAGTCACACCTATTCGATCCTTTAACAATAAACTGCCGGACAAACACCTAATTCTAGCATAACCGCTAAAACAAGCTGCTGCGTTTATAGGATTATAGTTTTTAGTGATTAACCGCTGCCTGGAGCTTACGGTTAGGGAACAATCAGCTTACAACTCAACTGTCGCTTTTTTCATGATGCGCGCCGAAACTTCTGCAGGCATTAATGAAAGCAGAGATGGCACAATTGAAAGCTGAGTGTTTGATAGTTTTTTGCCACAAGTTTAATTTAGTCACACCTATTCGGTCATTTAATAATAAACCATGCCGGACAAACACCTAATTCTAGCATAACCGCTAAAACAAGCTGCTGCGTTTATAGGATTATAATTTTTAGTGATTAACCGCTGCCTGGAGCTTACGGTTAGGAAACAATCAGCTTACAACTCAACTGTCGCTTTTTTCATGATGCGCGCCGAAACTTCTGCAGGCATTAATGAAAGCAGAGATGGCACAATTGAAAGCTGAGTGTTTGATAGTTTTTTGCCACAAGTTTAATTTAGTCACACCTATTCGATCCTTTAACAATAAACTATACCGGACAAACACCTAATTCTAGCATAACCGCTAAAACAAGCTGCTGCGTTTATAGGATTATAGCTTTTAGTGATTAACCGCTGCCTGAAGCTTACGGTTAGGGAACAATCAGCTTACAACTCAACTGTCGCTTTTTTCATGATGCGCGCCGAAACTTCTGCAGGCATTAATGAAAGCAGAGATGGCACAATTGAAAGCTGAGTGTTTGATAGTTTTTTGCCACAAGTTTAATTTAGTCACACCTGTTCGGTCATTTAATAATAAACTATGCCGAACAAACACCTAATTCTAGCATAACCGCTAAAACAAGCTGCTGCGTTTATAGGATTATAGCTTTTAGTGATTAACCGCTGCCTGAAGCTTACGGTTAGGGAACAATCAGCTTACAACTCAACTGTCGCTTTTTTCATGATGCGCGCCGAAACTTCTGCAGGCATTAATGAAAGCAGAAATGGCACAATTGAAAGTTGATCATTTTCAGCAGCGACCAGATCCATGGCTGCAAGCACGTCGATAATAAGAATATCGTCTTCCAATGCCACAATCCGTGGTGCAGCAGCTTGTGGCGGCATATTATAAAAACGTTCCGCCAGCTCCTGTATTTTTTTATCATAGCTGGCTGCTTCAGCCGCCAATGTATCCGCACGTTCGCGTATTTTCAGAAGCTCTTCACGTTCAGTTATTAAATTGGTACGCTCAGTTTGCAATTCCTGTTCAAGAACTAACAGCATAGCCTCTTTTGCAGCAAGCCCGCTTTCACGCAAAAAAAAGCTTTCTTGCAGCTTAGCACGTTCTTCTTCCGCTAAGAGTTGCAATTCGCGTGCACGCTCAGCACTCTGACTGGGCTCTTGTTTGGGTTGACTCACCAAAAAGGCAGGCAAATTGCTTTTCAAGCTTGAATAAGCCGTTATAAACAGCTGTTGCTCAATAAAAAAAAGTAATACCAATCCTCCTAACCCAATTGCAACCAGTAATATGCCAATACGTAAAATACGTTCCAAATTCATAAACTCACCCCGCTATATTTTAAATAACTTGTTAAAACACGCTTCACATATTGATTAGTCTCAGCATAAGGTGGCACACTGACCCCACTCAGCTCATCGGCACGTGCTACAGCCTTCTCACCGGCATTGTAAGCCGCTAGCGCCTTAGCGTAATCGCCGCCGTACTTATCCAAAAGCATTCGCAAGTAGCGCGCGCCGCCCTGCAAATTGGCTTCCACATCATAAGGTTCCGTGACACCAAGCGCGACTGCCGTTTGCGGCATAAGCTGAGTCAGCCCCATAGCGCCTTTTGCCGATACAGCCAGTGGATTAAAATTCGACTCAGCGGCTACAAGTGAGCGAAACAAAGCGACAGGCAACCCATTGGCTTCTGCAGCAGCTGTAATTTGTGCCTGAAAAGGAAAAGTCGTTAACTGTCTTGTTTGTACAACAGGCACCTGAGCCGCCTGTTGTATGGGGCTTGTTTTAAGCTGCTTCACTGCAGTTTGCTGCCCGCCAGTTGTTGGTGACGCTGATGCTAATTGCAGCTTGGCGTTAAGTAATTCCTTAAAATTGCCAAGTGGAGACTGGGTGGTTAGACCATTTGTTAGACCATCAACCAAATTCACTGAGGATAAATTTTGCGGCAGAATATCAGTGGCGGCAAACGACGTAGCAAATGGTGATAAAGCTGCCGTAGGAGTAGCAGGGGTCTGCGCTGAGGCAGCATTGCTTTCAGTAAACGTATTGCGCGGCGCAGTTTTACTGAAGTACTGTTGAAATTGGCGTTCTAACTGCCCAATACGCGTTAATGCTGATACCAGTGAATTCACCGCTCATCCTTATTCAAATTCACAACAAGTTTCCTAATATTCCTAATAGCCACTGAACTACCCTGCCTATGCCTAATGCTCGCCTAGGAAAGAACGCCTCAGTATTTGCTCAGTCAATGTTATTTCATCCGCCCGTGCAGCTTCCTTACGCCAAACAAGCAAAGCTTGCTCCTTGAGCTGCTCAAATTTACGTTTGCCCTGTTGGCGTTGCTGTACTTCTTGTTGTGCAGTTTTGACCGCTTCCACTAAGCTCTGTTCCTGGACAGCCAAATTTCGCAACAATGCACGCAAGTGCTGCTGCGGTGAAACATTTGCACCTGCCATTGGAGGTGGAGCCGAACCCGCAGCAGCAACCCGCCACAACCGCAGCGTTTCCTGTGCGTCGTTGCTTTCAGCACGCAAAACATTGAGTTTCGCAACCCGTCGCGCCAATTCCTGCAATGCCAGCTGTTCCTGATGTTGGTGATACTGCAAAACCGGTGCTAAGGCAAAACGAAAGCGCTTCATAACAGATTCTCGGCGAAGCTGTAAAAAAAACATTTTTTTAGCAGGTTTTAATAATGTTGCAAATTTTATGAAGTTTTGCCACAACCAGCCATATCTTAATCATCGGACTAAGCACTTTAAAACTTAATCGAATTTTGAAGCCAGCTGAGCAGTCATACGCGCATTGGCTATACGCATACGCCGCTGTGCTGCTCTCAAACGCCAGCTCAGCAAGCGCATCCTCAGCAAAAAGTAAATTACCCTAGTTTTATCAATCAATATTCTCAACATCCTCTCAAACCTCTAAAAACATAAAAAACAAACATTGTCTGCAGACTTAGCAAGCTCGCCGTCATGCAGCTATGCGTACCATCATATCACTTAATCAAATATAAAACTGTCTGTTGTTGCAGCATTGTCACGATCATTAAATTCCACGTCATTTTCAGGTAAAACCGCAGGCTCTCGGTATGGCTGATAATTTGCTGTTTCGGTTTCACTACTGAGTACGGGGACATTGGAAGGAACACTGGCAGCGGCAGCTGGCGGAGGCTGTGGAACAGCGCGTGGAGCAGCTGGAACAACAACGCGTGGGGCTGCTACGGGCGTGGCGGGATTGGGTGAAGAAGGTTCAAGCAATTGTGTTAACTGCTGCTCTTGCAACTTCGCCAAATACCAGCGTGAGGCGCGTTCTGGTTGCACAAATTTACGAATATTATCATCATAGACCCAATCGTCCGCCGATGTCTGTGCCAACTTTCTGTAATACCTATACGCCTTACTATAACGTTGATGACTTTGATAAATAAATCCAGTGTACAACAGCGCATCGTTATAAATCCGTGTAGCTTTCAGTTTACGCTGAATATAAAACAAGGAGGCAAGCTGTTTTTCCAAATCTTCACTCCAGGCAGGATAACGCCAGCGCAAAATAGCCAACCATAACAAAGAGCGCGCTTTTAATTCAGCATCACGAGTGGTCTCAGCAATTCGTCCGTAAAGTTGTTTACTATAACGCACGTACTCCACTTGCTTGCGCGAGCGGCGGGGCGCTTGTTTAGCCAACTGAAAATAAGCGCTTGCTTTATAATAAAGCTGCGGCAATTCCATACTGGTGAACGTCACTTTCGTCAGCTGCACATATTGCTGCTTGCGATAAAGTTCTTTTATTTCCGCAAGCGGGGACCTGCGGGCAGCTTGCGACTGTTCAGACTTGCCGGGCTGTATTTTTTGCGATGAGAGCCTTCGTGCCCGTGCCGGCACCTCTGCCACATTCACTAGCTTATTGTTGAAATTTGCCGCTGCTGGCCGCGCAGCGGATTGCGATTGCGACAGCTGTTCCAAGGCGGCAATGGGGTCTTTGGCGTCAGCTGCTGCTGAAGCTGCCGGGACGTCAAGACTATTGATCACGCTGCCCGCTGCTGCATCCGCAGACTTAGGTTCTGCAAGCGGTTGGACGGTAATCACTGGCTGCTCTGCAGCCGCCTGTGCTGCTGGTTCCTGCTTGGAACAAGCGATTGCTGCCCAAACGGCAAACAAACATAAAAGATTCCTCAGCAAAAATGCAGGCGTTATCACTATTCCCACGAAACTCCCATTAAAAACTTAGCGGCAATACTATGCAATGACTGAATAATTATTTTCCATAAAAGCAGCTACCCATTTCAATAAACGGAATTTCAAAGAATTGCATAAGTATTTTGTAAACAAATACGCTTAATTCTACTGCCATTGAGCAATAACTGAAAAAATCATAAAAATACTTAAAATCATTCCCGCGTTACACCATAACATGTTATGATATGACAGTTTCAGTGTTACACTGTAACATACTCGTGCATGGCAGCGTGTAAACAAACTATAAAAAAAACTCTATGCTGTTCCATAACAAGCTCAACCATTTAATGTTTTCCTTGCGCTCCTCACAATTACAATTATTGCCATTAATAATTTGGGGATTGTTAGTCGTATTATTGCTGAGATCACCACTCAGTGCTGCACCACTTCGGGTTGGCTGTGCCATCCCTGCTATTGGCAGCATTATTGCAGCGATTGCCGCTGAGTGGCAGTATCAACACGCGCAACAAGCTGCACCGCAGCGCGTAGAAATTATCACGCTCAGCGATGGCAATGATGATCCGCACTTCTTCCACTTAAAACCGCAGACTATTCAAAAGTTCAAACACTTAGCTTTATACATAAGTGTAGGACTGGAGTTGGAAAAACCACTGCTGCCCAAAATTCGCGCACTGAACCCGCAAATACGGATCGTTTCATTTTATAACGAACAAAATAACGCCATTATTCATGACGCTGAGTATACGCACGTTGACACGCACGCTTTGAACCTTAACAATCATGATCAAACCCATGAACCCCCCACAGAGCTGCCTCAGCACGAAGTCCATCAAGCTGCTGCTAACAATGTACCTCCAGCCAGTTTTCATCCTTGGTTGGCACCCTCTTCACTTAGGCAGCTGGCGGAGCTAGTTGCTAAGGCACTGAGTGCTGAACAGCCCGCTCATGCACAGCTGTACCAAAACAAGCTCAGCGAATATCAAACACGCATTGCCAAGCTGGATAAGTTTATTGTTCAGACCATAAACCACGCTGAGGAAAAAACACTCTTCACGCTTCATCCCCTATTAATAGAGCTGGAATATGTTTATGCCCCGTTAGCGCTCAAGGTCATTTCACTCAGCAAGGATGATCACATTGCCCCAACACCCAGCCAGCTAAAACGTTTCACCACAGCTCTTAGTCACGCAACACATAAGTTTGTTATCACCACCCCGCATGACAGCCAATATTTTAGCGGACTTCAAAGCCAGCTGGCACCAACGGTGGCTGCTTCACTAAGCCATTTACAAGTGAATCCTACCGGCACCTCTGGCATTGCCACACTTGATAAAATCTTCACCGCTTTTGCCAAGCTTCAGCTTCCCTAAAGCTCAGCATCCCTACTGCCTACTGCCAACAGCAGCGGCTCCTCCTGAAAAAACCATGCCGATCACCGCCGCCGCCACCACTCAGCAAGGTAAGCCCCTAGTGTGTTTCGACAAGGTCACGTTTCGTTATCCCACACAAATCCAGCCAACACTTAAAGCTGTTAGTTTCAGCATCTCCGCAGGTGAAATTGTTACCTTACTGGGCCCCAATGGCGGCGGTAAAACCACGTGCCTCATGCTCATCAGCGGCAAACTCAATCCCACAATGGGAAACATCAATATTGCTGGGCTAACACCCGCCATGCTCCCCAGCCGTTACATCAATGGCGTTTTACAACAGCCAGCTGCTTACGGCCATGGCACCCCCATCCCCTTTCCACTTTGTTTGGGAGAATATGTTGCACTTGGTTGTGTGGGCGGCGTCATACAAACTGAGCGTTCACAACCATCATCCCCTATCCGTAGTGCTCAGCCTGTACTGCCGTCTTTAAAGCAGCAAGTTAGGCAATTTGTCCAAAATATCCGCACCGCCATGCCTGCACGCCGTGAGCGTATTCACAAGGCCTTGCTGCGTGTGGGAATGGAGGCACTCACTGCGGTACCGCTGATAACACTTTCTGCCGGACAGCGGCAACGTGCCGCTATTGCACGCGCACTCATCAGCAATGCCCCCATCCTGTTATTCGATGAACCCACTGCCAATCTTGACGAAGAGTCGGAAGCACATTTTTATAAACTTTTGCAAGAGCTGCGCGCTGAAGGCAAAACCATTCTCATTGTTTCACATGACACCAACGCAGCTCCCAAATTCTCCAATCAGCTGCTCTGTGTCAAACAATCCGTACATACCATTTCCAAAACAGCGTTCACAAACAATGCACTCGCTAAGCTTTACCCGCAAACAATCGCCATGTTAAACCATTCGCATTATCATGATTAAGAGCCGCAGACCATCCTCAACGCCGCCCAGCATCCAGCCAACCCTGTACAAACATTGACATTTTATCATCCCCATGTTCACACACTTGCAAGCTTAGCTCAATGAACCTTTTATTCAACGCGCACTCTGTTAAGCTCCATTCCCTTGGGGCTGCTCAGCGGTATCCTGGGAACACTGCTTGTTGCGCGACGTTTGCTTTACTGTGGCGGGAAGCTTAGCGCATACCTGACAAACAATGTACTGCTAAGCTCTACCCGCAAACAATCGCCATGTTAAACCATTCGCATTATCATGATTAAGAGCCGCAGACCATCCTCAATGCCGCCCAGCATCCAGCCAATCCTGTACAACCATCGACATTCTATCATTCCCATGTTCGCACACTTGCAAGCTTAGCTCAATGAACCTTTTATTCAACGCGCACTCTGTTAAACTCCATTCCCTTGGGGCTGCTCAGCGGTATCCTGGGAACACTGCTTGTTGCGCGATGTTTGCTTTACTGTGGCGGGAAGCTTAGCGCATACCTGACAAACAATGTACTGCTAAGCTCTACCCGCAAACAATCGCCATGTTAAACCATTCGCATTATCATGATTAAGAGCCGCAGACCATCCTCAACGCCGCCCAGCATCCAGCCAACCCTGTACAAACATTGACATTCTATCATTCCCATGTTCACACAACTTGCAAGCTTATCTCAATGAACCTTTTATTCAACGCGCACTCTGTTAAGCTCCATTCCCTTGGGGCTGCTCAGCGGTATCCAGGGAACACTGTTTGTTGCGCGACGTTTGCTTTACTGTGGCGGGAAGCTTAGCGCATACCTGACAAACAATGTACTGCTAAGCTCTACCCGCAAACAATCGCCATGTTAAACCACTCGCATTATCATGATTAAGAGCCGCAGACCATCCTCAATGCCGCCCAGCATCCAGCCAATCCTGTACAACCATCGACATTCTATCATTCCCATGTTCGCACACTTGCAAGCTTAGCTCAATGAACCTTTTATTCAACGCGCACTCTGTTAAGCTCCATTCCCTTGGGGCTGCTCAGCGGTATCCAGGGAACACTGTTTGTTGCGCGACGTTTGTTTACTGTGGCGGGAAGCTTAGCGCATACCTGACAAACAATGTACTGCTAAGCTCTACCCGCAAACAATCGCCATGTTAAGCCATTCGCATTATCATGATTAAGAACCGCAGACCATCCTCAACACCGCCCATTATCCAGCCAACCCTGTACAAACATTGACATTCTATCATTCCCATGTTCACACAACTGCAAGCTTATCTCAATGAACCTTTTATTCAACGCGCACTGTTAAGCGCCATCCCCTTGGGGCTACTCAGCGGCATCCTGGGAACACTGCTTGTTGCGCGACGTTTGCTTTATGTGGCGGGAAGCTTAGCGCATACCTGTTTTGGCGGCATTGCCCTAGGGTTGCTGCTCAATCAACAGCTGCCAGCTACATGGAGCGCCACATTAAATTTCCCATTCCTGGGTGCGTTGAGCGTAGCACTGAGTGCAGCAGTTGTCATTGCTGTACTGAGCGCGCGCGAAAGTCCAAAATTAGACACTGTGCTGAGTCTCTTCTGGGCAAGCGGCATTGCCGGCGGTATTATTTTTTTGACAAAAACACAACAGCTGGGAGCTAGCCTCTCAGCGCTGCTCTTTGGCGAACTCTTTTTGATTACCAACACTCAGCTGTTACTCATTACAGCTGTCCTCATTGCAAGTATCGGTTTTATTCTCTTAAGCTATCGCCAGCTGCAATTAAGTTTCATCGAGCGAAACTATGCCATTCTCAGAAAAGTTCCCACTAAACGCCTGCATCTGGGGTTGCTCTTATTGTGTGCCTGTGCCATTGTCACGCTCATTCAGGCAGTAGGGATAACCCTCATCATCGCGCTTTTTGCGCTGGGTGCCGCTACTGCGCTCCTGTTCGCGCGTAGTTTATTCAGTGCCATGGTTTACGCCAGCCTGCTGAATATATTTTATATAGGATTTGGTATCTTTTTTAGCGTATGGTCAGATATTCCAGCTGCACCTGCAGTCATTGCCATCGCCGTGGGAGGCACACTTATTGGCGAATGCTGGAAAAGCTGGCTCAGCCGCTAAGCGCGGCCAGCACGCAAAACACAACCGCACTGCCAAGCTAGACGTTTTTATTCTGCAAAATCCTGCAATCCGAAGCGCACAATGTGCTGCACATCGGATATCAGCTTAACGAAAAGTTCCCACTAAACGCCTGCATCTGGGATTGCTCTTATTGTGTGCCTGTGCCATTGTCACGCTCATTCCAGTAGGGATCACCCTCATCATCGCGCTTTTTGCGCGCTGGGTGCCGCTACTGTGGCTCCTGTTTGCGCGTAAGCTTATTCAGTGCCATCGCCGTGGGACACTTATTGGCAAATGCTGGAAAAGCGCTGGCTCAGCCGCTAAGCGCGACCAGCACGCAAAACACAACCGCACTGCCAAGCTAGACGTTTTTATTCTGCAAAATCCTGCAATCCGAAACTGCGCACAATGTGCTGCACATCGGATATCAGCTTAACAAAAAGTTCCCACTAAACGCCTGCATCTGGGATTGCTCTTATTGTGTGCCTGTGCCATTGTCACGCTCATTCAGGCAGTAGGGATAACCCTCATCATCGCGCTTTTTGCGCGCTGGGTGCCGCTACTGCGGCTCCTGTTCGCGCGTAGTTTATTCAGTGCCATGGTTTACGCTAGCCTGCTGAATATATTTTATATAGGATTTGGTATCTTTTTTAGCATATAGTCAGATATTCCAGCTGCACCTGCAGTCATTGCCATCGCCGTGGGAGGCACACTTATTGGCGAATGCTGGAAAAGCTGGCTCAGCCGCTAAGCGCGACCAGCACGCAAAGCACAACCGCACTGCCAAGCTAGACGTTTTTATTCTGCAAAATCCTGCAATCCGAAACTGCGCACAATGTGCTGCACATCGGATATCACTGCCAGTTCGCGCGCCGAATGGCCTTCACCATCGTAGGTGACATGCATATACGCGGGCAGCTTACTATGATGATTTTCAATCCAGCGTCCCAAACGTTTGACTTTACGAGCAATATTTAAAATAGCCTTAAATGGCTCTGCACGTGCACGTTCAGCTTCTCCACCGCTACGTGCGCGCACAACTTTTGCCCGATAAACAGAAAATACATTCGGCAGCCGCCCTTCCTGCTGAAGACTGATATCTTGCAATAAAGTCTCTATTTCATAACTCATGCTGTGATAAGCTTTATCGCGAATAAGCTTACGCACCTCTTCCAAAACAGGCAAAAGCTTCTTGGAGAAGTCCACCATCGCTCCAAACAAATGTTCAATCTCCGCTGATGCATTTTCATGAATATGAATACGCTCATAATTCGTATATTCAGCAATAGTAGAAACATGATGCCCAGTAGCGGGGGAATTTTGTTCAGCTTCCCTTTCCAGCTCTTGCTCCTCTTCATCAGCTCCATCGCGCAAGCGCTCTTCAAAGATCTTAATAGCCTCATTTTCCGCTGTAAAAAAGACTCCCATATCCTGTTTATTCTTACGTGCCTCTTGAAATCTTTTTTCAAAACGTGTCACCAGTTCTTTGACATTATGGCCCCACTTAGTGGAAAGCTCTTCGTATTGCATACGAATTATTTTAATCTGGCGATTTTTTTCAGTACTACCCAACATATCCGCTCCCAACTGATACAGCGTATAAACCCCAAACAAGTTCCCGCCATGCAGCTAACAATATTGTTTAATCTCCTACTTCTAAGAGATGCTGCAGATCCCCTGGAATATCCTTATACACCGAAACATCCTGATACGTGATGTCCCCTGTGCCGGCGGGTATGCGTTTGCCAATGATAATATTCTCTTTAAGCCCGCGAAGTTCGTCTATAGAATTTTTAATAGCCGCATTGGTGAGCACTTTTGTGGTTTCTTGAAATGCCGCTGAAGAAATAAAACTTTCCGTGTTAAGCGAAGCTTTGGTAAGTCCTAAGAGCACACTTTTAACAACCGCCGGTTGCCCGCCTTCCTTAAACACACTTTCGTTTTGCCTACGAATTCTGAATTTGTCCACGAGCTGCCCACGGATACAGGACGTATCGCCTGGATCGACCACTTCCACTTTACGAAGCATCTGCCGGACAATCACGCCGATATGTTTATCATTAATACTCACACCTTGACGTTTATAAACTTCTTGGATATTGCGCAGGATAAAGCGATATAATTCTACTTCACCATGGACGCGCAGGACATCGTGTGGAGATCTCATCCCTTCAGAGAGAGCATCGCCTACACGCACTTCATCACCGGTGCGCACCAATAAGGCTTTTGCTAAGGGAACAACATGTTTGACCATAAGTTCAGTATGCGAATTTTTCACATCCACAACACGTTTGCCCTTAAACGCCGTTCCAACCTCCACAATACCGTCAATTTCTGCGACGACTGCGGTCCTGAGGGGATTACGTGCCTCAAATAATTCCTGCACACGCGGCAACCCACCAGTAATATCTGTTGTGCGTTTCAGCGAACGAATACGTCCTGAGAGAATATCGCCTTGCTTTACCTTTTGTCCATCGACCACCTGCAAATTAGAGCCGACTGGAATATCTGTCGCCACCGCCTCATCTTTTGCTGGAACAATAATCATTTTAGGATGCAGGTTGTCTTCTTTGCTTGCAATAATGCGGCGATTTGTCACGCCCGTCAGCTCATCGACCTCCTCACGCAAGGTGCGATTTAGAATGACATCACTATAAGAAATGGTCCCGGAAAGTTCAGCGATGATGGGTTCGGTGATGGTATCAAAAGTATAAATAGTTTCATCGGTGGCAATAAATTCAAAAATCTCTTTTTCAAAAACAGCACCAATTTCCAAAAGATGTTGATAGGGCGTGCCAGTATGTAAGAGCAAACTTTTATCTTTGCTCACATACACATACCCCGCCTTCCCTACTTTCACTTCTGCACCTTTTTTATCCACTCCAATCGCCTGTTCCAGCTGAACACGCTGACCATGTTTCACATTAAGTTTTGCCAACTTCGCAAGTGTAAACTTAGCAAGCACTGTGGCAATCTTAATATAGCTGCGCCGCGGGGACACCAGACGATCATCACGGTTGCGGATTAAATTTTCGGACAATTCTACAAGAACACTATCGTATGACAAACGCAAGTATGGATCGCGCACCTCCGATGAAGCCGTTCCGCCAATATGAAAAGTACGCATGGTCAGCTGTGTCCCAGGTTGCCCAATGGACTGCGAAGCAATAATACCCACCACTTCACCAATATTGACCAGTTCGCCATTGGCAAGATTCAAACCATAACACTTCTGACAAATTCCGCGCCCTGCATCACAAGTGACGACTGTACGAATTTTAACAGTTTCAATCTCATATTCATCAATTTTAGCAGCCATTTCTTCGGTCACTAATTGATCTGCTTCCAAGAGTATTTCATTACTATAAGGATTAATGAGCTTATCAGCAGCAAAACGTCCGACAACACGCTTGGAAAGTTTTTCAATAACCTCATCGCCTACTTTAATGGGATAAATTTGAATACCATGGATGGTACCGCAATTTTCCATAGTGATGGCCACGTCTTGCGCAATATCCACCAATTTACGTGTGAGATAACCAGCATCAGCCGTTTTAAGTGCTGTATCAGAAAGGCCTTTACGGGCACCGTGTGTGGAAATAAAATATTCTAAAACTGAGAGGCCTTCCTTAAAATTAGAAATAATCGGCATATCAATAATTTCACCGGAGGGTTTTGCCATGAGGCCGCGCATACCGGCAAGCTGTCTGATCTGCTGTTTGCTGCCGCGCGCACCTGAGGTGGCCATGATATAAAGTGAATTATGTCCTTGTTTATCTGCCTTCAGCTCGTCCATCATATGCTGCGTGATCTGATCATTAGCATAAGTCCACAATGAAATATTTTTCTGATAACGTTCCTCTTCAGTGATCACACCGGCATGATAATCTTCGTTATTTTTTTTGACCTTATCCTGAGTCTGGTCAACAATTCTATCTTTTTCTTTAGGGATCAGAATATCCTCAACCGAAATGGTATCTGCAAAAACAGTGGAATAATGGAAACCTACATCTTTCAGTTTATCCAACATCACAGATGTAAGATAATTGCCGTGAGCCTTATAAACCGCCTGAATAACCTGAGCTAAGTTATGATCGGCAATCACTTCATCCACTAAGGGGAACCCCTCCGGCAATATTTGTGAAAACAGGATCCTGCCGACAGAAGTCTTTTGCGTTTTTCCATCGTGCTGGACAAGAATCTTCGCTTGAATATCCACCCACCCACTTTCATAAGCTTTGATGGCCTCTGCAGTCGAGAAAAATCGTTTACCTTCACCATCAGCACCATCGCTCAGCGAAGTCAAATTATAAGTTCCCAAAACAATATCTTGTGTGGGTGTGACAATAGGTGTGCCATTTGCAGGATCAAAAAGATTTAACGAAGAAAGCATTAATATCCAAGCTTCAATCTGTGCCTCTGGGCTCATTGGCAAGTGTACAGCCATTTGATCGCCGTCAAAGTCAGCATTATAGGCTGAACAAACTAAGGGATGTAAACGAATAGCTTTTTCATCAGTGAGAACGGGTTCAAAAGCTTGCATGCCCAATCTGTGAAGCGTAGGCGCACGGTTTAAAATCACGGGATGCCCGGCAACAGTCTCCTGCAAAATACTCCAAACTTCGGGATATTCGCTCTCGATGAGCCGTTTAGCGCTCTTAATATTATAAACAATCTGTTTTTCAATTAATTTATTGATAACAAAGGGCTTAAAGATTTCCAATGCTATTATCTTGGGAATGCCGCACTGATGCAGCTTTAACTCAGGTCCCACCACAATCACTGAACGCGCTGAATAATCGACGCGCTTGCCTAACAAATTCTGGCGAAACCGCCCCTGTTTGCCTTTAAGGATATCCGAAAGCGATTTGAGTGGACGATTGCCTATGCCGCTGATAGCACGTTTACGGCGTGAATTGTCAAAGAGTGCATCGACGGACTCTTGCAACATGCGTTTTTCATTTTTAAGAATTACATCGGGGGCTTTGAGGGCGATTAATTTTTTAAGACGATTATTGCGATTGATTAAACGACGGTAAAGATCATTGAGATCTGAGGTGGCAAAGCGACCTCCATCCAGTTGCACCATGGGGCGCAGCTCTGGCGGAATCACCGGGATCACATTAATAATCATCCACTCAGGACGATTAGTAGAATTCATGAAGTCTTCAATCAATGCGAGCCGCACCATTTTACGGCGATCCAAGGAACGCGCAGCAGCCATCTTCTCACGAATGGTAGTTGCCTCTGTTTCTATTTCAACTTCAGAAAGCAATTGCTGAATGACATCTGCACCAATTCCCACCTTAAAGTCATTGGGATAACGAGCTTTGAGTTCATAGTACTCGTCTTCTTTGAGCAGCTCGTAAAGTTTGAGCCCTGGCACCTCGCCGGGGTCTGTGATAATGTATTTTTCATAAAAAATGATTGACTTCAGTGCAACAATAGAAAGGTCCAGCAATAAACCAATGCGCGAGGGCACTGCTTTATAAAACCAAATATGCGCAACCGGGCAAGCCAGTTCAATGTGCCCCATGCGTTCACGGCGCACCTTTGCGTGTGTAATTTCTACGCCACAGCGATCGCAGACGACCCCTTTATAACGAATACTTTTATATTTGCCGCAAAAACACTCCCAATCTTTTGTGGTGCCAAAGATGCGTTCACAAAAAAGCCCATCTTTTTCCGGTCTGAGTGTGCGATAGTTAATGGTCTCAGGCTTCAAGACCTCGCCGTAAGACCAACCTTTAATGGTTTCCGGGGAGGCTAGGCTTATTTTAACCTTGGAGTAATTCATCATAATGATTCCTTTTTGCTACAAATAACAAACACGCGCTCAGCTAGTGAATAATTGTTCCTTACGTCGCTGTGGGATAATCGTCACCGCCTTATCCTCTTCATCAAAAATTTCAATATTCAAACCTAACCCGCGCAATTCATGAACCAATACATTAAAAGATTCGGGCACACCCGGTGTCGAAACAAAGTCGCCTTTAACGATAGCTTCATAAATACGCGTGCGTCCTTCTATGGCATCAGATTTAACTGTCAAAAACTCTTGTAAAATATTAGCTGCACCGTAAGCCTCGACGGCCCAAACTTCCATTTCTCCCACGCGCTGACCGCCAAATTGCGCCTTGCCACCCAGCGGCTGCTGCGTCACAAGTGAGTAGGGACCTGTAGAACGTGCATGAATCTTATCGTCCGCTAAATGCGCTAATTTCATATAGTACATCACGCCGACGGTCACTTTATTTCTAAACATCGTTCCCGTACGCCCGTCGTAAATGTCATACTTTCCATCTTCCGGCAATTCTGCTTGTTTCAGCAATGTCTTAATGACATCATAACCCTTACTGTTAAAAACAGGAGTGGCAAAACGTATATTGAGTTTAGAAGCGACCATACCAAGAACCATTTCCATGACCTGTCCAATATTCATACGTGAAGGTACACTCAGCGGATTGAGCACAATATCAATAGGCGTGCCGTCGCTCAGATAGGGCATATCTTCAATTGGCAGGATCTTAGAGACAATGCCCTTATTGCCATGGCGTCCGGCAAATTTATCACCTTCACGCAAGCGGCGTTTTTTGGCGAGATAAATCTTAACTTTCTGCAAGGTTCCCGGTCTCAGGTCATCTCTATTCTCACGCGTGTAGTGGCGCACACCCACAACAATTCCTTCTGTACCGTGGGGAACACGCAAGGAAGAATCTTTGGCATCTTTTGCTTTTTCGCCAAAAATAGAATACAACAAACGGAATTCAGGTGTTGTATCGGTCACACTTTTAGGCGTGAGTTTGCCGACTAAGATATTACCGGACTTGACGCGCGTACCAATGTTGACAATTCCGCGCTCATCCAGCTCACGATAATCTTCATCACTGATATTGGGAATATCGCGCGTGATGGTTTCCATGCCCAGTTTAGTTTCACGCGCCTCCACATCCAGTTCCTCAATATGAATAGATGTAAAAGCATCTTCTTTAAGCAGGCTCTCACTCATGAGGATGGCATCTTCGTAATTATAGCCCTCCCAAGTCATGAAAGCCACAAGAACATTACGTCCCAATGCTAGATCTCCGTCTACAATAGCCGGACCACTGGAGAGAATTTTACCTTCTTCTACTTTTTCCCCGGGGATGACTTGCGGACGTTGATTATAGAACGTATCCTGATTTGTGCGGCTGGTTTTTTTCATGCGATAAACATCTATCAGTTCCTCGCCTACCGCCAATTCTATCCGCTCATTATCGACGTATTTTACCGTACCTGCACGCGTCGCCAACTTGCAAAATCCTGAAGAACGCGCGATCACATGCTCCAAGCCCGTGCCCACAATCGGTGCCTGTGGAAACAAAAGCGGCACAGCCTGACGCATCATATTGCAGCCCATAAGCGCCCTATTAGCATCATCATGTTCCAAAAAAGGGATCAATGAAGCTGAAAGCGATATAATTTGATTGGCGGCGACATCCATATAATCGACATCTTTGGCATAGTGCATGGGATAATTGCCGCGTTTTCTAACAGGGACCATTTCCGCTTGCAGTTTGCCATTGTCATCGACTGGGACGCCAATAGGCGCGACAGCAAAACGATCTTCTTCGATAGCTGAGAGATATTCTATCTGCCCCGTCACCTTTCCAGCTTTCACCTTATAATACGGTGCTTCGATGAAACCAAAGGGATTGATGCGCGCATGCGAAGCCAGTGAAACAATGAGACCAATATTGGGGCCTTCTGGTGTTTCTATAAGGCACATGCGTGAATAGTGTGTGTAGTGAATATCGCGTACTTCGAACCCGGCGCGCTCGCGTGTGACACCGCCAGGCCCCAGCGCACTCAAGCGCCGCTTATGCGTAACAGAAGACAAGGGATTGGTTTGATCCATGAACTGTGACAACTGCGAGGTGCCGAAAAATTCATTAATGCCGCCGGCAATAGGTTTAACAGAAATAAGATTCTGCGGCGTGAGTGTGCTGTGATTCTGGATGGTAATGCGATCCTTAGCCAAACGCTCCATCCGCACAAAACAAGGTTTAAGATGATTGACCAGCTGTTCGCCCACGGAACGAATACGACGATTGCCGAGGTGATCAATATCATCAACAGGAACTTCATTGTTTTTAACATTGAGCAAGTAGCGCACCGTATTGAGCACATCTTCTAGTGTAATGGCAAGCGAAGCTAAATCACTGCCAAACTTTTTGTCAATTTTATAACGCCCGACTTCACCCAGTGAATAGTTAGCTGGATGAAAAAATACAGATCTATCGACGCGCAACCATTTTTCACTACCGCAACTTGGACATTTTTTCACATCCATATAATTTATTTGCAGCCATTTTTCTTCACAAGTCTCGCAGTGAAAACACGGAATAACCTCTTTAATTGCAACAGCGCCGGAAGCCGCATGACTGCCCTTAATAATATGATGCAGCCACTTACAAGCATCTTCCTGCGTCATAAATTCCGGCTCTTTCTCTAACGTGTTGATAATGGACTGATATTTTTCAAGACTCTCCTCTGAAATGAGCGAGAGTTGCTTAAAGTCTGCTGCAAGAATTGCTTCCAGATGTTCTTCTGTCAGGCGATCGCCTGCACGCACAATATACGTAGGTTTTTCTTCTTCAGCTGAGTCTGTTGAGCGTTTTAAGTCTGTAAAAACACGCCGTTCCAGCAAACTTTCAATAAATACTTCGCGCGCCTTGGTGGCAAGCGTAGCAGGAATTTTCTGTTCTTCTGCAATAAGAAATAAGGCTATAAAATCCTCGCGCGTTTCTATTCCCAATGCAGAAAGAAAAACACTCAGCAATACACGCGCTTTGCGATCGATGCGCACATAAAACACATCGCGAATAATTTCAAATTCCAGCCAAGGTCCCTTATCGGGAATAATCCGCGAGTGATAAATCCCCAAGCGCTCATTATAATCAAAGATAACGCCAGGGCTCCTATGAATCTGAGAGATTACCACACGTTCGGCACCATTAATAATAAAGGTTCCCTGCGTAGTCATATAAGGAATATCACAAATAAAGACTTCCTGCTCTTTAATCTCACCGGTGGCTTTAATAAACAGTTTAACCAGGGCCCTAACTTGCACCGTGTAGCTTTTATCCTTTTCTAGCGCCTCTTCAGGCAAAAAGGAACGGCTGCCAACCTTGTAATAATCAGCTTCCAGCCGCACCTTGCCGTCACTGGACTCAAATGGAAACGTGGACTTAAAAAGGTACTGTAAACCAATGTTCCGACGTTTTTCAAACGGAATATCTTCCTGAAAAAAATCTTTAAAGCTGTTTATCTGCGTTTCATTAAGCATAGGCAGGAGGTCTTTTCCTTCCCGCTTCTGTAAAGAAATACGATTATTGACTCCAGCTGGAAAACCGGCAGCCATACGCTTTTGCAATACCGTCACACTACTGACGGCAACTTTAGATTTTTCAGCAGGAGATGCAACTAATGATTCCAAAACGGCCTCCTTTGACTGTTTTTTTTTAAACCACCAAGTAGTTTATTATATTTCTAAACACGCCCAGCCACATCATATGTTATCAACACTCAGCGTCATCATGACGCTGAGTAAGCTGCACGCTGTCGCGCCTATCATTAAAATAGGCTTCAACAAAACCGTACCAACCCTAACGGCAAGAACAGTTTAAACCAATTACTTAAGTTCAATAACCGCACCGGCGCCTTCCAGCTTAGCCTTCAGCTCCTGCGCTTCATCTTTAGCCAAAGCTTGCTTAATGACAGCACCTACTTCTTCTGCCAATTTTTTCGCGTCAATAAGCCCAATATTCAGTGCAGTACGAATCACTTTAATGACAGCAATTTTATTAGCTCCAGTTTCTTTCAACACCACATCAAAAGAACTTTTAGCTGCTTCTTGAGCATCAGCATCACCTGCAGCAGCAGCTACTGCCACAGCACCTGTCACATTAAACCGCTCTTTAATTGTCTCCACCAGCTCATGCAGCTGACTCACAGACATGGTTTCTATTTCTTTTACAAAATCTTCTTTTGTGAGTGCCATTTAAGCTCTCCTCCTGTTCATACAATCAACATGCAATAAATAAAAAATAAAATTTAAGTTAAATCCAAAAATCAATCGCCACAAAGGCAAACAATACAGTTTTGCACAAGCTAAACTCCTACACCTGCGCATCGGCGTCGGGCTTTACGGCAGCTGCCGTTTCAGGCGACTGAGCTTGTTTTTTCTCCGCCACCTGTGTCAGTGCCACCACCAGATTATTCACGATACCTTCCAATGCCCCGACCAACATGCCATAAAGCTCCGTACGACTGGGTATTTTTGCAAAATACCGCACTGCAACGGCATCGACAGCTGCTGCCTCATGAATCCCGCCCTTAATAACAAGGTGCTTGCGCTTTTCAGCCACCAGCAAGGCCTTGCCGCAAGCGCTGAACACATCAGCGTCCGCAATCACTATTGCTGTCATGCCGCTGAGTATATTATCATCGGTTAAGGACAGCTTCTGTTTGGTGAGCGCGCGTTTAAGCAGTGTATTCTTAAATATCTTTATGCGACTTCCATGCTCGCGGCATTGTTGACGCAGCTCGGTAAGACTCAAAACATCTATACCCTTGTAGTCAAAAAAGATAAGCGACTTGCCCGCCAAGCTCTCAGCGAAATTCGCTACCAATTCAGCTTTTACAGTAGATTTTGTCATAACAGTTTAACTTTTACCTCATCCAACACAATCACAACAAAGGTCAGCACACTCCCACAAACTTAACGCTATTTTAAAAAATTGCGAGCGGATGCTAAAACAACGCGCGCGCAGCCAGCTTAATGGAACGCCCCATTGTCGTGGTCACGTAGAGTGAACGAATGTAGTCCCCTTTCAAGTCCGCGGGTTTTCCCTTCAAAACAGCCTCGTAAAAAACACGTGCATTTTCAAGCAGAGCGTCTACGGGCATTGATTTTTTACCGATTACAAAATTAAGCACCCCATCGCCATTCGCACGAAACTCGCGCCGTCCAGCCTTGACAGCTTTGACAGCTTCCGCTACATTGGGCGTGACGGTTTTGGCTTTTGGCGAGGGCATCAACCCGCGCGTACCCAGCAGTTGCGCAATGCGCGCAAGCTCACGCATCATATCGGGTGCAGCAATCGCCACATCAAAATCCAGCCAACCGCCCTTAATTTTATCGATCAACTCAGCGCCACCTACGTGATCCGCCCCCGCGGCACTAGCCGCATCGGCACGTTTGTCTTTTGCAAACACGACCACGCGTTTTGCCTTACCGAAGCTATGCGGCAGAACCATTGTATCCCGCACAACGTGTTTTTTTAGCAGATTAAGCGCAATCGCCATTTCTACATTTTCATCGAATTTAACATTAGCTTGTTTTAACACCTGCTGCAACGCCGACTCAACCCCATGCTCACCGCTAACCACCGGCAACGCGCGATAACGTTTACTTGCTTTTTTACTCATATCAAGCTTCACCTGCCACCACAGTCACACCCATACTGCGTGCCGTACCAGCAATAATTTTGCAGGCAGCCTCAACATCGTTTGCGTTCAGGTCATGCTGTTTAAGTTTAGCAATGTCCGCCAACTGTTGGTGGGTAATGCTTGCTACCTTATTTTTATTGGGTTCATTAGAGCCCTTCTCAATGCCAAGTGCTTTTTTTATCAATACAGCCGCCGGCGGGGAACGCAAATCAAAACTGTAACTTTTATCCCCATAAATACTCACCACCACCGGTATGATCATGCCGGCACTATCTTTGGTCCTTTCATTAAACTCTTTACAAAATTTCATCATATTAATGCCAGTGGGGCCTAAAGCGGTTCCCACCGGAGGTGCCGGTGTCGCCTTAGTGGCTTCTATTTGCAATTTAACTTTTTTCTGAACGGGCTTACTCATACAACATCACCAACAACCTAGTTTTTCTTCACTTTATAATAATCTATTTCAACGGGCGTTTCGCGTCCAAAAATTTCAATATTCACATTAACCTTGCCTTTATCTGGAAAGACAGCCGTCACTGTTCCCGTAAAATTATTAAAAGGCCCATCAACAATCAACACTTTCTGCCCTACATCAAAGTCCATCTGCATGGAAACAACTTCCGTTGTTTCTTCCTGCCCCTTACTGATGATGGCATTAATCTCACTCTCCGCCAAGGGCATGGGTTCGCCTCTTCCTTGAGCCAGAAAATTTGTAATATAAGGAGTTTCACGAACAAAACTTTTTAAAAAAACATCCATGATCATCTGCACACAGATATATCCTGGGAAAGATTTTTTTTCAACCTTCTTTTTTTTACCGTTTTTATAAATCGTCTCATGATAGACTGGTACAATGATTTCTTTAATACCCTCTATATTCTCTTCCTGCATCCTGTTCTCAAGCGATTTTTTGGCAGAAAACTCCTTACCTGCCTGCGTATGCACCACAAACCATTTATAAGCGGTACTGCTTGCCTGCGTGGTTGCCATAAATCCTGCTTTGCCTTATCAAACTCACTAAGTTTTTTTCAGCGTGATCCCAATATACTGCAATAACTTCTCTCAGCGCAACATGCGCGCCTTGATACGACTATAAATAACGACACTGCCCAACATAATAGCTGCCAAAAGAATAAACGTAAACTCATTCACAAAAACCTTAAGTTGATTCACACGCTCAACCACAATAAATTGGATAGCAGTAGATGAAACAATATCTACCAAATAAAGCATCGCCGAAATAATCACAATGGACATTGCAACAACAACAGTGGTATTGAGGGCGTCATCACGCGATGGCCAGGTAGTCTTATCTTTTATTTCGACACGAACTTCCTTTAAAAATTTGATGAGTTTTTTCATAATGAAAACAAATAATACCTTATTCTATGCAGCCAAACGGGCCAGGAAGGATTCGAACCCTCACAACACACGGAGTTGGAGTCCATGGCTCTACCAATTGGAGCTACTGGCCCAGTTTTATGTGTGACAGTTCCTTGACTTCTAGTTAATTAACACCCGAAAAGTAAAACTTGTTATAACAACATGGTTTATTTTGTTATAACAAGCAATGCACCCTAGACAAATGACAACACCAGCTTAACAAAAAGCTCACGCTCACTCAGTAAGCCCACAAGCAGGGTCGAACTGCTGACCTCTTGCTTACCATGCAAGTGCTCTACCAACTGAGCTATGTGGGCAGATACGAACATGAGAGAACCTAAGATCCAGTCTCCTTCGGCAGATGCAGTTTCTTACCTGCGACGATGCTCAGCATCAAACGCACACAACACAAACATCAATGCTGAGCCTAGAACGTATATTATACTCTAAAAACCAACTAACAATCGCAACAATAAAAAAAATTTAAGAAATTGAGTTATTTCAGCCGTTATCTTGAGCTAATTTACGAAAAAACCAGCAACTATTAGAGTAATCCACAACATTTCCAGCTAAAAAAATCACAAAAATTTAAATTTTGAGAAACAACTTTACCATAAGTATATAATTATATTGTAGTAAGCTTATTTTGTCAACAGCTATTTGAATACCAGCTATCGTTAAACAAATACCCTCGCTGGAACAATACTAACAGGCTAAACATTGCTTGAGAACATAACATAATAACTTTTATGGAAACAAACAAACAAAAGTCTGCAGCACAAGCAGCGCAGGAATTATTCAGCGGCAAAGGTTACGTGTACATTCGCAATGCTTTCAGTCAAGCGAGCATCGCTAAGGCACGTAAGCTCATTCATCAATATTCTGAGACCGCTACTCAGAAGGTCACACACTTTCACGGCAAACATCAAGATAAATTGAATTTGCAGCGGCGCGTATGGAACTTGGTGGAAAAAGGCGATGTTTTTATTGAAATGCTGGAACACCCTGAGATTATCGCTATTATGAAAGCATTTTTAGGCGATGAATTTTGTCTCGGTTCCATTGCTGCCAATCGGATTTTACCGGGAGGACCTGGGCAGGAGCCGCACATTGACTATCCGTATTGGGATTTTTACAAACGTTCCAGTTTTCCGATGAACATGAATGCAAGTTTTCCATTGAATTGTCAGGTTACAGTAATGCTCGATCCCTTCACACCAGCAAGCGGTGCCACAGGCTTCATTCCCCATACACAAACAAAGTGTGAATACCCCGTCGCTGAACAATACTTTTACGAACATTGTGAAAGAATGACAGGCGTGCCCGGCGACGTTGTTATTTTCAATGGGTTATGTTGGCACGCTGCTATGCCCAATACCAGCAAAGACATTGATAGAAGCGCTATTCTTATCCAGTACTTGCCTAAGTTTGTGAAACCAATGGAAGATCAAAAAAACGGCGTTTCCCAGCGCGTCTTAGCGGGGGCATCGCCGTTACTCAAGCAGTTGCTGGGTTTTGATTACCCCTACCCTAAGCTATTGGATGAAGCAGGCGGCGGCAATGAAGAAGGACGTTACGCACAGAAACGTTGAAGTCAATAAACTTTTAGCTATTATTTATATTTTTATTTCTCTATGTTAGCGACGCTGAAAAGAAAGAGTGTTTTTATAACAGGCGGTGCCAGCGGCATTGGTGCCGAGCTTGTGCGGGCATTTGCGACAGCAGGTGCACAGGTCGCATTTATGGATCTTCAACGGCAAGCTGGCGAAAACCTTGTTGCAGAGCTTAAAGCTGCTGCTGTATCCCCTACATTTATTGCGGGCGATCTCTGCGATACCCAACTTCTACATGCCACAATCAATAAAGTCGCGCAAGCCCACCAAGGCATCCACGTCCTTGTCAACAATGCCGCCAATGACATGCGCCATACACTCAGCGAGCTAAGCAGCGAGCAGTGGGATAAGCTGATAGACATTAATTTGAAAGTTCAAGTTTTTGCTGCGCAAGCTGCCGCTGCCATCATGCGCAAACAAGCTTCAGGCAGCATTATTAATTTCAGTTCATGTGGATTCATGAATGGCGTTACAGAATACCCTACTTATGCCGTTGCCAAAGCAGGTGTAATAGGCTTGACGCGCTCATTAGCGCGAGAATTGGGTGAGTTCAAGATTCGCGTCAATACCGTCATGCCCGGGTGGGTGATGACCGAGAAACAACGCAAGCTTTATGTTACTACTGAAGTCCTCGCTGCCACATTGAAAAAACAGGCATTGAAGCAGGAGCTGATGCCTGAGGACATCGCCAATGCCGTGCTTTTTTTAGCGAGCGATTGGAGTCGAATGATCACCGGGCAAACATTGGTCGTGGACGGAGGGGGTGTACTGCACTGAATGTGAGTGTCATATTATTTTTCAGTTATAACATGAGCTGACCAATAATAAGTATTCGCAGATAAAATTTAAACACATATTTTTTCTGGATTTTTACAAATATAGCTTCATGAAAAAATATTTTATATTATGTTTGTTATAACTGTAAGCAGCTTGAAAATTTCAAATAAGCCACTGAAACAATGATTAAGAAATTAAAGATCAATCTTGACAGACTTAAATATCTCACTTCCTATTTTAACTTAACGGAGGATGAGGTTTTAACAGTCGTCAATGACGGTGTACAAAAAAAAATTACCAGCGAGGAGATTTTTACAGGTGAGCTAAAGTTATCGCACCTGAAAAAAATTGACAAAATATTCGCACAAGGTTTATCTTTTTACACAGATCCTCAGCAGCTTGAAAAACGAAGTTCTGCCAGCATTTTCTTCAGAAAAAAGCAGTTTAACAATCAGCTAAAACTAGGAGATAAAAAATGTGTGGGGCAAATGCAGGGCAAAATTCTTTCCCTGCTGACATTTGCCAGCCTAGCTGATTTTAAAATTGAAAGAGAGCTGAAAATCTTTTCCACTAAAGACGACCCAAAGGATACAGCTTTAGCCATCAGAAAAAAGTTAAACATAGCTGAACTCAGCCAAAAAAACAAAAATGATAAGGCATTTTTAACAAGTTTAATCAGTGCCTTAGCGAAAAAAAATGTTCTTGTTCATGAATTCACTGAGACTTGGAATCAAAAACACAAAACAACCTTAGATGGTTTTTTTATAGCTCCCTTCCACATCATTATCAAACGGCAGCAAGCTACTTTTAAACGCGAGATCTTCACACTTGCACATGAACTTGGACATTACCTATTAAATAAAGAAGAGATCGATAAGTTATGGTCTCCCGCTGAAAGCACAACCACCCGTGCACAAAAGAACGACGAAACATGGGTGAATACTTTCGCTTATTCCTTTCTCGTCGGTGAGCGGGATGGTGAAATAACAAAGGCATTTCATGAAAATCCTTTCAGGAATAATGAAGAAATATCTATCCTATCACAACAGCTTCATATCAGTCGCCTGGCTATCTTCACAAACTTATTATTAAATAAAAAAATAGGACAAGAAAAATATGCTCAACTAAAGGCAGCTCTTGATCAGGAGTACAAAAAGAAACAAAACCAAAAAGATCTTAAGAAAAAAAACTTACAAGCACTTGGTAAAAAACAACAAGGCATGCCAAGTAAAGCTATTTTTTCTCCGCTGGAAGAAAGCATTTACAGACATGCTTTTTTTGAAGGCGTTATTGAAGAATATGACGTGATAAAAGCTTTTAAGCCAAACCATAAACAAATTGAAAATGGCTACATAGATCGTTTTTTAGAACGAAGCATCAATGACTGACTTTTACCTCATTGATACTTCTTCACTGGTAAGTCTTGCCAGATACTATTCACCTTTTGATGACAGGAGAATTCTTTATAACTTTATGCTTAGCTCCATCAAAAAAGAACGATTTATTATTTTAGAAGCTGTTCTTGATGAAGTAAATCTTGTTGCTGGTCGAATTGTAGTACGAGAGTTAAGTTTTCTAAGAAGAAATCAAGTTAGGAATCAAATATACCCTGCAAGAATTATAGGAAATGTTAATGTAGAACCCCCAGAACTTCATAGAAGAATTAATGAAACTTGGTTTTACCGAGATCGCAAGAATGACCTGATAGACGCGGAAGGATGGGAGGCTTTTAATAGTGAAAAAAATGAATTGATCGCTAAAGCTGACTTTCAACTTATATTACATGCCTTACAAAATAGATCTAGCTATACCATTGTTACAGAAGAAACAGACAGACCTAATGATGGCAAGCTAGAAAAAAAGATCCCCCGAATCTGTAGGCAAGAACGCATTGAGTGCATCAACATCCCTGCTTTACTTAGAGAATTTAATATCTCAGCCAGCTTTGAACAGCGGGGAATACGCCATCGGTGATAGCGGTTTTAACGTCTCCGCCAGCGCACCCAGCTCATCTGCAGCTGGGGAAATCAATGATAACTCGGAAGATAAGCTGCATGAGCAGTGAGCAGCTCATCGACCATCGCACAAATATCCTTCAGTGTTAGTTCACTGCCTGTATGCGGATCCAGCATGGCAGCGTGGTAGAGGTATTGTTTTTTACGAGTGAGCGCAGCTGCTACCGATAGCTCTTGAACATTAATATTGGTACGCATAAGCGCAGCCAGCTGCAGCGGCAGCTTACCGATATGCATCGGCACAATGCCAGCGCCGCTAATGTGGACAGGCACTTCCACGACACACTCAGCAGAGAGGTTCGCGATTAATGGACTGCCTGTTCCCTGTTGCCTGTTGCCTGTTGCGGCAGACTTACTCCGTTTACAGGACTTGACTCAGAGCCGCTTGAAACATTCAGGATATTCGCATTCACCCAAACAGGCGCTCCGCCCTCCAGTGCAGCAATAATGCTCGCTGCGTATTCATTGCTGCGCGTGACCTTCAAGGGTTCGTCTGTATTTTCCAACTGCTGCCGCATGGTTTTCCAATCGGCGAGTTGTTGTTCACAGCGACGCAAGTACTCGTCCAAGGGAATATTAAATTGCGATATCAGCTTGGGCTGCGCGCGTTTAATGAACCAGGGGACGTACTCAGCAAAGTGTTCGCTCGATTCGGTGACAAAATAGCCCAAGTACTTCAATATTTCATAACGCACCTTATTGGTTTGCGGGAACGCGCCCGTACTCGCAATGTGTTTGAGGCGCGGGTAAAGATCTTCATATCCATTGGGCGTCTTTTCCATAAGCTTCAAATAAAACGCTACGTGGTTAATGCCTGCGGTGCCAGTTCAGCGATGTCCGCACAAATATCCTAGCAGAACAGGAATGCTGCGTTGCGCGCGCATAATGCCGCCGATGCCAAGCGTATCGGCGATGGTCTGTCTAAGTCCGTAGCGTTTGGGGATTTCAAAGTCACGTACAGTGGCGGGTTTGTAGCCGCCTACTTGTATCATGATAATAACATAATCAGCAGCTTTTATCGCAATGCGCCTAGCCCTAATGTAGCCGTAAACGGTACAGTTCTGCCAGTAGCAGCCATGAGGCACTGGGCAACTATGGTCGAAGTTTTAAGCCGCGCGGCGTCGCTGTCATGCAATGCCAAGCTGAGCTCCTTTAGCTCAGGAGTGAGTAAAAAATCGCCGATGAGTTTTTTGGCAAAAATGGTGCTGCCCGCACCAATTAAACAGAGCTTCGTCATAGCTTGTCCTCAGCTACGTAAAATAAAACTCAACCAAATGAAACTCAACCAAATGAAACTCAACCAAATGAAACTCAACCTTTTGTGGTGCCCATCGTGAGACCGACAATGAATTGTTTCTGCATGAAAAAAAACATGATGACAGGCGGCAATGCCGCCACAAGGGAACCCGCGGAGATTAAATTCCACGATGCTATCCATTGCCCGCGCAAGGCACTGAGCCCAGCGGTAATAGGGCGATAAGCGTCGTCCTGCACCAGCACAAGCGCCCAAAAGTAATCATTCCAAATAAACGTAAAAATAAGTACCCCCAAAGCAGCAAGGGCAGGTCTGAGCAAGGGAACAATGATATAAATAAAAATTTTCCACTCACTCACACCGTCGACGCGCGCAGCTTCCATGAGTTCATCGGGGAGTTCAGCGATAAAGTTACGCATAAAAAAGATAGCGAAACCCGTTTGAAAGCAAGTGTGAAAAATAACCAAAGCCCAAAAGGTATTATAAATACCTGTCTGAATAGCCAGGTCGCGCACGGGGATCACAAGGATCTGATACGGAATAAAATTGCCGGCAATAAACAAAGCGAAAATGAGAAAGTTGCCGCGGAAACGATATTTGGCAAGCGCGAACCCTGCCATTGTCGCCAATAACAATGAACCCGCCACAGCAGGGATGGTGGTGATGAGACTGTTTAAAAGGTAGCGAGCAAGCTTAGTGCCGCTAAAAATGGCGCTATAATTTCCAATGATCGACCATTCGGTGGGGATGCCCCAATAATTACCGCTATTGATGTCATTGAGCGAACGAATGGACGTGAGCGCTATTGCTATAAGCGGCAGCATCCACAGCAGCAACGACAGCGCTACAAAAAAGCGATAGCTGCATTGGGAAAATTTAGAAGCCTTGGCAATGGGACGCGGAAACATAACAATATGAACTTGAGCTCTCAATGATAGCTGTGCGGCTTGTATTCATTCATGCGACAGCTGCCTGTTTGCGATATTCCTGCCGCCACAACCTGAACAGGAAATAAGCAATATAAAGATCCATGATCACAAACAACACGACGGCGATGGTGGCGCCGTAACCCATCCGATAGCTAAACATGGCTTGATCGTACATAAAATAAGCGAGCACATTGGATTTGCCGTAAGGACCACCTGCGGTCATGACGGAGATCATATCGAAGCTGCGCAGCGCACCGATGACACTGATGACAACCGCCACAAATGTCGCAGGTCTGAGTTGCGGGAGGATAATATGCCACAACATGCGCCAGCCCTTGGCGCGATCTAAACGTGCAGCCTCAATAAGCAGCGGAGAGAGGTTGGAAAGACCGGTGAGATAAATAATTAAACAATAGGCAACTTGCGGCCACATGCCCGCAGCAATGATCCCGAACGTGACCCATTTTTCATCGGACAGAATGGCAATAGGACTAAAACCTAAAAATTTAAGCACTTCATTGAAAAGTCCGTAATGCGGTTCGTAAAACCAACTAAAAACCAATGCCACCACCACCTGTGAGAGCACAAAAGGGAAAAAGAACATTGTTTTCACAAAGCGGATGCCGGCGATTTTCTGATTGAGAAAGATGGCTAAAGCCAAACCAAACACAGGCGCCAAGAGATAAAACAGTGTCCATAAAATGGTATTCCAAACGGAGGTCCAAAAACGATGGTCAGCAATAAGCTCTTGATAATTGGCAAACCCGATAAATAATGGCTCGCCCAGACCATCCCATTTAAACAAGCTCAGTCTGAGACTTTCTACAATGGGGTAAATAATAAGACAGACGAAAAAAATAACAGCCGGTGCCAAAAAAACGATTGGCATGAGTTTTTGCTGATTGTGTCGCCAGTAAGTTTTTAAACGTTTGATTGCCATTTTACCAACCTTGCAGCAGCCTCGCCGCTGCACTGCTAAGCCGCTAAGTGTAGACTTTTCATTATACTATTTAACACAGCGGTAAACAGTCAATAAAAAATTTAAAAAATAATTTGACATGACATGAACCACTACGGTAGCGACAATGTTATGATCAGCATAAACCAGCGGGGAAAGGCAACAAAGTGGCAAAGCTTGCATTAAACAATGTCCATAAATGGTTTGGTAACAAGGTTATCATCAAAGCTTTTAACCTTGATATAACAAGCGGTGAATTCATTGTCTTGGTTGGACCTTCGGGCTGCGGCAAATCCACATTGTTGCGGTTGATTGCAGGATTGGAAGACGTGACAAGCGGAACCATCCTTATGAACAATGAGGTTATCAATGAGCGCGACCCGGCGGCGCGTGAAATTGCGATGGTTTTTCAATCCTACGCGCTCTACCCGCATATGAATGTTTATGAAAACATGGCATTCTCGTTAAAAATGGAGAAGAAGCTCAGTCAAACTGAGCTGGCAACACGTGTGCAGGAAGCCGCGCGTATTTTGCGTTTAGAAGCTGTTCTGAAACAGAAACCAAAGGAGCTTTCGGGTGGGCAAAAACAACGTGTTGCTATCGGGCGCGCCTTTGTACGCAAACCACAGATTTTCCTCTTCGATGAACCGCTTTCCAATCTTGATGCCGAGCTGCGCGTTGAAATGCGCCTTGAAATAGCCAAGCTGCGTGAAGCCGTACATGCCACAATGATCTATGTCACGCATGATCAAGTGGAAGCCATGACGCTTGCAGATAGAATTGTGATACTGCATGACGGTCTTATCCAACAAGTGGGGACACCGCAAGAGCTGTACAAACATCCCGCCAATCAATTTGTCGCTGGATTTATTGGCAGTCCAAAAATGAATTTCATACCCGCCACGCTTAAAGCCGTGACGCTGGCACCAGCTGGCAATGTGACTTACAGTGTACAGTTTAAACTAGACGACGTGACAACGGAGGTTAAATTGCAAACAACTGCCGCGCGGCTTGGGGAGTTGCAGCTTAGTGCTGAAAGCCTGCAAACATTAATAGGAAAATCCATTGTCTGCGGCTGCCGCCCGGAACACATTACAGCAACGGCACAAGGCAAACATAAGCTTACAGCGACAAAAGACGCACTTTGGCTCAGCAGTGAGCTGGAAGTCAGCGAGTATCTGGGCAACCTTGTTTATTTGTACGTCAAACATCCCTTTGTGACAACCTCTGCAGCAACACTCATCGTAAAAGTGGGAGAAACAAGCAATTTTAACAAACATGCCCAGCTAACATTGCAATTTCCCTTAACAGACTTGCAGCTTTTTACAGCTGATGGTCAAACATTGCGCTAACACTAAATAAACTTTAATCATTAATTTTCTTAACAAGATCATCATGTCTTTACAACTAGGCGTCTGTTATTATCCCGAGCAAATCCAAGGCGAGTTTGCTGCACAGCAGCAAAAAATTGAGGAAGATCTCCGCACCATGGCGGCACTCGGCATTACGCTGGTGCGTGTGGGTGAGTTTGCCTGGAGCAGCCTGGAACCGCAGCGCAATCAATTTAACTGGGAATTGCTGGACACGGTCTTTACGCAAGCAGAACAAGCAGGGCTGCGAGTAATTTTAGGTACGCCCACTGCCACACCGCCCAAGTGGCTCATTGATGAACGCGGTGCTGACATCTTAGCACGCGATGCCAATGGGCAGCCCCGCGGGTTTGGTTCACGCCGTCATTATTCATTTTCCAGTACAGTGTACATTGAGGAATGTGTGCGTATCGTCACAGAGCTCTGCAAACGTTACAGCAAACATCCCGCGCTGGGCGGCTGGCAGACCGACAATGAATACGGCTGCCACGACACGACACTTTGTTACGCGCCATTTACAACAACCGCTTTCAGAGAATGGCTGCGCAGGCGTTATGGGAGCATTGCGGAGCTCAATCGCGCCTGGGGAACGGCATTTTGGAGTCAAACTTATCACGACTTCAATGTTATCGAGCTGCCCAATCAAACCGTGACAACGCCGCACCCTGCGCATGTACTGGCATTCAGACGTTTTTCTTCCGAACAAGTGCGTGTCTTCAATGCTGCACAGGTTGCTGTCATTCGCAAATATAAACAAAAAACACACACACAGCCCATCATGCACAACTTCATGGGGGCATTTCAGGATTACGATCATTTTGCATTGAGCGATGATTTGGATGTTGTTTCCTGGGACAATTATCCCTTGGGTTTCTTAGCTGAGCTCAGTGCAGACGATGCTGAACACAAGACATTTTTTTACGACAAGGGTGATCCCGACTACTCCGCATTCTATCACGATTTATATCGCAGCATGGGGCGGCACGGCTGGGGCATCATGGAGCTGCAGCCGGGACCGGTGAACTGGGCGCGTTACAACCCGATCCCTTACGCGGATCCGCAGGACCCCAGTCATAACATGCAGCGCCTCTGGGCATGGGAAGCTTTTGGGCATGGTGCGGGATTTGTGTCGTACTTTCGTTTTCGTCAAAGCGCGCAAGCACAGGAACAAGCACACACAGCATTGTACTACGCTAATAATAATGAGGCACCCGCTGCAGCTGCCGTTAAGCGTGTGCGTAAAGAAATTAAAATAATTGAGGATAAAGTAGGAACGTTTAATGAAAAAAGCTTCCGTCCCGCTGACTCCCCTGCAATTCCCACTGAGCGCGCAAAGGTTGTTATCCTTTACGATTACACCGCAATATGGAGTTATGAAATTCACGCGCAGGCAGCAGGTTTCAGTTTTTTTACAGCAGCGTTTACCTGGTATCGCGGACTGCGCGCCTTGGGGATTGATTGTGATTTCATCGCACCCACGCAACATCAAGTACCAGCAAGCATTGAATGGCTGGAGAAAGCTGCTTATTCCCTAGTGATCCTGCCCAGCAATGCCATAATCAGTACAACAACAGCAACAGCGCTAAAAGCTTTTGTGGAACGCGGTGGGACTGTCATTGTTGGTGCGCGCAGCGGTTCGCTTACAGAAGAATACAGCATTCCCTCGCAGCTTCCACCGGGCGTATTGCAAGAGCTCATGGGCGTACGCGTTCCCATGGTTTCTACACTCCCCCCTGCTATGAACGTATCGCTAAGCTTTACAACAAAAGCATTTCGTCCCGCTGCCCAAACTACAAATAAGGACTTGAGCATGATGCTCTGGGTAGAGCAGTGCGAACTTATGCACTCAGCCGCTGGCACTGCCGCCAGCACACTGGCAGAGTTTACAACAGGCAAACCAGCCGTGACCGTTAAAACTCAGCCAGCTGGCGGACAATGTTATAATTTTCACGGGCTTCCCAATTTGACGCTTGTCACGCATTTCCTGCAGCGACTCCTGCAACAGCCGCAGCTTGAGGGTATACTAAGGGAACGCGCTGAGTTTGGGTTAACGGATACGTTTTTCCCGTTGCCGCGCGGCTTGCGCATCACCCGCCGCCATGGGCTGTGTTTTGCTTTTAATTACAGCCGTGAAACAGTACACTTACCCGTAGCAAAAAAGCTTGTCAAACATGACACTGAACTTAATTGGGAGCTTGATTGGCTGTTTGGAAATGATGAACTCCGCCCAGGCGGCGTGGCTTGCTGGCATTATGTTAATAAATAGTCAAATTCTCACTTAGCGCCTGAAAGCAACACTATTCCCAGCTTACAAAATGCAATACAAACAATATTTCAAACAATATTTTTTTTATCCACCTTTTATAATTTAACTCCATAATTTATGTTTATAAGTATTATTCAATAGTACACTATGAATAAAGTGGGAATGGTGGATGTTGCCAATTTTATGGATGCTTCTAACCAAAATGTTGCTGCTTAACACTCTGTGTCAAACAGCTGTAATTTAACTCTAATTTATTGTACGGAGTAAATATCATGAAAAAACTAATATTAAGCATAACAACTGCAGTAACGCTCGTTGTCCTCAGTGGTTTGTTTGCTTGCCAAAAGAGTGATAACACTTTAGTGATTAATAGTGATCAGTCTGATCCCGCAACCAAGGCAGCTGTTCACGAAGCGTTGGAACAGTTTAAAATAGAAAATCCAGACATTGAAGTCACCTTGAATGAATACGATCACGAAGCTTATAAGACTGCTATTCGTACATGGCTGCCAGGGGATCCCCCCGATGTTGTCTATTGGTACGCAGGCAACCGTATGAACACTTTTGTTAAACGCGGACTGTTTGAAGATGTCTCAGCTGTCTGGGATGATAATGAGCTTCACAACCTCATGGCTTCCACAAAAGACTCATTGACCGTGGACGGCAAACAATACGGCGTACCGTTTACCTACTATCAATGGGGAGTTTATTATCGTAAAGATATTTTTGATCGTTTCGGCATCGGTGTTCCCACTACATGGGAAGAGTACCTGACGGCATGTGCCACACTTAAACGCAATGGCATCACACCCGTAGCAATTGGAACAAAGTTTCTTTGGCCAGCTGCCGGTTGGTTTGATTATCTTAATCTGCGCGTGAATGGTCTTGACTTTCACATTGACCTGACCGAAGGAATTATTGCTTATACGGATCCGCGCGTGCGTAAAGTGTTTGATGTGTGGGAGGAATTGGTTTCAAAAGGTTATTATCTCAAAGATCATAGTTCCTACTCATGGCAAGAAGCACAAAAATTTCTCTATGACGGCAGCGCGGCAATGTACTTGATTGGCAACTTTATTGTCCCCGGGTTTCCCGATAACTTACAAGCTAAGTTAAGCTTCTTCCAATTCCCAGTCATTGATGCAAGTGTGGGCATCTATGAAGATGCCCCAACGGACACATTGCACATTCCCAGCAAAGCTAAAAACAAAGAAGCGGCAAGGAAATTTCTTGCATTTATGGTACGAGCTGACATACAAACAGCTTATAACGAGACGCTCCTCCAAATTCCACCGAACAAGGACTCGTCCGTACTGGCAGGCGACCCATTCTTATCCGTTGGCATTGAAATGCTCTCAGCTTCAGACGGTACCGCACAATTCTACGATCGCGATAGTGACCCCGACATGGCTAAAGAAGGCATGAAAGGCTTTCAAGAATTCATGGTGGATCCATCACGGCTTGACGATATTCTTATTCGGCTGGAAGAAACACGCGCACGTATTCACGGCTCGCTTTAAGTTCCATCGCAACACACAAGTTATTAGCCATACTAGTCATTAGGAAGGTAAACGGAGCACGGTCGTTCCCAAGCCGCTTCCTAATGGCTTTACTTGCTCGCAATAGAATAGAAATAGCAAATAGTGAATAGCGAATAGGAATAACATTTAACGGCAATTATTATGTCCGTCCAAACATCGCTTTCGCAAAAACCCGCATTGCCAAGGCCTGCTGTACCCATTCTTGCAATTCTACGCGGCGTGACACCAACAGAAGCCAGTGCCGTTGTTTCCATCCTTATCAACGCCGGTATTCGCCTCATTGAGCTCACACTCAATACAGCAAACGCATTGCAAAGTCTGAGTATTTTAAGCAAACACTACGGAACGCAGGCAATATTTGGCGCGGGAACTGTGCTTAATAAAGCCGAAGTGGAAGCTGTGGCTGCAGCAGGCGGACAATTCATTGTCTCCCCAAATACCCACCCCGCCGTCATCAAACGCACAAAAGCATTAGGGCTTTACTCCATCCCGGGAGCACTCAGTCCTACGGAAGTACTGCGTGCATTGGAATACGGTGCGGATATGGTCAAGCTCTTTCCCGCTTCCGTCATCGGCACGCGCGGCATCCGCGCCCTCAAAGCCGTCATCCCCCCCGCCACACCGCTCATCCCCACCGGCGGCATCGTCCTCTCCAATGATCCAGCCGTAGCCAATTCCCTCGCCGCCTATCTTCAGGCAGACTGTTGGAGCATAGGACTGGGTGCCAATCTTTACACCCCAGGCAGCTCACTTGCCGCAGTACAAACACGCAGTGAAAATGCCGTCGCCATTGCACGCAGCGCCCTGACCACCACCACTTAATACTCAACCCCAAACATCACAAACACTTAAATTAAACTTAACACCATTTCAAATACTCCATGCCATGAAAACACTCAACCACCATATTCCCGAAACAACCCTGCCCATTGTGGCGATCCTACGCGGCACCCCGCTGCAAGCTGCCATTCCCATCACAGAACGCATCTTAGCCGCCGGCATTGAGCTCATTGAGATCACCATGAATACTGAAGACGCGCTGAACATTATTGCCGCGTTAGCCAAACACTTCGGCACTAAAATTATTTTAGGTGCCGGTACCGTGATGTCTGAAACTGCCGTCCATGCCGTAGCGGACGCCGGTGGACGTTTCATTGTCTCCCCGCATACTGCCGCAGCCGTCATTAAAACCACCAAACAACGTCAGCTCATGTCCATTGCCGGCACCAGTACTCCCACAGAAATGTTCGCCGCCCTGGACGCCGGTGCAGACATGCTCAAAATCTTTCCCTGTTTTGTCCTTGGTCCCAAAGGCATTCGCTCCGTGCGCGCCGTGCTTCCGCCCCTAACTCCTGTCATCCCCACCGGCGGCGTATTCATCCCGCAAAGCACCTACACCGCGCTTGGCAGCTCTCCACCACCAAGCGCCGTAGCCGACGACGACCCTAACAGCATTGCCGCTTATATGGACGCAGGCTGCTGGGGCATCGGTCTCGTCAATAATCTTTACACGCCCGCCACCAGTCTTGCTGAGCTCAGTGCCAATGCCCAAGCTGGTGTTGCCGCATTCAAAGCAGCCACCAGCAATTCTGCCCGCAACTGATGATCCTGCTGCCTGCATTGCCATGAGCTCCCCTGCAGTCGCGCTGCCCGCTCCCGTCTGCATTGTCCCCTGCGCCAACAACTTGGGTGAAGGCGTTATTTGGAACCACCTGCGCCGCGTAGTTATGTGGTTTGACATCACCGCCCGCCGTTTTTATACCTACGCTCCGCACGCCGTTCACGCGGGAAACACCCAACAATACCAGCTCCCCGTCATGGCCAGCGCCGCCATGCTCACAAACAACCCCGATAAACTGCTCTTCTCCAGCGAACGCGGCATTGAGCTCTTCAGCTTCACGGACGGCACTGTGCAGCCCGTGTTTGTTTGGGAAGGCGAAGCTACATACAATCGCTCCAATGATGGCAAAGGCGCCCCCGACGGCAGCTTCTGGGTCTCTTCCATGCACAAAACCGCTGCCGCCGCCACTGCCACAGGCGCGCTTTATCGCGTGTACGCAAAAACTCCGCCCAGACAAATCACTCCCGCCGCGCTTAAAGCCGTCCTGCAAGTGGAACAGCTGAAAACAAAACTAAAAATCCCCAACGCACTCTGTTTCAATAATACAACAGGTTACTTCACCGATACCCCCACGCAAATCATCTCACGCATTGAAACTCCAGCCACCGTAACCTCAAAAAACTTTGAACATCGTACAGCACCCTGGCTGCATACACAGACCTGCGGCGGCAATCCCGACGGCGCCACCTTAGACGCTGACGGCAGACTTTGGAACGCACGCTGGGGCAATGGCGAAGTGCATGTTTACGACATTAGCCGCGCAGCTGCTGTTACCCCGCTCCTGCATGGAAAACTCCCGTGCAGTCAACCTAGTTGTGTGGCTTTTGGCGCTGCATCAACAGCTGCAGACGCCCCATTGGATACGCTTTATATTACGACCGCACGCGAAAAGCTCAGCGCGGCGGCACTGGCAACTGAACCGCTTGCCGGCGGACTTTTTGTAATCAGCCTCAGTGCCCAAAACATCAACGGCGTAACCGAGCCTGTCTTCGCACAAACATCGCCGCCCTCGCCCTAATAGCTTACAAGCTAAGGCACAAACGAACAGTGGCTTTTACTCAGGCCACAAGTTTTTCCAAATACCTTTCAAGCCTTTCACTGGCTCCAGAGGTGCTCGTTTCAAGTCACTTTTAAAAAATACCGTCTTAATCCGCATCCCAGACGATTTTCCTTTATTTTGTGAGCTTGTTGTTTTACGCTGTTTTTCAGACTTTGATTTTGCCATATCCTATCATATCATGACGCTTACATTGCTGCTGCACATAAGACCAGCAGCGCCAACCTCAGCTGCATCCCCAAAACTACTCAGCCTGTTTCTCAGCTTAGCATACAAATTCCCCGTTAATAAACCAAGCTCCATCATGCTTTTAATGTTATACTAATAATATTAAATAGGCTTATGCCGTACAATTAAAAAAGTTAAGGGAATTATCATGAAATTAGCTACAAATTCCCCGTTATAAACATGCTTTTAATGTTATACTAATAATATTAAATAGGCTTATGCCGTACAATTAAAAAAACCAAGGAAACTATCATGAAATTAGCTTATAAACTTTTCGCGCTCATACTTAGTGTTAGCGCATTCGCACTCATTCTTTCCAGCTGCGCCGCTACGGAAGACACCGCTGTGCGTCTCAGCCCATTGGAACAGGCACTCGCTGACGCCGTTACCGTTGCGCTTCGTCCGGCAACCACCGACCTAGAGCTCGCCACTGCTGTATTGCCATCGACACCACCAATTCCACAGGCACCATCACCATTAACTGGCATTACGCTAATGCCTGCGCATCCCTTCGCCTTGTAATGCTGCTGCCGGCACCCTCGCCACCCTTACCATTACTCAAGATGATCCTGCTTTCACTTTTGCTGCATTCAACTTTACCCTTTCAGATATCGCGACGATGCTCCTGGCGCCCAAACCACCAACGTCCACCAACAACAACAACGCCCTCACCATCACCTTGCTGATGGTACTGCCGTCACTATTACATTTGACATCATCGTAGAGTACATCGGACAGCCCGTTGCTGATATTGTCGCCGCTGCCGGCGCCAACGGCATTGCTGACCTTATCTCCGCTGACTTTTGACGGCGGTGACCTTGCCATTGCGCTGACTGATGCCACCACCATCGCCCTCAGCGGCGGTACAAATGCCGATAACGGCACTGCTGGCAGCATCACCGCTGACGACCTCCCAGCAGGTTATGCCATCACACGCTGCTGCCGGCACTGCCTACGTCATCGCCGATCCCGATGGCGTCGCTACCAACGCTGTAACGGATTTTTCGCTGCCTAGCCTTGTCATTGCTGAAAGTGATGTGGACGACAACCAAGCCACTTATACTGTTACATTGTCCTTGGCTAAAGCTCCCATTGGTGTTGACCTCAGCACTGCCACCATCTCCGCCACGTACAATGGCGCAGACTTAACCACCAACATTGATGACACCGCCACCACCATCACGTTCACTGAAACTTTCACCAATTACGACGAAGCCATCGCTGCCCCAGCTGCCGGCACTTTCACCATTACCCCCAGCGGCAGCAGCACGCCATCAGTGAGCTTTGACATCATCGACCCCGCAGGCACATTAGAGGATACCGTCACCCTCGGATATGTTATCAATTCTATCAACTCAGAAACATACACAGTCCAGCTGACCTTTACGGAACTCCCTTACACTTTGAACCTTGGCTCTGCCACCACCGTAGCGGAAAGCGATGCTTCCACTACTTACACGCTCCCGGCTTGTACGCATTTTCTCCCTACCATTTCCAGTACGAATGCCAATGGCGCTAGTTATAACATCACCGAAGCCATCTTACCTGCCATCTCGTCTTACACTGCCGCCACCACTACCAGTGGCATTACTGCTGTTGTAGGCGTCAGAACCCTAAGCTATAGCAGTGTCGCTGTTACCGTGCAGGACTGCACAGCAGACGGCGCTAACTTCGCGGGCGGCACTGGCGCGGATGCTGACAACGCTTGGGAAATTGATAATGACCTGCGCTTAGACCTCATGAGCCGGCTGGTAAATGGCGACAGCGTCGGCGACATTTACAGGGATAAACATTACACACTCACCGCTGACATGGACATGAACAACGCCAATGCACTCTGGGGCAACGGCGTTACTGGCAGCACCCTGGACGAGTACTGATCACCGGCAAGACGTAACGGCTTTGTGCCTATCGGTAAAAGAACGAATATCAACCAGTTCCGACACTGACTCATCAATATAGTAGAGGCTTCACGGGAACACTGGACTGCGACTCACGCACCATTTCCAACCTCTTCATCAGTAATACTAATAGCACTACACTTGATCCGAATTATGACGGAAATATCCTCGGACTCTTTGCTTTCATTGACAGGGGCGCGGCCATCACCAACTGCACATTGGTAAATGCCAATATAACTGGAGCTATGGTTCATGTAGGCGGACTGGCGGGGCGCATATGTCGGTCGGCACCATCAGCGGTAGTTTAGTTTCTAATAGCAATCTCACAGTCAACAATGGCAGCAGCTCTAGGAGGATTCAGTTGGAACACAGGTGGGAGTTCTGTCAGTTTATATTAGCAATAGTGCAGTCATTGCTGCACGTCTTACAGCAACAAGGTACAGACTGGCTTCAGGGGCAAATGGGTGGCGTGAGCGGGTATTTGGCTTCAGGAAACTTAATGCAAAATAGTTTTGCTGCCGCCACAATATGGAGACTTCAGCCGTAACCGGGAGTTCCGCTGGTTCCATATCAAACAGCATTTTATTGGAAGTATTATAGTCAAAAATGGCTTACGCTGATCTAGTGGTGCTATTGGCTCTGCATCTAATGTTTACACAGCTGCAACAGTAACGGTTCCATCAGGAGCGAACAATTACGGTTTAGCCGCTAGCACTGCAACGGTCACTGCCAGCTACTGGGACAGCAGCAGCAACACAGCAGGCACAGGTGCAGGCGTAGGGAAAACCACCAGTGAGCTGCAGACGCCCATCACTGCTACCGGCATATATGCTGACTGGAGTACTGACGTGTGGGATTTCGGCACAACGTCACAGTATCCTACGCTGAAAAATCTGCCGCTCACAGTAGCTGAGCAGCGCAATGCCTCCCACCAACTACGCGTCGATCACCGTAACAGATTTTCCCCCGCATATTAATCTGTGCGGGGGTAACCTAAGCCTGTTTAATAGTTGCAGGAAGGGTTCGTATGAGCCTTTCCTGCGATTTTTTCTTAATCCCGTTATTTTACAGCAGCTATTTTCTCAGCTGCGATGTAGGATTTCGGCATAGTCTCAGAATATCCTGCGCTGAAGAATATCGCATATCACCAGCCGCGCAACGCAACGCTGGCACTAAACACAACTGCTTATCACAGCACCGTAGCGTTAAATAGTAATGCAGTGCTCTACCGTTGCAGTGGGGTATAATTTTACAACCGTACTGGCGCCTTTAATATTATAATTTAATGTTGCTGGCAATCTGTGCTTATCAGAAACCTATGCCAAAAGAGCAGCGTCTTGTTTAAATATGGCTGATACCAGTGAACTAAAAAAAGGTCTTGCAGTAAAGCGCGATGGCAAGATTTGTTTTGTCCAGAGTGTTTTTTTTGTGAGTCCCGGCAAAGGTTCTGCATTTTATAGAACCAAACTCAAAGAAATTACGAGTGGCAAGCTGTTTGAAAAAACCTTTAAATCGGGAGAAAAGCTGGAAATTGTCCCCGCCCAGCGGCGCAATGCCAGTTTTCTTTACCAGCAGGGCGACCGTTATATCTTCATGGAAGCCGATACGTATGAACAACACGAGGTAACAGCAGATGTCATTGGCGCGGAGACTGTTCGTTTTCTGAAAGCGGAAGCAGCGGTTATTTTGCTGTTCATTGAAGATGTTTTAAGTGCGGTTGATTTCAGTAAAACCAAAATGGCTTTTAAAGTAACGGATGCGCCGCCCGCCATTAAAGGCGATACTGTTTCCAATGCTTACCGTGCGGTGACCATTGAAACGGGTGCCACTGTGCAAGTGCCGCTTTTTGTGCAGACAGGCGATGTGATCATTGTGAACATAGAAACAGGTGAATACAGCGAACGTCAACGCAATTAACGCTAATGGTTGTTAGCAGCTGAAGCTTCATCAATAGTCTTAGCGCCGCTATTCCCGCAGCCATGGAAGTTTCCCGCCGCTTGGCTGAACCCTCCCCTGCCGTAAAAATGCCGTCCACAACGCCATTGCCGCATTTTTTGCAATGGCAGGCACTGCTGACACAGTGGCAAAAACGTCATGTCTTGATACTAGGACTGGGACGCACGGGACTAACCTGTGCAAAGTTTTTTGCTGCTGTTGGGATCCCCTATTCCATTGCCGATACCAATCGCAATGCTGCACAAGCAGCAGCAATGGCTGAGCTGATGGCATTGCCTGTATCAATGCGTCCGCTGCGGTTAAACTGGGGCAAGTTGGAGCTGCCGCCTGCAGGAAATTCGTATCCTGCGGTCACCGATGTCATCCTATCGCCGGGCATTCCGCGCCAGCAGCAAGCGGTTATGGCACTGGCAGCCAAAGTGCCTGTATGGTCCGATATTGACTTTTTCTACCCGTTTTACAAACATAAAACTGTTGTTGCCATTACTGGTACAGACGGCAAAACAACAACAGCCTTGCTCACTGCAAAGTTGTTGGCTGGTCTTAGCACGGTTGGCATTGGCGGCAATATTGGCACTCCTATTGCGGCGTTGTTATTACGGCAGGATTTTGCAGCTTTAGAAATTATTGTATTGGAGCTTTCCAGTTATATGCTGGAGGTGACGCGGCAATTTCGTGCGGCAATTTCCGTCATTTTAAACATTCATGCAGATCATCTCGATCGTTATCCTTCATTCAAAGCTTATGCACGCGCCAAAATGCAGCTTATTGCCCACAATGAGAAACACGACAAATTTTTATATAATATTGCCGATGCAAACGTTACAGCAGCAGTGACCGCCTACAAATCCGCTAACCTCGCAAACAAGGTTATTTTACCGCAAATGACAGCATTTACAGCAGTTAAAAAGCCTGTCACTTCAGCAATCAGTATGCCAAGCTATATTTTAGTGCGCACACCGCATCCCCGGCAAAACAAGCTGGAGTTACACTTGGAATATCATGTTCCGCGCGGCGCAGCTGTCACCTGCATGCACTTTACTGTAGCAGGAAACTCGCTGCGGTTTATCAATACCACAACTTTAGCAGCTGCGCTCATCACTGTGCATTGTTTAGGAAGCCCGCGTGAAGCCGAAGTCATTGTGCCTGCATTGGAGAGCTTTCAAACGCCTGCTCATCGCATGGAAATGCTCCAGTCCGCCGATACTGCGCGCGCATTCCCGCTCTGCATTAATGACAGCAAAGCCACTACGGTTACGGCTGTACAAAACGCATTAAGTTTTTTCACTCAGCAGGAACAATGCAAATTAGTCCTGCTTATGGGCGGACGCGATAAAAACCTAAACTTTCAGACATTAAAAAATCAGCTGAGCGGCATAAAAGCACTTTACCTCTATGGCGAAGCTTCCGAAATAATAAAGGAGCAACTGAGTTCAATTGCAGCCTCATCAGCATCCATGCCGCCGTTAACTATTATTCAAAATTTCACAGCTGCGGTACATGCTGCGTGGAAAACTGCCGCCGCAACAGCGGGGAGCATTTTATTATTGTCACCTGGTTGTGCCAGTTTTGATCAATTCAGCAGCTATGAAACACGTGGAGTTGCCTTTAAGCAGTTAGTCACAGCGTTTCAGGCAGCTGCTTCCGCTCAGCACGGTGTCAGGTAAACCTATTCAAACACAGGCTTTTTTTTGTCACCGCGTTCCCAATCATCCCAATCATAAAAGCTGCCCCCCACATTGACTAATATGCCACACACCGCAGAAGCTTCACAAACACACCAGTACACTCAGTGGACTGCTTTAAAAATGCGCCTTCCGCTGCTAAGACATTGCGATAGCCCACTGGTGCTGCTGGGCATTTTCATGAGTTTATTTGGCATAGCCTTTCTTTTTTTCTCCAGTTTTGCCCTTTCCATGAAATACACGGGCGATCCCTTTTATTTTGTAAAACGACAAAGTTATTCTTTTGTATTGGGACTTAGCGCATTGTTTTTTTTCAGTCTCATCCCGCTGCAATGGTGGTACAGGCACAGCGAAAAAATCTTTATTGTTATTTTGGGATTATTATTTGCTGTTTTTATTCCTGGCATTGGCAAAAACATTAACAATGCTCGGCGTTGGCTTGAATTCAGTTTTCTACCTATTAGCGTACAGCCTTCGGAGCTCATCAAACCTTTTTATCTTATTGTCCTGGTGCATGTGAGTACAACGGCAAACGCTGTTCAGCGCGCTGGGCAACCCGCATTATCTGGCAAAAACATTTTGCCAGGAGTGTGTGTGTTGTTAGTGATATTGCTCATCGCCCTACAGCCCGATATTTCAACAGCTGCCACGCTTTTTATGACAAGCGTGGCAATTTTAAGTTTCAATCGGCGCTCGTTCAGGGCACTTATTGGAATGTGCGGTCTCAGCCTGCCATTTTGGATCTGGCTGCTGCAATCCAAACAATACATCGTCCCCCGCTTCAGTTTCCTGTCCCCTGAAGCAGACCCGCACAATAGCGGCTATCATATTATCCGTTCCCTAAATGCGCATCGTGCGGGCGGGTGGATTGGCGCCGATAACACCGCAGCGTTTGCAAACCTCGCCAAACTTCCCGATGCGCACAATGATTTTGCTTTCGCCGCTATTGTCAATACCAGTGGATTTATTGGCGGCTGCATTGTGATCTTTTGTTGTTTTTTATTCTTAGAACGCGGGTTGCGCATTGTGAAGCTGCAGCTGAGTACTCAGCAGGATCAAGGGGCATTATTGGCATTTGCGCTCACCTTTATTGTCACGTTAGAAACCATTCTCCATATAGCCGTCACACTTGGACTGCTGCCCACCACGGGAACTCCATTGCCATTTTTCAGTTACGGCGGCAGTTCGCTAATTGCACACTTCGCCATGCTGGGACTGCTTATTAATCTCTCACTGCCATCGCAACTCCCGCCAGCTGCTGAACACGCGCCGCACGCAGCAGCGGCTGGTTCTGCATAGTTAAATGATCTGTTGACAGCAGCACTTCTTGGTTAGATAATGGTTTTTGCTAAGCCTTTTGGTCGTACGCGGCAGCTGTATTTTATAGGCATTGGCGGCATAGGCATGTCTGCCCTTGCAAAAATAGTGTTTGCCATGGGCTACAAAGTAGCCGGCAGTGATCTCAAAGCCAGTGAAACCACTGCCGAGCTCAGTGCCATGGGTGTGACGGTGGTCATTGGTCACCACCGCAAGCATATTCAAACGCAGCAAAACATTGACGTGGTCATTACCTCCAGCGCCATTTCCCCTGGCAATGTTGAATTATTGGCAGCGCAAGATCGCGGTATTCCCATCATCACACGCGGAGAGTTACTTGCGGAGATCATGCGTCTCAAGGAAGGCATTGCCATAGCCGGAACACACGGAAAAACCACGACTACCGCCATGGTCAGCGCTATTTTTCATCAAGCTGGATTTTCGCCGACCTCTGTTATTGGCGGGCGCTGGTCGGGCATTCATTCCAATGCTCAGCTGGGAAAAAGTGAAATCCTCATCTGTGAAACCGATGAAAGCGATGGTTCGTTCCTTAAACTCTCACCTGTATTGGCTGTCGTCACAAACATTGATTTAGATCACATGGACTATTATCAGACAGAAGAGCGTTTATTGCTGCATTTTCTGGAATTCATGAACAGTGTGCCGTTTTATGGCAAGACTTTTTTATGTCTGGACAGCCCGCGTTTGGCGGGGTTATGTTTGGAACTGAAAAAACCTTATGCCAGTTACGGTATCATGGAGAGCAGCCCTGGGCGCCCACGCCCGGATTTTCATGCTGTCATTAAGACCTTAGCGCAACAGTGCAGTATTTTCAACGTCACGGCGTATGGACGTTCACTGGGGACTTTCACACTGAATATGCCGGGGGAACACAATGTGCAAAACGCGCTTGCAGCCATTGGCGTTGCCTTGGAAGCTGGCATTGCGATAAACGACATTCAGCTGGCGCTCAAGCATTTTAAGGGTGTGGAACGGCGGCTTTCTGTCATTGGCAAGTGGCGCGGCCTTACGCTCATGGACGATTACGGGCATCATCCCACGGAGCTCAATGCCACATTAAAAACGGTGAAACGCTTTGCCCAAAGACTTATTGTCGTCTTTCAACCGCATCGTTATACGCGGACATTGGAACATTATAAGGCTTTTGCCCGTGAGCTGGCGGCGTATGCGGATAAAATTTATCTTGCGCCCATTTACTCTGCTGGCGAAGCTCCTATTGAAAATGTATCCAGTGAATTAATTGCCCGTGAGTTGCGGCACCTGATGCCGCAGCAGGCTGTCACTGTTTGTGCTGAGCTTGAAGACCTGAGAAAGACTATTATTGCTCAGGAGCAGGGCAATAACGGCATTCTCATCACCATTGGCGCGGGCAATATTTATACTGTGGCAAAAACATTGAGTCAAACAACGGACTGAGCGGGTACAATAATTACGCCTCTGTGCTCAGCAGCCAGCTATGCAGCTTAGCCAAAGGCCGCAGCCAAACAGAACGTTCAGCACAATACGCGATAAATTGTTCAGCGCCGCCTAAATAATGACTAAAAGCCAATAAACAGTACGCGCAGACAATAAAGACAACGTTCAATCTGAAAAGGACCAGCAATGCAGCTTCAAAAAAGTATGGGAAAACCTCATAAAATAATGCCAGTACAGGCAATGAAACAACTGCATAGCTATAAAGAGCAGTATTAAGGATAAAGAGTGCGTAGCTAGTGGCGGCAGGAATACGCCGCTTGAACAATCGTTCCAGCATAAACGCCAGCGCGCCAATAACTGGTAAAGCCAGGAGCAAAGTTTGTTGAAAGGAAGCTCGTGAGTGCATGATCAAGAAAGCGTTAATTTACGTCCTTTTACGTACCCATAACAAAAAGCAATTAATGCGCTTTTGTGCCTTTGTACTCCCGCTTGACTATATGGCAAATTATCCATGATTAACTCAAGGTTTATGTTTTTTTTGGCTTTACCCATTTCAACACCGTGTTTATAAGCACATCCGGCACATTTATGTCTCCCCCAACCACCTTGATCGAGTGGCAAATCTTGTATAATACTGTCGATATCGCTATGATCTTTCTGGCAATTCATAAGCTTTCCTTTAAATAAACCACCTATTCATAATTTATAATTTCTTATTAACACCTCTACGCTTTTCCTATTATTCCCCTTACAATTTATGCTTCTGGGTGCTACTATTTTTTCAATTATAAAGTCTTTACCTTCATATAATTTGTTAATCAACTCAGTATTACTATTTGAGAGCATAAACAGAACTCCTTTTTTATTCAACTCGCGACAAAACTTAGCTAATCTGACCTGAGCTTTCTCACAAAATCCTTGATAATTATAATCTGTATAAGTATTATGATATGGAGGATCAAAATAAACAAAATCTTTTTCTTCAGGTTTTATTTCTGAAAAATCGCATTCCTTTATGGTAGAAGACTTAAGGATATGACTACAATGAAGCATATTGTCCCTGTCATATAAATTGATGTTTGTATGCCCCCCCATAGGAACATTAAAGTGACCAGACTTATTAACCCTATGCAGTCCATTATAACAAGTTTTATTCAAATAAATAAACCTACTGACATATTCAATAGTATCTTCTTTTTTTATATTGTTACCTCTTACCTTGTAGTAATAATTTTTACAATGATTTTTCCTATGATGATCAAGCGACTCCATCAGTTTATCTGGATGATCTCTAACCACTTCATACGAGGCAATTAGATATTTGTTAATATCACAGATATAACCCGATTTAGGCGACATATAAAAAAATAATGCACCTCCACCTATAAAAGGTTCAAAGTATGAACGATAAACCTTCGGAAGTCTTTTATTCAGCTTCGCTAAAATGCCTCTTTTACCGCCTGCCCACTTAATAAAAGGGCTCGCCCCCCTAGGTTTTTCAGTAGCTAACACACTTTATCTGCTAAAAATTGCTGTTTTTATATAGAAATTCTATCATTAATGTTATACTACTGTTATTAATTATTATTATTATTACACTCCCGCGTTAAATAATCACAAGCTTCCTGTTAGCTGAGACATTATTATGAATGAAATTCCATTGGAAAAGATTCTGAACTATAAAGGCAATCGTTATGAATTGGCGCGTGCCTGCATGGAATATGTAAGATGTGTGCGTTATCTGAATAAAGATGATGAACAGACCCATCAGCGCAAAGAGGCACTTATTGCTATTGAGCATATTCTTGACAAGAATATAAGCTATACTGCTGACAAATTTCAAATTGAGATTTATCAGGATGAAATTAAATTCATGCGTAATGCCCAAGCCACTGATGACAAACCAGTAGAGACAGCTGATACAAATGCCAGCGAAACCGAAGCTGCTGACAGTGTGCCAACAAACATTGCCGCAACAAAAAGCATTGCCGCAGACAATTTAGCAAAACCGACTGAGGCGCCAACAACCACAGCCGCAACAAAAAACATTGCCACAGACAATTTAGCAAAATCGACTGAGGCGCCAACAACCACAGCCGCAACAAAAAACATTGCCACAGACAATTTAGTAAAACCGACTGAGGCGCCAACAACCACTGCCGCAACAAAAAGCATTGCCACAGACAATTTAGCAAAATCGACTGAGGCGCCAACAACCACCGCCGCAACTGCCGACAGTGCGCCAACAAATACTGCCGCAACAAAAAACATTGCCGCAGACAATTTAGCAAAATCGACTGAAGCTGCCAAGCTGAGCAGCTGAACGAACAGTACTGCTTGTTTCGGCAACTTGCTGTCAACTACGCGAGGCTGCTTGAGCTTAATGAGTGTCATCGGTTGTTATGATTGAAGCTAAACTGCCGCCATCGCTGTTATTGTTACCATTGCTACCATTGCTACCATTGCTACCATTGCTGCCACCTCTACTTTCAACTCAAACTCGCCGCGTCTGACCATTGTCACCGGGCCCACAGCCTGCGGCAAGACGCGCCTAGCCCATGCCTTAGCAGAAACACACGGCACCGCTTCACAAAAAACACTTATCATCAATGCAGACTCAAAACAGTTATACCACTCCATTCCACTTGGCACCGCGCAGGTCACTGTCCAGGAACGCCTGCAGTATCAATATCGTCTCATGGGCGAGCGCGCGCTTGGCACTAATTTCAGTGCCTACCAGTTTATTGAATATGTCCATAGTATTATCGCGGAAACTGCCCAAGCTAACTCGCGCCTGCTCATTGTAGGAGGAACACTATTTTATCTGAAGGCATTGGAAACGGGCTTGCCGCCGCTAAAATCATCCGCGCAGCTACGCGCGCAGCTGGAAAACGAATGTCGCCAATTTGGTCTGACCTCATTGCTCAGTGAACTTGACCGCAAGGATCCTGAAACAGGACAAACCATTGATCGCAACAATCCGCGCCGTGTAGTAAGAGCATTAGAACTTATCCGCCAATATCAACTTCCGTTGCAAAAAGTGTACGCGCACGCGTCCGTTCAGCACCCACCGTTGCAGTTGCTTAAAATAGCGCTTATCCCTCGTAAAAAAGCCTTAGTGGAAGCCATTACCGCGCGTGCTGAGGCATTGTTCCACTCTGCAGGTATTTTAAAAGAAGTCCGTAAAATACTGGCAAGCGGCATTTCCAAGGCAACACTGCTGCAACATAAAGCCATCGGCTACCGTGAAACGGTTGAGTGGCTAAGCGGGCTCTGCACGCAAGCGGAGGCCTTGGCACAAACTATCCAACGCACTAAACGCCTCGCCAAACATCAGCTGACGTGGCTGAAACGCCAAACACAGACACACTTTATCTTTATTGACAGTGTGCAAGCTTCCGCTCAGCAACAAAGTTTAACTGAAGCATGGGCGCTTCATCCCGATACTATAAAGATACAAAATTATTGCCATTTTGCAGCTACCCACCAGGCAGCCGAAACAGTAGCACAAAACTTATGCAGTAAATTTTATGCCAACAACTGAATTGAATGCACAATCCATAAACTAAGCTTAGTCATTGTTTATCATGAGTAAATGCCGCTTTTTTATGTTTTTTTACGTTGTGCTGAGCCTGAGTGCCCTGCTCAGTACGCCATTGCGTGCGCAAGAAGGCACACAAGATCTATTATGGACAAAAGCTGTTATCCGCGAGTACCACGACGCGCTGTTTAATCTGGCTGCAACATCGATTGATTACACCATGCCAAGTCTGCACAATTTCTCCGGTGCAGAAACCACCTCACGAGGCTGGGCCTTCAAAAACTTCCGTCTCAGATTTGGGGTCGGCTACAAAATCAGCTGGGGAATTTTAAACCTTGAAAACACCTATCAAGTATTAAATAACAGCCTTGATTTGATTAATGTCAATTCATTTATTGAAAGAATCATTCCCCAGTTAGAGGCATCCGGACCCAGTTACCGCACAACTCTGGATACACTGATCACTTATGTGCCATTTTTCTCATTCAGTTTTGGGCGGCTAGGCAACAAACGGCGCCAAAGTGCGCTGGAAGACCTGCTCTTCACTATCCAGTACGGTACAACGCTTTCCTCACTTTCATTTGATGAAACCATTGGTGCACCATTGCAGCTCTCCCAATCCACGAGTATAAACATTTTCAACATCGCTTTTCAATATGCTTTTTATGAAACCAGAATCACGCAATTTCAAGCGCTGGCGGCATTCGGCTATAATCGCACACTTTTCTCTGGCAGTTTCTTAGAAATTAATAATAGTGCGGTATTTTCACCTGACACCAGCGGTGAGCAATATACGATCACTGACGAAGGCTCCACAACTTACATCAATCATACACTCTACAGTCTGCAACTGGGTGCACGCGGCGAAATCAATATCAGTCACTTCGTCGTTTTTTTCCAATTAAAACTGTTGTTTAAACTATATAACAACCTATTTGGATATAGCGATGTGGAATATACCGTAGAAGGAAATGGTCAATCAATCATTGACGAAAGATTTATCCATCACTATCAACAGCAAAGCAGCATTGTGCCGTCGTTTTTGTTTGGGGTTAGTTTTTTCAAAATACTTAACTTATCGTTTGATTTCAGCCTCTTTCAAAGCAGTACCTTCGTCAATTATTTTAGTTTTGCGGTGTCTATCGATGTTCCCCTTTAAGGTTAAGGCGTAACATACCCAAGCAACACTGCGTGCCGCTGTTCAAGAAGGCAATTTTTACCTAAAAAAGCTGAGCGCCTGACTGCTCAGTTACTGGCATAATCGGTTCATCATCTTCAGCAGAAGCTGATGAAGCAGCTGCAACAGGACGCGGTGGCGTGCTTAGCTCAGCTGGTTGTGCATCAGCAGGTTGTTCCAATACGACTAGGTGACTCCTGAGTTGCTCAGAGTGCCGATGCACGCCCTGTGTATCTTTATACAGCGTAGCCGTTTTAGCTGTCAGCTTCGCAAGTGCCGCGGTAATATCCCCCATGCCTTTTTTCAAGCCTTCCAGCTGCTGCCGCAATTCCTGCGAACGCTGTTCAAGAAAGCAGTTTTTGCCTTAAAAAAGCTGATCGCCTGACTGCTGAGCTGCCGGTGCCTGCAACTCCTCATCCCCTGTTGCTGTTTCCGCCTTCCCTTGCTGCTCAGTTACTGGCATAATGGGTTCATCATCTTCAGCAGAAGCTGATAAAGCAGCTGCAACAGGACGCGGTGGCGTGCTTGGCTCAGCTGGTTGTGCATCAGCAGGTTGTTCCAATACGACTAGGTGACTCCTGAGTTGCTCAGAGTGCCGATGCACGCCCTGTGTATCTTTATACAGCGTAGCCGTTTTAGCTGTCAGCTTCGCAAGTGCCGCGGTAATATCCCCCATGCCTTTTTTCAAGCCTTCCAGCTGCTGCCACAATTCCTGCGAACGCTGTTCAATAGCAAGTTTGGCATAACCCATTTGCAGCATATGCAGGAGTGCGTAAAAATGATTGGGTCCTGTCAGGATCACTTGATAGCTCTTACGCAGCTCAGTGATAAACGCTTCCTGTTGATAAATTTCCCAAAACAGTCCCTCATTGGGAATGAAGAGGATTGCAAAATCGGTTGTTTCCGGCGGGACAATGTATTTTTTTTTCATGTCTTTTGCTGCATCTTTAAAAAAACTTTGCAACTTTTTGAGAAAGAGTCTCTCTTCATCACGTTCGCCGCGCTCACGTGCCGCCAGCAGTCTTTCATAAGCTTCGTTTGGATATTTTGAATCGATGGGGAGCAAGGTGCTCACATCGTCATTAGTGGGAAGCTGAATAACAAAATCCACTTTCACACCGCGCACACGTTGATCCTTAAGTGCATACTCCTTCTGGTAGTATGCACTTGGCACCAAATCCATGATAATGCTTTCTAACTGATTTTCACCAAAGCTGCCCCTGCGCTTCACGCTGCTGAGCACCTTTGTAAGACTATCTACACCCTTGGAAAGTTCTTTAAACTCGCCCAGTTTTTCAATGGTTTGCGAGAGTTGTTTATCCACGCGCTCAGAAAGGGCAGAGATATTGCCTGTGAGCTGTTTATCGCGCGTTTCTGCTGCCTCCTGATGGTGTTTTTTAAATTCTCCCAGCTGTTGTTTCAAGCTGTCGAAAACTTCGCGCACGCGCTCAGTGGTCAACTTACTGGTACTGACCAGTTCTTCACGCTGCTTGCCCTGCAAGCTTCCCAAAAATTCCAGTGTTTTTTGTAAACTCGCTTGCTGCCCGCTACCCAAAAGCTCACGCAAATTTTGTAAATTCATCTGCTGCTCACGCTTAAAGTAAGTGAAAACTACAAATACAAGCACCCCCAACAACAGTACCAATAAGAATAACACCGCTATTCCTACATAAAATATCTGCATACGATGTTTGCCTCCCTCAGTTAAAAAAGTTAAAAATAAAGGTTTTAGTTATCATTGCTCAGTGGATCTAAGTTCTGCCGCTGTATTTTACGCGGGCACTTGGGATTGCTTTTTTTATTGGGACAAGTCTCACAGCTAAGCGGCTCGCCATCTGCGCCGTAAACAGCCACACCACCGCAAGAGCCGCGCAAACGCCGCTTGGCTATCAACGCCCCCAAACTCAATAATAACAGTGCTAAGGCAAAAAACAAAAATGCCGCTAAAAATGTAACAGGGATAACATCCATAACCTAGCTACTCAGGATCATAGCATAAGAAACAAACATTGTGGCACTTTTTAGCTGCCTAAACCCCAAAGAAACCCATAGCAGCCACAGTGAATACAGGCTGGAGACTATTTATCAGCGTTCAGTCGGAGTACGATAGGCAGCAAATGCACTGCTGGCATAACTAACCCACTCACCTGCCTGGGCCTCAATAAAAAAAACGGCAAGCCCCTGCTGTTCGGCAAATGCCAACCCTCGTTCCCCGCCCATAACCATCAGTGCCGTTGCCAAAGCATCCGCCCATTCACAGTTGGAAGTCACGACTGTCACTGATGCCAATCCATGTGTGACGGGATATGCGGTTTCAGGATCGATGATATGCGGATAACGTGTGCCTTGATGTTCTACATAATTATGATAATTGCCCGATGTAGCAATGCCGCGGACAGCTTGCGGCAAGCTGAGGCTAAAGGTTTGCTCGCCCAGCTGATCTACGCTGGTATCGTCTACAAGTCTGGTTTTAGGTTCAGGATGGACAATGGCTAAGGTCCATGTTGCACCGCCGGGTTTAGTGCCGCGCGTGCGCAATTCGCCGCCAATCTCAACAAGATAATGATGAAAGTCCAGCATTTCCAGATATTCCGCCAAAACATCCACGCCGCGTCCTTTGGCAATAGCTGAGAAGTCCAAGCTGGTTTGTGCTGGGGCACTCAGCAATCCTTGTTCAGCATTTAACTGCAAACGCGCAAACCCCACATGCGCGCGTGCAGCGATTACACGCGCTGTGCTTGGAAACTCAATGGGAACATTGCCGGCAGCAGTGGGCGGACGCGGACCAAAGCCCCATAAATCCACAAGCGGTGCAACCGTCACATCAAAACTCCCCATCGTCAAACGACTGATGGCAAGTGCACGCATCAACGCCTCACTCAAAGACACTGAAAGTGTTGCCTGCACTCGCGTTCCCGCAGCTGCCGCACTTAACTTCTGATTCAGCACCGAGAGCTCTGAAGTTAGTTCATAAGTTGAAAAAATCTGATTAAAAGTTTGCAGTGTCTCTTCCAAACCTGCCGCTACCACTGGCGGCTTCACTGTTGTTTCAGGTGTGGAGACATACTTAACCGTATAAGTCGTCCCCATTGTCTTACCGCTAAGGGTGACCAGCTCACCAGTACTGGCAGCTGTTGCTGCAGGTGTTGGCTGTGCACAAGCGTGCACAGCCAAACTGCTTGCCATAACACTCAGCAGCAACAGCAGGCTGCGAGCAACCCACAAGCTCCTACACAATGTAAAATTCCAGCACGACTGCATGATGTTTGTATGAAAAATGAAAACCTGCCCGCACAATGCTCAGCTTAACCAAAATCATCAAAAGCAATATTCTCAGCATCCACCCCCAGTTTATCCAGCAAGCTCAAGACAGCCGCATTCATCAGCGGCGGCCCGCAAATATAATATTCACATTCTTCAGGTTCACTGTGATTTTTCAAATACTCAGTGTAAAGAACATCGTGAATAAAACCCGTCATGCCCGTCCACCTGTCTTCTGCAATTGGTTCAGAAAGGGCTACGTGCCAGCTGAAGTTTTCATTGGCAGCACTTAGTCCGTCGAAATCTTCCTGATAAAAGATCTCACGTTTACTGCGTGCGCCGTACCAAAAGCTGAGCTTGCGTTTGCTTTTCAAGCGTTTGAGCTGATCGAAAATATGTGAACGCATGGGCGCCATACCGGCACCGCCGCCAATAAAAACCATCTCTTTATTCGTAGCTTTGGCAAAAAACTCGCCGTAGGGGCCTGAAATGGTCACCTTATCACCGGGTTTGAGTGAGAAAATGTACGAAGACATTTTACCGGGCGGATAACGTGTGCCGGGCGGCGGCGTTGCCACACGAACATTGAGCATGATCATCCCGCGTTCTTCGGGATAGTTTGCCATTGAATACGCGCGTACGGTTTCCTCGTCCACTACTGACTGGTACTTCCAGATTTTGAACTCATCCCACACGTCGCGATACTCACTTGCGATAACAAAATCTTTATAGTTCACCGCGTGCGGCGGCGCTTCTATTTGAATAAACCCCCCCGCTCTAAAATCTACGTTCTCACCAGCAGGCAACGTTAAGACCAGTTCCTTAATGAAAGTTGCAACATTGTTATTTGAACGCACCGTACATTCCCATTTTTTAACACCAAATATTTCAGGAGCGACTTCTATGCGCATATCCTCCTTAACCTTGACCTGGCAGGCAAGCCGCATACCGGCACGTTGTTCGGCTTTGCTTAATTGTCCCGTTTCCACCGAAATAATCCCGCCGCCGCCGGAGACAACATTGACCTTGCACTGTGCGCAAGTACCGCCGCCGCCGCAGGCAGAAGAAATGAAAATTTTCTTACTCGCCAGTGTATTCAACAGCGATGCCCCGCTTGCCACGTTCAAGGGCTGTTTTTCATTACCATTGATGATAATGCTCACAGCTCCCTCCTGAATAAAATACGAACGCGCCGCTAAAATCATCATTACCAGTGCCATCACCACCACTGTAAACATCATGACGCCTAAGCCTATCAATATCATGTTTTCCATTTTAATCAATCCCTCTTGTCTTCATTTGTCTTCGCTTCAAACACGCACACTTGACTATACATACAGTTAAGCTTTTTAAAATGAAACTCCTGCAAACGACATAAATGCTATGGCCATCAAACCAGTGATGATAAATGCAATGCCCAGGCCTTTTAGTGGAACAGGAATATTGTTATAGTGCAATTTTTCACGAATACCTGCAAAAACAATAATAGCAAGTGCCCATCCGCTGCCAGACCCCAATCCGTAAACCAAGCTCTCCGGCAAATTGTAATCACGTTCCACCATAAAAAGCGTTCCTCCAAGGATGGCACAATTTACAGTAATTAATGGGAGAAAAATACCGAGCGAGTTATAAAGTACCGGCACATATTTATCCAAAAACAGCTCCAAGAGCTGTACCATGCCCGCAATAACGCCAATATAAGAAATAAAGCCTAAAAAAGCCAAATCTACCGTAGCCAGCTGAGGCACTCCTGTCCAGGCTAGTGCCCCTTCACGCAAAAGATAATTATAAATAAGATTATTCGCCGGTACAGTAATGGTTTGTACAACAATCACCGCGATCCCCAAACCAACAGCTGTCGAAATTTTCTTAGAACAGGCAAGAAACGTACACATGCCAAGGAAAAACGATAATGCCATGTTTTCAACAAACACCGCCTGAATAAACAAAGAAACATAATGTTCCATTACTGGCTGCCTCTACTCACTTCTCAGTTTTTAATTAAAGTAACATTAACATGCGCTGCAAACATTCATTACTCATCTTCATTCTGCTGTGGTTTCCAGGCACGGATAGCCCAAATCAAAAAACCGATGAGAAAAAACGCTGAAGGCGAAAGCAACATCAAACCATTAGGCACATACCAGCCGCCTTCGGATAACGGCAACAGTACTGGCACGCCAAAAAGTGAACCTGAGCCAAACAGCTCACGAAAAAAACCTATCAAGAGCAATACCACACTATAACCAATGCCATTGCCCAGGCCGTCAAAGGCACTGCGCACAACCGAGTGATGCATGGCATAACCTTCTGCACGCCCCATGATAATGCAATTAGTGATAATAAGGCCGACAAAAACCGAGAGCTGTTTACTAATATCATACACAAAGGCTTTGAGCACCTGATCGGTCAGAATAACTAATGAACTAATAATCGCCATCTGCACGATGATGCGAATAGCATTGGGCACTTGTGAACGGATAAGGCTCACCAGCGTATTCGATGCCACTAAGACGACGATCACCGCTAAAGACATCACCACCGATGTTCTAAGATTTGTTGTGACCGCTAAAGCACTGCAGATCCCCAAGATCTGTAAAGCAATGGGATTATTGTCCCATATCGGATTGATAACATTTTTTTTCAGCTCTTTAAAAAACTGGGCACGTTCACGTTGTTTGCCCGCTGCATCAACATTCATACTCACCTTAACTCCTGATATCTCACTTCACAACCACTCGTTTTTTCGCGATTTTTTTTCAAAAATTACCGCAAATGACCACTGCAAAAGTTGCCTCGCATTGTTGTCAATGGTTGCTGCCTTGTTTCGCCGCCAATAGCCTTGCCTTGAGCCGTCACCACTTGTCTTGTTTGTTTCTTCATCGTGCCACTTTACTAAAAATTCATTTCCGCCGCTAAATCCAGCATCATTTATCAGTGTTTAGCGGCGCTTCACACGCCTGCTCCAATAACCAATATAAATCCCCCCAATAACAGTCGGGGACAACCAATTAATCCATTCAAGCTCTCCCCGAATGGGACTATTGACCACCAAAAATGCTGTTGTCGCAGCAATGTACCCCGCTGTCATTTTACTCAAATGCAGCTTAAGCCAACGCTTCCGCAATGCAACAATGCCCAATCGCAATACTCGCCAATCATTCAAGCCATTCGCTATCGCCAACAGCCCAAAAACCAATACCGCAGGTTTAAGCGTCGGCCGCATCGTAAAACTCAGTGCGAACATGGCAACCCCCACCAGCATCATGAAGCCCGCTAACCACCAATCTCTCCATTGCAGCGGCTGCGACCGCAACTGCAGCACCCGCATACCGCCTAAAACAAAATAAGCGCTGAAGATGCCCACCGCAAAAAGAAAAGGATTGACATGCCCCGGCATAATCGCAATAACAAGTGAAAGCGCAACACTACTCACCATCGCCCCAAAAAAAAGCTTGCCGCCACGTTTATGCCAAGTACCGCCTTTCTGCACAACCAAGGCCACTCCCCCGCCAAGCAACGCTGCAGTTCCAAATGTTGCATGGATAATTATCATGATCAATGTAATAGTTTCTACGTCCATCTTACTAACCACCACGTAAATGTTTAACGATGTACGTTTGATATCCAGTTGCACCCAGCCAAAATTGCAGCATGTTATCCACACCGCGGCTGGTGATTGTGGCGCCGGCAAGCCCGTCTATTTCTGTATTGGAAGCGGCGCGTCCTTTCACCACCCTAATCGCAACATCCCCTGTTTCGCTGAACGCCTGTTTGCCTTTCCATGAAGCTTTCCATTTAAGATTGTCCACCTCACCGCCTAACCCGGGTGTTTCGGCATGTTCATAAAAGGTAATTCCGCGTATTGTTGTACCGTCTTCTTCTAAAGCGATAAAACCGTAAAGCGTTGACCACAGGCCATAACCGCGAATGGGCAAGATGACCGCATCCAATTTCTGTTGCCCATCGTAAAGCTCATAAATAATCGCAATATTCTCACGGCGTTTGAGCGAAGCGATGTCCTCAGTCGCACTGAGCGCCATACTGGTGGCGGGAGTTTTACTGGCTTTGCGTTCATCGAAGCTGGCGACTGCAATGTCCACGCGTTTCTCACCGCTGCCCAGCTCGATAGCCTGCGCCTTGAAATTCGCAAACAACTCCGTCACCTCAGCCCCAGTAATGTTGCTGCTCTCAGTCACATCCACCAAACCCGCAACAACCAGAATATTGCGCTGCTTGTCCAACAGCTTATTGCGCTCCTGAGCAGGACGCAATAGTACGGCTAAAGCAGAAACTGCAAGTGAACAAATAAAACACAAAATAAGTGCAACCAACAATGTCTGCCCAGGTTTATCGTTTGCCATAGTCGAGTAAGCTATATTGATATGTGAAAACTGTCTAAACAGAGCTGCTTCAAAAGGTTTGTTTGTGTCCGTACTGATTCATGCGCAATTTAATATTTGCTTTTACAACATAATGATCAATAATAGGCGCAAAAACATTCATAAAAAGAATGGCAAGCATCATGCCTTCAGGGTAAGCGGGATTTATCACACGAATAAAAACAACTAAAACACCGATTAACGCGCCATAAATGTATTTGCCAGTTGTGGTCATAGCGGATGAAACTGGATCGGTGGCCATATAAACCAAACCAAAAGCGTACCCGCCTAAGACAATATGCCAAGCTGGCGATACGTCAAACATAAGCTTGTCACTATACGGTGCCAGAGCATTGAGGAAAAGTGCAGTCAGGACCATCCCGCCTAAGACTGAAAACATTATTTGCCAGGAAGCAATGCGCGTCACTAAAAGTATTAATGCCCCCAGCAAACAGGCAAGCGTTGAAACCTCGCCTATAGAACCGGGGATAAAACCAAGAAATGCCGACATCCATGTGTACGGACTGGCCAGCAGCCCAGCTGTTCCTTCCACTGCAGCCACAGCCAATGGCGTAGCCTGTGTGAAACCATCCACCGCCACCCAAACGGCGTCACCGGACATTTCAGCTGGATAAGCAAAAAAGAGAAATGCCCGTGCCGTGAGTGCGGGATTAAGAAAATTATAACCGACGCCGCCAAAGATCTCTTTCCCCACAACCACACCAAAAGAGGTTGCCAATGCCACCTGCCAAAGCGGCACATTCGGCGGCATGATCAAAGGAATGAGAAATGCCGTCACTAAGAACCCTTCTGAAATCTCATGTTTGCGCATGATGGCAAACACCAGCTCCCAAAACCCCCCTATTGCAATGGTCACAATGAATACAGGCATGAAAACAAGCAGCCCATAAATGACATTACCCCAAGGCGTTGAAGCGTAAATATTGATACCCAAAACATCCAACACCGCTATTGGCCATCCGCTAAGCGTCAATGAAGCAATGTTAGCAGCTAATGCCGCCTGATAACCAATATTGTAAATACCAATAGCCAACGGGAAAAAAAGTGCCAAAACAACAATGATCATTGTTCGCTTCAAGTCCAAGCTATCACGAATATGGCAACTTCCTTTTGTGACAATATTAGGCGAGTAGGCAATTGTATCGAACAGATCATAAAGCGGCGCCAATTTTTCATATTTGCCGCCCTTTGTAAAATGAGGTTCAACCTTAGTGTCAAGAAATTTTCTAAATTTTTGTATCATCATCAAGTGCTGAAAATGAAATTATTTTTAGCTGGAATGCTTGTTGTCTTTAAGCATTTTCGTAATAAAGTTGTTCCAACATAGCGTCTAATGCTGCAGAAATATTATTTTTGCATGGACAGACAAAGGTGCACAATGCCAGATCTTCACCTTCCAATTCCAATGCCCCCAGTTGTTCAGCAGCTTCACTATCATTAGCCAGCAATGCCTTAATAAGTGGTGTGGCAAGGATTTTAAGCGGCATAACCTCCTCGTACGCGCCAATCGGTACAACGGCACGGCGGCTGCCGTGGGTGGAGCTGCCCATTGCAAACTGCTTGTTCCTGATGAAGCTGGAAAGAAACACGGCTTTAAGCGAGAATTTATTCAACCCTGGCACCATAAAATCCTGAAAATAACGTCCGCGATCCTCAGCCACTGCAGCAAGGGCATTGGCAAATGGTCCCAGGCAGCTTGTAGCGGGTTCACAGCAACGTCCTGCAAGTGGTGAACCTGAGATCAGCCGCGTTTCGCCGTCTTTAAGCTCAGCGACGCTGAGTTCAAAAACGTTTGCACCCAGGCGTGTTTTTAAAATACGCGGATGCAGCACCTGCGGGCCTCCCAGTGCCACATAACGCTCCATAAACAGTTCACCCGTTAAAAACAGCTTGCCAATCCTGATAACATCCTGATAACCAATGTACCAAACTTTTTTCTTAGCAAGGCCAATAGGAGCGATCAAATGAATATGCGTTCCAGGAAGCCCTGCAGGGTGGCTGCCGGCAAAGGTATGATGTTGGATACGTTCGTGCTGGGGATGTGGAATGCTGCCATGCATCGGTTTAGGATGTTTACAAACATGGACAAAGCCAGCCGTTAGCTGTGCCAACACTAAGAGACCATGGGCAAAAGCATTGGCATTTAAGCTAATGATAAGCGCAGGATAATTACCAAGCGGTTCAGTATCCATTGCTGTCACAAAAATGGCATGCGGAATACTGTCAAAGGCCGGGATGCGTCCATAAGGACGTTCGCGCAATGTCACCCAACAACCTGCCTGATTCAATGTGTGGCAAATTTCTTTTCTTTCAAGACGACCGAGGTCATCGGCAGTGACTGGTGAAAATCTTGCAGCGGATGTATCAGTAGCGGCAATGTTTAGTTCCACCGTAAGCAGGCGCCGTTTGGCACCTCTGTGAATAGCTTTGATAGTACCCGCAGCGGGTGCTGTGAACAATGCCCCTGTGGACTTGTCCTCAAAAAGTGGTGCACCCAGCTCCACCGCAGCCCCTTCTGTCACCAACAACCTTGGTTTCAGCCCTTTGTAATCCCCTGCCGCCACACCAACCGTCTTCAATGACTGACATCCATTTTCAATCATTGAAACAGGCGCGCCTGCCAGCGGAATATTCAAACCGCGTTTAATAACAAAAACACTCATTAAGGCTTAGATAAACATTGAGCTTCACAACAAGGTTGCCATTGCACTAAAAAACATTAGCGATGGGTTTATGTCAGGCAACATTCCACAAATTATATCATTAACCTGCGCAAACAGCCGCATAAAATCACAAAACATTATTTGTTTTTATTGCCCGGTCAGCATGCCGCCTTGTCACCAAGCCACCTCAGCTCCGCTAAGGCCATCAGCTCAACCATACAGTGCTAAATTATACGCAGATCATGCAGCTATTGAAAAATCATCGTTTTCAATCTGGCAAAAATGTAAAAAACTGCATTTTATTAAAAAGTTTAATTGTAAGATTAAACTAACGCCGATAACATCGCATTATCAGGTTCTGTTTGATCATTCAAGCATTGATCTGAGTGATGGTTAACACTTAAACCTGAAACTTATTCATTATAAAAAACCAATAGCTTAAATAAAACATTTTAAGCTTAACTAACTCATAAAACACAAGCATGGAAATCAATAAATTTGGGGGCGAATTCAAACTCATTGAAGCCCTTGTAAAACCCGTTAAACATGCAAGCGTTATAAAGGATGTAGGGGATGACGCTGCTGTTGTAAAAACATCTAATCCTAAGCTTTATCAGCTTATCTCAACTGATATGTTCACAGATGGGGATCATTTTTCAACAAAATATTTCACCCCATTAGATATTGGGTACAAAGTCAGCGAAGCAACATTATCAGACATTGCAGCAATGGGGGGCACCCCGCGTTATGCCTTTATCAGCATTTCTTTACGTAAGAATATGCAGCTGGCATTTGTCCGCTCGTTTTATCGCGGCCTTTATAACAGTTGTTCTCATTATCGCGTACTGCTGCTTGGCGGTGATACCATCCATAGCAATAAAATGACCTGTTGCATGACCGTTATTGGTGACGTGAGTCCCCAAAATCTTTGTCTGCGCAGCAGCGCAAAAGTTGGTGACGTGATTAAGGTCACTGGCGAACTTGGCGGGTCGGGTGCAGGATTTATTATCCTCAAACGTGAATATCTTGGACATAGCCATATTAAAAAGAAACATATGCAGCCGCGCTGTCGCTTAGATCTTGTGAGTAAAATAGCGCCTTATGCCAATGCAATGATCGACGTTTCTGACGGTATTGCCGGCGATTTGGGACATATTTGCAAAGCCAGCAGCGTAGGTGCTGAAATTTATAAACAAGATATCCCTATTGATCGGCAAGTGATTCATGCCGCCCGCGCACTGAAGACAAGTCCTTATGAATTTGCACTCAATGGTGGTGAAGATTTTGAACTCCTTTACACAGTTTCTGCAGAGCTTGCCGCTAAGCTGCCGGGAACTGCCATTGGCACAATCACCGAAGGTTCTGAGCTGCATATTATTGACAGAAAGACTAATCAACGTGAGCCACTCAAAGGGGGGTATCAACATTTCTAATAAAAGTCATCCCACAAGCGGTCTCGCCCTGAGACAGCGGTAAAATGCCGAGACCGCGTTTGGGCTGTATAAGTTCATGACAATCGCTCCAGCTCTATGTCCACATCCCTAACAGACACACCATTTATAATAGCAGGACAAACGTTCAGCTCACGACTGCTGCTTGGCAGTGGAAAATTTTCCTCGCATACCATCATGCGCCAAGCATTGAGCGCCAGTGGTGCAGCATTTATCACTATGGCGCTCAAGCGCATTGAGCTAGAGAATCCGCAGGATGACTTTCTGGCAGCCATAGCAGAGCTTCCCGTCCAGTTTCTTCCCAATACTGCCGGTGCGCGCACAGCTGAGGAAGCCGTAAAAATAGCCAAATTGGCGCGCGCAGCAGTCAATCACGCATGGGTAAAATTGGAAGTCACGCCCAATCCCAAACATCTGTTACCGGATCCCGTGGAAACCTTTAAGGCTGCCGTCATATTGGTAAAGGCGGGGTTCACCGTCTTTCCATACATAAACGCTGACCCCATTCTTGCCAAGCGGCTTGCAGAAATTGGCTGCGCAACGGTGATGCCCTTGGGAGCGCCCATTGGCAGCAATCGCGGTCTGAAGACCCTGGACCAGCTGCAGCTCATTATCGCAGAAGCTACTGTGCCCGTCATTATTGACGCGGGCATTGGCGCACCTTCACATGCTGCTTTGGCAATGGAATGCGGTGCCGACGGCGTTCTGGTCAATACGGCTATTGCAACAGCTAAGCATCCCGTACAAATGGCAAAAGCATTTAATTTAGCAGTAACTGCCGGGCGCAGCGCTTACCTTGCCCAGTTGGCAGCAGTGCGTCCGCCAACGGGAGCGGCTGCACAAGCAGCGCCCACTTCCCCGCTGCCAAAATTTCTGCATTAAATTCCGCACAAAATTTGCAGCTGAACAAGAGCTGCACACACTATGGATACCAACCTGACCCAATCGCTTACGCGGCTACAGAACTGCCTGCGTGAACATCGCAGCCTTGCCATCTTCATGCACGCCAATCCAGATCCAGATGCGCTAGCCGCTGCATTGCTCCTCAGAGCCATTGCCAAACATTTCAAACTGCGCTGTGATATTATTTTAGACGGCATTCCCAATCAAGCAGAAAATCATACGATGATCAAACTACTGCGCATTCCCTTAAAACCGCGTACGCAGTACCAAGGGCATCGTTATAGCGCAACAGCATTGGTGGACTGTCAACCGTCCATGCAAAACCATTGTTTTCCCGCCGGGCAAAACCCGACAATAGTTTACGATCATCACCGTGAAAAAGTCTGTTATGAGCCGGCGTCGTCAGCTCACAGTTTCTGGAAAATTGATCCCAATGCAGGCGCAACAGCATCATTAGTCATGGAGATGTATTTGGCATTAAAACTGCCGCTGAACGCTCAGCTGGCAACGGCTTATGCTTACGCGCTGCTTTCGGAAACACGTTATCTTTCACGCGAGTTCATGCCCAAAGACATTATTATTTACAAACACATAGTACCAAGCATAAACTTCACCACACTTGCAAGCATTCAAAATACACGGCGCCCGCGTGCCTTTTACAGTACCATGAAAACGGCACTTGCCTGTTACAAATTACGCGCCAATGTGCTCACCTGCCAACTGGGCAAGCTGCCTTCATTGGATTTTGTTCATCAGATAGCAGAAGAGCTGGCTAAAATGGAAGGCGTCACCCTGGTCATTGTGACAGGGCACACAGGAACAGGAGCTCATGCTCTCGGCAAAATTTCATTACGCGGCGAACATCCCGCATTAGAGCTTGGACGATGGTTGAAAACGGCAATGCAAGGTTTTGGCAGTGGCGGTGGACACCGCAGCATTGCTGCCGGGAATTTTACAGCTGTAAATGAAAGCAAGCTCCTTGCATTTGTACGCCGTTATATTACCCGCCAGTTAACATTGCAGCTCAAGCAAAAATCGAACGCCCGGCAAAGTTTTAAGTAACAAGTCCTTTCTCGCCAATATCGCGGCGGTAATATTTCCCCGTGAACTGAATAACCTCAGCATCTGCATAAACACGCCTGCGCGCCTCTGCCAATGTGGGAGCGCAAGCTGTCAACTGGACAAACTGCCCGCATTGGAATTATATCTTGGACGGTGGTTGAAAACGGCAATGCAAGGTTTTGGCAGTGGCGGCGGACACCGCAGCATTGCTGCCGGGAATTTTACAGCTGTAAACGAAAGCAAGCTCCTTGCCTTTGTCCGTCGTTATATTACCCGCCAGTTAACATTGCAGCTCAAGCAAAAACCGAACGCCCGGCAAAGTTTTAAGTAACAAGCCCTTTCTCGCCAATATCGCGGCGGTAATATTTCCCCGTGAACTGAATGACCTCAGCATCTGCATAAACACGCCTGCGCGCCTCTGCCAATGTGGGAGCGCAAGCTGTCAACTGGACAAACTGCCCGCATTGGAATTATATCTTGGACGGTGGTTGAAAACGACAATGCAAGGTTTTGGCAGTGGCGGCGAACACCGCAGCATTGCTGCCGGGAATTTTACAGCTGTAAACGAAAACAAGCTCCTTGCCTTTGTCCGTCGTTATATTACCCGCCAGTTAACATTGCAGCTCAAGCAAAAACCGAACGCCCGGCAAAGTTTTAAGTAACAAGTCCTTTCTCGCCAATATCGCGGCGGTAATATTTCCCCGTGAACTGAATAACCTCAGCATCTGCATAAACACGCCTGCGCGCCTCTGCCAATGTGGGAGCGCAATCCTGGACAAACTGCCCGCATTGGAATTAGATCTTGGACGGTGGTTGAAAACGACAATGCAAGGTTTGGGCAGTGGCGGTGGACACCGCAGCATTGCTGCCGGGAATTTTACAGCTGTAAATGAAAACAAGCTCCTTGCCTTTGTCCGCCGTTATATTACCCGCCAGTTAACATTGCAGCTCAAGCAAAAACCGAACGCCCGGCAAAGTTTTAAGTAACAAGCCCTTTCTCGCCAATATCGCGGCGGTAATATTTTTCCGTGAACTGAATGACCTCATTGGATTTTGTTCATCCGATAGCTGAAGAGTTAGAGCTTGGACGGTGGTTGAAAACAGCAATGCAAGGTTTTGGCAGTGGCGGCGGACACCGCAGCATTGCTGCCGGGAATTTTACAGCTGTAAATGAAAGCAAGCTCCTTGCCTTTGTCCGCCGTTATATTACCCGCCAGTTAACATTGCAGCTCAAGCAAAAACCGAACGCCCGGCAAAGTTTTAAGTAACAAGCCCTTTCTCGCCAATATCGCGGCGGTAATATTTCCCCGTGAACTGAATAACCTCAGCATCTGCATAAACACGCCTGCGCGCCTCTGCCAATGTGGGAGCGCAAGCTGTCAATGCCAGGACACGTCCCCCCGCTGTATAAAATGTTTGTTCTGCCGCTACGTAACGTGTGCCTGCATGAAAAATCAGGCTGTGTTTAACGTTGTCAAGACCGGTTATTTTATGACCGCGCTGATAGGTTTGCGGGTAGCCTGCACTGGCCAGCACCACGGTCACCGCTGCTTGTTTTGAGCTGAAGTATTCACGCGGCAATGTTGCCAGCTCAGTAACAAACGTAGCCTGCACCACTTCCAGCAAATTGCCTGTAAAAAGCGGCAGCACACATTGACATTCTGGGTCACCAAAACGCACATTAAATTCTAAAACCTGATAACCTTTATGGCGATCTTTCATCAAACCGGCATATAAAACACCTTTAAAGGGCGTAGCTTGACTGCGCAGCTCATTAAGCACAGGAAGCAAAATGCTTGTTTCAATCATCGCCAATTCCGTTTTTTTTAAAAAAGGCACAGGCGCATAAACTCCCATACCACCGGTATTAGGTCCTTCGTCTTGATCATACAAGCGTTTATGATCCTGTGCAGGTTCCAAAATGCGAACAGTTTTGCCATCGGTCAATGCCAACAATGAAACTTCCGGCCCCTCAAGGTATTCTTCAATCAGCACTTTGTCAGCCGCCGCCGCAAAACGCTTTTCCACCCAATACACATCGAGTGCCGCCAATGCTTCCTGCAGCTCATTGGCAATAATAACGCCTTTGCCTGCACACAGCCCATCGGCTTTAAGCACAATGGGAAATTTACAGGTGGTTAAATATGTTTGGGCGGCTTCCAGCTGTGAAAAAACAGCATAAGCAGGTGTTGGAACGCCTGCTTTATGCATAATATCTTTTGCAAAAACTTTAGAGCCTTCCAAACGCGCGGCGGCAGCCGTTGGCCCCCAGACAGCAATACCCGCCGCACTCAGCACGTCCACCACGCCCGTACAGAGATATTGTTCAGGTCCCACCAATACTAAATCAATGTCCTTAGCTTTTATCAAAGCCACCAATTCGGTAAAAGGAGACGCTACGACCAAGCTGACATTCTTAAAATAATGTTCAGTGCCGCCATTACCTGGGATCACCCACACATCCTGTACATCCTTACACGCAGCACAAGCCGCCGCAAGAGCATGTTCACGACCACCACTGCCTAAAATAGCCACATTCATAATTGTTATAATAATTGTTAATGACAACGTTAACCTATCAAACACTCAGTGCTTTTAGGGTTAAAGCTTCACAATCTCATCCTATAATTGTATTATTTGCTATTATTTTATATATTTGTTATTATTTTATACATTTGTTATTATTTTATTATGACAGCTGGAAATTATAATAATTTTTGATCATCGGCTCAACAATACCCATGTGGGACATCATCGGCGATATTCATGGCGAAGCGGATAAGCTAAGTGCCTTACTGCATTGCTTGGGTTATAAGCGCGATCGGCAAAATCATTTCAAACATCCCACACGCAAAGTCTGTTTTCTTGGCGATTACATTGACCGCGGCGGGCAGATTGCCGAAAGTGTGGCTATTGTGAAAGCAATGACCGAAAGCGGTGCAGCGGTCGCGCTCATGGGCAATCATGAATTTAACTATCTGGCATTCATGACCAAACGCGTGCATCCGCCGGGGAAAAGCCAGCGCGCAGGAATACCGCTTTACGTTCGCAGACGCAACAATCGCCATCGCAATGAAATCCGCGCGACACAACAAAGTTTTGCCCGCCTGCCCCATAAAGGAACAGCATTCCTCAAGTGGTTTTATACACTGCCCTATTATTATGAAACAAAGAATTTCCGTGCTGTGCATGCAGCCTGGGAGCCGCGCGCCATTGCCTGGCTGGCACAAACGCCGCATGTCACGCGCAAACATTGCATCACTGATGAATTTATTACCCATTTCCATCACAATAACCACACACGTATAGCTTTTCAACACCTGCTCAAAGGCATCACCTTAGATCTTCCAACAGGCATCACCTTCACAGATCACTCAGGCGAACGCCGCCATTATGTTCGGCTAGCATGGTGGAAACAATGGGCTGAAACAACACAAACACTTTCGCTCAGCACGCTGAAAGATTTACTCATTATGCCGTCGCGTGAAGCCACACGTATTGCCAAATTGTTAATGCAGCCGCGCCACACAGCATTACGGCAATCCATAAAAACCTTAATTCCCAGTTATTCCGCCAATAGCAAACCGCTTTTCATCGGTCATTACTGGCTGAAACAAGAACGCATTAAACAATTCATGCGTCGTTTAAATCAGGGCAAGGAACGTCCTTATCTGCTAAATGCCAATATCTGCTGTTTAGATTTTTCGGCTGCACAAGGCGGTCCATTGGTTGCCTATCGTTTCAATGGCGAGCGCACTCTGACCGCACAAAACTTTATTTGGGTCTGAAACACATTCAGCAGCCCCAGCGACACGCGGCGTTTGGCGGGCTTCAAGATCACCCGTTGCAACATGCTGTGCCCATGTAGTTTAATAATGCTCACAGCAGCTGAAAGGAGTTTCAATGGCGATGGCAAGGATTCAGCAGAAAGGCGATCCATGGTTGCCTATCGTTTCAATGGCGAGCGCACTCTGACCATACAAAACTTTATTTGGGTCTGAAACACATTCAGCAGCCCAGCGACACGCGGCGTTTGGCGGGCTTCAATGATCACCCGTTGCAACATGCTGTGCCCATGTAGTTTATGCCTGAGGAGATGGCAAGGATGGAAGACATGCCCCTGCACAATCCTAATGCTCACAGCATCTGAAAGGCGATCCATGGTTGCCTATCGTTTCAATGGCGAGCGCACCCTGACCGCACAAAACTTTATTTGGGTCTGAAACACATTCAGCAGCCCCAGCGACACGCGGCGTTTGGCGGGCTTCAATGATCACCCGTTGCAACATGCTGTGCCCATATCGTTTCAATGGCGAGCGCACTCTGACCATACAAAACTTTATTTGGATCTGAAACACATTCAGCAGCCCCAGCGACACGCGGCGTTTGGCGGGCTCAATAATCACCCGTTGCAACATGCTGTGCCCATGTAGTTTGCCTGAGGAGATGGCAAGGATAATGCTCACAGCATCTGAAAGGCGATCCATGGTTGCCTATCGTTTCAATGGCAAGCGCACTCTGACCGCACAAAACTTTATTTGGGTCTGAAACACATTCAGCAACCCCAGCGACACGCGGCGTTTGGCGGGCTCAATAATCACCCGTTGTTGCATGCTGTGCCCATGTAGTTTGCCTGAGGAGATGGCAAGGATAATGCTCACAGCAGCTGAAAGGCTATCCATGGTTGCCTATCGTTTCAATGGCGAGCGCACTCTGACCATACAAAACTTTATTTGGGTCTGAAACACATTCAGCAATCCCAGCGACGCGCGACGTTTGGCGGGCTTCAATGATCACCCGTTGCAACATGCTGTGCCCATGTCAGGACATCATCATATGCGAACTGATAATTCAAAAGAGTTTTAAGTTTGGCATTGTCCACATGTTTACCGATGACGGAGGTGGAAGATATTGCCCCTGCGACACTTTCCGATGCCCCTGCGGCACTTCCCATGGCTTGGTGCCACTGACATTTAGACGGGTGTACAGACGCCACGGCATTTAACAGCAACTGCGGTGCCCAAGTAGTTTGCCTGAGGAGGGCAAGGATAATGCCCACAGCATCTGAACGATGCAGCAAGTTCATCGGCGAGCTGTCGCCAGCAAGTTGCCGGTTGGCAGTCGCCTTAGTGCGAGAGCTGTTTGCATAACGAGCTGGTCCCACCAATCCACCTACCCGCAGAATAACAAGCGGCCATCCTGTTGCGGCACTGAATGTTAAGAACATCCGCTCAGCTTTCAGCAATGCTGCAGCACTGGCGGTACTGGGAGCGGGAACAGTGGACTCAGTGACTTGTGGAAACAAGCCGCGGTTGGCGGGAGCACCCGCTCCGTAAACCGATGTAGAAGAAATAAAAATTAAGCGTCTGGCGATGAATTTGGGTGCCGTTGTGTTTTCTGCAAAGCTTTTCAATAACCGTAGTAGGACACGGATTTCCTGCGGATGACGCACAGCCACATCGGCACGGGCTCTGCGCGGCGGAACAGCCACCACAATAGCTTCACTCTGCAAACAAGCGCGCAACGTTGGCGTAGCAGGATAACGGTTGCACAAAGCGGCATGATTGAGCCTATGGGCGTTGGCAGCCAATTCCAAACGCAGCGCCACGGCACCTGCTGCGCGAATAGCCGCTATATGCGCTGTTATGCCATGCGCACTTGTGCCATAAACGATGCAGCCTTGCTGCGTAGCGCGTGCCGCCAGTGCGCAGCCTAAGTACCCACAACCTATGATAGCAAGCGTTTGCACAAGTTAAGCTGCGATGACAAACAGCAGAAGACTGTCCTTAAAATAAGATCCGAAAATCATCCCAAGTTGCGTTCCCTGTGTACGGCAGGAGCTCAACTTTTGTCACCATTGCAGCTGGCGGACCCTCACGGAGCCGCTCAGCCAATGCCCTCACCGCAGCTGGCTCACCCACAACAATCGTTTGAACGCTGCCGTCCGGTCTATTTTGCACCGTGCCGCAAAGTCCCAAGGCGCGCGCTTGGGTATAGACAAATTGACGATAGCCCACACCCTGGACCCGTCCATATAAAAAGTACTGCTGAATGAGCTGCATGAGTACCTGACCTAAGGCATAAAAATTGAAAAATTTGAGCGGACGCCTCAGCTTAACTATAACATGCACATGCCTTTCCATGATATTTTCCACAATAATGATGAAACCCTTGTTCCTCAGTAAATCCCATAACCTAAGCTTAATACAGAACAACTGGTGCGTTAAAGCCATGTTATAATTGAGTGGCAAGTGTTTATGAATACGTCCAACAGCACAGCTCCTCGACAAACATCTGATGTTCCTGTAACGGAAGCACTCCGCGAAAAAGTTGCCGCGCTTTATGCAAAACCACTCCCGGATTTGTTATTTCAGGCGCAAAACATCCATCGGCGGCATCACAAACCAGCAGAAATACAAAAATCGGTACTGCTGTCTATTAAAACAGGCGGTTGTAAGGAAAATTGCGCTTACTGTGCGCAAAGCGCGCATTTTAAGACTGGCGTGAAAGCCACGCGCCTCATGTCTGTAAAACAAACACTGGCTGCCGCCAAATCAGCACAGGTAAATGGTAACACACGGTTTTGCATGGGCGCGTCCGGAACACGCGTGCAGGATGGCGCCGGTTTTGATGCCATCCTGGAAATGGTCGCCGCTGTCAAAACATTGGGCTTAGAAAGCTGCTGTACCCTGGGGATGCTCACTCCAGCTCAAGCCAAACGCTTGAAAACAGCTGGGTTGGATTATTATAATCACAATATTGACACCTCGCGGGAATATTATAAACAAATCATCACCACACGACACTTTACTGAGCGCATTGCCACATTACACACCGTCCGTGCAGCGGGCATTGCCATTTGTACTGGCGGCATTTTAGGCATGGGTGAGACACGCGAAGATCGCATCGCGTTCATTTGCGAATTGCTGCAATTTACTCCCCCACCTGAGAGCATCACCATTAATAAACTTGTTCCAATCCCAGGTACGCCACTGGCAAACGCCGCACCACTGCCCTGGCACGAGTTCATTCGCACCATTGCCACATTGCGAATTTCGGCACCCCGTTCAGCCATTCGCCTTTCCGCAGGCAGAGAAACCATGAGTTCAGAGCTGCAGCTGCTGGCTTTTATGGCGGGCGCAAACTCCATTTTCAGCGGTGAAAAATTGCTCACCACACGCAATAGCGGCACCCACGCAGACAATAAATTATTTAAAGAGTTGGGCCTCAGCACTAAACAACCCGCCCGTTCAGTGCAAACGCCCCGCCAATCAGCTCCTGTTTATGAAAATCACATCACGTGAAGAGTACATCAGCGAACACGCTCCACTCACACTCAGTGGCAGCCCCGCGCTTCCCAGTACGCTCTTTGCCGCCTGGTATCAGGCAATTGCCGCGGCAGAACCGCTGACAGCCAATATCACATTTCTTGCCACCCTGCGCGCCGGCAAATATCCTTCCGTACGCGCGGTGCTCTTACGCGAGTACGCAAAAGACCAATATATTTTTTACACCCATTACAACAGTCAAAAAGGGCGCGAACTCACTGCTCATCCCTACGGCGCGCTTACCTTCTACTGGCATCGCCATAGTTGGCAACTGCGCATAGAAGGCAAAACAGAGCGCATCAGTGCCGCCGCATCCGATGCCTACTTTAAAAGTCGTCCCTTTGACAGTCAAGTAGTCGCCGCAAGTTCACACCAGAGTGAAGTACTGGAGGATCCTGAGCTCTTCACACAGCGTATTGCCAAGCTCAGTGCAGAATATCAAGGACGCGAACACGAACTCAAACGTCCGTCCAATTGGGGGGGCATTGCCATCAATGCTACGTACTATGAATTCTGGCGGGGACAATCCTCACGCCGCCATGAACGGCTGAGTTATCGGCAGACCGCCCCTGAAAGCTGGGAAAAAACCTTATTGTATCCCTGAATCATTGGTCTCAGGGCTAATGTTTGTTTTGTCCAAGGCATCATTTTATTCCATTTTCCATGCAAACCTATTTAAAGCTGGTTGAAGAAACACTGAATAAGGGTGTGTTAAGCACTAATCGCACCGATCAACGCGCGTATACTATTATTGGTTGGCTCTTTCGCCATGATATGGCAGAAGGTTTTCCATTGCTCACCACTAAGCAGATGGCGTTTAAAGCCATAGCAGCCGAATTAGAATTTTTCATCAAGGGCCTTAGCGATAAACGCTGGCTGCAAGAACGCAACTGCCATATTTGGGATCCCTGGTGCAACCCACAGCGTGTGGCGCATATTAGTGATCCCGTTGAACGAAAAACCGCACAGGCAAACGAGTCTGAGCTGGGCCCCATTTACGGTAAACAATGGCGCGCATTCTCCGCCCCGCACACAAACGCGCCTGCCGTCGATCAACTGCAAAACCTGCTCACAGAGCTCAAAGCCAATCCCACCAGCCGCCGCCTTGTTGTCTCAGCTTGGAATCCATTGGAATTGAGCAGCATGGCGCTTCCCCCCTGCCATATGCTCTTCCATGTAACCGTGCTTGCTGGCAAGCTCTCACTCACCTGGTTTCAACGCAGTGCCGATCTGATGGTGGGTGTACCGTTTAACATCGCCTCCTATGCTCTGCTCCTGCAGCTGCTGGCTAAAGCCAGCGGGTATGAGCCAGGCACGCTTGTTGGAACATTTTCCAATGTTCATATTTATGAAGGTCATAAGGCGGCTGCGCATGAGCAGCTGAAACGCCTCCCAAAACCATTGCCGCAGCTGCAGACGCCGCATTTTAGTTCGCTTTTTGACTGGTCTTACACCGACACCCACTTAGTAAATTACGAACATCACCCGAAATTAAAATTTGAAGTGGCAGTCTAAACTTACCTGACACAATTTCTTAAAACAATGTTAGATCTGGTAGTTGCAATGGATGCCGATCGTGGTATTGGTGCAGCTGGAAAGCTCCCATGGCGGTTACGTAACGAACTTAGGTGGTTTAAAGCATTGACCACACTCAGCACCCCAATGGCACAAGCTACATGGGATCACCCACCGCAAACACTTAGTGCCGCGCTGGCAGCCACCACCCCAATCGTCATCGCCCCTGCCGCCACGCCGCGTGTGGGAGTTTTAATGGGCAGGCATACATGGGCAGCGCTCCCGGCTAAGACTAAACCATTGCCTGGGCGCTTAAACATTGTCCTCAGCAGTCAACCGCTTGCAGAACAGCATTCAAACCTGCTAACCTTTAATGCACTAAAAGCTGCGTTGGACTATTGTCAAAAAAATTTACAACGAACGTTTGTCATTGGCGGTGGAAAATTATATCGCACAGTGCTTGAGGATCAACATATTCGCAAACAGCTGGGCTTTCTTTATGTCACCGAGCTTGCAAAAAGTTTTCCCTGTACGGTCTTTTTTCCACCCTTTAAAGAACTAATAAGCGAAACACAACCGCTGGCAAAAGGCGAAGAAGCGGGCATACACTTTACAGTCACGCGTTATCGCTTGAAGTCATAAAAACCAAGCGAATCCGCAAACTGCTTTCAGCAGTACTCAAACAAAATCTGGGGAAAGCTGGCTTACCGCCAACTCTCCTAACGATGGAGCAGGTGTTGCCAGGTTGCGGGAATGGGCATTTTGACATAACGCTTTAAATCCATCAAAACATGAACCGTGCGTGCGATCGCCACACGCTCTGCGTGCTGATTATCAAAGGTAAATTCCAGTGTGAGTGACGTGTGCCCTAAGCGTGTACAGGCAACGGCAATGGTCAGTGTATCGCCCAGGCGAATAGCTTTCTGATAATCGGCTTCACTGTGAACCACAATGGCGCCGCGTTTTTCAATCACTAAGGTAGCAGCAAAATCAGTTTTAAAACACGCCTCAAAAAACTGCTCAAATGCTATTTCACATAAATCGTACAAACGCGGAAAAAAAATAAGCCCCGCCGGGTCCACATAACCCATACTCACACGCACTTTGCAAGTAAATGGCTGATGATCAACGTTCATGATTCAACAACTTAACAAGCAGCCTGTCAAGAAACCTAAGCTTCAGCTTACAGCCAACCACAGACTAAGGCTAAGGCGCAATGTTCCTGGAATTTCTACTAAGTTCATGCACCGGGTGCTGGTGCGGGTGCAACACCTGGTACGGGTGCACCTGGCACAGGCGTTTCGGTCACATCATCTACATTGGCAAAAGAGCGATATGTGTCTAAGAGTTTTTCACGTTCAACTTTAATATCTTCATCGTCTAAGTTACCCAGTTTAGAGCCAATCCCGGAAAGAATGATTTGCTTGCGATTTTCATTAAGACCGGAAAGTAATCGCTGTTGCTGAGGAGGAGAAATTTTCTGTAAAGCAACCGCCAGCGTGTCGTTGTCAACCTTATCCATTGTGCGGCGTGCAGCGTCAGAAGCATCCTTTAAGAAGTCATCGAAACTAAGCGCATAACGTTTATAACGTCGATAAAAGCTTGGATCTTCTTCCTTAAAGACTTCAATCAATTCTTTGCTGTTTTCTGAATTTTTGAGAATTGCTTCATTGAGCATTTCCCGTTCGGCTTTGGGTGAAAAAATACGCGTGGCTAATTCATCCACATAATAAGCAAGTTCCTGTTTAATAGTTTCCAGTTCTGCTTCATTCATTTCATTCGGTCTATTCAAGCGTTGAAGGAGCTGCACCTTGCGTTGTTCCGATGTTTGTTTAACATATTTGAGTAAAAGATTGCCATCAATATAACTGGAAATTCCCACAAGCTGTTCCACAGACAAACGATCTAAGACAGAAGCCACTTCCTTACCCGTGAGCAATGATAAGCGCGAAATGGGATCGGCACTTTCCAATGAAACAAGGGCATCGTAATCCCGCAGGTTGCGAGTATTGCGTTTTAAAATCTGGCGGCGAAAATTTTCCAAAGTTTCTTCATCTTCATAGTCATCTAAAATAGCTGGATTGACACGAAAGCTTTCTTCCAGCGAGTTAAACCGCCGCTGTGCACTTGTACTTCTGAACGCTAAGATGAGCTGATTTTTTTCTTCATCTGAGAGATTGAAGAAATAATCGCGCGAAATAAGCGGGCTTCTGAGGAAGAGTCTGACAAATTCTATCTGCTCTTCTAATTGTTTTTTATACTTAATGATGGGCGGAGACGTTTTTTTTTTAGCAACGGCAGCAGCTTTTATGTTTGCAAGGTCTTCCTGTTCATCATCTTCATTTTCAGGATTGGCATTGGCGGCTGTGTTAGCAGGCGGCATGGGTGTGTTTTTTATAATAATGGGCTTGGGCTGCTCACGCGGCTGTGTTTCCACAATCACTGGTTGCTGGCTTGCTTGCTTGCGACGCGTGAATCCGCCTGTATCCTGACGCAAGGCAACAATGAGAATACCAAACAACACTAATGCAAAAAATAAGATGGCAAGAAATATAAGCAGACCATACCAAATAAGCGAGGATTCGCGCATAAAACTGCTTAAAAATGAACCTGACGTGGCTACAGGATCGCCTGCAGGTGAAGTGGCGGCCGCTTCCGGAATAATATTGGAAATAATCACAGGCGGCTGGTTAATCGCTGGCTCTGCCGGTTGCTGTACAATAATGGGCTGCGCTTGTTCCTGCTGAGCAGGCTCAGCTTGTGGGATAATATTGGAGATGATAATAGGTGGCTGCGCTCCAGCGGCGGCGGCAGGTTCAGGCACTACCACCGCTGCCGTCTGCTGGGCAAGGCGTTCCTGTTGTGCTAACCGAATACGTGTAAAATCTGCCGGTACCAATGAAACATTTGCAATATTAGGATAAGCGGTATCCAATTGATTAATTAACGCGTTCTGCACAGCATCCAAAGTCAGCTGCGGTAATGTTTCATCAACGGTCACATCGACACTAATATCTTTGATTAAAAAGTCACGATAACGCACCCCTGTCTGTGTTTGTGCCGCTGACGGTGCAGCGGTTAGCCCTGGCGGAACCGGTAAAACAGTATTGCCATCACTAAGATAATTTCCATTAAACGGCCCCAGGCCTGGCAAAAGCTCATCTCCCAAAGTAGCTCGCTGTGACGGTGCAATGGGTTCTGCATAAATGGAGACATTGGCTGAAAATGAATCGCGCGGCAGGACTTTGTTAAGATAAAGCTGAATTTTTTGCAAAACGCGCTGTTCCAAACGTGTAATACTTTGATCCTGTGCGTGCAAACCTATCGGCAGCCCGCTCAGCAAAAGCAGGATGATCAAACTGAAACACAAACTGTGTCGTGCAATAGCTGCCCAAACAGCTGACATTGAAATTTGCGCGGATAACATATAACAGGTATCGGCTACTTTGCAGGTATTATTTAACAAGCCTCAGCATTTAGTAGGTAGCTTTCGCCATGCTCTGGTTGAATGCGCACACAAAATAGCTTAACGAACTTTTACAACCACACGACGATTAATACTTCTATTTTCTTCATTGGTATTGGGTACCACAGGCTGCGTATCAGCGAACCCCTGAACCCGAAAGCGTCTGGCATCAAAATCAGACCCTAAAAAAATATCCAAGACAGAAAGCCCACGCGCAGCCGACAAATACCAATTCGATGGAAATTGCGGCGTATCAATGGGCACATCGTCGGTATGTCCC
>CBDFMP010000046.1:0-218062 GCA_965249715.1 Spirochaetota bacterium | reverse complement strand
GCGGACGGGCAAGCGTCACTTTTTCAAAATATTGTTTAAGTTTTGCCAGCAGTTCTTGTTCCTGTCCACCGGCGTAATATTTTGCCACAAAAAACCCTCGCGGGTTCAGCGTTGCAACAGCCAGCGTTAATGCGCAAAACACCAACTCATAAGAATGCACGGCATCGTTACTTCGCACTCCTGTTGTTGGCGGCGCCAGGTCGCTCAGCACGCCATGGAAGCGTTTATTGAGCTCGGCCGGCTGCAGCGTCTGCACGTCGCGTTCAAGAAAAGAAAAATCCTTGAACATTCCAGCGGGAACCGTCACGGGTTTGACATCAACTGCGACTACATTGCAATTGCCGGCTGTGCGTTTGGCTAAATATTGCAGCCATCCGCCCGGATGTGCGCCCAAATCTAAAATACATTGCCGCGGACGCAATAACTTAAACCGCGTGTCCAATTCCTCCAGTTTATAATAACTGCGCGCACGAATTCCTGTTTGCTGTGCGCGTTGTGCATAAGCGTCCTTGATAAAATCTTTACGTTTCATGCTCCGTTATTGACAAAGTCTCCATTTAAATTTATAATTAACACGGTTCAAGCAGCTGCAGCCGCCAAAAAACTGGCGACCGCTTAGCAGCCCGCCCCTGAGCCTGCGTGCCAACACACGCCCAAGGGTGTTTAGCTCAGCTGGTAGAGCGCTACCCTTACAAGGTAGATGTCGGCGGTTCAAGCCCGTCAACACCCAGTTTTTCACTTAGCAGCTTTCACTTAGTAGCTTTCACTTAGTAGCTTTCACTTAGTAGCTTTCACTTAGTAGCTTTTCACTTAGCGGCTGTTCCCCATGATCACGAATACTTGCGGTGTCCTGACGGAAGATGCGCGCATGAGGTCGGTTTTTCACCTTACCCTAGTGGATTGGTACTACCAGTGCCAGTTTTTGCAGCTGTGGGCACCGGCGCCGGCGATTTGCTGTGTGAGCGTCCACGCACCAGCAGTGCACCCTGTTCCTCTGTCTGCCGCAATAACCGTGTCAAACGTTTGCCGTAATAAATAATATCCTCATAGCTGGGCTCGCCTTCATTAATAAAATCAGCAAATGCTGTAAACTGACGTTCCAACTTCGCCGTCACTCCCATTGCCAGCAATTGCCGCAAACGTTTACGATAAAGCGTCACCAGTTTATTATACAACGTACCGCCGCGGCAACGCTGCCTGTTAGTGGTCCAATCATCGTTATGTTCATAAAGGCTGTCGTTCAACATTAAAATATGTTGGCCGGAGCGCGCAGCAGCAGTCATCACATCATCAGCCGCAGGCGGCGGATTTGTGGAAAGTCCTAAAACAGCCATAAGCGCATGGCGTTTGGCCAATGTGGCTGTGCTGGCCATACATTGCGTCTGATCAGCAAAACGTTCGGCGCGCGCCAGCGGCAAGGTTACTTGACAGCTGCATTCTTCACCCGCAATATGCGCCACAATGCAAGTGACGTACACCACACCCGCTTTCAAAAAAATATTGCCCCAACGCACCGAAAGCCCCAGCTCTGTCAGCAAGGGACGAATATGATTTAACAATTGATCCAATGTCACATAATGCACCGTTTCCCCCGCGGCCGTCACATAACAGGCGTTGCGTACAGGCGGAATATAACGCCGTTGAAACGCTGTGAGTGCTGTTAAAAATTGTTGTTTGATACTCACTTCCGCAGCGGCGGCTGCAGCATTCTGCATAAACAAACGCGTATTCAAGTCCCCTGCTGCTATTTTTCCAACAACCTCATCTACCGCTGCCTGCATATATGGCGGCATCATCCCCAGCTGGGCATTGCCGCCGCCCTCATTCATAACAGCTGCTTCATCTGCCCCCACAGGCGAGCAGCGTTTATTTGATGCATTCATACTATTTTACCTCTACAGTCTAAATTTATTAAAAACAGAACACTAATCCTCTTCACCCCTGCATCCCAACAAGCTTGAATCATACACAGTAAATTTCACACAAAATTCTCATGAATCAGCAAAATATTTAATTGGGACACAGCTAAACAGCTTATTATTTTATTTAAGTTCATAAAAAATATTTATTTAAACTATACACTCTTTTATATTTTTTTTTATTTTAATTTTTTAATAAAAAAGTTAAAATAAAAAAACATTTGACAAGATTTAAGAAATAATTCTCTTTTAACAAAAGAATTTTCAATTTTTTTATTAAAATACCAATTTTACAAACGTAAAGCCTTATTGTGAACAATAAAAAGCTCAGAGTTAATGATCCCTTGTGCGCATTTTATTATAAATTTTTAACATTCTTATTGGCAAACAGCTCATGAAACGGCTTGAATTCCAATAATACCCCTTAATCACATTAAGGATAAGCGGCACACGCACTGAAATCATGCGTAAGCAGCTTTGTTACAGCACTAATGATGGCTCAGTCAGCTGATGTCGTTGCTGAACAATAAACAATATTAAGGAGTGGAGGGCAAACAGCGTTGTTTAATATCAGCTGCTACCTGTTGGGGAGTGAAATTAAACTTTTTAGCAAGTGCAGCGGCGGGTGCCGAGCTGCCAAAATGCTCAAGCGTACGGAAAGTCCAATGCACTGCAGCAAACGGCGTGTGTGCAGGCGCACAGCCTGCTTCCAGAAAATAACAGGGAACTGGCGCATTGCCTTGTAGCCGGCACTGCTCTGCAGTAGGCGCAAAAAGTTTCGCCGTTGCTGCGCCGCTTGCTGCTGCAGCAGCAAGCGCAGGCATAGAGACCACCCGCAGTGAGTAACCTTCCCGCTCCAGCTCCGCCTGCACCGTTAACAAGGTGCCCATTTCTGAACCACTTCCTGTTAAGACAGCGTGCAAGCGTTTAGCGTCAGCTTCGGCACGCAACACATAAACACCCGTTTTAAAATTTGCATATTGGGTTGCAGCAGCGGCAAGAGCAACAGGCTGCTGCTGCTTGGTAAACAGTTCGTCCGCAAGTGCCTGCCGGCTGGTCACAATGACCAGTGGTCCCGTTCCTTCAATAAATTGCAAAAAAGCAAACGCTACTTCCTGAGCCGTGCCCGGGCGGCAAACGTTGAGTCCTGGTATCAAGCGCAGTGCCATCAGTTGTTCCACCGGTTGGTGAGTGGGGCCGTCCTCGCCCACATAAAAGGAATCGTGGCTGAAAATAAACAGTTGTTTTAACTGCATGAGCGCCGCCAAGCGAATACTGGCACGCATATAATCCGAAAACACTAAGAAAGTGGAAGTAAACGGCAAAAAGTGTCCGCCAAGCGCAATTCCATTGCCCAGTGCACCCATGGCATGTTCACGCACGCCAAATGGAATATTACGTCCCGACCAATCCCCGCGCTGCAGATAAGCAGCGCCCTTGACTGTTGCCTTTGTGGAAGCCACCAGATCTGCTGAGCCGCCTATCAGATTGGGCAGCGCTGCTGTGAGCAATGCTAAAACTGTCGCGGCAAGTGCACGCGTGGCAGCAGGTTTAGCAGCATTGAACGTCAGGAGCCTTTCCCGTATGTTATCCGCAATCCCTGCACGCGTCATTGGACACTGCGTATAAAACGTTGTCAGCTGTTTGTCCCAGCGCGGCGCCGCCGTCATACAGGCCGTCCAAGCGGCATCCCATGCTGCATAAGCGGCTGTGCCGCGTGTATTGTCATAAAAATTCTGCGGCAAAACATCCTCACGCGCGGGGAATTTTCCCGTCACCAGCATTTCTTTCACAGCTGCCGCAGCCTCAGCCTGCGTGGGTTGTTTGTTTCCACAAACACGTGCTGCCAGCGAACTGCTGAGAAGAAAATCAACAATGGCTTGATTGCCTGCAGGACGTCCGTGAATAGCTGGATTGTTTGCCCAGCTTTTAAGACCTGCGCCTATAATGGTTTTTAAAATTAATAACAACGGCTTTTCAGCTGTTGCGGTGCGCGCTTTTGCCGCCGCCAATGCCTGCAGCAAAGCTTTTGCATCAGCGCCATCGGTTAACACCTGAACGTCCCAACCTAGGGCAATAAATCGTGCGGCAGTATCCTCGCTCATGGCCAGTGACGCGTGTCCGTCAATGGAGGCGTTATTGTCATCGTAACAAGCGATCAAATTCCCCAGTCCCAAGTGTCCGGCAAGCGCTGCAGCTTCCTGAGTGATGCCCTCCATCATACAGCCATCGCCTAGCAGGACAAACACGCAAGACGGTTCAAACAGGCGCGCACGCTCAGCCTGCTGCTGACATTGCAATGTGGCGGCGGCAGGTTCAGCCGCCCATATTGTGCGTAAGCGCGCGGCAAACAGTTTGCGTTCCAGCGCATAACCCACAGCATTGCCAAAACCCTGTCCCAGGGGCCCCGTTGTGGTTTCAATTCCATGTTTTAAGCTGCGTTCGGGGTGCCCTGGCGTGGCTGATGCCAACTGGCGAAATTGCGCTAAATCACGCAGCGTCAGCTTATAACCAAAAAGATAATGCAGTGCGTACAGTAACATTGAGCCATGTCCCGCTGAAAGAATGAAGCGATCGCGCCCTTCCCAGTGTGGTGCTGCACCGTTAAATTGCAAAATATAACGATATAAAGCCACTGCAAACGGTGCGCAGCCTAAGACCATGCCAGGGTGTCCTGAAGCCGCACGCTCCACAGCCAGGAGCGCCAATAATTTCACATAATCCACCGCCCGCGCAAACACAGCCTGTTCAGCTGACCATTGCACTAATGGCACTAATGGCGCTTGCTGCAGCTCAGCAGTTTTCAATTGATAATGTTTCATAGTCCCTCTGTAGAGAAATACGCCAATTTACCACAATCGGCTTAATAAAAAATTGGCTCAATAAAAAAATTGACCGCTTGCAAGCGGTTTTGCCACTGAGGACAACCCGTTTCGCCTTGCGCTCGGGCGCTTCAACAGTGCGCAGCCTAAGACCATGCCGGGGTGTCCTAAAACCGCGCGCTCCACAGCCAGGAGCGCCAATAATTTCACATAATCCACTGCCTGCGCAAACACAGCCTGTTCAGCTGACCATTGCACTAATGGCACTAATGGCGCTTGCTGCAGCTCAGCAGCTTTCAACTGAGAATGTTTCATAGTCCCTCTGTAGAGAAATACGCCAATTCACGACAATCGGCTTAATAAAAAATTGGCTCAATAAAAAAACTGACCGCTTGCAAGCGTTTTGCCACTGATGACAACCCGTTTCGCCTTGCGTTCAGGCGCTTCGTAAACGGTGCGCAGCCTAAGACCATGCCGGGGTGTCCTGAAGCCGCGCGCTCCACAGCTAGGAGCGCCAATAATTTCACATAATCCACCGCCCGCGCAAACACAGCCTGTTCAGCTGACCATTGCACTAATGGCACTAATGGCGCTTGCTGCAGCTCAGCAGCTTTCAACTGAGAATATTTCATAGTCCCTCTGTAGAGAAATACGCCAATTTACCACAATCGGCTCGCTAAAAAATTGGCTCAATAAAAAAATTGACCGCTTGCAAGCGTTTTGCCACTGAGGACAACCCGTTTCGCCTTGCGTTCAGGCGCTTCGTAAAAAATGGGGCTCATAATGCGTTCTAAAATTGTTTTCAGTGCGCGTGCGCCCGTTTTCAAAGCAACAGCTTCCGTCACCACATAATCATAAAAATCTTTTTTCACATCCATGGTCAGTCCTTCCATAGCCAGAAGTTTTGCATATTGTTTCATGAGCGCATGTTTGGGTTCAGTGAGAATTTGCCTGAGTTCAGCAGCGTTAAGTTCACTCAATCCCGTTATGACCGGCAAACGTCCCACCAGTTCCGGGATTAACCCGTATTTAACCAGATCGTCGGGAATAATGTCTTGCTCCCAGCCATCCTGCGATGTTTGCTGTTGCTGCTGAGTTCCACCGGCGTTAAAACCAATGGCACTCAGCTGTGTGCGCCGCCGCACCAATTCTTCCAAGCCCACAAAAGCGCCGCCGGCAATAAAAAGAATCTGTTCTGTATTAATGGTCACCGCTTGCCCCTGCGGATGTTTACGTCCGCCCTGCAAGGGTACGCGTGCGGTGGTCCCTTCTATTAATTTAAGCAAAGCCTGCTGCACACCCTCACCGGAAACGTCGCGCGTAATAGAAGAGCTTTCGCTCTTACGCCCCAACTTGTCAATTTCATCAATAAAAATAATGCCCTTCTCCGCCCAGCTCACATCGTGTTGAGCATTTTGCAATAAGCGCAAAAGAATATTTTCGACATCATCGCCAACATACCCCGCCTGTGTCAGCGTCGTGGCATCGGCAATGGCAAACGGCACCCCTATCCAGCGCGCAAGTGTAGCCGCCAGCAGCGTTTTACCGGCGCCACTTGGACCAATCAACAGCACATTGGCTTTATCTAGTTCTATCTCAGCAAAAGCAGCGTACTCTTTCGCTAAAGTCTTATTACCTTCCAGTTGGTTAAGGATGCGTTTGTAATGCAAATAAACGGCTACCGCCAGGACGCGTTGAGCCTGCGCTTGTCCAATAACATGCTGCGATAAAAATTCATGCAAAACACGCGGCGATGCCAAATGTTCACGCAGGACATTCAGCTGATCGCGTTGCTGCTCCGCCGCCAGTTCGCGTTCTAAAAGTTCTTTACTTTTACTGGCGCATTGCAAACAGATAATGGCATTATTTTTACCGGCAAGCGCAGGACGTTTATTGACACTGAGACCGCAAAATGAACATCGCGGCATGGGCGGCGCGGTTTTATGTTCATGCTCAGCGCCTTTGGCGGAGCTGGTTGTCGGGCGCGTCTGCGTTTTGGACGATGGGTCGGATTGTTTGGGCATTGCAATTATGATGAACGTTACTTGTTCAGCACCTGTTAAGCTGCCGCGGCAAATTGTTTAGCCATGGTTGCCGCTGCATGACTGAGTGACCAGCCTTGCATTTTTCGGCAGCGCCGGGCTTGTTGGCTCAGTCTGCGGTTACTTCTGCGCGCGTGCTGATCACCTCATCCACTAAGCCATAAGTAAGTGCCTCTTTCGCACTCATAAAATGATCGCGTTCTGTATCATCCGTGACTTGTTTCACCGTTTTACCGGTGCGCTCGGCTAGAATGGTATTAATGAGTTCCTTATAACGCTGAATTTCTTTTGCCTGAATTTGAATATCTGTTGCTTGACCCTGAACGCCGCCCATTGGCTGATGCAGCATAATGCGGCTATTGCGCGTGGCAAAACGTTTTTTGGCGGCACCGTTTGCCAGCAGAAAAGCGCCCATGGAAGCCGCCTGACCTATGCACAAGGTCACCACATCGTTTTTGACGTACTGCATGGTGTCGTAAATGGCAAATCCCGATGAGATCACGCCGCCGGGGCTGTTAATATAAAAATAAATATCCTTATCCCTGTCCTGACTTTCCAAAAACAAGAGCTGGGCAACAATGGCATTAGAAATCACATCGTTTATTTCACCGGTTAAAAAAATGATGCGATCTTTCAACATCCGTGAATAAATATCATAAGCGCGTTCCCCGCGATTGGTCTGTTCAATGACATAAGGGATCATCATCAGTTTACTCACATTTTTAATAAAACTTGATTATTGTTGAGCTCATTTTCAGTTGGCGTGACATGAGCGTATTTTAAGAAGTTAAGCTGCTTATTCACCAGTTCAAGCATTTTTAAGCATTTTGCTGAGCAGTTCGCAGCAAGGTTTCCAGTTCAGCCAATGTTACGGATTTTCCGCGTTTATGTTTGCAATGTTTACGTACGGCATCCCAGACCAAGGTCTGTTCCAAATCCTGTTTCAGTTCGGTCAGTTGTTTATTTTGCTCCAGTTCCAATTTCAATGCCGGCACGTCGCTTTCAGGACGTCCCAATTGTTTAGCAAGTCTCTGCAAGCGGTTTGTGAGCAGGTCTTCAGTGACAACGGGTGGATAAAGTTGTTTGAGTTCCTGAAAGATCAAGGTATGGCACACGCCGCGTTCGGCTTTGGGACGGGCAGTTTCAGCCCACTGAGCGGATGGCTGCTGCGGGAGTTCTTTCATTAACTTCGCGTGTTGTTGTTCTTGTCCCAGGTGTTGGAGCAAGTACTCACGATAACGCGCCCATTCATGCTGCAGGTAATGTTCCACAGCCAGCTCGGGGATGCGAAATTTGCCACTTGCATGCAATGAAAGCAAAATTTCCTGAAGCTGCAGCTGTTTGAGCAGTTCCTGCCCCTGTTTTTCCAGTTGTGTCCGCAGCTGCGTACGATATTCCAATTCTGTTTTCACACCCAACTTCTCAAGCAATGCCTCGTTCCATACCAGTTCTGCACGCCGTTTCACGCTATGCAGGGCAATTTTGACCTCAGTCGTAATATTATTTAAGCTGGGTGTTTGTTGATTCTTCTGCGGGAGCAGTTTTAAAGGCAACGTTCAGCGTGCGTTCTTCGCCACTGCGCATACTGAGAATAGTGGATTCCAAATCATTTAAGTACTGCGGACGCGCGCCGCCGCCGCTTGTTACAAACATAAACGAATGTTCGCTTAAGTTGTAACTGCGATAACGCTCATCGTTAAAAACAAGTGTGGCTTTAAGCAAATCTTTACGTTCGGCGCTTGTTTGCACGGCTGTCAGCTTTGTATAAGAAAGCGTGGCGTCTTCCAGTGCCGCTTGGACAGCTGTATTGGGAATCGTGACGACATGATCCAACAGCAGCACCGAATTTAAGCCTTTAAGTTTGGCAGTAGGCGGCAGTGCAAAATTAACAGTAAACTTAATAGCGCTTTCAGCTGCAAAAGTGGCAACATCATCCTGTGACTGGTTAAAGACGGGCGGCCCATAAGTTTCCAGTTTTTCCTGTTTGATAGCCTGTTCAATCACCGCTGGCAACGTTTGTTCCAGCGCTTCTGCGCGTAAGTTGTCTTTAAAGCGTGTTTTAACGAGATGCAGCGGCACTTTGCCCTTTCTAAAACCGGGCAATTCCAGTTTTGCTGCATACTGAGTGGTTAAACGCGCCAATGGTTCTTTCAGTTCGGCAGCGGAAAACTCCACCTGCAATTGAACTTCTGTGGCGGTTATTTGTTTAGTGGAAGTCTTAAGCTCCATTGTTGCCTTACCTGATACTAGCCTGGAGCTCCCGTTAAGCTGCGAACCTGACAAACGAATAGCGGGAAACGGGACTCGAACCCGCGACATTCTGCATGGCAAGCAGATGCTCTAGCCAACTGAGCTACTCCCGCTTAATCAATCCGAAAGTGATATTAACTTCAGCTATTATAACATGATTTTATGCCGTTGTGCAAACAAGTAATTTACAAAATACTTCAAACCTTGTGTTGCCATTTAGTACTCAGCCAGGCGGTTAGCTGGCGAGTTTTCTTAAAATAGGTCCAGGCCCCCACCAATGCCATCGCCGCTCCCCATAAATACGTACGCATCACTAAGAAAACGATCACCCCTGTCACACATAAATCGCTCACCGTCAGTCCCATGCGCATCAAGCGTATTAGTCCTGCAGGCGATTGTTCAGCTACAGGCGGCGGCGGCGGCGGCAAAATTGCCGCCGCCGCCGTCCGCTCAGGATACAAGGTTGTTAAAACGGTCACATACTGCTGTCTATAGCTGCGTTCGCTGGCAGGCACACTTAAAACATCGAACCCTTCCTTGAGAAAGGCAAAATTATCATGCTGGTGCCTGTGGGCGGCGGCTTGCGGCTGAGCATCGGGGTGATATAACAAAGACAGTTCACGAAACTGTTTTTTTAGCTGCTGTTCATCAACAGCAGCCGTACCTAAGGCTCTAATATTGAATAACGCGTAATAATCGTAACAAACCGTTACTGCTGCGCCGCATTGCGGACAAAATTTATACAATTCTCCAGCCAAACAGCGTCTGCACTCAGCACGTTCACATTGGACTGCCAAAAAATAATCATCAGCCAGACAAACAGGCGAATTCTCCGCTGCTGGCATTTCCGGGGGCGGGGCTGACGGTGTTGGTTCAGTGCGCTTGCCAAAGAAGCTTTTAATTTTAGCACCCAGTATCATACTTTACCACTATCGCATAAAAGGGCTTTAAAACTAAGGTATTCAGGTTGAGCAGCGGTGGTCTCAGACCAGTGCGCTTTCCAAGGCAGCGCCCGAATCTTTAACAAACAAACAGGCACTGCGAACGGAGCGGCTTAGCCGCATGAGCTCGCGTTTATCCACAACCGCGCCCAGGCCAATGATATGCAGGTCTGCAGAAGAAAATAGTTTAAGACTGTCAATAAAACTTACTGTGGTGACGTGCAAGCTCACGTTTTCGCCCAGGCGCGCCAATGCTATGAGTTGTTGCAGGTATTCTTCTGCATACGGCTGCTGGTCGGCATGTTTGACGGCACACACCAGGCGCAGCCGTGCGCGCCAGTTCTTTTTCAGCTGATAACCCAATAAAATAGCGTAATCCAAATTACTCATACTGAGTGAAAGGTGCCATTTGGGTGTTTGATCGCGCACCCAGACCACCACCTCCTGCTCACGTCCTGTTGGCGAGAATTGTGCGCTGTCAAAAAAGACGACAGCTTTATGTTCTTTACGCGTGAAGGCGATGATGGTATTGAGTTCTGTTGTGCTGTACTCGCGCAGGGGAATAAACAAGCTATTGGGTGTTGGGAAAAAATTCTGAGCCAGTGCCGTAACGGAAGCCAACCCGGAAAGATAATCAGGCACCGTTAAGCTGGCAGCCATGACATGAATGCCCTTTGTGCGAAAAGCGTTTAAGACACGATTCATGAGCGGGGAAGCCAATGCGGCGGTTTTGTGCGGCGTGCGCAGGTGTTTGGCGCGAAACGGACGCGTCAATAAGTGCAATGGAGTTGTACGGCGTTCCAGCTGAATAACATGCAATGAACCCTGTGGTTCCAGTATGGCCGCTAAAAGGCGGTACCAGTTTCTCAGTGTTGCCACCTGTGTGACAGGCACAAGAAAGGCGGGTTTCCAAATACGGCGATTTTCAGCGCTGCCGCTGCGCAGCGCCCAGCGCATGAACCATTCGCCCAGTGCCGCCCATAACCCGCTTTGCACCGTTTCCCAGGGTGTTTGCAATTGTTTACGGCTGAGATAAAAGTATAACAATGCAATACAAATCAAGGAAAAAAGTCCCAAAATCGGGGAAATAATGATCATCGCGGCAAGCGCCATGATACTGCCAAGTGCCGGCAGCCAAACAGGCAAGCGCAGTTGCGGGCGGAAGCTTACTAAATTCAACCGCGTTTCAATCACAAGCACACTGTTAATGATGAAATAAATCACAATAAAAAACTGTGTGATCACTGGGGCAATGGCATTAATATCGCGAAAGGCTAAGAGAATTACAGAAATGAGCACTGCCGTGGCAAGGAAAGCGTTACGCGGTTCACCGCGTTTTAGTGGTTTAAATTGTTTGGAAAAGGGAAAAATATTATGAGAGCTCAATGCCTGCAAAACCCGTGGTGCGGCAACAATGGAAGTAAGCGCTGCAGTAAAACACGAACACATAATGCCCAAAATCACCCATTCACTGATAAAGGCGTATTTTACGGAGAAGAGAAAATTACTGCGCAGCACATCGGCTGTTCCCATAAACGCGTACCAGAAACACAATGCTATGTAAACAAAGGTTGCCGTAGCCCAGGCAAAGAGCGTACCGGTTGGGATGCTTTTACGCGGCGTGCGCAGACTGCCGGACATGGAAGCGCCCACTTTAATGCCCGTAACGGCGGGAAAATAAATGGCAAACAATTCCCAATAAGAAGCATCTTCAAATTTTCCCCACAATTCCACAGCAGCCACTGGCTGAACAGGATGGTTAAAAACACCACCAAAAATAGATAATAACGCGCAGACGACGATGATGGCAACAAAGATTTGTACGCGAAATGCAAAATTGGCGCCAATAAAAGCAATCAAAAACAAAGCTGAACATAATCCTACCGTCACCCAGATCCGCGAATGATCCGGAAAAACAAATTCCCAAGCTTCAATAAATCCAAACATGTAAAGGACAGCAGAAAGCGCCTGCACCAAAAAAAGCGGAATACCAATACTCCCCCCCACTTGCAGTCCCAAACTTTGACTGACCAAAGAAAATACACCACCCGAACCAATTCTAATATTGGTGATGATTGAAGAAATGGCAAATGCGGTGATACCGGTGATGACACAGCAAAACACAACGATGGAAAGTGCGCCTAAGAGCCCGGCATTGCCTACCACCCAGCCCTGGCGCAAGTACATCATGAGCCCCAGCAGGTTTAAAATGGTGGGAAGGTACACGCCTTTAAATGCACCGAAACGCTGCTTACCTAACGTGGATACTTCGCCGCCTTTAAGCGGTGTGAACGCTATCAGTGAATGGTTCGCTGCAGCGGATTGTGTGGAAGAATTTTTAAAACCTTTCATTTGTTGTCATTTGTTGTGTGCTGATAACGCCGTGTCAATAATCGGTAACGTTTGCTGAGGCGCCATGCTGCCTTCACTGCAGCTAATAACGATGTGGGGTCGGCGCGCTATTGCTGCCGGCAATGCAAATGCCGTTCCGTGTGCGGGCGAAGTACGAATAAACGGCAATCCGAGGGTCACTTGCACAGCCTGCCCGGCTGCAGACCATAAACGCTGCTTGCCTAACGTGGACACTTCGCCGCCTTTAAGCGGTGTAAACGCTATCAGCGAATGGTTCGCTGCAGCGGATTGTGTGGAAGAATTTTTAAAACCTTTCATTTGTTGTCATTTGTTGTGTGCTGATAACGCCGTGTCAATAATCGGTAACGTTTGCTGAGGCGCCATGCTGCCTCCACTGCAGCTAATAACGATGTGGGGTCGGCGCGCTATTGCTGCCGGCAATGCAAATGCCGTTCCGTGTGCGGGCGAAGTCCTGATAAATGGCAATCCGAGGGTCACTTGCACGGCATGCCCGGCTGCAGACCATAAAACGCTGCTTGCCTAACGCGGACACTTCGCCGCCTTTAAGCGGTGTAAACGCTATCAGCGAATGGTTCGCTGCAGCGGATTGTGTGGAAGAATTTTTAAAACCTTTCATTTGTTGTCATTTGTTGTGTGCTGATAACGCCGTGTCAATAATCGGTAACGTTTGCTGAGGCGCCATGCTGCCTCCACTGCAGCTAATAACGATGTGGGGTCGGCGCGCTATTGCTGCCGGCAATGCAAATGCCGTTCCGTGTGCGGGCGAAGTCCTGATAAATGGCAATCCGAGGGTCACTTGCACGGCATGCCCGGCTGCAGACCATAAACGCTGCTTGCCTAACGCGGACACTTCGCCGCCTTTAAGCGGTGTGAACGCTATCAGTGAATGGTTCGCTGCAGCGGATTGTGTGGAAGAATTTTTAAAACCTTTCATTTGTTGTCATTTGTTGTATGCTGATAACGCCGTGTCAATAATCGGTAACGTTTGCTGAGGTGCCATGCTGCCTCCACTGCAGCTAATAACGATGTGGGGTCGGCGCGCTATCGCTGCCGGCAATGTCAAATGCCGTTCCGTGTGCGGGCGAAGTCCTGATAAATGGCAATCCGAGGGTCACTTGCACGGCATGCCCGGCTGCAGACCATAAACGCTGCTTGCCTAACGTGGACACTTCGCCGCCTTTAAGCGGTGTGAACGCTATCAGCGAATGGTTCGCTGCAGCGGATTGTGCAGAAGAATTTTTAAAACCTTTCATTTGTTGTATGCTGATAACGCCGTGTCAATAATCGGTAACGTTTGCTGAGGTGCCATGCTGCCTCCACTGCAGCTAATAACGATGTGGGGTCGGCGCGCTATTGCTGCCGGCAATGTCAAATGCCGTTCCGTGTGCGGGCGAAGTCCTGATAAATGGCAATCCGAGGGTCACTTGCACGGCATGCCCGGCTGCAGACCATAAACGCTGCTTGCCTAACGCGGACACTTCGCCGCCTTTAAGCGGTGTGAACGCTATCAGTGAATGGTTCGCTGCAGCGGATTGTAACTTTTAAAACCTTTCATTTGTTGTCATTTGTTGTGTGCTGATAACGCCGTGTCAATAATCGGTAACGTTTGCTGAGGTGCCATGCTGCCTCCACTGCAGCTAATAACGATGTGGGGTCGGCGCGCTATTGCTGCCGGCAATGCAAATGCCGTTCCGTGTGCGGGCGAAGTCCTGATAAATGGCAATCCGAGGGTCACTTGCACGGCATGCCCGGCTGCAGACCATAAACGCTGCTTGCCTAACGCGGACACTTCGCCGCCTTTAAGCGGTGTGAACGCTATCAGTGAATGGTTCGCTGCAGCGGATTGTGTGGAAGAATTTTTAAAACCTTTCATTTGTTGTCATTTGTTGTGTGCTGATAACGCCGTGTCAATAATCGGTAACGTTTGCTGAGGTGCCATGCTGCCTCCACTGCAGCTAATAACGATGTGGGGTCGGCGCGCTATCGCTGCCGGCAATGTCAAATGCCGTTCCGTGTGCGGGCGAAGTCCTGATAAATGGCAATCCGAGGGTCACTTGCACGGCATGCCCGGCTGCAGACCATAAACGCTGCTTGCCTAACGTGGACACTTCGCCGCCTTTAAGCGGTGTGAACGCTATCAGCGAATGGTTCGCTGCAGCGGATTGTGCGGAAGAATTTTTAAAACCTTTCATTTGTTGTATGCTGATAACGCCGTGTCAATAATCGGTAACGTTTGCTGAGGCGCCATGCTGCCGGCAACGTCAAATGCCGTTCCGTGTGCGGGCGAAGTCCTGATAAATGGCAATCCGAGGGTCACTTGCACGGCATGCCCGGCTGCAGACCATAAACGCTGCTTGCCTAACGTGGACACTTCGCCGCCTTTAAGCGGTGTGAACGCTATCAGTGAATGGTTCGCTGCAGCGGATTGTGCGGAAGAATTTTTAAAACCTTTCATTTGTTGTGTGCTGATAACGCCGTGTCAATAATCGGTAACGTTTGCTGAGGTGCCATGCTGCCTCCACTGCAGCTAATAACGATGTGGGGTCGGCGCGCTATTGCTGCCGGCAATGCAAATGCCGTTCCGTGTGCGGGCGAAGTCCTGATAAACGGCAATCCGAGGGTCACTTGCACGGCATGCCCGGCTGCAGACCATAAACGCTGCTTGCCTAACGCGGATACTTCGCCGCCTTTAAGCGATGTGAACGCTATCAGTGAATGGTTCGCTGCAGCGGATTGTGCGGAAGAACTTTTAAAACCTTTCATTTGTTGTCATTTGTTGTGTGCTGATAACGCCGTGTCAATAATCGGTAACGTTTACTGAGGCGCCATGCTGCCTCCACTGCAGCTAATAACGATGTGGGGTCGGCGCTATTGCTGCCGGCAATGTCAAATGCCGTTCCGTGTGCGGGCGAAGTCCTGATAAACGGCAATCCGAGGGTCACTTGCACAGCCTGCCCGGCTGCAGACCATTTAAGCGGGATTAAACCTTGATCGTGATAACACGCCACTACATGTTGGTAGCGGCGTTTGCGCCCGACCTGCATAAATGCGGTATCGGCTGCTAAGGGGCCATCCCATGCCAGCGGCGGCAGGGCTGGCCATGTTGGCGGCTGCGTGCGCAAGGTCTGCATAACCGTCGTCAAGCGTTCCTCCTCAGTGCCAAAAAGTCCACCCTCGCCGCCGTGCGGATTCAATGCCAGAACAGCTATGCGCTGCAATTTCTGTCGTGTTGTTGTAAGCGCCGCCAAAAAAGCCGCATGGCAGAGCGCTAAACGAATAGCCGTGTGCGTGAGCGCACGCGACACTGCACGCAATGCCAGATGACGCGTCATCAACACAAGGTTAAACTGCGGTGCCATAAACCCCATTGAAAGCTGCGGTGCCAGCAAACCGCCTGTCTGCCTGTGCGTCCGCGCGGGCATGTAACCGGGAAAACCTTGTTTGGCTGTGGCTAAACGTGTTGTTTTAAAATAATCCGCCAAGTACTCCGTATGTCCCACAAACTGAGGGGCGCTAGCCGCCACACTGGCTTTACTAAGCGGAGCGGTCACCAGTGCATCAGCCTTACCTGTTTCAATGAGTTCACAGCCGTGTTTGAGTGCCGCTAAAGCCGCTTGTCCCGTTAAAGCTGATGGTTTCCCTAAAAGCAGCGGTGTTTTGTCTGCAGCGGCAGCGGGACAGGCGGTAAACGGGACAGCCAATTTCTTCATCACTAAGTGGCTTGCGGTGATGCGCGCCTGCTGGCGAAACTGCGGTAATGTTGTCAAGGTCTGGGCAAAAGCAGACGCCAGCCCCATCACATTGAGTTCAAGTGCGTTTGTCGTCAGTGCCTGTTTAAGCGCACGCGCAGGGCCGCGTGTCCCCGCCGCCACATGCGCCAATACTTTCCAAATCAGCTCCGCACCAATGCCAACAGGATCTCCTGCTGTCAGCACCAAACGCAAGGATTGCCGCAAAGCCACTTTCGCCACAATCGCCACTTTCGCCTGTCAAGTGAGTGTCATCAACACGCAGCTCAGGATTTATCAGAAATAATGCCCATTTGCTTGTGATGATCTGGAAGTTGCTTAAATTGTTCACGTACCAATTTGCCAATATCCGCTTCCATATCGCTGGAGACGCGACAAACACCTTCAAACAACACACCACGGCTTGTGATCATTTCCGGCGCTGAAATATTACCGACCAGCATTGAATTCGGCATCAAAAGGACACGTGTACTGGCAACAATATCGCCTAACAGCACGCCTTCTAAAAAAACAGTTGCTGCATAAATGTTTGTTTTCACTTTTCCTGTTTTGCCAATTGACACCATATCCGCTTTCAACGAGGGCCCGGAATAAAACCCGTCTATACGCACCGACTTAACCGCTTCAATAGTACCATAAAAATAAGCATGCTCGCCGATGACCGTTTCATCAAAGCTGGCATTCGCAATATAAGTTTTATTCCTTCGTCCAATCATCTTACGGGCACCTTCCTGAACCCACCATAGTTGCGCACAATAAAAACCAACACGGGTTTACTGTATGATCAGTAAACTTCAGTGTCTTGATTGTTTGTCATTGAAATTAAGGTTTACAGGTATTATAACATTTATTGTAAAAAACAACCCCATCCGCGCGCGCCGTGGCGCTAAAATGCGGCATGGCGACAATTATGACAGTTCAAACTATCCATAAAATAAATATTGTGAGTATCCTGCGCAAGCTTTCCGATATTTGAATAAAGCGAGTGGCGCTTAGTTCAAACAAGCATGGGCGCTCAGTATGGAAATAATGGTATAATTCTCAGGCATTCCTTATGGAAAACACGTTTGCCTGCCCGCACAGCCACACTGCCGCACCATTCAGTCAAATGGCATCTTTACAAATTCACCGTCGCTTAATCCACTTATGGCAAAAATACAAACAAAATCGGCTACTGAGACAAGCCTCCCCGCTGCGTTTACCCTTACAGCGCGGCGCCACAAACTGGCAGAATATTGTCAAGTTTGCGCGTATGCGCAAACATCAGCAAGTCAAGCAGGAACAACCGCATATTGTTTTGCAAATTCTAAAAATTGATTTACAAATCCTTGACAATAAGCTCGCTCAGCTTTATATAGAATTAGGCAAGTACAGTCACAAATACCTCAGTAGTGCACAACAGACACGCGGCAGCCAAAAGTCGCCTTTCACACAAAGCCGTAAAAGTCAAACCTTACACAATAAAATAAAGGTCATGCTTCGTCAGCTGGAAAACAAACATCGCCAAATTCAAAAGCTGGCCACCACAATGGCATCATCGCCCGTTGGTTCACCAACCATGCAACCGTCGGTTGTCCCATCCACCGTTCAAGCGGTTATCGGCGCCCGCAAAACAGACACGCGCAGTCAAAAACCAAAACCGCGCAGCCGCCATTCCCATTAACTTAATATTCCATCGTTACGTGTTATGCTCCAGCTCTTTTTAACCAGTCCTGTCCTGTGGGTTCTGCTGTTAGTCTCCATCATTGCAAGCGCCATCATCATTGAACGATTTTTTATGTTGGGGCGCGTGAAAGTGGGCGGTGAAAGCTTTACGCAGAAAATCATTGAAGTGCTTGGAAAATTTCCATCGGCGGAGCGCATTGAAGCGGCGCGCCAATTTTGTTTGCAAGAGCTCGCCAGCAATCTTTCTGCGCGTGTCATTGAACTCCTGCTCAAATCCGCTGCGCACGAAGCAGCTTATCTTGAAAAGCTTATTCTCGCTGAACGCGATAAATTGCTGCCGCTATTGGAACAGCGGCTGGCTGCGCTCTCCACCATTGCCGCCATTGCCCCGCTCTTAGGGTTATTGGGAACTGTTATTGGCATGATCAAAGCTTTTATTGTTATTTCGCAGGGCAGTTTGGAGAGCGCACAGCTTGCGGGCGGCATTTCTGAGGCCTTGCTCACCACAGCATTCGGTCTCATCATCGCCATTCCCAGCATTGTTTGTTATAACTATTTTGTTCGCAAGGTGGAACATTTTCTTCATGATTTGGAAATGACTGCCAATGCTATTATTCAACATTTAAAACAATAAACAGCGGTCTTCAAGCCGCGCCAGCTAAAGGAGGAAACCAATGACCACAACCCCCGAAGCGCCCCCGCATCAGAATTCATTTTTTCACGACGTTCCGATCAAATGCCCGGTGTGCGAGCACAGTTTTAAGAAAGAGGTCATGCGATTTGGCCACGGTCGTCTCATCAGCATTGATATAGATGCGGAGCTCAAACAAACCTATAAATTCAGTAAAAAATTTGGTGAAATTTACCCCTACATTTACAATATTTTTATCTGTCCCAACTGTTGGTTCGCTGCACTTTCAGAAGATTTTAACCGCAAAGATTTTTACAACTACACAGGGCTCCGCGCAGATGAAAAATTCAGAAGACGCCAGGGGCGTGAGCTAAGTCCGCAGGTAGATTTCGATTCCTACCGAACATTAGAAAACGGGCTTGTGGGGTATTTTCTGGCTATTCTCTGTTATGCGTACTGTTCGTTTGGCAGTTTTGCGGAAGCTAAAAAATCGATTGCCGCTATTCGCGCCGCTTGGTGCATCGGTGATATTATTGCCGGCACTCATGACTCAGAGTTGATTCCCCCTTATGCTGCGCTTAAACAATATTTTCGTTATACTGCTTATTTAGAATCCTCGCATCATCTGAAATCGCTTTACAAACCAGCTGTTTCCAAGGACAATTTTGCTGTTGAAATTTATGGTCCGGATGTGAATAAAGACCTTGGGTTCAATGGTTTTCTTTATTTAAACAATTACCTCAGTCTTGAATTTTTAGCCTTAGAAGCGACAGCCTATGCCCAGTATAAGCGTATGGAAAAATCACGCAATACATTGTCAAAGGTATTTGGGTTCGGCAAAAGTTCGCGGCAAAAACCATCCGTCCTCATGAATAAAGCGCGCGATCTTTATAAAGAAGTTAAAGAAAAAGCTGAGGCACTGGCAGCCGAAAACGATTTCACATTGCAAAAGCTGCAAAAAGAAAAAATAGTGCTGGAGCAGGAGCCATTGCCAAGCAAAACAGCCAGTTCCTGAGCAGTGCCAGCACGCCGTTTAGCCATTACATTCGTCCTCTGTTACGATGGCAGCAGTTATCAGGGTTTTCAAAAGCAGCCGCACGGACATACCATCCAGGACGCCGTCAATCAAACACTAAGCAAATTATTTGCGTGTTCCATCGCCAGCGTTGCTGCCGGGCGCACCGATAGCAACGTTCATGCCGATGAACAACTGCTATTGGTGGAGCTGCCAACTGCACGGCTCAGGCAAATAGGCGCCGCCAACTTACCGCGCATTCTCAATAACAAACTTCCCGCAAGTATTCGTATATTGCGGCAATTCTCAGCGACCGGGGATTTTCACCCGCGTTACAGTGCAAAAGTCCGCGTGTATCAATATCGTCTCTACACAGGCATCGCGCCCAATGCAGCTGCCTTAAGCAGCAGTTATCATTACCCGTACCCGTTGGAGTGCGGACGATTTCTACGTTTGCTCAAAGTTTTTGAGGGAACACATGATTTCAGTACATTCGCCACGCGTACGCGGCAGCAGCGCGCAGCTGAGCGTCCGCCAAACAACGTCCGCACGCTGTACAAAGTGGATCAGCTCATTTTGGGGCAGACATTGCAGCTGGAGTTGTATGGGAATGCCTTTCTTTACGGCATGGTGCGCTCGCTTATTGGCAATGCGCTCCAGCTCGCGCGTATGTGTGCCGAACCGCACGATGTCCGTGCCTTGCTGGCTGCATGCGACCCCACACGCGCCAAAGCGCGTGTGCCGGGGCATGCGCTCACGCTGAAACGCGTTTTTTACACGCCGCTTTTTCCCACGGCACACACACCGCCGCCCAGCTTATGGACGGGAGACTGAAATAAATGTTTAATTCCAGCAATCCCATACATTAAACCACATTGTAAGCCACCATGGCGTCGGCAAGCTTAATAAAGCCGCTGATATTCGCACCATCCAAATAATTGACATAATGCGATTTTTTAGTGCTGCCAAACTGCTCGCAGAACTTGTGAATATCGTGCTTAATGGTTTTCAAGCGGCTCTCCACTTCCCAATGCGCAGTGAGTTCTAACTTTGCTCCAAGCCAGCTCAACCGTATTGGCAATGCGCTCCAGCTCGCGCGTATGCGCGCTGAACCGCACGATGTCCGTGCCTTGCTGGCTGCTGCGACCCCACACGCGCCAAAGCGCGTGTGCCGGGGCATGCCCTCACGTTAAAGCGATTTTACACACCGCTTTTTGCCACGGCACGCACGCCGCCGCCCAGCTTATGGACGGGGATTGAAACTCATGTTTAATTCCAGCAATCCCATACATTAAACCACATTGTAAGCCACCATGGCATCGGCAAGCTTGATAAAGCCGCTGATATTCGCACCATCCAAATAATTGACATGACGCGATTTTTTAGTGCCGCCAAACTGCTCACAGAGCTTGTGAATATCGTGCATAATGGTTTTCAAGCGGCTCCCCACTTACCCAATGCGCTCCAGCTCATGCGTATGTGTGCCGAACCGCACGATGTCCGTGCCTTACTGGCTGCGTGCGACCCCACACGCGCCAAAGCGCGTGTGCCGGGGCATGCGCTCACGCTGAAACGCGTTTTTTACACGCCGCTTTTTCCCACGGCACACACACCGCCGCCCAGCTTATGGACGGGGGACTGAAATAAATGTTTAATTCCAGCAATCCCATACATTAAACCACATTGTAAGCCACCATGGCATCGGCAAGCTTAATAAAGCCGCTAATATTCGCACCATCCAAATAATTGACATAATGCGATTTTTTAGTGCCGCCAAACTGCTCGCAGAGCTTGTGAATATCGTGCTTAATGGTTTTCAAGCGGCTCTCCACTTCCCAATGCGCAGTGAATTCTAACTTTGCTCCAAACCAGCTCAACCGTATTGACAATGCGCTCCAGCTCGCGCGTATGCGCGCTGAACCGCACGATGTCCGTGCCTTGCTGGCTGCGTGCGACCCCACACCGCGCCAAAGCGCGTGTGCCTGAGCATGCGCTCACGTTAAAACGCGTTTTTTACACGCCGCTTTTTGCCGCGGCACGCACGCCACCCAGCTTATGGGAAAGGGGCTGAAACAAATGTTTAAGAAAAAAGGGCTGGCCTAAGTAGCGGCCAGCCTCAGATAGAATCTCATGTATATATATATTAACGTGATTATCGGAAAAAAGTTGAATATTTTTTAAAAATTCCAATAATTCGTACAGTAAACTATGCCATAAGCCATCATCGCGTCGGCTACTTTCATGAAGCAGCTGACATTAACGTCGTTCAGCAGCTGACACAAGTCTGTTTTCTTGTGTAAAATCAACCTTTTTAACAAAATCAGAATGTTTAATAACTTGTTCATTCAAGTTATAACCATTATAAGAAACCGTTTTTATTTGAATGCCATTTCTCCTAGCTTCTTTCATTGCAGGAATTAAATCTGTATCATTAGATATTAAAGTAATTCTACTTATTAGTTTATGTAGTGAATAAACAACCATGTCAACTGCTATCTTTACATCAACTGCTTTCTGTTCAAAAATTGGTTTAAAACTTTCATCTTTTAAATCTTCGCTTTCAGCTACATTCCGAAACCCTCGGAGTCTTAGTCTGCCCAAGCGAAGTGCAATCAACTCACTTTGCCCTAACTTGGTAAGCGGTGATGTTTTTTTTGAAAATCTTTTTCGAGTTTTCAATATAGGCAGTATTTCAGTTGCATTTCTCTTATTCGGCTTGTAGGGGTAACAGTCATAAAAAAGAATACGCATTACTTCCTCATCATCAGAAGCAACTGAATTAATATATTTTTTTATGAGCTCAACATAATCATCTGAGTCATCTGGTTGTTTTTTCTCGCACTTCAAGATAGTCTTATGTAAAAAACCTCCATCTACCATGATAACAACAGCTTTACCCATTTAGAAACAAATGTACGTGAAGAAAAGTATCGCGAATAAAAAGGGCTGGCCTAAGTAGACGGCCAGCCTCAGCTAGAATCTTATGTATTTAGAATAATATGATTACTGAAAAAATTAAATATTTCTTAAAATTCCAGCAATCCCATATACTAAACCACGCCGTAAGCCACCATGGCATCGGCAATCTTGATAAAGCCGCTGATATTTGCGCCATCCAAATAATTGACATGACGCGATTTTTTAGTGCCGCCAAACTGCACGCAAAGCTTGTGAATATCGTGCATAATGGTTTTCAAGCGGCTTTCCACTTCCTTTCCGGACCAGGCAATGCGCAGTGAATTCTGACTTTGCTCCAAGCCTGAAACCGCCACACCACCGGCATTGGCAGCCTTGCCTGGGTTAAAAATAACGTTCGCCTGTAAAAATGCGTTGACGGCAGCTTGTGTACAAGGCATATTCGCCGCCTCGCAAACCAGCTCAACCTTGTTGGCAATGAGCCGTTTGGCGTCGATTTCCGTCAGCTCATTTTGTGTAGCGGAAGGAATAGCAATTTGGGCGGGAATGATCCAGGGAGTTTTGCCCTTGTGAAATTCCGCTTGCGGATAGGCTTTCACATATTCACCAATGCGCCCGCGTCTGACTTCCTTTATTTCCTTGATGGTTGCCAACTTCTCAGCTGTGAAGCCATCGCTATCGTGAATAAATCCACTGGAATCGGAGAGCGTCACCACTTTAGCCCCCAAGACCAAGGCTTTCTCCGCCACATAAATAGCCACATTACCAGAGCCTGAGACGGCAACCGTTTTACCGGCCATAGAAGTGCCAATGTGATTGAGCGCGTTTTCTGCAAAGTACACGGCACCATAACCTGTCGCTTCTTTGCGGATCAAGCTCCCGCCAAAAGCAAGTCCTTTACCGGTAAGCACGCCGGTAAATTTATTCTCCATGCGTTTGTACTGACCAAACATGTAGCTGATCTCACGTGCGCCCACGCCAATATCGCCCGCCGGCACATCGGTATCCTCGCCTATATGCCGATGCAGTTCCACCATCAATGAATGACAAAAACGCATGACTTCACTATCGCTTTTTCCCTTGGGATCAAAATTGGCACCGCCTTTAGCGCCGCCCATGGGCAATCCCGTCAAGCTGTTTTTAAAACATTGCTCAAACCCCAAAAATTTGAGCACACTCAATGTCACCGTTGGATGAAAGCGCATACCGCCTTTATACGGGCCAATAGAATTATTAAACTGCACACGCCAAGCCCTATTGACATACAGCTCGCCTTTATCGTCCTGCCACGAAACACGGAAGATCACGATGCGATCAGGTTCCACCATCCGTTCTAAAATCTTGTATTTAAGGTACTGCGGATGTTCCAAAACAAAAGGCATGACACTCTTGGTCAATTCTGTGACTGCTTGAATAAATTCTTCTTGATGCGGGTTTCTTGCTTCCACGTAGCTTATAAAATCGCGCATCTTTTTTTCGGCTACCGCCGTCAACGTTGTACTCATAAAATAAATATCCTCTTTAAAGTTTTAAAAACGATTTTTGGCATATTCCATAACCTGCGGGTTGGTGTCCAATTGTACCACCAATTATCCGCCAGCACGCTAAAATCAAACAACTTTAAACAATTACCAAAAAAAATTTTCAGTTTGCCTGTTGTATAATGTTTTTAATGACATTGGCAGTCAAATCTGCCACATATTCAATCAATGGCAAGTATTTCGTCATTGTTAAGCAGGTAGTGAGCGGCACAGCATATTTAATGTTGACATTGTTAATGCTGACATTGCGGGCAAATATAAAGGGAACGGCCATTGCTGACTGCGCGGACAATGGTTCCTGTGCAGGCGCGCCGTAAACAAGGAAGTCCATTGCGCCCATAAACATGCAGCACGCGTGCAAAGGTCCCGGGGCTGCCGTCTGGCAATCTGAAATGTGTGGTTGACGAATTTGAATTTTTTGGTGCCGCTGCGGGTTTAGTTTTTAGTAAATGCTTGTCCAAGCTGCTGCCCTGCCGCCGCACGGCACCGCGCAGAACATGTCTGAGTGCGCGGGCAATATTTTGTAACTGGCTGTATTTAAGCGATTGGAGCTGTTTTAATGGGTACAGCTCTGCACGATGGCATAGCTCATTGGCATAAATATTACCGATACCGGCAATGTGGCGACCGTCCAGCAGAAAGGCATAAAGTGTCCTATGCGGGCATTTTTGCTGCAATTTCTGCATAATGCGGATAAGCGGCAAAAGCGTCCGCGGGGCAAGCGGCTCCAAACCAACACGTGCCAGCCGCCGTACTGCCGCCTGCGTCAAGCAGCTTAAAATGGCGTATTCATGTTTGCCAAAAGCTGTGTGCGGCGTTTGCCAAACACGCTGCAATACCGCCGGCAACGGTGCTGCGGCAGCGGTTGTCCAGCTTAAAGGCAAAGCAGTGCCTGAAATAAGCGGGAGCAGTTCGCCAAAGCGCGGGTCACTGTAATACAAAATTTTACTGCCGCCGCGCCGCGGCTTAAATCGCAGCGCAAGATGAAGATGATTTTCGGGTTTTTGTACGAGAAGTGTTTCGCTTGAAACTAAGAATTTACCCGCCATGCGCAAATGCGCTAAGATATAACCGCAGCCACTGCCTGATAGCGGCGCAAAAACAAACAGCAAGTACTTACCGCGGCGCACCACGCCTGCTAAAACACTACCGCTTAACTGCAGAAAAAACTGCCGCAATGCCAACTGATAATGCCGAACATAACTTGCGCGCCTGAGGTTCAATTCTGGAAATGGCAGCGGCAGTTCCTTGAAAGGGTGAAAAATATGCGATAAAGCCCGTGTGGAAACAACATTGCGCGGCAGTGCCTGCATAAACTCGCAACATTCAAAACGTGCACCCGCTAAGACACGCGTAAGCGCACCCGCTACCGCTTCTACCTCAGGCAATTCCGGCATCTGAGCATGACTCCATACTTACAAATTGATTCGTCCTAACCCAGCTATGCTGCGCTCCTGCTGTTTTTACACTACTGTGTGCAGGAGTTATTATATAATAAAAAACAGGCGGGAGCGTAGGCGCTTTTCAAAGTTTCAAGCTCAGTAACGCTTAGTTCCCTTTCACTCATGACAGCTACTGTTTTTCAGACTAAGCGCGGCAAGTTCAGACGCAGTCTAATTTTAGCGGAGGATCGCCGCGCGTTAACATTATTACGGGAGCTGATGCAGCAGCGCGGCAGTGATGTCCTTGGCATAGTAGGCGTGACCGCGCAGGCGCAGCGTTTATTTTCCAACCAGCCTAACGATGAAATTCTGCGGACACTCAGCATTGCACCCACTACGCCAATGGCTGCCCTGCCGGCGCTGATCCTCCGCCACCAGATCACCGACGTTATTTTTGCCATCACCATGCTGTCACGCAAGCTGTTGGCATTGCTGATTGACACACTTCCCCCTAAAAGTGTACGCTGGCACGTCATCCCTGAACAGTTGCATACTCAGCATGCGCTGACCATGGCAGCGCTGCGCCCATTGTTAGCCGCCGATCTCATTGGGCGCCGCACCCGCAAAGCCAATACTGCACTACTTACACAAACATTTCATCGCAGTACAGTACTGGTCACCGGTGCCGGCGGAAGCATCGGCAGCGAGCTGGTCACGGCACTGCTTTATTATCCGCTACAAAAAATACTTGCCATTGCGCGCAGCGAGCATTCACTTTATACGCTGGAACAAAAGCTCATTGCCATTCACGGGCGCAAACATGTAGCGGCACGGGTCACCATGTTTATTGGCGATGTTCGGGATAAGGCGCGTCTTTTGGAAATTATCTTGGCGCATAAAATTGACTGCATTCTCCACACTGCCGCCCACAAACACGTCCCGCTCATGGAAAGCAATGAAAAAGAAGCCATTAAAAACAACGTTTTAGCAACGGAAACATTATTGCAAGCCGCGCGCCAGGCAAAGATCCCCAGTTTTGTTCTGGTTTCCACCGATAAAGCCGTGGTGCCTGAAAGTGTGATGGGAGCTTCCAAAAAACTGGCTGAGTACCTTGTCCATCACTACGGACAAAATAACGAGCTGAGCAGCGCGGTTGTGCGCCTGGGCAATGTCATCAGCAGCCGTGGGTTCAGTCATCCCGCTCTTCACCAACCAAATAGCTGCTGGCGGTCCTGTCACCGTGACGCATCCTGCCACACGGCGCTATTTTATGACACGTTCGGAAGCGGCACTGTTAGTGGTGACCATTGGTGCGTTCACGCTCACTGCCGCGCGGCAGTCCGCTGCTGCGCCCGGTAAAACTTACCTGTTTAAAATGGGTGTGCCCGTCCGTGTGGATGCGCTTATTCGCCGCATGATCCGCCTGAGCGGCTACATGCCAGAACGCGATATTCGCATTACCTACATTGGTCTGCGTCCGGGAGAAAAATTAAATGAAATACTTTATGATAAAAGCTGCAAGTTACACAAAACGTCGGATCCAAATATTTTGGAAGACCCCGATGCCCTGCCTACAGAAGACCCCGATGCCCTGCCTACAGCGGACACGTTACGGACACTGAGCAAACTGCAAGCTCAGCTCCCGCGTTGTTCAGCGGCAACTGTACGCAAGACGCTCAATACACTTGGTGTGCTGCACAAAAACTATCATTAGCCGCGGTTAGCGGGAGCTGCAAACTGCGGCAGGAAATCATCACGTTCCGTTTGATTGATACTAAGCCGATAGCCATCTTGCAGCGGACACGTTACGAACACTGAGCAAACTGCAAGCTCAGCTCCCGCGCTGTTCAGCAGCAACTGTACGCAAGACACTCAAAACACTTGGTGTGCTGCATAAAAATAATCATTAGCCGCGGTTAGCGGGCTGCAAACTGCGACAGGAATCATCACGTTCCGTCTGATTGATACTAAGCCGATAACCATCCTACAGCGGACACGTTACGGACACTGAGCAAACTGCAAGCTCAGCTCCCGCGCGCGTTGTTCAGCAGCAACTGTACGCAAGACGCTCAAAACACTTGGTGTGCTGCATAAAAATAATCATTAGCCGCGGTTAGCGGGCTGCAAAATACGGCAGGAATCATCACGTTCCGTTTTGATTGATACTAAGCCGATAACCATCCTATAGCGAACATGTTACGGACACTGAGCAAATTGCAAGCTCAGCTCCCGCGCGCGTTGTTCAGCAACTCAGGACGAAACACCTGTTATAAAACGTTACAGCCAAGCGTCGGTCGCGGTTAGCGGAATCTACAAAATGCGGCAGGAAATCATCACGTTCCGTTTGATTGATACTAAGCCGATAACCATCCTACAGCGGACACGTTACGGACACTGAGCAAATTGCAAGCTCAGCTCCCGCGCGCGTTGTTCAGCGTCAACTGTACGCAAGACGCTCAGTGCACTTGGTGTGCTGCATAAAAATAATCATTAGCCGCGTTTAGCGGGAGCTGCAAAATGCGGCAGGAAGTCATCACGTTCAGTTTGATTGATACTAAGCGATAGTCATCCTACAGCAGACACGTTACGGACACTGAGCAAATTGCAAGCTCAGCTCCCGCGCGCGTTGTTCAGCGGCAACTGTACGCAAGACGCTCAATACACTTGGTGTGCTGCACAAAAACAATCATTAGCCGCGTTTAGCGGGCTGCAAACTGCGGCAGGAAATCATCACGTTCCGTTTGATACTAAGCCGATAACCATCCTGCAGCGAACACGTTACGGACACTGAGCAAATTGCAAGCTCAGCTCCCGCGCGCGTTGTTCAGCGTCAACTGTACGCAAGACGCTCAGTGCACTTGGTGTGCTGCATAAAAATAATCATTAGCCGCGTTTAGCGGGAGCTGCAAAATGCGGCAGGAAATCATCACGTTCCGTTTTGATACTAAGCCGATAACCATCCTACAGCGAACACGTTACGGACACTGAGCAAATTGCAAGCTCAGCTCCCGCGCGCGTTGTTCAGCGTCAACTGTACGCAAGACGCTCAGTGCACTTGGTGTGCTGCATAAAAATAATCATTAGCCGCGTTTAGCGGGAGCTGCAAAATGCGGCAGGAAATCATCACGTTCCGTCTGATTGATACTAAGCCGATAACCATTCTACAGCGGACATGTTACGGACACTAAGCAAATTGCAAGCTCAGCTCCCGCGCGCGTTGTTCAGCAACTCAGGACGAATCACCTGTTATAAAACGTTGCAGCCAGGCGTCAGTCGCGTTTAGCGGGCTGCAAAATACGGCAGGAATCATCACGTTCCGTTTTGATTGATACTAAGCCGATAACCATCCTACAGCGGACACGTTACGGACACTGAGCAAACTGCAAGCTCAGCTTCCGCGCGTTGTTCAGCAACTCAGGACGAAACACCTGTTATAAAACGTTACAGCCAAGCGTCGGTCGCGTTTAGCGGGCTGCAAACTGCGGCAGGGAATCATCACGTTCCGTTTTGATTGATACTAAGCCGATAACCATCCTACAGCGAACATGTTACGAACACTGAGCAAATTGCAAGTTCAGCTCCCGCGCGCGTTGTTCAGCAACTCAGGACGAAACACCTGTTATAAAACACTGCAGCCAAACGTCAGTCGCGTTTAGCGGGCTGCAAACTGCGGCAGGGAATCATCACGTTCCGTTTTGATTGATACTAAGCCGATAACCATCCTACAGCGGACATGTTACGGACACTGAGCAAATTGCAAGCTCAGCTCCCGCGCGTTGTTCAGCAACTCAGGACGAATCACCTGTTATAAAACGTTGCAGCCAGGCGTCGCGTTTGGCGGGGTCTGCAAACTGCGGCAGGAAATCATCTTTCACTTCAGCTTCCACGCCAGTTTCATAACAGGGACGTTCATGCCTGTGCAAAATTCCAAATGGTGTCGGCAAGTCCTCACGTTCTGTTAATTGCTGCATAAGTGCTGTGCGCAAGGACACTGGCAAGACCCGTTCTGTGGAAGCGGGTTCACTGGCAGCTGTCCGGTAGATCCACGTAGTTGCTGGAAGCGGTGCTGCTTCATGCGGCAAGGTCTGTGATGCTAAGTGATAGCCATCCCAGGTGATCACTTTACACTTAGCGGTACCGTAGCGCAGCGGCTCGCCTTCCACACAATGCAACACAGTATCAGCGCGTAGTGATTTATCAGTAAATGAGGCATAAGCTCCATCATTGAAAACATTGCAATTCTGATAGATCTCAATGAACGCACTGCCTGAGTGCGCCATGGCTGCCGTAAAAGCTGCTTCCATCATTTTAAGATCTTTATCCAGGACACGCGCCACAAATGAAGCGCCCGCTGCCATGACCAATGGGACAGCGGCAAAGGGTGTTGCCAGCGTGCCTTGCGGCGAGGAACGCGTGACTTTACCGGCCTCAGACGTAGGCGAATATTGTCCTTTAGTCAGTCCATAAATGCGATTATTAAACAAGATGACGTTAATGTTCAAATTACGTCTGAGTAAGTGCAGGAGATGGCCTACACCAATGGACAATGCGTCGCCATCACCACTGAGCACCCATGTGGTCAAGTCCCTGCGCGTGAGCGCCAATCCTGTTGCGACACCGGGGGCGCGTCCATGAATAGTGTGAAAACCGTAAGTATTCATATAATACGGGAAACGTGCGGCACAGCCAATGCCGCTGATAAAGACATGCTGATGGGGCGGTTTGCCAGCCTGAGCGCAGGCACGCTGCATGGCGGCTAAAATAGCGTAATCGCCGCACCCGGGGCACCAACGAACAGCCTCTGCGGAAACAAAATCGCGTTTTTGATACACTGGCGGCGGAACAAATGCACGCTGTGTATCCGTCAATGCTTGCTGGACAGCGGGAGCTTGAAACATGCCGGGAAATCCTGTAAAAATATTAATGATGAATTGGGGTTAAGCCACTGCTTTATTGATGGCTGCGCGCACTGCTGCAGCTTTAATCGGAAAGCCTGTCATCTGTTGCAGCGTCTGGATAGTCGCGGAAGTTTTTGTGCGCACCAGCTGCGCCAATTGTCCTGAGTTCATTTCTACAATAAGCAGCTTCTTGTACTGGTTGAGAAGTTTTGTGAAGTTTGGCGGGAAGGGGCTCAAGTAACGCAGATGCGCATAAGCAAAACGCGCAGGCGCAGTGGCTTGTGCGGTTTCACATTCTGCCAAAACACTTCTGAGCACGCCATAAGTGCTTCCCCATCCCAGTACTAATAGTGGACTTTCAGCAAAACCAAGAAGTTCCAACGGCGGAAGTTCCAAACTCAGTGCATCCAGTTTAGCACGGCGAGTACGCATCATCTCCTGATGATTAGCGGCATCGTAGCTGACGGCACCCGTCTCGGCATCTTTTTCCAAACCGCCAATTCTATGTTCAAAGCCCGCCATGCCCGGCAATGCCCAGACACGCTGCATGGGCACTGTTTGCGAACGCAAATAGGGTTTGAACGTACTGGCAACGGTGGCGAATGCGGGTTCAGTCTGCACCAGTGTCCGGACATCGGGTACCTGCCAGGGTTCCATGCCATTGGCAAGGTGAGCGTCTGAGAGCACCACTACGGGTATGCGGTAACGCACCGCCCACACGCAGGCAGCCACCGCACAATGAAAACAATCACCCGGCGTGGCTGCCGCTATGACCACCAGCGGCGCTTCGTTATGACGGCCATAAAGTGCCAGCAACAAATCTGCTTGTTCGCCTTTGGTGGGCATCCCCGTCGCCGGGCCTGCACGCTGGACGTCCACCACCACAAGCGGCAATTCCACAACCACCGCCAGTCCCAAAGCTTCCATTTTCAAAGTAAAACCAGGTCCTGAAGTTCCCGTCATGCCCAGAGAACCGCCATAACTGGCGCCAATGGCAGCAGTTACAGCAGCCATTTCATCTTCTGCCTGAAAGCTGATGACACCGTGTGTGCTCAGCTGCGTCATGCGATGCAAAATATCACTTGCCGGGGTAATGGGATAAGAGGCGTAAAAGGGTCGTAACCCTGCACGGTATGCACCCACCACCAGCCCTTCGGCAATCATGGCATTACCGGTCACGTTGCGCGTGTGTTGCTGCGTTGTGAGCGGCGCTATTTTATAACGGCTTAAAAACAATTCACTGGCATCGCCATAAGCATAACCGGCGCGCAATGCCGCCAAATTAGCGGCAAGCAGCTCAGCATGTGCGGGGGCTTTAAATTTTTTCTGCAAAAAAGCTTCGCTATGTTCCAGTCCGCGTTCATACAGCCACAACACCAAACCCAAAGCAAATAAGTTCTTTGCGCGCAGCTTCACGCGATGCGTCAGTGCATGTCCTTCCAATGCTGCCAGTGTCAGGGTAGCCATCGCCACTTTAAAAACTTCAAAGCCGTCCAGTGCCGCCGAGGTGAGCAAGGTATCCTGCACGCCTGCCACTTTATAGCCATGTTCCGTAAAAGCATCCTCATTAAGAATGATTACCGCACGTGGTTTGAGCTGAGACACATTCACACTCAGCGCGGCGGGGTTCATGGCCACAAGGATATCCACTGCGTCGCCCGCTGTGTAAATGGGTTTACTGGCCACTTGCAGCTGGTACGCCGAGACACCTGCCTGCGTACCAGCTGGTGCGCGAATTTCTGCCGGAAAATCCGGCAGCACGCGCAGGGCATTGCCTAAAAATGCCGAAACATCGGCAAATTCGCCGCCAATCAGTTGAATACCATCGCCCGAATCGCCTGCCAGCCGTACTGTGAGCGTTTCAAGCGTTATGCGTTTTTTTAACAAATTCTGGTCACTACTATATGGAGCGAAAAGCGATTTTCGTCATTTTTGGTTAAGCTGCTTTTTGTGCGGGGGATGCTAAAACCTCGCGGTACACAGCTGCAAAACACTCAGCAAATTCGTCGACATCTGCCTCAGTAATAACAAGCGGCGGTAAAAGCCGAATGCTATTCGGACGAACGGCGTTAATAATGAGCGCTGAGTCCTTAGTTCTGCCAGCCAGGTGTCGCGGCACCAGCGCGCGGCGCGCCATTTCGGGCGCCAGTCCCGGTGCCACATCAAAAGCCAACATCAGTCCCTTACCGCGCACATTGGTAATGGGCAGTTTATCCTTGTCAGCCAGCACCGCCAAACGTTCCCTAAAAGCCGTCTCCATGGCAGCAGTATGCTCAAATAGCGCGGGTGTTGCGGTCAGTGCTTTTAACACCTCCAGACCGGCAACCATATTTAAAGGATGTCCGGTATAAGTTGATGCCAGCTCGCCACTACCAAAAACAGCAAATTCCTCCCGCGCCAGCGCAGCGCCCAACGGCATGCCGCCGCCTATCGCTTTACCCAGTGCCACCACATCGGGCTGCAGCTGATAATGCTCGCAAGCCAGCAGCTTGCCCGTGCGCCCCACAGTCTGGACTTCATCCACCATTAACAGTGCACCGTGCTGCGTGCAGAGGTCGCGCAGGGCCTTGATAAAATCAGGTTCCGCTACGTTAATGCCGCCTTCGCCTTGGATCAATTCAAGCAAGACTGCCGCCACCTGTTCACGTTCTAGCGTGCGGGCAACAGCAGCAGCGTCGCCCCAGGGCAAATGGATGAACCCTGGTACCTTGGGCTCATAAAGTTCTTCCCAGCCCTGTTTGCAGGTAGCGGACATTGCCGCCATTGTCCTGCCATGGAAGCTGTTTGTGAATGTGATAAACTTGTAAGCCCCATTCAATTTCAGTTGGCCATATTTGCGCGCCAGTTTAATGGCGGTTTCAATGGCTTCTGCACCTGTGGAAACAAAAAAGAAGCGATCCATTCCCGTTTGCGCCAATAACGCCTTGCCATAAGCAAAAAGCTTGTCGTTACAAAATAATGGTCCGGCAAGCATCAATGTAGCCAGCTGTTCGCTGACAGCTTTCTGCAGCTGCGGCGGACAATGCCCTAAGACATTAGCGCCCCACCCCGCCATCAGGTCCAAATAACAAGTGCCATCCCTGTCATATACTCTAGCGCCTTCACCACGCACCATAACCTGCTGAGGGCGTTCTGCTAAGTAATTAAGCATTAAGGTTTGTTCAGTTAAACTCATTCCCCAATCCTCACATAAACATTTATGAACCCCATATGGGAGCATTCCATGCTGCCATTGCCATAACTGCGACGTTTAACGAAGCTTTGCCATGACACGATAACTCTGAATACACAGTCCATGATGGGTACCACGAATCTGCCTCAATTGTACTATAAAAAGCACAATTGATCATACTAAAAACACGACTTCTGTCAAGTCCGTGTTTTTTATTATTTTCTGAATTTAAAATAAAGTAAAATGGAGATCACCAAAAAGACAATGTTGCCAAACCACGCTGCAAGTGGCGGTGGCAAGGCACCGCTATACCCAAACGAAACACCAATACTCATCACGACCATATAAATAAAAGCGGTCATCAAAACATAAAAAAACGAAAGTGCCCAAACAGCTGTCTGAGAAAAAGTGGACAAAGGAATAGCGAATAAAAACATGACTAGCGCAATATACGGGTTGGCTGTTTTAAAATAATAGTCTGTCCACCACTTGCGTGCATTACCGCCTATCAGTTCTACTTTAATCGCCTCGCGGCGAACTTCACGTGCCGAAAGATCCAAGGGATCCAGGTACACGCGATCAAAATGATAAGGTTCCTCCTTAATATCAGCTTCTGTTGCCAAATCATACACATAGCGCGTCAGCGCAGCTTCGGGAACGTCCAACTGGTGGCGATGGGCAATCTCCAATTCCCATCGTCCGGCGCTCAAATGTTGTGCGCTTTCGGCAAATAACAGTTTTGTAAATTCATGTGCCTTGTTCAAGAAGACGACCGAAAGCCCGCGCAGTTCGCCGTCCACCGGGTTAAATCCTCGGATCATATAAATTTTATTGTCACTGCCAAACTGCACAAAATCATGCCGTTCGGATGTGCGATAAAACGTCTGATTTTTGAGTGCACGTCCCAACACACGATGTTTCTGATGCGACACATAAAACAGCTCTTTATCAAAAATAAAAAATATTGTGCAGACAATTGTTAAAAAAACAAATACCGGCATTAAATAATAAATGATGCTTTTCCCTGTTGTAAACAGAATGCAAAGCTCACTTTGCGAGTTTAGCCGTCCCAGCACAAAAACGGTTACAAACATCACGCCAATTGGAAATAAGTACGTAAACGTATAAGGCATTTCATAAACAAAGTATTGGACAAAAACCTTAAACGGCGTCTCATCGGCAATTTCTACAAAATGGTTGACCTCTTCTGTAAAGCGCACTAAGACAAAAAACACCAGCAGCGTCGCCATCGTAGCACCGAGCGACAGCATAAATTGCTTGAAAATATAACGATGTAAAATAGAAAACATTGATCCGATAAACGCGTCAACAAAGGTCTTATTACATTAATGAAAAGCTTTTTACATTGACACGGAAAAATAGCGGCTCTCAGGCAATAAAGTTGAGAGCAGCAAGCCCGTTTCAGGACTTGCTTAGTTTTTTAAAGGCAGCTTTTGTGAACAGCGCCTTGGCAAGGGCTGGAAATTCATCGATAAACGTCACTTGCAGGCCGCGTCTAATGGAAGCAGGTATTTCCATAAAATCCTCACGATTGCCGGTGGGCAAATAAAGTTTCCGTTTGCATGAACGTTTAGCGGCCACTACTTTCTCACGAATGCCGCCTACAGGCAGGACTTGTCCGGTAAGCGTCAGTTCTCCCGTCATGGCTGTCTGCTGCGGCACCACGTTTCCTGAGAGCACGGATAAAATGGCTGTTGCCATGGTCACGCCTGCCGATGGACCATCCTTAGGAGTAGCACCCGCCGGCACATGGATATGTATTTCTTGTTCGAAAAATGCCTTATAACGTTCTGCGCTGAGCATAGCAGCAAGATACGAACGCACATAGCTATATGCCAGTTCCGCCGATTCCAGCATCACATCGCCTAAATTACCTGTCAAACGCATTGATTCGCCTTTCTCCTGCGCCCGTACCACTGCAGCCTCAACATAAAGTTCAGTGCCGCCCAGTTGCGTCCAAGCCAATCCGCACACCACGCCCGGGATGGCAACCGTGTTCAGGCGTTCCTCTCTAAATAGTTCCAACCCCAAATAACGTTTGAGGTCATCACGTTTAATGGTCACATTTTTAAATGTTGGTGACCGACGTTTTGTACGCGGGCGCTGCTTTTTTGCGGCGGTTTCTTTAGTTTCCTTAGTGAGTTGCTGGGTATAAATGGCTTTACGAAAAATTTTCGCAAGCGATTTTTCCAGACTGCGCACGCCCGACTCACGTGCATAGCTGCTGATCAACTGGTGCAAAGCCGCCGTCTCAATGTTTATCACCCCATGGCGCACCCCATGTTCAGCCGCCAGTTTAGGCAATAAATGCCGTTTGGCAATCATTGCTTTTTCTGCCGGCACATAACCAGAAAGTTCCACCACCTCCATCCTGTCCAAGAGCGGAAGTGGAATAGTCTCTATTTGGTTGGCCGTTGTGATAAACAAAACCTTAGATAGATCAACAGGCACATCCAAATAATGATCCAAAAATTGTTGATTCTGTTCCTTGTCCAGAACTTCCAATAACACCGAGGCGGGGTCGCCGCGAAATCCGCTGGCCATTTTATCCACCTCATCCAGCATGATCACAGGGTGAAGCGTTCCCACAACTTTAAGCGCCTGAATAAATTTACCGGGCATGGCGCCCACATAAGTACGGCGATGCCCTTTGAGTTCCGCCTCGTCGCGCATCCCGCCTAAGGAAAAGCGATAAAATTTCCGTCCCGTTGCCTCCGCTATGCTCTTGCCCAATGATGTTTTCCCCACCCCGGGCGGGCCCAAAAAACAAAGAATGGAGCCGCGCGTAGCGCCTTTGAGTTTTTCGACCGCCATAAATTCTAAAATACGCTCTTTAACCTTCATCATGCCGTAATGATGACGTTCCAAAACCTTCGCCAGCTTAACCAGCGGCGGCAATGTCAATTCCGGCACCGTCCACGGCATCCCTAAGATCCATTCCACATAGCTGCGGACAAGCGAATATTCGGGGCTGCGCGAATCGTAAAGGCTCAGTTTGCGGCATTCCTCTGTCACCACCTGCTGCGCCCGCGCTGAGAGTTTCAAGGTTGCAGCTTTTTGCGTGAATTCTTCTAAAACAAGCGTTTTTTCATCGCTTTCAATGCCTAGTTCCTTTTTAATATATTTAAGCTGCTCGCGTAAGAAAAATTGACGTTGTTGTTTGGAAACTTCTTTTTGTACCTGAGTGTCAATCTTTTTACGCAGTTCGAAGATCTCAACTTCTTTCTGAAGATAATAAATCATCCTCAGCATGCGCTCTTTCAAACCTCTGACCGCTAAAAGTTCCTGCAGTTCCTTGGGCGATGGCGCGGTCAAATGTCCTGAGATTAAATTAATAAACAAAAGCGGGGAGCTTAGTGCGTGTTGGGAAATAAACAGTTTCATTTCTTCAACAAATACCGAATCCAAACGGATCAGTTCTTTAACCTTGGAAATGATCAATGAAAGATAGCTGTTAATTTCTGCATCTTTAAGGCCAAAAACCCCTTCAGCGTCTTCCTTAAAATAACGCACGCGCACGCGCAGGTATGGCGTACGTGCCACCACGCTCTCAATTTTAATCCTGCGCAGTGCGCGATACAAAAAGCCTTGCAGTTTTCCACCATGTTCTGTATTCGTTTCAGAAATAAATACACTGTGTTCCATTGGTTCAGCAATGTTCGCGTCATTTGTGCGTGCAGATTTAAGGACACGCGCAATACAGCCAATATTGTAAAAGTTATCCTGACTGTTCTCATCTTTCAAGTACGAGGTTGCGAAGTACGGTTCGCGTTGTTTAAGAATGGCTTCAGCGCCTTTAATAAAAGGCGCTTCCTGCACAAGTGTGGAGGCGATAACACCCGGAAAGGGCGGACGCTCCTTTGCTGGCAGCCAGATTAATTCCTCAGGGAATTTTTCCTTAACAGGCACCGGCAAATGATCGGTCTGTGTTTTGGGGGGCTTGGTTTTAGCGCCCCTGACGGGACGCTTAGTGGATTGTTTAACAGTAGCTTGTGTGCTCATCGTGCCGGCTGCTCCTCAGTCAGCTTTGTACAGCCAGCTCCTGTGCGCTGGTACCCCCACTTAGTTCTCATCCAATACCCGCGGGACCACAAAATGCCCTAAACGAAAAGCCGGTGCGTTGGCAGCGACAGTTTCCGCAGTAAAACCGCTTTGCGGCAAATCCGCCAGCTGCGGCGTAGCGGCACGCTGAGTTAGGTTGCCATCCAAGGGCGAAAACAGCGGCTGCACGTCCGTTACACCCACTTCATCCAGTTGCCCCACAAAATCCAACATACTGGTCAAGTCCGCACACAATGCCGCTTGTTCCTGCTCATTCACGCCGATGTGAATAAGTTCGCTTAAATATTGAATTTCTGAGGGTGAAACAGTTTGTTTAGTTTGCATATTGAAACATAGCCTCTAAGCTGGCACGTGCCTTTTGTTGTATTGTTGGCGCCACGGTGACTTCATCGGCTGCCTGCGGATGGGTTAAAATTCGCTCAATTGCGGACAAAGTATTGCTCTTCATAAATTTACACAATGTACAGCTGCCGACAAGTTTTTTTTTGCTGTTGGTGAGTTCGCTCTGCAGACGCGACACCAGGCCGCATTCTGTGACCATAAAAAACTGTTTGGCGGAGCTAGTCTGAACATAATTCATCATCTGCGAAGTACTGCCAACATAATCCGCTCCCGCCACCACTGCCGGCGAACATTCAGGATGCACCACCACCTCCAGTTCGCCGCCATATTCCTGTTTCATGAAAGCAAGCGCCTCTACGTCATAAGCTTCATGAACATAACAGGTGCCGTCATGTAAGACAAGCTCTTTATGGACGCCGCGCCGCTCCAACTCTTTTTTAAGATTTTCACCCATCAGTTTATCGGGTAGAAAAATAAGTTTATCATTGGGATAACGTTCGGCTATATCGTAAACGTTGGAAGAAGTGACAATAACATCGGAAACAGCTTTAACTGCGGCTGTGGTATTGATATAACTAAGCACCGCGTGTTGCGGGTATTGGCGGCGCAGCGCCAGCACGTCGTCTGCCGTAATGGAATCCGCCAAGCTGCACCCGCCATCGCTTGCCGGCAGATAAACGGGTTTAGTGGGATTTAAAAGTTTGGCAGTCTCTGCCATAAAACGTACAGCGGCAAAAATGAGCTGTTGAGCATTACTTGCGCGTGCGTCTTGCGCCAATTTATAAGAATCGCCCACATAGTCGGCAACACCATAAATAATCTCCGGACTCACATAAGAATGTGCCAGGATCACAACATGGTTAGCGGCTTTAAGCGCATTAATGCGATTAATTTGCGGCGCCAATGTTTCACACAGCGACAGTGGATACTTGCAGCTGGTGCCGCCCAATTTAATATGCCGCAAGCGCTCATATAACTGCAGTGCGGTGACAGGTTGCCCGGCAGGGGCAAACGAAGGTGCCATTTGTCAATTCTCCTCAGCACATAGCTGCGGCAGTCCGTATTTAGGAAAGCCTAGTTATGCGCTCTTGCAATGTTGGATGAGAATAATAAAAAAAACTATATGCCGGATGGGGATGAAGGTTGGCAAGATTTTCTTTGTACAACTTTTTAAGTGCGGCGCCAAGTGCCTGAGCGCCGGTGAAGGTCTTGGCATAAGCGTCAGCTTCATATTCATGTTTACGTGCGAGCGCATTGAAAAAAGGTTTAAAATAAAACGTGAGTGTTCCGCTCAGCATGCCAATGAGCACAAGCGCATGTGCGGGCTCGCCTGCACTCAGTGCAAAAGCCTCGCTAAAAGCCGCCCATTCAACACACAAGGACAATACATAAAAAGAGAGGATGAGTGAACAAACTGAGAACAACATGCCTTTTAAGATATGTTTGTGTTTGTAATGCCCTACTTCATGCGCTAAGACAGCCTTGAGTTCCGCCACGCTCAGCTGCTGCACAAGCGTATCAAACAGCACCACCATGCGGCTGCGGCCAAGTCCTGTAAAAAAGGCATTGGAATGGCGTGAACGTTTGGAGCCATCCATGACAAGGATATTTTTTGCCTGAAATTCTGTACGACGCGCCAATTCTAAAAGTTGTGTTCGCAGCTCGCCTTCTGCCAGCGGACTGAGTTTATTGAAAAGCGGCAGAATAAAACGCGGGAAGATCAGCTGCATTAAAAATTGGAAGGACAGCGCCAAAGCAGCACCATAAACCCACCAGTACGTCCCCAGGCTTTCAAATAACCAGAAAACAGCAGCCAGCAAGGGAATAGTGAAGACACTTGAAAGGACAAAGGATTTTATAAAATCCTTCACATACAGTTGCCAGGTTGTGGTATTAAACCCGTAATGTACTTCCAAACGAAAGGTTTTATAAAGCGAAAAAGGCAAGGCCAGCCAGCCCAACACCATAAAAAGCGCAAAAACCGCCAGACTATCCGCCCATATTCCTGTACTCCAGCGTCCCGCCAGTGCAAACCACCACCCCAAAACGCCCGAAAACAAAACACCCAGCAGCAATACATTCCCGAATAGGGTTTCAATAATATTCAGCCGCGCTTTCGCCAAGGTATAAGCAAGTGAACGCTGGTATTTTTCTTCACCCATTAATACAAGTGCATCCGTAGGCGGGGTCTGCTGATGTTTGCGTGCAACACCCATATTCAGGCGCTCTAAACGCAAAAAAACAATAAATTTAACGATGATCAGCAACACCGCAATGAGTTGAATAGAAGTTGTCACTTTCGGTCTTTCAATTATTGGGCTGCAACTTAAACTGTGCAGCAATTTTTTCAGCCAACGCAGCCAGTTCTGCGTCCGCAAACTTAAGGCGCGCATTGCCAAAGCTGAGATCGGTTTCACTGCGCATGGGGATTAAATGCACATGTGCGTGCGGTACTTCCAACCCCACAATGGTGACACCAATGCGCGCGCACGGCACCACCTGCTCCAACGCACTAGCCACGCGTTTAGTAAAAAGCGTCAGTCCTGCAAGTGTTTGATCAGGCAGCGCAAAATAATAATCTACTTCCAGTTTAGGCACGACCAGCGTGTGTCCCGGGCGCAGCGGACGAATATCTAAAAAGGCAATATTCGCCTCGTCCTCAGCTACAATATGTGCTGGAATTTCACGATTAATCAGTTTGGTAAAAATTGTCGCCATCGGCTAACCCGTGTTTGTTGAACACTGTTTATATTATTATAACGTTAAAATCAGCGAAAGCAAAATTTTAAACAAAAACTTGACTGCCTGCTGGAAATCGCATGTTCTGCCGCAGACTACCCCACCAATAGCTTAAGCAAGGCGCGATAAATCAATACGCGATGTTCTGCAATAGCATAAACCGCTGAGTGGTCGCCATCAATAATTTCAGCGCTCACCTCCTGCCCGCGATAGGCTGGGAGACAATGCAAATAGGTATAATGGGAACTAGCGTGTTTCATCAGTTTTGCATTGACCTGATAAGGCTGAAAAGCTTTTTCGCGTGCGCTGCGTTCGTCCTCCTGCCCCATAGAAACATAAGTATCGCCAAAAACAATATCAGCATTTTTAACGGCAGCCGCTGCATCCGTTGTAAAAGAAACTGAGGTCCCACGCAGCTGTTTTTTCAAAGCTTGTGGCCACGCGTAAGCAGGCGGTGCTGCCAACATGAGCTCAATATCCAACTTCGCGGCACACTGGGCAAGGGACACCGCTACATTGCTGGTATCGCCAATGTAAGCACATTTGACGTCCGCAAAACCTCCCAATGCCGTGAGGCGCATTTGCTGCCTGCGATCCACACCCGAACGACGATCCGGCTGCAGCCTGCGTCCAGAGCCACTTTCACGTTCCTGCTCCACGTTCTGTCGACGATCCTTGCCTGCGCGTTTTTCAAATTTAGTCACTTGCAGTTTATTAACCGTTAAAAACTGCGCCAATGCCTCCACCGGGTGTGCGGTTGCACTCAAAGCATTAATAACAGGACGCGTGGTTGCCGCTGCCGCTGTTTCTAAGAATTCATGATCATGTGTGCGAATAATGAAAGCTGCGCTGTATGGTTCTAAACATTTAATGGTATCGCGTGCATTTTCTCCGCGCGCCACCTGCAATGTTTCTTTAGCCAAAAACAACGGATGTCCGCCGCTTTGCAAAATTGCCAGCTCAGCAGCGGCGCGCGTGCGCGTAGACGGCAGCGCAAAAAGCATACTGACCGTTTGTCCGCGCAAAAACTCCCCCATTTGCGCATAACGGGACCCCAACGCGCGCAAGCCCTCCGCTTCCTGCAACAACAGCCGCAATTCAGCGCCGCTAAAATCTGCAAGCGTGAGAAGATCTTTATGTTCTAACTTTTGTGTCATTTTTTACCCCTCATTAACTCTATTGTTCCCAGTTCCCGGCTCATTGCCGTTCCCAAACATTCGCATCCATCATCATCATATCATTAAAAACACTTTTCAATACATAACATAAGAAAGTCAGCCATGCTGCTTCCGGACATTGCCTAAAAAAGTTTAGTGCCAATGCCCTTTTCTGTAAATAATTCTACAAGCAAAGCATGAGAAATTTGTCCAGAAATAAGATGAATAGCCTCTACTTTCGTCTGTGTCAAAAGCCGTTGCGCCAGTTGCACTTTAGGCACCATGCCGCCGGTGAGCACACCGTCTTGCATGAGCTTGGCAACATCAGCGGCACGCAGCGTTGGCAGTAGTGTCTTAGGATCAGCAGCATCGCTATAAATACCGTGAACATCGGTAATATAGATCAATTTCACAGCCTGCAAAGCAGCCGCCAATTCGCCCGCCGCTATGTCGCCATTAACGTTCAAGGTGCCGCCTGCGCCATCGCTGGCAATGGGCGAGATCACCGGGATAAATGTACCCGCTAAGAGCTGTTCCACCAGATCCGTATTGATGTGCTCAATGTCCCCCACAAAACCATAATCCACAGCAGCATGGGTTAATTGCCGTGCGCGCATGAGCGATGCGTCCTTGCCGCTAATGCCCACTGCGCGTCCGCCTTCGCATTCAATGACACCGGTGAGATTTTTATTCAACCAACCGGACAGCACCATTTGTGTAATTTCCATGGTTTCTGCGTCCGTCACGCGCAATCCGTCAATAAACTGGCTCTGTTTACCCAAGCGCTTGAGCAATGCGGAAATATGTTTACCGCCGCCATGCACCACCACCACTTCTACGCCTACATAAGCCAGCAAGACAATGTCTTGTGCCAAGTGCCGCGTGCGTTCGGCATCATCGAGGATGGAGCCGCCCAGTTTGATGACCATGCGCTTACCTCTGAATTTTCTAATGTAAGGGAGTGCTGCTGCTAAAATTTCTGCCTGCTGCATCTTAGCGTTGTTGCTCTATAAATTTGTAAGCTGAGGAACATTCAACCAACTCTTCCAACCAGTTCTGAGGGAACTTCAGTTAAGGAAGCTTCAGTTTTCCCGCTCCCATCACAATGTGATGATATGATTTAGCGGGAGTCACTATGTCACTATCTTAGCATGGTCTGGTACGTTTGAAGTACAAATTTTATTTTACATGTTGCGCGCGGGCAGGCTTAGTGAACGCAAACGGATTATCTTTTGAAAGCTTGTCTTTGGGAAGACTATCTTTTGGAAATGACTCCAACCCATTATTATGAAAAAACTGCTCAGCTTAGGCGCGGTGACACTCTGTCTGGGAGGCTGGCTGCTGTGGGAGCTGCACAAGCGCCGCGCTGCTGCCGCTGAGTACACATTGCCCAGCCCGCATCAAACAGCGGCAGAAACACTATTTTTAACAAACATCCACGAAACAGCCGTCAGCGGCTGGACACTTTGGGACAACCATTCCACACTCAGGACCTATCGCGATGGTACTGCCCGAACAGGCTGGACAGTCGTTTTTAACGATGAAGCCACCCACCGTGAAACCCCTATCCATTTCCCTGCCGCAGTCAGTGAGCTGCTGGCCAACACGCGCAACTTCCTCTCCTTAGCTTATGTCAGTCAAGACACTGATGACAGCAGTGCTTTACGCGCAGCCAGCCGCCAAAGTTTAACGCGGCTAATGGCTTCAACCTTTCCCGCCGCTGCTACCGGCATTTATGCCCTTAACGTTCACCGCACGGCGTCCGTAGAACAGCAAGCTGCCGCCGGCAACAAAACAACATTAGTCTTCATTGCAGGCGAAGCTGCGCCGCCGCTGCAAAAACTATATTTTCAAGGAACAGCTTACTGGGTGCGTGATTGGTACGTGGCAGCATTGCAACGCGAGCCTGAAACATTGTATCCGCAAACATTCCTGCAGCTCTCCGCACATACCCTCAGACAGGTCACCAAAACTACTCGCAAAAGCCAACACCCGCACACTGCTGCAGCCATTAAAATAATATGGACTGCTCCTTATACGTGGGCGCTTAATCCTGCACCGCCCGTGCAAAGCCGCGCCGCTGCCAACAACCTCAATGCCAACGTTACCCAATTCATTGAAGAGCTGCTGTTTCTGAAAGCCGAACGCGCCCTGCTGCGCCTCAGCCATACAGAACGCAATGCCATCAAGGAAACGGCGCATACTGTTATTGATTTTTCCATCGTCAGCGCAGCCGACACCAACACAGCAACGCAGCAAAACTTCACACTTTACGCGCACAAGGACGCCGTTTACACGGAAGTTGCAGAAACCCCTCCGCTTTATCTCCTGCCGTCAAAAAAAGCGTTTACGCTGTTTTATTATGAGTACGCAGATTTCCTGAGATAGCCAGCCACGGATTGTCCAATTTTTAACCATTCACTATGTTCACTAAACAACCACCCGCCTCAGTGGCATTTATTGTCCTCAGCGTGCTGCTCTGTTTAGGCGGCTGGTATTTACGCTTGCGCGCTCAGGAAAAGCTGGCGCCGTTTACACGAAAGTCGCTGAAACTTCCCCCGCTTTATCTCCTGCCGCCGCAAAAAACGTTTACACTGTTTGTTTATGAGTACGCAGATTTCCTGAGCTAGCCAGCCACGGATTCCAATTTTCAACCATTCACTATGTTCACTAAACAACCACCCACATCAATGGCATTTATTGTCCTCAGCGTGCTGCTCTGTTTAGGCGGCTGGGTATTTACTCTTGCGTGCTCAGGAAGAAGCTGGCGCCGTTTACACGAAAGTCGCTGAAACCCCTCCGCTTTATCTCCTGCCGCCAAAAAAAGCGTTTACACTGTTTGTTTATGAGTACGCAGATTTCCTGAGCTAGCCAGCCACGGATTCCAATTTTCAACCATTCACTCATGTTCACCAAACAAACACCTGCATCAATGGCATTTATTGTCCTCAGCGTGCTGCTCTGTTTAGGCGGCTGGTATTTACGCTTGCGCGCTCAGGAAAAAACTGGCGCCGTTTACACGAAAGTCGCTGAAACTCCCCCGCTTTATCTCTTGCCGTCAAAAAAAGCGTTTACGCTGTTTGTTTATGAGTACGCAGATTTCCTGAGCTAGCCAGCCACGGATTCCAATTTTTAACCATTCACTATGTTCACTAAACAACCACCCGCCTCAGTGGCATTTATTGTCCTCAGCGTGCTGCTCTGTTTAGGCGGCTGGTATTTACGCTTGCGCGCTCAGGAAAAGCTGGCGCCGTTTACACGAAAGTCGCTGAAACTTCCCCGCTTTATCTCCTGCCGCCGCAAAAAACGTTTACACTGTTTGTTTATGAGTACGCAGATTTCCTGAGCTAGCCAGCCACGGATTCCAATTTTCAACCATTCACTATGTTCACCAAACAAACACCCGCATCAGTGGCATTTATTGTCCTCAGCGTGCTGCTCTGTTTAGGCGGCTGGTATTTACTCTTGCGCGCTCAGAAAAATCGCACAGCTGCCGCGTACCCGCGGTTTATTCAGAACATCCTGCTCAGCTGCGGCTTTCTGCTGTTGGGCTATCCGCTTGTCCAGCTGCAAAAGTTATGGTGGGGCAAACACGTTCCCCTCTTTTACATCAAAAATATGACGCTCATCGATGAAACGGAAGATTTTATCGACATCGGCATTACCCGGACAGGAGCTCTTCATGCGTTTTATTGGGATACAGCGGACAATCGGTTTCACGTCAAAGCTCTGAAGTTCTCCGCAGCCAACCCCTCAGCGCCCCCGCAGGCAGCGGCGTTCCATTCCACTGCGCGCACCTATTACAAACACAGCTCGCCATGGCTGCCGTTAGCACTGAGCCGCGCCAATGTCCTATTAACCGGCAGCTGGGAACAACCCCCTGCTGCGCGCGCACAACGTTTTGTCTTGCGCGCCACTGTTGCTGAAAACAAAAGTGAAAACGAGCGTGCGCAAGAGAACGTTTCATCATCGCACACCCCCGCGCCCAACATCGCGCCGCTTTACACATTGACCGCTGAGTATTTTTATTACACCACAAAAATTGCCGGCAGTCCCCGTTACACGCTCAAAGCTGTAGCCCTTCGCGCCCACGCAAAAAATGCAGCACAGGAAACATTTTTAACACAAACCAATACCGGACATCACTATGCGCCATTTTACTGGCGTGAACAGGAGCTGCTAAGTTATTTATCCATTGAACGGCATACACAGCAGCCAGACCACAATGCAGCATTTCAAACATTATTGAATATCCGCCAGCGCTCCGGTGAGTCATTTTATCGTACAAGGCTGAGCTTAAGCGAAAAACCGCAGCTGCCGCTGATCAAGCTGGCAAGCGATGTGAGTGGGCAGTTCTTAGGTTACACCAGTCCAAGTGGAAATGCCACATTGAATTTTCTTTACACCACAAGCCCTGCACAGCTGACCGATACAAACACACGCGGCGCTGACACTAAACGCGAGCCTCCCGTTGCGTTTGAAGTGAACGTGCCGCAACTGCGCGCTATTCATTCATTTGCATTTACACCGGGGGACAGGTTGCCCGGCGGGCTGATCATTGTCGGCCTTCATAAAACTGCTGCCAGTGGTACAGCCGCACAATTATACTGGGCGGGCATTGCCCCCAAACACGTACGCACACAGCCGCTGCAAACAGCTCATGCGCTGCTCAGTGTCATTTGCCTGCTGCTTGCCTGCATTAGCATCGCCATGGCGCGCAGGCGCCAGCAGCGTTAATGATTTGTCCATTGAACGGCATACACAGCAGCCAGACCACAATGCAGCATTTTAAACATGTGAGTGGGCAGTTCTTAGGCTACACCAGTCCAAGTGGAAATGCCACATTAAATTTTCTTTACACCACAAGCCCAGTACAGCTGACCGATACAGGCACACGCGGCGTTGACACCAAACACGAGCCACCTGTCGCGTTTGAAGTGAACGTGCCGCAACTGCGCGCAGGCGCCAGCAGCGTTAATAGATTTGTTCATTGAACGGCATACACAGCAGCCAGACCACAATGCAGCATTTCAAACATGTGAGTGGGCAGTTCTTAGGCTACACCAGTCCAACGTGGAAATGCCACATTAAATTTTCTTTACACCACAAGCCCTGCACAGCTGACCGATACAGGCACACGCGGCGTTGACACCAAACACGAGCCACCTGTCGCGTTTGAAGTGAACGTGCCGCAACTGCTGCGCGCAGGCGCCAGCAGCGTTAATGATTTATCCATTGAACGGCATACACAGCAGCCAGACCACAATGCAGCATTTCAAACATGTGAGTGGGTAGTTCTTAGACTACACCAATCCAAGTGGAAATGCCACATTGAATTTTCTTTACACCACAAGCCCTGCACAGCTGACCGATACAGGCACACGCGGCGTTGACACCAAACACGAGCCACCTGTCGCGTTTGAAGTGACGTGCCGCAACTGCGCGCAGGCGCCAGCAGCGTTAATAGATTTGTCCATTGAACGGCACACACAGCAGCCAGAACACAATGCAGCATTTCAAACATGTGAGCGGGCAGTTCTTAGGCTACACCAGTCCAAGTGGAAATGCCACATTAAATTTTCTTTACACCACAAGCCCAGTACAGCTGACCGATACAGGCACACGCGGCGTTGACACCAAACACGAGCCACCTGTCGCGTTTGAAGTGAACGTGCCGCAACTGCTGCGCGCAGGCACCAGCAGCGTTAATGATTTATCCATTGAACGGCATACACAGCAGCCAGACCACAATGCAGCATTTCAAACATGTGAGTGGGCAGTTCTTAGACTACACCAGTCCAAGTGGAAATGCCACATTAAATTTTCTTTACACCACAAGCCCTGCACAGCTGACCGATACAGGCACACGCGGCGTTGACACCAAATACGAGCCACCTGTCGCGTTTGAAGTGAACGTGCCGCAACTGCGCGCAGGCGCCAGCAGCGTTAATGATTTATCCATTGAACGGCATACACAGCAGCCAGACCACAATGCAGCATTCCAAACATGTGAGTGGGCAGTTCTTAGGCTACACCAGTCCAACATGAAAATACCACATTGAATTTTCTTTACACCACAAGCCCTGCACAGCTGACCGATACAGGCACACGCGGCGTTGACACCAAATACGAGCCACCTGTCGCGTTTGAAGTGAGCGTGCCGCAACTGCGCGCTATTCATTCATTTGCATTTACACCGGGGGACAGGTTGCCTGACTTAGCATCCCCATGGCGCGCAGGCGCCATGGGTACTAATGTTCAGTGCAGCGCCTTAGAGCGCTTCGTGCATGGGACGCACACCTACAACAAAATATCGCATGGTGGGCGGCTGTTTGAGCAGGAATAACGCCGCTGCTGCCACATCATCGCCTCTTAACATTTTTTTCAAGATGGGCATGCCCGGTTTGCGCCCGGTGCCCATGGCAAAATGCGTATCCACACCGCCTGGCGCCAGTACGCCCACACGCACATTGCGTTCCCGGCATTCATAATCCAAAGCGTGCGCAAAAGCCACCTGCGCATTTTTACTGGCACAGTACACCGATTCCCCAGGCAGACCTTTGAGCCCCGCCACTGAGCCGACAAAAATAACATCGCCATCGCCGCGCGCTAACATGGGCGGGACAAAGAACCGCGAGTAAATGAACGTAGAGCGCATGTTTGTATTCATCATCCAATCATAATCAGCAACGCTGTGCTCACTGAGTTTGCCGTACTTGCCCACACCTACGTTATTGATTAAGATCTCCACAGTGCGCTGTTCCTGCTGCAATTCCCCCGCCAATTTTTCGGCAGCAGCGGCATCGGTTACGTCAAGCGCTGCAGCTTTAGCCGTAACGCCTTTTGCCTGCACAGCCGCCACTGTAGCATCCAACTCTTCGCTGGGACGCGCCACCAGAATAACATTGACACCCTCAGCTGCCAGCATAAGTGCAATGGAACGCCCTATGCCCTTGCTTGCGCCAGTAATAAGTGCTGTTTTGCCCGTTAAATCACGTTCACGTGATGTTTGTTTTGTTTCTGCTGTCATTGTTTTTCCTCACCTGTTCAGTTGGCAAATTGGTAAATTGAATAATCATTAAGGCGGCGGCTTTAAATTTTTACAAAAAACCGCAACTAACTGTTAATATATGATATGATCGTACAGTATTGCTGTACAGTTATTCTATCATCTATAATATATAACGTAAAGTCATACAAGCTGTTGTACGAGCGCTTATGAATTTCCATCCCCTGTTATTCGGTTTTGCCGCTATTTTTTTGTTTATGTGGGTTTCCTCAACCTTCTCAAACATTGCCCCGCCAGCCGCTAGCGGCACAAACGACACCAGCATCACCATCGCTGGCGAAGAGGCTGCAGCTGGATTGGAGCTTGCCGTTCTCCCTGAGTTGGTGAAAAAAGCTAAAACCGCAGAGGATTTAGAAAAAATCCTCAATGCAGACGGCGGTCCCAATAATCTTGATCTCAACGCTGACGGCATTGTGGACTTCATCCACGTAACCGAATTCTCCAATGCACCTGCAAACGCTGAGGCTAAGCCGCTATACGGCTTCTCGCTCACCGTAGCCGTCACCCCCGAAGAAGAGCAGGAAATAGCCGTTATCGCCATCAGCGAAGCTGGCGACAATGCCAATGTAGCGGTCAGCGGCAATGAACAAGTTTATGGACGCAGCGCGCATTACAGCGCTTTTTATCCGCTGAGCACGTTTTTTATGATGAGTTATTTGCTCTCGCCGCATCGTTCGTTTTTTTCGCCTTATGGTTATGGCCGTTATCCCGGTTATTACAACAATCCGCGAACAGCCAGTGCCAATGCCTACCAAGATAGGACGCGCGGCTACACCAGCGCCTCCCGCAATGCAACAGGTGCCAACCTGAAAAGTCCCAATGCCGCCAAAAGTGCACCCAGCATCAAAAAAAGTCTACGTAATCCCACCGCCACCCAACGCGCCTTTCAAACACGCGCAAGCAGTCAACGCGTAGGCAGCGGCGGTTTTGGCCGCACGCGCAGCGGTACCACACGCGGTTTTGGCACTAGGTCTGCGCGCAGTTTTGGCTCAGCCAGTCGTTCGTTTGGCGGCGGTTTTGGCAAATAATCTGATGAATGGGCTAACCAAGGAAGACCACTAAACAAATGCAAATATTTCCTTCACTGACAACTGTCTTCGCTCAGCTGCAAGCGGTGGCTGATCCTGCAGCACTCCTGTTTATTGCCATCAGTTTTCTTTTGTTTTATCTGGCTAAGCGCATTAAAGATTGGCTGCATCCCTCGTTCAACCTAGAACACGAGCTGCTCACTAAAGACAATCCCGCGCTTGCGTTATCCAGTGCCGGTTACTGGCTGGGCATTGGCATTATCCTCTGGGGTCTGCTCAGCGGCAGTTCCGATCAGCTCTTCCCGCTGGCACATCCGCTGGTAAGCGACGTGGCTGAAACGCTTATCTGGGGCATCATCGGCATTCTGCTGCTGAACCTCGCTGCCGTCATCAATGACAAACTTATCCTCAGTACATTTTCCAATGTCAAAGAGATCATCGAAGATCGTAACTGCGGTGTAGGCGCTTTGCAATGCGGCAGTTACCTGGCATCGGCGCTCATTATCCGTCCATTTGTTTTTTCGCCCAGTGTTGGCAGTTTTTATCTGGACATCTTGTTCACGTTGTTTTTTTTCTGCATAGCGCAAGGCTGTCTCATTCTTTTTTTCAAGATTTACGCCAGAATCGTTGGTTATGAGCTGCTGAAAGAATTGGAAGCTGATAACGCAGCCGCTGGTGTGGCTGCCGCGCTCTCGCTTGTTGCCATTGCCAATATCCTCTCCTATTCGCTTTACAGCAGCTACAATCTCATTCTTTTTGTGTTCTACTTCATCAATGGCACCATTATCCTGATTATCAGTCGCTGGTTAAGCGATAAAATCATTCTCAGCACCAGTGCATTAAAAACAGAAATTTCCCGTGATCGCAACTGGGGCGCTGCGTTGATAGAAGGCTGTCTGGCACTGGCAGTGAGTTTGATCCTCACAAGTGTTTTTTCACTCCAGTACTAAAAAGTCACGATTTCACTGAGTCTGAGGTCACGATGAAACACACCGTTGTCATCAAACCCGAAACCAGACAAACTTATGCTGCGCTATTTCTGCTGCAGGAACTCAAAGCCAAACGTCATACAGACATTCTGCTCAGCGGAGACGACAACTATCTGGAACCGCTTTTTGAATGGTTGATGAGCCATCAAAAGCTTACGATTGAGAATAATGTTTATACCCTCACGCCGCTGGGCGAAAAAACGCTTACACTTTTTCGCCGTCGTTATACCGATTTTCTGAGGAATTTTGAGGTCTATTCCGCCGTCGATCTGAGTGCCGGGAACTTTGCTTTTGAAGCCTATTGGCGCATAACAGACGAAGCCGAATGGGAAGCTTATCTGGAGCGCGAACAATGGGAAGATCTGCGCATTGCTGTCTGCGAATACAAGGGCATTGATCCTGTTGAAATTGTATTTCTCAGTTGGGTCAACGAAGGACGTTTGCGTGAACAGACAGCCGATACCCCGGGCTGGCAGTTTGATCTAATGAGCGGCACACTTTGGGATGAAGCGATTGAGGTCATTAGTACAGCATTGCGGGCAGCTGACTTGGGCTACAGCACACCTGATGGCAAAAGCATCAACGGCACAGAAGTGTTGCTGGACATCCTCCAACAAGGCGCTGAGCTCAATAGCGTCCTTTGGCGTACTGAGGATGAAACACTCAGACAAGAGGATCCGCTAACCTTGCCTACGGACGCCGCCACTTACCAGCGCTATCGTGATCCGCGTTACAAGGACCCCGCCTGGGACGAACGTTTTTTTGATTGAGCAGACTTAACACACAAGTGTCCAATGTTTGTTCAAACAAGGAGACATGGCCGCTACTGAAAACATTTTCATTAAAAAACATGACTTTTACAAAAAAATGATTAAATTGATTATATACTTAATCATAAGCAACCCTTATACTGCCGGAACTTTTATGTGCAATTGTACATCATCAAGCCATAACAAACTTAGGCGAATTTATTAATCAGGAAACAACCATGTCATCCCCAGCTATTAACATTGGTGACGTCACCGTCAAAACCCATCAAACGCTGTCGCTTTTGGATTTCCTCCAAGAACACGATTACGTAGTCGAACATCTGAAAGACAATGTTTATAAGATCACGCGCGAAGAATTGGAAGTTTTTGTGAACATTGATGAGAAAAGTCTCTTTTTTGAGGTGGAAGCTGGTTCCATCAGCGATTTACAGAGCGAAAGCTTTTATAAAGCGTTGTTGGATCTCAATACGGAAATTCTCCCTGTCAGTCTTGCCTTAGACACAGTTTCCACAACTGAGCCGCGGCTGATTATTGTGGAAAGCCGTGAGCGTGAAAATTTGGATGAAAACGAAGTTCTGGCGGTATTGGAAGCGATGGAAATTGCCGTTGCGCGCTTGGGGATCCTTGTCACGCAGACAATGGATGCCAATCACAAGGGCACAAGCAACTGAGCGGATTGAGAAAATGGGGAAAACTGATTTTATGCTGGGAACAATCAAACGTGACAAAAAAAAAGCATTGCTTGAACGCGTGCATGAACTCATAATGAAAATAACATGCACGCGATGCTGGAAACTGCCGCCAGCTATGGCGAAAAGCTTTTCACGCAAAACTTAGCAACTAAGCAACTGAGCAAACAACGACTAAGTTTTAAGACTATTTTACGGAGACCGTTCACCCATGGGTGTTTTTTCGAGACTATTTAAAGTTGGCGAAGCCAAAGCAAACGAACTTGTTGAGAAATTGGAAAAACCTGAGCTGATGTTAGAGCAGGCTATTCGTGACAAGGAAAAAGCATTACGTGAAGCGCGTGAACGCGTACAATCCGTCATTGCCACTGAGCGCCAGTCCAAGGCATCCTTGGACAAGGAAAAAAACACCCAAGTCACTTGGGAACAGCGCGCCCAGCAAGCTCTCAAAGGCGGCAATGAAGACCTTGCTGCGCAAGCATTAGCGCGTGCCGAAACGCATGAAAAACATCAACAAGCATTGCTGCCCACCTGGCGGCTCCAGCGCAAAAGCGTCGACAATCTAAAAAACGAGCTCACACAAATGCAGGAAAGTCTTAACGAGCTAAAACGCAATAAAGACATGATCATTGCCCAAACAAAAACCGCTGAGGTGAAAAAGTCTATTTATCAGGCGAAAGCTGCCATTGGTAAAGACACTACGGGTGATTTGATTGCGCGCATGAAAGCGAAAGCCGAGCGCAGCGGATTTGAAGCGGAAGCGGCGGCGGAGCTTGCCAACACGGAAGCCGACACATTGGAAAGCAAGTTTGAAAAACTGGAAACATCTACTAGCAGCAGTGCCGCCAGCGCTAGTGTTAAAGCGAAGCTGCAAGCGATGAAAGCGAAGCTGGACGCAAAATAAGCCCGCGCCAGCAGCAATTCTGTTTAAGACTGGTCTGATTTATCGGCAGGGCGACTGTCGGAACGGTGAAATAGCTTTTTAATGCCGCGCCAAGCAGCTTTTAAAGCTTCCCGCGGATTAATCAATAACAAAAGATAAAAGGCAATCGGAAGTATAGAAAGCTTAAATATCACACTCAATGGCGTACCAACAATCATTCCAACAATACTGATTGCAGTCAGCGCAATAATAAACAAGTTTCGGGAAGACGCACGGATTTTTACTGATAATCCTCTAATTTCTACTGCTAGTTTTACCACACTTACTTTTTCTTTTTCTATACTTAAGATATTTTTATTAATGGTGAACTCATTAGCTTGTTTTCTTTTTGCAATCTTAAAATATTCCTGTAAAAACAATCTGCCATTCTGTAGTCTAACCAATTCCTTTACATACTCTATAGGAAGTAATGGCGACCCTGTTATTTCCGCCAGCTCTTTTTTAGAAAGCTTACGAACACTACTTGTTTTAGAATTGTTAGTGACATTAGTCAATCGCCTTAAAGCTCTGCTTCGCTTAGCAGTTGAATTTTTCTCAGAAACAGGCATGATTATTTTAGAATTTTAGCTCTGTGTTCGGGGTATTTTTCTAAGAATTCCAAAAACGCACTTTTTAAGTCTGCAGAAACTCCTCTCCCGATATTTTCTAAACTTTGCGTCTTTACACAGTTTTTAAGCCTTGCCTTAAATTCTGGAAGATCTTCATCAATCCCTAAATTTAGTATCTCAAGCTCAATCTTGCGATACAGCTTCATTACATCAGCCTCATGTTCTGAAGTTTTCTTATTATTGTGTTTTTTCATGTTAACACCATAAATAAATTTATTAAAAAATACGCGACTTGTTATACTAACTATTTTATCATTCGGCGCGGTTTTATATTACATAACAACTGGAAACTGCTTAGAAGTAGGCATAACTACTTGAGAATTTTTTCTTTGTGTTCAGGGTGATCTTCCATAAACCGCAAAAAACCATTATTCAAGTGTTCGCCAACTTTTAGCGTAATATTTTCTAATCGCTGGGCAGCTACATACTTTTTAAGCCTTGCATTGAGATCAGGAAGTCCATCATCAATTCCCAGACTCAATGCCTCAAAATTAATGCCCCAATAAGGCTTCGTCAGCTCAACATTGTGTTCTGGAGTTTTCTTATTATTGTGTTTTCTCATGTTAACACCATAAATAAATTTATTAAAAAGTACGCGACTTATTGTAACATTATACTAACCATTTTATCATTCGGCGCGGTTTTATATTACAATAAGCTAACTTCGTGCAAACAAAAGTTTTTTAACGAACATTGAAATATATCTCCACCCGCGGGGGTGTGCCGCCCGCATCACTCAGAACAACGCTGCTCACAGGTCTTGCACCCGATGGGGGACTTTACCTTCCACAAACACTGCCCAAACTCAGTCAGACAACCATCGCCGCGTTCCGCGGACAACCCTATGAAACAGTCGCCGAAACCATCCTCACTCCTTTTCTCAAGGAATTATTAAACCCCAGCGCCATTCAAAGCATTATCGCCCGCAGCACCGCGCAATTCCGTTCGCCTAAGCGCGTCCCGCTTAGCCCGCTGAAGCTCCGGACAAACAGCAAACACGCGTTTTATTGTGCCGAGCTCTTTCACGGCCCCACCTATGCTTTTAAGGATTTTGCCTTACAATTCTTAGCTGCGCTCATGCAAAAAACCCTCAGCGCCAGCAAAGCTGCCTTCCTTGTACTAGGCGCCACCTCAGGCGATACGGGAGCTGCTGCCATCGCCGCCTTCAAAGACCAGCCGCAGGGACAGATAGTCATTCTCCACCCGCACAAGCGCATATCCCCGCTGCAACGCCGCCAAATGACCACCACAGGCTCGCCGCGCGTGACCAATTTTGCTATTCGCGGCAGTTTCGATGATTGCCAACGCCTTGTAAAAGCCTGTTTCAATGATCCTGTCTTCAGAAGCCAGCTCAATGCCAAGCTCATCGCCGTAAATTCCATTAACTGGACACGTATCCTTGCACAAACCGTTTATTATTTTGTTGCCGCCGCCCAGCTGCCGCTAACAGACGCGTTTAGTCCCATTAGCTTCGCCGTTCCCACCGGCAACTTTGGCGATATTTTTGCAGGCTACATTGCTGCTAAAATGGGACTTCCCATACAAACGCTTATTGTCGCCACCAATACCAACGCCGTACTGCACCAGTTTTTCAGCACCAATAACTATGCGCCCACAAGTGCCATCGCCCAAACACATTCGCCAAGTATGGACATTGCCGCCGCCAGCAACCTTGAACGTCTGCTCTACTACGCGCTAAATGAAGACAGTGAAAGCCTCAATAAAAGCCTGCAAACATTGCAGGATAGCGGCAGCCTCTCGCTTCCGCAGGCAGCTTATAAGGCGCTCTGCAAACAATTTTTCAGCACAAGCACAAACAATACAGAAACACTCAGGATCATTAAACGCTGTTACGAAGAAAGCGCCATATTACTGGATCCGCATAGCGCTGTTGGGTTGAATGGTGCATTGAGTTATGCAGCACAATGCGCCAGTACAGCTGAAACGCGCGCTGAACCCATCATTGTCCTTGGCACCGCACATCCCGTCAAGTTCAGTGAAGCCATTGCCGCCGCACAGCTGGAAAACCCGCCTCCGCTTGAACAGTTGGCTGAGCTGCATGAACGCACTGAGGCGTTCACTGTCTTAGCGGCAGACGTCAATGCCCTCAAACAGAAGCTGCTCGATCGCCACCGCTAAACAAACATAACAAACACTAAATATTGTTTTTCACACTCAGGCTAGTCACATCAAAACACATTCGGGAAAAGTGCCAGGCCGGCAAAAACAAGCAAAAACAGCCCCATCGCGCGCGTCAGCACCACCTGATACATCAACAAACGTCGTTTAAATGCCTGCAGTGTTAAGAGCCGCGCCAAAAGCGTGAACCAAACAAACGCCATCAACGGAATACCCACAATGTAGCTGGCATTCCAACCAAGTCCTGCGTCTTTTTTTATCAGCTGTGAAAAAATACTGATAAAAAAAACAAGTGCCTTTGCATTGAACGCATTGCAAAACAGCCCCGTACTGAATGCACGCCAATTAGAAAGCTGTTTGCGTTTGGCTCTGCCTGTATGCGTTTTATTCTCACCATCGCCATTAACAATATCGCCGGCAGCCATCAGCAATGCTGTCACTCCCAAATATCCCAGATAAAGCGCAGATGCCACGCGTAAAATGGTAAAAACTTCACCCATTATTGCCGCCAGTAGCTGCACTCCGAAAACTGCAAAACTCACATGTGCCACACAGCCGCAGGCAATGCCAAATGCCGTCCACACCACATAACGAAATGGATACAATAGCGCGCCGCGTACAATAATAAAAAAATCGGGACCGGGCGACATCATGCCCAAAAAGTTGATCAAGTACACCATCGCCATAAAAATAAACCACCTGCACAATGCCATAACCATCGCAGCCAAGCTACAGTGTTATATTGTACTCTGAGCCTGACCAGCCATTCGCAATAGAAAACTATCCGTTAATGTTAAAAGCATATTAAAATTACTAAGCATAAGGCGAAGTGGCGGAATTGGTAGACGCAGTGGACTCAAAATCCACCGAAGGTAACTTTGTAAGGGTTCGAGTCCCTTCTTCGCTAATCCCCCCCAAACGCCAAACTTTTAAAAGCACCATCACTCCCAAAAAGCGACTGGCTAAGCCGCTAATGCCGTTGAACCAATAGAATATAAGGTTGAATGTCACGGGAAGCAGCTTATTAGAAAAAGGCTAAAAGTTGAAAACGTGTATTGTACAATGAATCATAATGCTCTCAAAAATGCAGAAACATACTTCCTGCAAAAATACCCAGGTGGATTTCAGCATCCAGAACTGCTTGCCATCGGCAAAAAACATAAAATTGAAGAAATTACAAAAATTCTTAAAACAAAAAGCTTTATCAAAGTTGCTTTCGCTGAGCCAGCTTTCATTATCCATGAGCTTGGTGTATTCATGAGCCGTGCCTCCATGGTCTCTACATTTGAAAAAATTAAATTTCGCAATATGCTCAACGCACTCAGCCTCGCTGCCAAACGGACACTAAGCCGTGCATTGGAAGAGCTTATCCACGGCAGCGAAGCCGTAGGCTTCAGCGCGTGGTGCAATGCCTTGGCGCCACACAAACTCAATAAATGGGCAATTGTCAGCGCGCCGCTGGCATACTATCGTCCACGTAAAGATGTTTTCATCAAACCCACAACAATAAAACTCATCATTGCCAAACTGGAACTGGATATACCCTATCAAGCTGCCCCCAACTGGGAGCTTTACAAGAAGTACCGTTCCACCATTCAAATGTTAAAAAAGCAAGTTCATGCAAGCCTCAGTCCCAATCATCCCGCTTTCAGCGGGTTCCTGATGATGAGTCTGAATGAGCTGTAACAAACACATGTTGTAAATTTATTTGTTCATCCCCCATAAAATACTACTGTAAAAAACAGCTAACCAGCTAATGAGTTAAACTAATGAAATCATCATGACATACTGATAAAGCTAGAGCGATGTTTAAGGAATATCATAAAAAACATTTTAACGAAGCAGCTAAGTTGTTAAAGTAATTCTTATCCTGAGTGCGCTGTTCGTCATGACCATGTTCACAGGCTGTTCTGAGAGTGAACACTATGATGATGATGATGATCGTTACAAGTATGAATATTACGATGGCAATGACTACTACAATTCCAAAGACGACGACGACAGATACGACAGTAGTTCCAGCAATGACGATTACCACAGTTCCAGCGACAGCGATGACAGCAGCAGTTCCAGCGACAGCGATGACAGCAGTTCCAGCGACAACGATGACAGCAGTTCCAGCGATAGCGATGACAGCAGTTCCAGCGATAGCGATGACAGCAGTTCCAGCGATAGCGATGACAGCAGTTCCAGCGATGACGATTACCACAGTTCCAGCGACAGCGATGACAGCAGTTCCAGCGACAGCGATGACAGCAGTTCCAGCGATAGCGATGACAGCAGTTCCAGCGATAGCGATGACAGCAGTTCCAGCGATAGCGATGACAGCAGTTCCAGCGATAGCGATGACAGCAGTTCCAGCGATAGCGATGACAGCAGTTCCAGCGATAGCGATGATGGCAGATAGTGCCATCATTGGGACGCCCAACAACCTATAGTTATTAAATAATTACCCTTGCGGGAGGAGGTGAGATACCTCCTCCTTTCCTTCCACTAACATGAAGCGGTTCAGTGAAACTACTGAGCAGCAGCTATTTTAAGTTTTAAAAGCTCTTCGGTGGAAATGCAATTCCCCACTGGAATATCTTTAAGGTAGTCTTTTACACGCAATTGGGTTGGTGTATATTAACCTCTTGCTCTTCTTGAACGTCCAGACTTCCACGTGTGGCGATGCCCACAACGGACAAAGCAATAAACAAACGAAAAATATCCATGCGGGAGGAGGTGAGATACCTCCTCCTTTCCTTCCACTAACATGAAGCGGTTCAGTGGAACTACTGAGCAGCAGCTATTTTAAGTTTTAAAAGCTCTTCAGTGGAAACGGGGTTCCCCACTGGAGTATCTTTAAGGTAGCCTTTTACGCGCAATTGGGTTGGTGTATATTAACCTCTTGCTCTTCTTGAACGTCCAGACTTCCACGTGTGGCGATGCCCACAACGGACAAAGCAATAAACAAACGAAAAATATCCATGCGGGAGGAGGTGAGATACCTCCTCCTTTCCTTCCACTAACATGAAGCGGTTCAGTGGAACTACTGAGCAGCAGCTATTTTAAGTTTTAAAAGCTCTTCAGTGGAAACGGGGTTCCCCACTGGAGTATCTTTAAGGTAGCCTTTTACATGCAATTGGGTTTGGGTATTAACCTCTTGCTCTTCTTGAACGTACAGACTTCCGCGTGTGGCGATGCCCACAACGGACAAAGCAATAAACAACGAAAAATATCCATGCGGGAGGAGGTGAGGTGCCTCATCCTTTCCCCTTGCATGAAAGTGGTTCAGTGGAACTACTGATCAGTAGCTGTTTTAAGTTTTAAAAGCTCTTCAGTGGAAACGGATTTCCCCACTGGAGTATCTTTAAGGTAGCCTTTTACACGCAATTGGGTTTGGGTATTAACCTCTTGCTCTTCTCGAACGTCCAGACTCCCGCGTGTGACGATGTCCACAACGGACAAACCAATAAACAATGAAAAAAAGAAAAACGTACTTAAAATAATAAGAATGTTAAACCGTGAGCGATCCCAATAAAGCCCCATAAAAACAGCAAAAACCAGCACAGCTTTTATTAAAGCAATGACCAGCGCCAGCAGGAGATTATAATTGCCTAAGTCCACAAACTTAGCAGTGTACACCGTAAAAGTAGTCAATACAAGCAATGCTGTCAACACCCCCACGTAATACTTAACGGGGACAATAACATGCCCCGCTTCATGCTGTCCTGAAGTCTCGCTCGCCATAAGTAGTTCCTTGTTAAATTAAATAAAGCAATGGAAATAAAAATATCCACACAACGTCCACCAAATGCCAATAGAGGCCCACCATTTCAATGGGCGTGTAATAACCGCTGTAAAGGCGGCGTTTTTTAGCAAGGATGAACACCCAAATCAGAAGTCCCATGCCAATGAGCACATGCAGCCCGTGTAACCCTGTGAGTGAAAAATAAAGTCCGAAGAAGATGGGCAGCGTATGGATGCCTGAGACATTTTTAAGCGTTTCAATAGAAATTTCCCCATGGAAAAATTTAGTGAATACGTAACCATCGTGAAGTTTATGTGAATATTCTACAGCTTTCACACCCATAAAAATGGCGCCGCAAAGAATCGTGATACTAAGATAGACAAGTGTCAAACGAACATTATTTGTTTTGGCGGAATGAATGGCCATGACCATGGTGAAGCTGCTGATGAGCAGGACAATAGTATTGAGCGCCCCCAGTTTCCAATCCAAGAGTCCCGATGCGTAAATATACATATCAGGAAACAAGATGCGAAAAATCCCATAAGCGACAAAGAGACCGGAAAAAAACAAGACCTCCTGCGCCAGGAACAGCCAGGTACCAATGTGTGCTGAATCAAATTCCTGCTGTGCATTTTCAAAATGGTGTCCAACAACATGGGGTTTGAAAGTTTCGGGTGCAGGCACCACTACACCGCTATGTTCATGAGAATTCTGTTCAGTCATCATACTAAATGTGTCACCATAAAAACTCTAAGATTTTTGAATACTCTGTGCAGGGAAATCGTAAGGGCCCTGTGTGACAATGGGAACCTTCGAAAAATTATGTTCAGTTGGAGGCGATGAAGTTGTCCATTCCAAGGTGCGTGCGCCCCAGGGGTTGTTTGGAGCACGTTCACCGGAAAAAATAGAAGCCACTAGATATGAGAACATCATGATCACACTTAACGCAATCAGCCATGAACCAATGGTGGATAGCTGATGCAAACCTTGAAACTCTTCCAAATATGTATAATAACGTCTGGGCATGCCCTTGGAGCCAAGAAAAAATTGCGGTATAAATGTGAGGTTCATGCCAATGAAAAAGGTAATTGCTGCGATGATGGCCATAACCTCATTGTACATGCGACCGAACATTTTGGGCCACCAGTAATGGAGGCCGCCAAACATGGCAGTCGCTGTACTGCCAACCATCACATAATGGAAATGTGCCACCACATAATAAGTATCGTGCAGGTGGATATCAAGGGAGATGGTGGCAAGGACAACGCCCGTCACTCCGCCGATGGCAAACAGCATAATAAAACTAAGTGCCCAAAAAAACGGCGCTTTCAGCTCTATTGAACCCTTGTAAAGGGTCGCCACCCAATTAAATAACTTAATAGCCGAAGGTACGCCAACAAAAAATGTTAAAAATGAGAAAATAATATTAGCATAAGCAGACTGACTGGCGAACAAATGGTGCCCCCAGACAAGAAACGAAATCAGCGCTATTGCCAATGATGAAAATGCGATAAATTTATAACCATAAATTCGCCGCTTGCTGAAAGTCGTGATCAACTCACTCATGATGCCCATTGCCGGCAGGATCATAATATAAACGGCAGGGTGCGAATAAAACCAAAAGAAATGCTGAAATAACACGGGATCGCCGCCTAGACTGGGGTCAAAAATCCCCACACCCACCGTGCGTTCAAGTGCCAACAACAAAATGGTAATCGCCAGCACCGGTGTTGCCATAACCTGGATAATTGAGGTGGCATAAATAGACCAGACAAAAAGCGGCATGCGCATCCATGTCATGCCCGGTGCGCGCAATTTATGAATGGTGACAATAAAATTAAGTCCCGTCAGAATAGACGAAAAGCCTCCAATAAAGACCCCCACCCCCATCACTAAGACGGCACCATCTGCTGTACTGGAATAAGGCGTGTAAAAGGTCCAGCCGGTATCAATGCCGCCCGTTACCAATGCAATGATGGCGCAAAGTCCGCCCGCTATGTATAAATACACACTCAGCAAATTCAGACGCGGGAAAGCCACATCTTTAGCGCCTAATTGCAAGGGTAAAATAAAGTTGCCGAGCATTGCGGGAATAGAGGGGATAATAAACAAAAACGTCATCACAATGCCATGCATGGTGAAGATCCGATTATATTGTTTTGCCGTAAACATAATCTGCGCCGGCGTCAGCAACTCCAAGCGCAACAACAAGGCATAAACACCGCCCAGCATAAACGCGCTCATCACCAAAACCATATAAATCAAGCCAATGCGCTTGTGGTCAATAGTCATCAACCATGATTTGATAAATGCCCACGGACCCTTTTCCAAGTCTGTGGTCAAATAACTTTGTTGCCGTTCATCAACAGCAGTAGACTCTTGAATTCTCATCGTAACGGGATCCTTTTTTTATTCATAAACTCTCAAGCCAACCTTCTCCATTTACGGCTGAATAGTCTTAATGTAAGTCATCAACCCAATGACTTCCTTCTCACTCAGATACCCAAACGATGGCATCACATTATTAAAACCTTTTACAATATTCCCTTGAGGCGTAATAATGGAGCTGCGCAAATAATCATCATTGGCAATGGCAGTACTGCCATCGGAAAAAGTACGCTCATTGCCAAAAAGTCCCAACCAGCTAGGTCCTACCAATACACTGCCATCCAAGCTATGGCAGGCATTGCAGCCGTAAGATACAAAAAGCTTTGTCCCCAGATCTAATGGTGAAATATCCACTAAGGCTGCGCGTTCAGTTGCAAAAACTGCGTACTCCTCTGCCGGCACCACTTTAAGCAATGCCCACATTGAAGAATGTTGATCCCCACAGTACTCAGCACAAAACACTTGATAGGTACCCACACTAGCTGTATTGAAGACAAGTGTTGTATAACGATTCGGCAGAACGTCGCGTTTAAGTCGCAAATTAGGAAGATAAAAGCTATGGATAACATCGCGCGAGTTCATGAGCAGTTTAATATTGCGCCCCGCCGGCACCACCAGTTCACCTGGCACCTGAAACCCTTCAGGATAAACAAAGACCCAGTTCCATCTCTGTCCAATCACCTGAATTTCAATGGCATCGCTTGGCATGACTTTTGAGCGCAAATAATCACGTGCGCCCCAAACAAACAATATCATGACCAGAATAGTTGGAACAATCGTCCAAATCAATTCTAGTTTCAAATTACCGTCTGACTGCTCTGCCGCAATCGGATTAGCTTTCGTTCGCCTGTAGCGCCAGGAGAAATAAAGCGCCACTGCGGTAAGACCAACAAACAACGCCGCACTGCCCCAAGCAACAGCTGAGTGCAAAAAATCATAGCTGCGTGCATAATCAGTAATTGCCTCAGGGAAATAAATATTCCCCTTGTCCATCAGAGTTTCAACTGGTCTTTCTTCCATTCCTTGTTAATCAAACATCACCTATTATTGATACTGCACGCCTATGTGCGATTACACTTCTCGATCTTTGCGAGTTCGTTCAAATTTAACCATCACACCAATAAGTCCGGCTAAAAAAACAATAATTGCCAACCCGCCTGCTTTCATAACATTCTGTGCCGCCAGCACATAACCCTTTGCATCAACATCGTAACGGTAACAATACAGCAAAACACGATCAAGTGTGCTGCGTTCCTTTTCATTCTTAGCTTCTATCAATGCCAGTTTCACATCAAACGGCGGATAAAACAAACCATAAAAATAACGAGAAATTTTTCCTTTGGGTGTAAGAATATACATAGCGGCTGTGTGGGCAAATTCTTCATCTCCGCCGCGCTCCAGCCGTTTGTATAAAAACCCTAACTGCGAGGTGAGTCTTTGAATAGCCGTCTCCTCGCCGCGCAGAAACGTCCAGCCGCCATCGGCTATGGCACCCATGGCTGCCGTCACTCTGCTCTGTTCAGTCTTTGTTGCTGTTCCATGCTGTTCATCCGTTGTTGCGCTGTGCTGAACGCGTGTGGTATAACGTTTGTAAGAAGCTAACATCAGCTCAGGCGTATCGCTTTCATCAAAGCTAACGGAGACCGCATGAAAATCTTTCCCCAGTTTCAGTCCTCCCAGCTTAGCCAGCATATCCGCTTTTGCGTTTAATACAAATTGGCACAGCGATGGACAGGTTGCATAAAAAAATGTGAGCAAGATTGGTTTTTCGTCTGCAAACAGCTTAGTAAAAACAACCTCTTCACCATGGCGATTGGTAAAGAGCATGTCGCCGATCACCGTTTTTCCCACACGTTCTTTAATGCCCACTTCTTCCAGTTCCTTGGTCACCACCTGTTGTGGTCCTGCAGCATGTTCAGTTGCGCTTTGTATTTCATGGTCAGTTTTATGGGCATTATTTTCAGCGTGCTGTCCAGCGGCAGGCGCAGCTTCTGCCAGCTGAACAGCACGCGCGCCCAGCAGCCGCTCAGCTTGTGCAGGTGCCGTTACAGTCAAATCACTAGCGTGCAAGTGAAAACCCTTGAACGGATGTGCTGTGAGCGGAGCCGCCAGCAACCCCAGCCAGGCAACGCTCAGGAAAAGCGCCGCTTGTCCACCCAAACCCGCTAACCGTCCTTGCAGCAACGCCGCTAAGCCCTGTATTTGCAAAACCATCATTCTCATTCTCATTCTCATTCTCATTGCTAAGTTCAACTGCACTTAAAGCTCCTACCCATTACAGTATAATCCGTATAAACAGCTGTTTCAAGTTTTTTTTGACTTTCATTTAAGCCAATTTTCAGCGGCATCGCTCCATAAGACCCTGACATGCTCATTACTGTTTATAGTACTCTACAGCCTTTTCTATACCTAGTTCTATTGGCAAACTAATGATCACATCATTAGTGGCGGGCGTTTTGCCATTAGGAACAACAATCACACTATAACTGTTCAGCTCCGCAGCTTCCTTTGCCCTATAAGCTTTCAATTCCTGTACGGTTGCTATCTCCAGGTGCGCACGCGCAAGCTTATCACGATAAGAAATAAATAAATAGTACGAAAGCACCGTGGAAAAAGCAATGAACAATGCCAGCCCCAATATTACTAATAACATCGGGAAAGCAAAAATACCACCACTTTCAGAGCTCAGACTCTGATTCTCCACCACCTCTACATCTAAATTTTCAGCTACTGTTATCTCCATATTTACTCCTTTATGGTTTTTTTATTATACTTATTTAAAATGAGGGTCAAAACACCCCCTAATACGCCCATCATTGCTGATAGCGCACTAATACCTTTTTAATACCTTGTTCTATTGGCATACGAACAAACACATCATCAGTGGGAGATGATTCACCTGCAGGAACAACATGCACACCATAACTGTTCAGCTCTGTAACTTTTAATGCCTTACGCTCTCCCCATTCCTGCACGGTTGCTGTCTCCAGTTCCCCACGCGTAAGCAGATCACGATAAGAAATAAAAAAATAGTACGAAAGCGCCATGGAAAAAGCAATAAACAAAGCCAGTCCCAGTATCAACAATAACATTGGTATAGCCAAAATACCACCGCTCTCGGAGCTCAGACTCTGATTCTCCACCACGTCCACATTTATGTGTTCAGCTGCCGTTGTTTCCATAACCAGTCCTCTAAATCAATTGATCAATGAATATTTGCAGTTTTCATTCACCACAATGAATTCAATATTAAGCATTTTCAAATTTAAGCGCATATTCCAAGCGCGGATCTTTAATGGGAATAAGCGCATGCCGCGCCAGGCTAAGAATAAACACACCCATAAAAAGACTGCCCATGCCAAAAAACACTGCCAAATCCAGCCAACCGACAGCAAGTCCATCAACATCGCTATTGGGCATGACAATCCAATAAAAATCGACAACACGCATAAACAAGAGCCAGGCTGTCATGATGAGCTGGATACGGAAGCTGCGTTTAGCATTGCGTGAAATATAAAACAAGAGCGGAATTAGAAAATGTCCAACAATCAACAACACACTCACGTCCCGCCATGTGCCATTGATACGATTGATAAAAAACAGCGTGTCTTCTGGAATATTCGCAAACCAGATCAGCAGGTACTGACTGAATGCAATGTAGGACCAGAAAATATTAAAGGCAAAAATGAGTTTGCCCAAATCGTGATAATGTTCAACGGTGACCTCTTTTTTCAAGTATCCAAGCCGCCTTAACACTAAAAACACAAGCACCATAAAACACAGCGCTCCAATAATGGCGCCCGCAAAATAATAGATGCCCCAAATAGTGGAGTACCAATGCGGTGTCAGTGACATTAAATAATCAAATGCAAAAAACGTTACAATAACAGCAAACAACAACGTGACCAGTGGCGAGAATTTCTGCATGCGTACAGTATGCTGAGGGTCGCCGTCCGTATCCTGTGCACTGGAGCTATTACGATAAAATCGTGCCGCAAAATAAAAGAAAGCAAAATAAACAACACTTCGTGCGTAAAAGAAAATAAGGTTAAGATAACCCGCCTTGCTCTGCAGCACTGCGTCATCGGCAACAGCATCAGTATGCGTCCAATGATAAAGTGTCCCCATACCCAAAAGGAGGATGGGAAGCGCCAAGCCGATCATCAACGGAATCACCCCCGTCACAGCTTCTGCCACCCGCCGAACTGTTACCGACCATTGTGAGCGCGTGAGAAATTGCAAGACTACAAAAAACAAAGCGCCTAAACACAGTGCCATAAAAAACACATAAGAAAACAAATATGCGTGAAAAAATTTTCCGCGCGCAGTAGCCGTAACACCAGCAGCATTACTGCCGTCAGCAACAGCCCCCAGCCCGCCAATCATAGCCGTACTGAATGCACTGAGCAGTAAGACCGTTCCCACTGCTATCAGCACACGCGCCACCTTGCGTGCCGCGTCTTTATTAAGATAAACATTTGCCTCAGTCATATTCTTATACAATCACAATCATCCTCTGCTGCACCAACATCGCATAGTCCACTCGCCATTCCTGTTCCATCTTATTGCCCATCAGCTCCAACAGGCGGCACTTCATCAGCAGGCAAATGTGGAGCTATCACTGGCGCGTCAGCTCCATTCGCCGGCAGATGCGATGCTGCCGATGACGCAGCAGCAGCCGCTGCAGCAGGCGACACCACCGATCCTGAGCCAGCTTCTAATCCTGCAGCCGCTGCATTCACTGCAGCCTGCACTGATTCTACTTCCGCTCGCAGCTCTTCACGCATGGCAGGCGGCACATCAGCAAGCGTCCCCGTACGCGCCAGCTGCAACGCACGCACATAAGCAACAATCGCCCAGCGATCTTCCACCGTTACCTGCAATGCATAACTCGGCATAATTCTGCGTCCATAAGTCATAACACCAAATGTCTCGCCATCGCTCAGAATGCGTTCGACAACAAGATCTGGTGGCTGCGGCAGCCCCAACCCACGCGTCACAATAATACTGTCACCCGTTCCTACACGCGTATGACATACTGAACAATAAATAGTGAAGCGTTCCATACCGCGCAGAATAAATTCCCGATCCACCGGCAAGGGAATACGTGCTACATACACGGCACCCCCCGGCAGCTCCGCCTGCTGAAGCTTTATAGCCTCAGCCAAAGCAGGAATATCCTCCGGCGCTAGGTAATCCCCCGCCACATCAACACCATGCAACACACGCGCACTATCTTCATAAACACCGCTTACAGGCACTGTTCCAAGTGGCGGCTTACGTCCATCGGCTTGCGATTGCACCTTATGTTTTGGCTGAACATCCATATTGGGCACTAAATCAATAGGTGGTTTATCAGAAAAATACCCGCGACAGCTAGACAAAAACATCATACTCAGTGTCAGTACAAACAAGTGTACCCCCAACTGCCCAAACTTGCACAAACCTTTACTCCGTTTCATCGCACTTAACACAAATCCAGAACCACATATTACCCCACCTGCACTCAAACAAGCTACTTTTCCAATAATTCAATATTGGTACCGCCCAACTTTTCCAAAAAAACACGTGTCTTCAAAGCTTCAAATTGAGTATCGTCCGCCTCAATACTGACAAAAAAACCGTGCGTAGAAGCTTTATGAAAATGTTTGCTTTTAAACACGGGATGATAAAAGAGCGGCAGTTTATTAAGCGCCAACATGCCAAAAACCGCTGCAAATCCGGCAGAAAGAACGATTAGTTCAAAAGTAGTGGGGATAAAAGCTTCCGTCGAAAGCAACGGCTTCCCGCTAGTAATAATGGGGTAAGCAACCATCGCCGCCCAGGCCTGCAAGACAAAAATGCCTGCACCGCCAATAATGGCACTAAACATCACCAACCAACCAAGTTTAGAATCACCAAGCCCCATCGCCCTATCCATTCCGTGGACGGGAAAGGGACTATGTGTGTCGAATTTTTCGTAACCCGCTTGCCGCAGCGCTTTAGCAGCATCCAGCAAAACCTTTGGATTGGCAAATTCGGCAAGCATGCCAAATGGCGCGCGTGGCTGCGACAATTCGTTCACCTTTGTTTCCTCAGTTTGCTCCATCATCAATAAACCACTCAAATACGCAAGGCATCACTTGGCGAGAACAACACCATCGGAAAGATAAGCGCCGCCAGCAGCCTGTTTTGTTTGCTGATAAGCCTCATCATGTGGATCCGCTTTTTTCATAATGCCTTTGAGCTCACTCACTGCAATAGCCGGCAAAAATCGCAAAAACAGCAAAAAACAAGTAAAAAACAAGCCAAACGTGCCCAAATAAAGCGTCACATCCCAGAAGGTTGGACTGTAATAGCCCCAGTTGGCTGGAATAAAATCGCGATGGAGCGATGTAACCACAATCACAAACCGCTCAAACCACATGCCAATGTTCACAAAAATAGAAACCACAAAGGCCACCCCAATATGGCGCCGCAGTTTTTTAAACCAGAAAAGTTGCGGCACAAAAACATTGCAAGAAAACATGATCCAATAAGCCCAGGCATAAGGCCCAAATGCGCGATTGACAAAGGCAAAACGTTCGTATTCATTGCCTGAATACCACGCTATAAAAAATTCTGTAGAATAGGCATAACCCACCATCATCCCTGTTGCGAGGATGAATTTATTCATGGTTTCAATATGGTAGCGCGTGACCATCGCCTTAAAACCGTACACTTCGCGCGCAATGATCATCAGCGTCAAGACAAGCGCAAATCCTGAGAAAATGGCACCTGCCACAAAATATGGTGGAAAAATAGTGGTGTGCCAGCCCGGCAGCTGCGAAACCGCAAAATCAAAACTAATGACACTATGCACGGACAATACCAGCGGCGTAGCAATTCCAGCAAGAATCAGATAAGCGCGTTCATAATTGCGCCAATGCCTATTGGCGCCGCGCCAGCCCAATGCTAACAAACCATAAATAATTTGGCTCATTTTCTTTTTAGATCGATCGCGCAATGTCGCCAGATCAGGCAACAACCCCACATAAAAAAACAAGACTGAGATTGTAAAATACGTGGAAATGGCAAAAAAGTCCCAAACCAGAGGGCTGCGAAAGTTTGGCCAGAGACCCATCTGATTCGGCACAGGAAACCACCAGTACGCAAACCATGCACGCCCCAAGTGAAGCAGCGGAAATACCCCGGCACAGACCACTGCAAAAAGCGTCATGGCTTCTGCAAACCTATTAATGGAGGTGCGCCAACGCTGGCGCGCTAAAAACAAAATTGCTGAAATCAGTGTACCTGCATGACCAATACCAATCCACCAAACAAGATTAATAATGGCATAACCCCAGACAACGGGATGATTCAGCCCCCAGATGCCCGTTCCTTCATAAAGCAAAAAACCAGCCGAAGTACCAAAGAGCGCTAAAAACGACAATGAACCCAACAGAGCAATTGTCCACCACTTAGGTGCACGCGGTTCTTCTATTGGCTTCAGAATCGTAGCGGTAAGCTTTTCGAAGTCCTCTTCCCCGTCAATGAGCTGCGGGGGTCTGACTGCTTCCGGAAGCAGTTTAGCTCCCTGCATTTTCATTACGCTCAATTCAACCCATCCATTTTCATATACACGACACCCTGTTAGCTCATTGCCAAAACAACAGGATTGGGGTTCGTAATAGCAGCGCTATATGAAGTGCGCGGCTTAATATTAAGTTCTTCCAAAATAACATAATTACGCGCAACACGTTTGCGCTTACTGACACGACTGTTCTCATCGGCAATATTGCCAAAAACAATGCTGGAAGCAGGACAAGCCTGTTCGCAGGCTGTGACAATTTCGCCATCAGCTATTTTCCGCCCTTCGTTACCCGCCGTCACGCGCGCGGCATTTATACGCTGCACACAATAGGTGCATTTTTCCATAACCCCGCGCATACGCACTGTTACATCGGGATTAAACTGCAACTGCAAGTTTTCATTAGGTTCACGAAAAAGATCAAAAATATGCGAGCTCACGCGTTTTTGCGAATGCGGCGCACGCCCATGATAATCCAAAAAGTTAAAGCGCCGTACCTTGTACGGACAGTTATTGGAGCAAAAACGCGTTCCCACACAGCGATTGTAAACCATATCATTAAGCCCTTCATCGCTATGAACGGTTGCCGTCACAGGACAGACCTGCTCGCAAGGCGCCTGCTCACAATGCATACACAAGACAGGCTGCCGCACCAGCTTGGCATCAACGGGATCCCCCTCAAAATAGCGATCGATGCGCAGCCAGTGCATTTCCCGCCCTTTGAGCACCATTTCCTTGCCAACCACCGGGATATTATTCTCCGCCTGACAAGCCACCACACAAGCATTGCAGCCTGTACAAGATGTTAAATCGATATCCATGCCCCATTGATATTCACCGGTAAGCGGCACTTCATCATAAATGGACATATTGGCAGTGCGCTGCGCCGCTTGTTTTTTACGCGCGGCAGCACTAAGCCCCTGACTGCGTTCATGGTGCGCCGGGAGCACAGGCAATACTACGGCAGCTTTAGCAAAAGCTGGCTGACGTTGATACTCGCTGAGCGTTGCCGTGCGGTAGAGTGGGCGCCCATTTTGACTATTACCGGATGGCCCGCCTGTAAAAAGCTGATCATCAATTGCCCAGTGCCCCTGCACAGAAGCCAGACGGCACGACTGCCCTGTTGGCGTGACGGTCACACCCGTAATCGTGCTCAAGTTTGCAGCAGAACGCAGCGAATAGGCATTATAACCGCCGCCAGCAATATCCATTCCTTCGGGAAGCGTTTGCCCATATCCCAGCTTGAGTGCGATTGAATCGTCGGCTTGACCCGGCAACACCCAAACAGGCGCTTCCACCTCAACATTGCCCACTTTCAGTTTCACAAGCTCCTGACTTTTCACACCAAATCGTTTCGCAGTGTGGTAAGAAAAAACAGCAACATTCTCCCAAGTCAGCTTAGTGATAGGATCGGGAAGTTCCTGCATCCAGGCATTGTGATAAAAACTTCCGTCATAAACACTGTAATCCAGATCAAAAGTAAGTTCCAGCTCATCAGCAGCGGCATTGTACAAAGGAAATTTTTCGCTAGTCACCGCTGCTTCTAGTTTCCCCGCATCCACAACCAAATTTCTAACGGTATCACGCGTGTAGGACTCAGCAGCCACACCATCATGGAGCGTACGGCTCCAGCTGCGTGCATCAAAACGATGTGTTGCGCGCACCAATGCAGCCTCATCTTCATTCTCCCCCACAAGGCGCGCCAAAAGCCGTGTAGGCGAATACGCATCCGCAATGAGCGGAGCAATAAGCGGCTGCACCAGCGAAAGTCTGCCATTGGAAGTGTAGGCGTCAGACCAGTCTTCCAAATAATGTGTCTGCGGCACCACCAAATTTGAAGCGGCGGTTGTTGCCGTGTGATAAAATGCCAAACTCAGGGTATTCGCAGCCGAGAAAACATCCGCCATCGCAAGGTCCTGCGGCGCTGTGTAAAGCAAATCAGCACTCAGATTGATGACATTTTTCACCTTTCCCGTTGTCAAGTCCGCACGCAGCCGCGTTAGCGCCTGCACGCTGGGCTCAGCCAATTCCGCCACAGCAAAGGGACTCACACGATACTGAAGTGGAGCTTTAATAAATTCATTCATGTAAGCCACCAGTGCATGCACCAACGGCGGCTGCCCATCCCCGGCAACAATCACCGCGCGCCCCGGTTTAGCCAGCAAATCATTAACAATCGCGTTCACTGCACGATAACCGGGACTTTTAAGAAAATTTCCCTGCACTTGTTTAAATACGCCCCGCAGCCTATCAGCAAAAGCTCTATTAATACGTGCAATGCCCCGCTCATAAAAACGATAAAACAACTGATAAACAATCATCTCAATATGACGACGTTTTAAGCGAAAACGATGATCAGCAACTGCACCCGTTAAGGTGAACGTGCTTTCATAACAATAAAGGCGGTTCATGGTGCCCGCTGCTGGGGTGCGGCGAGCAGAAAAGCCGCTTACGTCACTCACGCCATTACCCCCCAACCCCATAATGTCAGCATCCAGCGATACAATAACATCGGCTGCCGCATAATCCACAAATGGCAATGCGCGTGTGGCGGTTGTGGTGACAGTACTAATGCCGCTAATGGCAGCATCTTTTGTGACTGCATTGTAACGATAAACGCTCAGCTTGGGATAACGCTCCTTGAGCGCACTTAGCAGACGATAAAACGTGGGCGAGTTCTGTTCAGAAAAAACAACAGCCGTACCCGCACCGCCTGTATCCGCCAAGGATAATCCAGCAAACCAACCATCCAGCGCAGTGGCAGGCATTGTTTGTCCCGCCTGCAAAATATTCTGCAGCCGAGTTGGGTTATAAAGCTCCAATACAGAAGCTTGCTGAAAGCTACTTGTCCGTCCGCCGCTTACGGGGTGTTTAGGGTTACCCTCCACCTTGGTGGGACGCCCTTCATGACTCTTGACCAATAAGCCCACTGCTTCGCCGCCAAACGTATGTGTTGTGGCATAATAATCCGCCTTACCGGTCACCATCCCCTCAGGCTGCTGCGCATAAGGATAAATGTTGCGTACAGGCTTTCTGACCAATCCACACCCGCTTAGCCCTGCAAGAGCAAGCGGTGCTGCCATCACCTTCAAAAACCCCCGACGCGAAACATTGTCGCCATTAGCATCCGCAGGAGCAGCTGCAGGAAACTCACTGGCATCTTTGGGAAATTCGTTTTGTTGCTGGCGGCTAAGCTCGGGGTGCTGCGCCAATTCGTCCAAGCTGCGCCAGTAGCGCACGTGCGATTCAGAGTCTTTCACGTATTCAGCCCTTCCATCAGCTATCCCTACCGGTGACAGGTGTTGCAATCCTGCCGCGGTTGAATGTTATGAGCCGCAATAAGCATTTGTCCCTGCGCTCGCGGGTCCTCAGCACTCCACGCCATGTCCGTCACCAATGATACCGGGCGCAAGCTTGCAGCTGGGTTGCGGTGACATTCCAAACACCACCCCATACTCAGTGGTTTTGCTTGAAAAACAACCCCCATCTGATCCACTCTGCCATGGCACTCCACACAACCCACTCCCGCGCTAACGTGGCGGCTGTGATTAAAATAAACAAAATCAGGTAAGTCGTTAACTTTCACCCAGGCAATAGGAGTATTCTCGTCAAAGCTTGCCTTGACCTTAGCGATGGATTGTTTTGCCGCTGCTGTACTGCCCTTAATAAGGGTATGACAATTCATGCAAACTTCTGTTGGCGGAACAGTTGCATGTGCTGCCTGCTCAACCGTAAAATGACAATAACGGCAATCCATGCCCAATTGCCCTGCGTGCAGCTGGTGATTAAACGGAATTGGTTGTGTTGGTCTGTAGCCAACACTCAGGCTACTGGATGAAAACCAGTACCAAAATACAAAAACTACGCTAAGCAGCCCTAAGATCCCGCCCCACAAAAAAAGCGGCATCAACTTGTCCACCCATCTAGGAAATATCATTTAGTATCCCCACATTTTTTTTTCCACATTTTTGATAACAACATCATTATAATATGGTTTATCAATTATTGTCAACCACAAAGCTATAAAATTATAAAATATTTTTTTTGCAGACAACTAAAAAATTCTGAAAAAATCAATTGAAACTGACATCAAGCTCCCCCAGCACTTCTGCCTTGCATTGCAAACTCATGGATCAGCTTTCAAATGATATAATTGACATGGACATTTATACACATGAAGATCAGCGGTGTCATCATTGACTTATTTAACACCCCGTACAATCAGGGGTGCAACCTGACAAAGCTTTACAAAACGTTAAATATACCATTGTTGGCGCGCATTGGAGCAGGGCAGCTGACCCAAGGCACAGACTTGTCCACCCATCTAGGAAATATCATTTAGTATCCCCACATTTTTTTTTCCACATTTTTGATAACAACATCATTATAATATGGTTTATCAATTATTGTCAACCACAAAGCTATAAAATTATAAAATATTTTTTTTGCAGACAACTAAAAAATTCTGAAAAAATCAATTGAAACTGACATCAAGCTCCCCCAGCACTTCTGCCTTGCATTGCAAACTCATGGATCAGCTTTCAAATGATATAATTGACATGGACATTTATACACATGAAGATCAGCGGTGTCATCATTGACTTATTTAACACCCCGTACAATCAGGGGTGCAACCTGACAAAGCTTTACAAAACGTTAAATATACCATTGTTGGCGCGCATTGGAGCAGGGCAGCTGACCCAAGGCACAGAAGAGTTGCTGCCGCAGCTTCATCGCCTTGCGCGTGAGTTTGATGGATTGGTCATTGGCTACGGCGACAGTGAATTTTATGTGGTGGATGAGAATAGACGCTTGTTGGAAAGTTTTCGTGAATTCGGCGCGGATCTGGCGTTTGGCGATGGTTACCCTGCAGGCACGACTATTTTTATTTTACGCCCGGAAACTTTGCCGGTGATGGAAAATATTCGCGCGGCTGCCAACATTGCCGTCACGCGCTCACTTTTTGATGACATCATCCATGTTGATGTCAATACTTTTGACATCGATAACATTTACCCGGAGCTTATGTTTCGCAGTCTCAGGCTCTCCTTTTATTGTGATAGCCCTGAGCAGCAGTTCACCATCACTAAGCTCAAACAGCTTCCCGCCATGCAAACACTGCTGCAGACCAGCAAGGGACTGTTGTCCTTTGCCAAGCTGGCGCCGCTTATTCTGAAAAACAAATTCGCGCTCAAAACACTTCCGCAGTATTATGAATTCACCATCACCACCCAAGGCGCCGCCAAAAATTCCCTCTTCCCGCAAAGCCGCCTTGTTCCGCTGCCCAAAATAACAGAACTCTCAGTGGCAGACTACAAGCTCATGCTGCAAAAAGCATTGACCTTTTCTGGCACACCGGTCATTGGACTGGGCGGCTGCGGCGAGGTCACGCTTCATCCTGACTGGCAGGACATTGTGGACGCCACGCTCAGCGCCGGCGCACAATGCGTCATAGAGACCGATGGCAGCGGATTGACACAGGCAGCTTGCGCTCAGTTATTAAAACACCCGCAGCGTGCGCAGCTGAAAATGATTTTCAAGCTGCACGGCACCACTGCCGCCATACAAAAAAAAGTCACCGGCAATGCGGATAATTTTGCTGCGCGGCTGGAAGTCATTGAATATTACCTGCTGCGCAATCCGCAAAACAGCTATGTGGAAGCGGTCAAGGTTCGTGAAAACGTTGAACATATTGGCGAATTTTATGATACATTCAAACGCTACACACCCAATGTGCTGCTGGGAAAGTATAACCACTATCGGGGGGCATTGCCTGAGCGCCGCGATGATCCCATGCAGCCATTTCATCACATTGACTGTTGGCATTTAAAGCGCGACGTTGTCATTGATGCCCATGGAAACGTCTGGGTCTGCAAACAGGATTTTAAAAATGAACATTCGCTTGGCAATCTTATCACAGACAGCATGGAAAACATCTTTGCCGCCGGTCAGAATTATTACGAAAAACACCTTAACAAGTGGGATTTTTGCAAACATTGCGATGAGGGATATACGTATAATTTTTAAAACATCACTTTTTTTTAACAAGCCACTTTTTTTAACAAGCTAGAGTTGCTACGAGGTTTTTTATGAATACAACAGCCAAAACTTATCACGCATGGGTGCTGCGTCAAACAGAAACAAAAACTATTTCGCATAGTTTTGAAGCATTGCCGCGCCAGCCGCTTAAGGAAGGGCAGGTGGAAATAGCGGTTCAGTACACGTCGCTGAATTATAAAGATGCGCTTTCCTTCAGCGGGCATCCCGGCGTCACGCGCAAGTTTCCGCATGTTCCGGGCGTTGATGCCGCAGGGCACGTCCTGTCTGCACGCACAGACAGCATCAAAGAAGGCGATGCTGTCATTGTGACAGGGTATGACCTTGGCATGAATACGCATGGAGGATTGGGTGAGGTGATAGTAGTGCCTGCTGAGTGGGTGGTGCAAAAACCTGCGGGACTTAGTCTTTATGAGGCTATGTGTTTAGGCACAGCGGGCTTCACCGCAGCACAATGCGTTCAGGAGATTACGCGCAAAATCAAGCCAACACAGGAATATCCGCTTGCCGTCACGGGCGCCACAGGCGGGGTGGGCTGTCTGGCAAGTGCGTTACTCACTCAGCTGGGTTACTCCGTGCACGCCATCAGCCGCAAAGCCGCCGTTGCTGACAGCGCCGCTGCAGTGTTTCTCAAAGAAGCCTGCGGCATTGCCGCGGCCAACATCCACCATCCTGATACGCTGCTCAATGACCCCGCCAACGCCAAGCCGCTCAGCCGCACACGGTGGCTTAGCGCTGTTGACACTGTTGGCGGAGCGCTGCTGGCTTATTTGCTGAAAAGCACACGTACTCGCGGGGTGATTACTGCCTGCGGCATGGCAGCGGGCGATGAATTTCAAACAAGCGTCTTTCCATTTATCCTGCGCGGCATTCAGCTCAGCGGCATTGACAGCGCGGCCTGTCCCATGCAGGAACGGCTGCAGCTGTGGCAGCGGCTGGCAACAGACTGGAAGCCGGCTGGGCTGGCGCAGCTGGCTTCCAGCATTCCACTAAGCGCCGCGCCTGCGGAATTGAAAAAATTTCAAAGCGGCAATGTGCTTGGAAGGATTGTCGTTGCGCACAAAAGCTCTTGAACGCAGCCCTGCCTTAATAAAAATGTCCGGGCAGCTGCAGCGCGCACACCTTCCTATTGGCTGTTTGTTATCAGTTTTATACTGGCTGAGTTTTACACATTGCAGTCCGCCGCCGCGCGTCACCGCGAAGATTGTGAGTATTCCCAGCAGAGCGGAGGTTTGGCTCAATGAAAGCAACCGCGGGGTAACGCCACTGACACTGAGCGTAACCCCCAAACAGCTGTATCAGCTGGAACTGCGTAAAAAAAACTACCATCGCTATCGTGTGCATCAGCCGCTGAGCGGCGAGCACCAATTCACGTTAATCCCCATCACAAAAACACTGACCGTGCAGGTGACGCCCGCCCCTCTGCTGTTTAGCATTAATGAAGAAATACTGAACCCCACGCGAAAGTCCCGCGCCGCCGCAGAATACACTGTTCAGCTAAGTTATGGAGAAACCCATAAAATCTTTGCGTTTCGCAACCACGCGCCCTTCTTAGAGACCAACATCAGCCTCACCGCTAAGACGCCTGCCAAGCTAAAACTAAAATTTGCAGTCCTGCCGTATCAGACCGCCGTAACCCTAACAAGCGACCCGCGCGGAAGTCGCGTTCACTACAAACAGTACATGCTTGGCAGCACGCCGCTCACGCTCAGCCAGCTAACCAGCGGTCATTATGTGTTCACGGTTTCACAACCAGCCTATCATCCGCAAGCCCGTGCCATCACGCTGACACGCGGCGAACGCAAAACGCTGAGTGTGCAGCTGCAGGCACAGCCGCTATTAGGCACCATTCATTTTAGCGGACTCCCCCACGCTGCCGCCAGCATTGTGCTGAGACAAACGCAAAACGCTGACGGACAACCCTGCACCGCTTGTGTGGAAACCATTTTAACATCCACAAACACCGCTGCCGCCGCCAGTTTACGCGCCACCTTGAAACCGGGGCGCTATCGTTATCAGCTGCGTTCAGCAGTGAGTTATCCGCTCAGCGGCGCGTTCACCCTGGCGCCACAGCAAACACACACTGAGGCCTTAACGGCGCTCAAACGATTTAAGCCCACATTCACTCCCTACCACCAGCTGCCGCTCAGCACCGCCGCCGCAACCACTCCTTCAGCATTCATGTCCTGGCAAACATTGCTCACCCCCTCAGCGCTTTACCTCAGCCATGCAGCAGCTTTTCAACTCTTACGCTACGCGCTTCCTGCGCGTCAAACACCGCTAGAACCGCTAGAACTGCTAAACTTAAGGGATCCCATGCTCCGCGCCCAGCTGCATGCGCTCACCTTTTCCACAGGACTAGGACTGCATCCCGCCATGCACAACGCCGCGTACCTGACAGCGCTTGACACCAGCAAGCTGCCCGCAACCATTGACGCCGCCAGCGCTTTTTATGTTTTCGACAACACACGCCACAGTATGGCACTACTGGCTGCCCACACTAACCGTGCAACAGCAGCCGTTGCCATTACACTGCTGGGCGAAGCAACCCTGCTTGCCTGTTTACAGCAGACTGCCGCTGCCAGCACTTTCACTAGTTCGCTCCCGCTTATTACCGGACAAGCCATTGTCGCACAAACGCCGCGCCGCGCAGCGGCAACAGCTGCTGCCGCTGCGCGCACAGCCAGTATTATTGTTAGTGATCTAGCCAATGAAACCATCAGCGAATTCACCTGGACATTGGACGCTGGCACACAAACAGCTCAGTTGACAGGCTGTTTGCCCTTTGTTGCAAGTGACAACCCTGTACCGCTGCGTCCGCGCGCGGTGGCGCGCCTATTTCCAACCGCTTCAGCGACACTCAGCGAACTGATCTGGGTGGGGGCTGACACTGGCACAACGCTCTCGGTTTACACCCGCGCAGGAGACTTCTTAGAAACCATAACCTTAACCATGCCCACATTTGCAGCGCAGACAGAGTTGCTGTATCTTTTTATCGTTCCACCGCAAACCTTGCTTGCCGTGGTGCGCCAGGGAGCGCCGCACGCGCCGCCTGCACAAACCCAAGTGGGACTTTACGTTTATAACATTGAAACACTTTAACCGCAATCGTCCCCGCCGCCAGGGTGCCGCCACACCGCCCCAAGCTCCCTGGTATAAAAGTTGGTTCAATGAACATTACGTGGCGCTTTATGCCAAGCGCGATGCAAAAGATGCCGCGCAGCAGCTCAGCTTGATAGAACGCACACTTCCGCTTATCAAAGCAGACCAGTCCGCACCCTCACCCATTTTAGACGCCGGTTGCGGGTACGGCAGGCACGTACAATGGTTGAAAAATCGCGGTTATGCCGTCCGCGGCATAGATCTTTCATCCACGCTCATTGCTTACGGTCTTAAAATGGACGCGACGCTGCCCATCACACAAGGCGAGCTGCGGCACTTAACCCAGTACGTGCCGCAGGAAACTTTTAGCGCGGTGCTTTCATTATTCACCAGTTTTGGATATTTTGATACCGTAGCGGAACACATTGTGATGCTTAAAAATTTCCATGCCGTGCTGAAACCGCAGGGCTGGTTATGGCTGGATTTTCTAAACCCCGCTTACGTAAAAACACACTTCTCTGCTGAGCCCGTTCAAAGGCAGCTCCATAACCAGCTATTCACCGAACGCAAACACATCACCGCTAAACGAATTTATAAAACAATTACGGTTGAAAGCTTGACGCAGCCATCCGCTCCTGTGCGCGCCGCAGCAGCACCCGCACACTACAGGGAATCCATCGCCCTTTACACCCCTAAACAGGTGATGGCCATGGGCAAAAAAAGCGGTTTCAGTGTGCAGCATCTCTTCGGCAATTATCACGGACAAACCTTTACAAACGCCGCGCCGCGTGCTATTTTTGTCCTGCAAAAACAATAACTCCGCCACATTGTATTAAAAATGCACCTGTTATGACAACAGCTCTTTCACCAGCAGCACCTACTGCCTCAGCAAGCGTTGTGACCGGGCAGCAACTGGGACTGCTGGGCGGACCGCTCTTCTGTGTTTACAAGCTCTTTGGAGCACTGCAGCTGGCTGCCCGCAAGCGCAATCACAAAGCCATTTATTGGCTGGAAACACACGATGCCGATTTTTCAGAAGCCAATACACTAAGTTTTATTTCGCGTGCAGGCATGCCCAAACGCCTGCACTGGCGCCGTAAAAGCTACGGCATGCCGGTTGGCATGATCACCATTGACAGCGAGCTGGTGGCTTTATTGGAATATGCGTTCAAAGAATTTCCACCCACACCGTATTTAGCAGACATAAAAACGTTGACACTAACAAGTTTCCGTGCGGGACGGCGCTTAGAAACAGCCACACAAGAGCTCATGGAAGCCTGTTTTGCGGATTTTCCCATCACCTTTTTCAATCCCAACACACGGCACTTCCATGACTTTTCCAAACCATTGCTGCTGCAAGAGGCAGCCGCCACAGCTATTGACGCACAATGCAATTTATTCGCCTTAATAAACGGCATCCGTACAAGCATTTTTCGGACGGGGCAACATCGTTATGAAACACGCAGCGGAACGGCAGTGAAGTTGGCAGAACACGTCCTGCTGCCAAATTTACAAACACGCAGTGTGCTTCAGGATGCTTATCTGCATGCGCGGCACTACGTAGCCGGGCCCAATGAAATACAGTACCTGCGTACGTTGCAACCATCCTACAAGCGGCATCAGGTGGTTGCCGCCCAGCTGCACACACGCATGCGCGCCATTTTACTCACAGCCGCGCATACTTCCAGTCAGCAAAGCCTTAACATAGACCTGCCAACATTGCAGCAAGTGCCGTATCCCCTTGTCGCGCAAAAGTTTTTAGCGCAAAAAAGCGGCATCAACCTGCAGACAACGGAATCCGAACTTGCCCAGCTAAAAACCAAGTGGCTGCAGGAGCTGAGGCAATTTATCCACACTGAGCAGCTGGCGCACCAACCGCTGCTCAGCACACAGCTGCGCGCCACTGAGCGTGGGTTGTATCGTCAATTAAAGCATATTCGCGGCGCGCGCCGCAAGGCATTAAAACAACGTTATGCTGAGGACTTAACATTACTGCAAACATTAAGCGGCTGGTGTTTTCCGTTTGCAGCTCCGCAGGAGCGCAGTTTAAACTGGCTGCCGTTTGTGGCGCGTTATGGCACCCTGTTCCTGCAAACGCTTTACGCCAACCACGCGTTTAAAGAGAAAGTGATATTGCTGCCTGCTGTCGCTAAGGATGGATAAAGCCGTTTCAGCTGATCTTGTCTGCCCGCGCGTTGTCCAGCTGGACACGAACGATTACGGAATCAAACAGCCCTTATTCCAATGGAATTGATGACTGGTGTACTGAAGTTCATAACGTCCTGCAGCATATTCAGCCAACCGGGACAGGAACTGGTACGGGGTGACATTGTCATCAACAAACAAGTTGCCGCCGCTGCGGGCAGCGAAGAACCGCGATAGCTTTAGCGCGGGAGAGTTGCGGGGGGGGTGTCCGCTGCTAAGGATGGATAAAGCCGTTCCAGCTATCTTGTCTGCCCGCGCGTTGTCCAGCTGGACACGAACGGTTACGAGATAAACCAGCCCTTGTTCCAATGGACGTTGATGACTGGTGTACTGAAGTTCATAACGTCCTGCAGCATATTCAGCCAATCGGGACAGGAACTGTAATGGGGTGACATTGTCATCAACAAACAAGTTGCCGCCGCTGCGGGCAGCGAAGAACCGCGATAGCTTTAGCGCGGGAGAGTTGCGGGGGGGGTGTCCGCTGCTAAGGATGGATAAAGCCGTTCCAGCTATCTTGTCTGCCCGCGCGTTGTCCAGCTGGACACGAACGGTTACGAGATAAACCAGCCCTTGTCCCAATGGACGTTGATGACTGGTGTAATGAAGTTCATAACGTCCTGCAGCATATTCAGCCAATCGGGACAGGAACTGTAATGGGGTGACATTGTCATCAACAAACAAGTTGCCGCCGCTGCGGGCAGCGAAGAACCGCGATAGCTTTAGCGCGGGAGAGTTCCAGCGGGGGGGGTGTCCGCTGCTAAGGATGGATAAAGCCGTTCCAGCATCTGCGGGCAGCGAAGAGCCGCAATGTCTGCCCGCGCGTTGTCCAGCTGGACACGAACGGTTACGAGATAAACCAGCCATTGTTCCAATGGACGTTGATGACTGGTGTACTGAAGTTCATAACGTCCTGCAGTATATTCAGCCAATCGGGACAGGAACTGTAATGGGGTGACATTGTCATCAACAAACAAGTTGCCGCCGCTGCGGGCAGCGAAGAACCGCGATAGCTTTAGCGCGGGAGAGTTGCGGGGGGGGGTGTCCGCTGCTAAGGATGGATAAAGCCGTTCCAGCTATCTTGTCTGCCCGCGCGTTGTCCAGCTGGACACGAACGGTTACGAGATAAACCAGCCCTGCGGGGGGGGTGTCCGCTGCCGCCGCTGCGGGCAGCGAAGAACCGCGATAAGGATGGATAAAGCCGTTCCAGCTATCTTGTCTGCCCGCGCGTTGTCCAGCTGGACACGAACGGTTACGAGATAAACCAGCCATTGTTCCAATGGACGTTGATGACTGGTGTACTGAAATTCATAACGTCCTGCAGTATATTCAGCCAATCGGGACAGGAACTGTAATGGGGTGACATTGTCATCAACAAACAAGTTGCCGCCGCTGCGGGCAGCGAAGAACCGCGATAGCTTTAGCGCGGGAGAGTTGCGCGGGGGGGTGTCCGCTGCTAAGGATGGATAAAGCCGTTCCAGCTATCTTGTCCGCCCGTGCTGTCCAGCTGGACACGAACGGTTACGGGATAAAACAGCCCTTGTCCCAATGGACGTTGATGACTGGTGTAATGAAGTTCATAACGTCCTGCAGCATATTCAGCCAACTGAGACAGGAGCTGTGCCGGGGTGACATTGTCATCAACAAACAAATTGCCGCCGCTGCGGGCAGCGAAGAGCCGCAATGGATTTAGTGCGGGAGCGGCGCGGGCTTCATCCCCGCCGTAAATGATAAAAATGGGGATATGATTGGCTTGAGCAAAAGCCAGCAGCGCGTCATAACCTGATGGCTGGCTGGCTGCCGTGTCCTGCCAGGCAGCCAGTGGATGGGGAGTTGCTGCAAAAATAACGATTGCCTGTGCAGCGGCGTACGGGAGCAGCGCCTCCATGCCCAGCTGCAAGGCCTGCACAAACCCCCGCTGCGAAGCCGCGGGGATGTCCGCTCCTGCCGCCTGCCTGGGCGTCTTACGCTGAGGGTACTGCACAGCGCCCGCCGCGTTTAGTGTTGCTGTATTTGCTGCGCTAAGCGTGGTATAAATGTGTTGATGGAGCAGGCGTTTGAATTGCTGCGTTAAAAACTGCCCGCGCGCCAGCTGCTGAACACCGCGCCGCTGCGCGCCTGTCCCACTACCCGTCTCAGCGGTGGTTTTCTGATTTGCCTGAGTGCCATAAACCATGGTCATCAGCAGATCATCAGCATTCAATGCTGTTAGCCACTCGTCCACAAATAATGGCACACGGCGCGGACGTTTGCTAAAAGGCGCTGCCTGCTCAATCAACGCCACAAAACGCCGCGGCAAAGCCGCTTGCCTGACAGCCACAGGCGCAACCGTCACAACCTGCTTGCGCCCTTCTTCCAACAATGTAAAATTCGTGGTCACCAGCCCGCCAAGCGCGGTGCTGTAGCTGTCGCGGACACTAACCTCCACGCGCATTGCTGGGAAATGCGTGCTGTCCACATGTTCAACAAATACCTGAGCATTGGCGCCCATTTGCGCGTGTGGAACAAATTTGGCAATATTGCCCGTTCGCCCACTTGCCAAGTATAGGTCGCCATTGACAGCAAGCGTGAGGGCAACATATTGCTCATCCTGCACAGCCAGCTGCCGCGGCGCGTACGTCCGCGCCGCGGCTGTGCGCGTCAATTCCCATTGTGAAAGTGTTTGCGGTTTGGACTGCAAGCGCAGCGGTTTGATGCGCTGCTGCTGCAGCTCTATCATTGCCACATCCGCTGTGCCTAACAGGATAGCTAGCTGTTCATGCCCCGGCACCAGCTTAAAATCCTTAGCGCCCTGCAGCATAACATGCTGCAGCCTGGCTATGGGTTTTCCGCGTTCATCAAGGCTTTGCAGGGTTTGTTGATAAGGATCTAAGACATAAAATTGCCGCAAAGTTTTGGCGTACACAATGCGGCTGGGATAAAGAAATTCGCCTGCACCGTGTCCGCGTCTTCCCACTGTGCGGATCAGCTGACCTTGCGGGGTAAAAACTTGTAGCCGTGCATTGCCGCTATCAGCCACCCAAATATTGCCATTGGGGCCAATAGTCACACCTTTGGGACCTAAGAATTGCCCTGCAGCAATGCCGCTCCCACCAACGCGCAACAGTAATTTTCCTTGCGGTGTCAATGCCACCAGCTGATCGTGAGCAAGATCTGTAAGCCAGCGTGTGCCGTCTGCTGCGCGCGCCAAAGCATAAGGACGTTTGAGCGGATAATAAAAAAATGGCACATGCAGCGGACTCAGTTTTTCCAGCAAGTGCCCCTGTGCGTCCAGCACAAACAGCTGGCGCATGCTTAGATCAACCAGTTCAATGCCGCCACTGGGATGATTTAACAACGTGATGGGCGTGACCGTTTCCAAAGGCTTGACGTCAAACCAATTTTGCGGCTGAGCTCGCTGCGCAGCAACCTGTGCTGTACTCAATACATATTGCAGCGGAGTTTCAACGGGCGTGCGATAAAATTGCTCAACAAGCTCTGCCAGCGCGCCATGGACACCAGCTGAAACATGCGGCGGCAGGACGACACTGCTGGTTGTCGCCAGAGCTGCCAAGAGTTGCTGTTTCGCGCGGATGTCGTTAAGCGCCGTCACCTGAAGCGGAGCAGAAGTGGCGGTGGCTAAGGTCAGGATATTGTCCCATTGCTGCTGCGCGGCGCTGCGCATGCCGGCTTTCCAGTAAGTCAATCCCAGAAAATAGCGGATGGTGTTTGAGCTAAGTGTAACGTCGTCAGCTGCCGCTGCACTTTGTAGGGCCGCTAGAAAATAACGTGCAGCCAGCTCATAACTTTTGGCGTTGTAAAAACCGAGACCCTGGGCAAAATAACGACTTTTGACCTCGCGTTCGTGAGTATAAAAAAATGGTGCGGGAGAAGTTGCCGTCACGGCTGCCGGCGGAAGCGTCTGAGCAGCCAGTCCTCCCCATGCCAGTACACTCAGCATCGCTGCTGCTATGACAGGAAGTGCGGATAACCGCAGCTTCATCGTTTTGCCGCACCAAGCTCCCGCAAGGAGCTTTCCCCTTCGCGCGTTCACACCATTCCTCCCCAGAGCCAGCGGTTACATGCCCACGCGTGCAACCAGAAAAGTAAGCTGGGAAGTAAGCGGCAGTTCCAGACTTTCGCAATCTAAAACCAGTTGTTCCACAACCGTTTGCGGATCATGTTCATCCAACTTCCTGAGCAGATCGCCAATGCGTGCAGCCGTAAAAATAGGTTCGCCAACTTCATTTTTAATACTGAGCAGTTCGTCGTTGCAAACAATGATAACATCGCCTTCATTGATATCAGTGTTGAGTTCGCGATAAACAGCATCTGTCCCGGCGCTCAACGGCGGATCATCAACATCATAAGCAATAAGTTCCTGACTGGCAACATGAAAAATAAAAATAGGGGAGTGCGTGGCATTACTGAAGAAAAGCTTACGGCGTCCCTGGTCATAATAATAAATGACGGCGTTGACAAAATTCTTGCGTTGTGTCAGTGCCAGCAAATAATTGAGCTGACGCATAATTGCAGCAATATTTTTTTCATGTTGTGCCGCCAAGTGAAAACCCGCATGCAAGACACCTGCCAAATAACTGCGTGCAGCGGTCTCCCCCTCAATATCGGCGAATAACACAAGCGGTTTTTTCTTTTGAAATTGCGCCATATTCACCATGGTCCGCGTGGGTAAATGCGTATAGCTATTTTTAAGCGCCAGTTCAAAGCGCGGCACTGATTGCAGCTGTTCTTGCAGCATATCCGCTGTGCGCGTGAGGACACCGCCTTGCTCTTTGCCCATATAACGATCAAAAACTTTATTGCGATTGGCAATAAACGTATCGTAATCTATCAGATAGTTGGTTAAAAAACGTGTCTCTTCGGTCACCGCCTCCAGATATCCATATTGATGATCCTCTTTCCACTCATCAAAATAATCCATTTTTTTATTGATCAACACAATGGCATAACGCAGCTGCGAACCACTGAAAGCCGGGGCCGCCAGCAACGAACGGATAGCGGTTATAAAATGTTCTTCAGAACTAATGGCAACAATATCCTCTGCTGAGCTATCGGGAGGCGCGGAGAGATAGGAAAAATGTTCACGAAACGACGGGCTAAGTTCTGAAAGCTCATCAATAATGATATGCCGCTTGCGATCAACAATATTTTTCAGAAATTGGCTGAGATCCGCCTGCAGGAGTGCTTGTTTATGTTTGGACTCCCCGCTAACATGATCAATGTAGCTAAGCGTCTGTTCGCGTTTTTTATAAAAACAAAAAAAACGCGAATTCAGCCTGGGTGTACGCTGCAACTTCGCGTAAAACGTGTTTAATAATTTGTTCCGGTGTTTCATAAGTCAACACCATATGCCGCAAACGATCGCCAAGCAAATTCACCTCACGTGAAATGTGTCGTTCCGCGGGCCCAAACAAAGTCGTCAAGCGATAATTTTTAGCGATCAACAAGAATAAAAACAGCGCGTACACTACGTAGCTGTAAGACTTAAAAGCATGGAAATAGTTTTTGGGGATTTCCAAAACTGCTGAGCTAAGGTTGAGGTTACGAAGCTGTGTGCTAAAAAACATCGCATCCATTGTTACAAAACACAATGAAATGAATATTGTTAAACCTAAATAAACTAAGAAAACGATTTGCACACCGCCGTTTAGCCAGCCGCCGCTAAAAGCTGTATAATTGATACGAATACGATTGCTGCCCAGTGCCAGATACACCATAAACCCGATAACATACAGTTGCAATAACATTGTGAAGAGCGGGCTCAGCGCATCATCCACAAGGTAGGCAATAGCAACGATCACCAATAATCCCACTCCGCCCAATGAAAACACCAAGGAAATATTTTTAAAAATTTTTGGCGGCGGATAATCAAATTTATGTTTGAACGACAGTGCCGCATAAGCATTAGCCAGACAAACGATGAAAATAAAAGCAGTGGCAGCTTCTAAGATTGTCCAATCAACAAAATCCACAGCCACAGGATCCAGACGATCGCTGAAGACAACATGGCGCACTGTAAAAAACAGGACCAGTTCCTTAGTGAATAACGCGCAAGTGCCCAGTGCCAAAAACAAGTAGCTGAGTTTTTCGCGATTAAATAGATACAATAGTAGGATATAAACCCACGAAAATAGCAATAGTACATTAATCGCTATTGGAAAAGAACGATAACGGAAAAAAACGAGTACTTCACTAAAATTAAGTTCCCCTAAGGTCATAGTTGAGACTCCTGTCTGAAGTGCCTTGCCAAATTATAGCTAATTGCTGAAAATAAATGCACAAGCTCCACCTGTACTACTGATTTTGTCCATTTGAATGACGCTACATAAAATATGTTATAATATATTATAAGTGCATGACATCTCTTATCTATATTTCGGCGTGATCGCTAAAAAACTAAGGTAAATTAAAGCAATAACCACTGATACGCTCATTTGGTGCCATCAATGAGACAAACACGTTTTGAAAAAATTGAAGCGGACAACCTCATCCGCCTCAGCAATGGCAGCCAGGCGCTATCCGTAGCCTTGCACATTATCCACGAAGTCACAAGTCCGCAGGCATTTTCTGCATTGAAAAAAATGCAGCTTGGTGTCGCTGCGCCCCAGCATACCTTTGCCGTAACCGACCACATTATCAGTACTGGCGGCAGTTCTACTGCTGCTGATGTCATTGATGAGGTGATGATTAAGGCCTTGGTGGACAATTGCCAAACAGCCGGGATCACGCACTACCACACGGAAAATCAAAAACAAGGCATCTGTCACGTTGTGGGGCCCGACAGCGGTCTCACACGTCCCAATATCACCATTTTCTGCGGCGATTCGCATACATCCACGCACGGCGCTTTTGGCGCCATAGCAGCAGGTGTCGGCACATCCAGTGTTCGCGATATCCTTGCTACTGGCGCATTGCTGCAGTACACGTCGCCGCAACAGCTGAAAATTGAAGTCACGGGAACCCTTGCACCTGAGCTCTCGGCAAAAGATATTATTCTTTATATTTTTTCAAAATTGGGAAGCGGATGGGCAACAGGCGGCGCTGTCTTTTATACCGGCAGCGCACTCAAACGGCTAACAATGGAAGAGCGCATGACCATTGCCAATATGACCATTGAAATGGGCGGGCGTTTTGGCTATTTTGATGTTGACGATATTACATTGCAATGGTTTCGCAGCAAACGTGACTTTTGGGATTCCGCGGCGCTCAGTGCTGAGCTTGCTGATGAATGGCTGAGTTACAATTGCGATGCCGACGCACAATTTACGCGAACGGTCAGTTTTGACGCCAGCGAAGTCAAACAAATGGTCTCTTTTGGTTTATCGCTCAATGATATTGTTGCCATTGATGAATGCGCTGGGCGCGTGGACAACGTGCATCCTGCGCGCCAGCAGTACGAAGTGGCAGCGGGAACGCCCATGACGGACGTGCGTATTGATGGCGCGTTTATTGGTTCTTGTACAAATGGGCGGTTTAGTGACTTTAAAGCCGCTGCGGAGGTCCTGAAAAAACATGGCGGCAAGGTTAAGGTGCCAACAGCTTTGGCGGTCCCCGGATCAATGGCGGTGAAACGCCAGGTGGAGGAGGCGGGCTTGGATCAACTCTTTAAAGCTGCCGGGTTTGAATGGCGGGATGCCGGGTGCAGTTCCTGTCTGGCCATGAACGCGGACAAATTTGTGGGTCGTGTGGCGTCTTCAACCAATAGAAATTTTGCTGGACGCCAGGGCCCGCAGTCGCGCACCTTTCTAATGAGCCCGCAAGCCGTTGCACTGGCTGCATTGGAAGGAAAAATTTCTGATGTGGCAGCATTTTTTAAAACACATGGTTAGTGAGATGACACGATGAAACTCAGCGGTCACGCCACTTATTTTCTTGAGCCCGATACCAATACGGACGTCATCATCCCTGCAAAATTTCTCAAGCGCGTAGAAACAGACGGCTTTGAGCCCTTTGCTTTTTACGAAAAACGCTACTTGCCTGCTACACAATGCGAGGCTTCCCTTGCAGCAAAAGATTTTGTCTTCAATAAAACCGTCTTCAATCCAGCATTCCCGCCCAATCACCCCAACGGACGTAAGGCAAGTTTTTTAGTGACCTGGCTTAATTTTGGCTGCGGAAGCTCACGTGAACATGCTGTTTATAGTTTGCGCCAGTACAAAGTGATCATCGGCGGCGCGCCTGCAGGAAAAAATGCTTTCGCCGATATTTTCAGAGACAATTGCCGGCAAAATTTAATTTGGACGCCTGTCCTCAGTGAAATAGATCATCGAAAGCTTTGTGCCTACATACAATCACGCTACGAACAATCACCGGTAACACTTTGGCTTGACAGCGAACGTGCGTGCATCAGCAACGCGGACCAAACACTTGTGCTGCCGTACAGTCTTCCCGCGGAACATAAACAATTTTTACTCACCGATGAAGCAGCGGAGCAGCGCGTCACGCGCACATTGAATGCCGCGCGGAGCGAAGTAACGGCATGGCGCGCCGCACATGCCAAAACAATCGCACGTTATCCCATTGCGCGCTTATAACGGCGTTGTGATAAAAGTTTTAAACTCCTCAAAACTCTGTGCGTCTAGCCGCTGGAGCTTAAAATCAAAAGCTGGCGGCGGTGTTTGCGCTGCCGCTAAGTAGCGCGTGCAAAGTGCAGCAAAATTCTCTTGCAAAAATTGTTGGGCGCGCTCAGTGAATGCCGCCACGTAAAGTTGCTGCGGTGCAGCCGCAGACTTCCTAGCTTGCCCAAACACAGGGAAGGCGGCAATCCGCTTGTGCAGAGCACGTCCAAAACAATCGCACGTTATCCCATTGCGCGCTTATGAAGGCGTTGTGATAAAGGTTTTAAGCGACTCTAAGTTCTTTGCGTCTAGCCGATGAAACTTAAAGTCAAAAGCTGGCGGCGGTGTTTGCACTGCCGCTAAGTAGCGCGTGCAAAGTGCAATAAAATTCTCCTGCAAAAATTGTTGGGCGCGCTCAGTGAATGCCGCCACATAAAGTTGCTGCGGTGCAGCCGCAGACTTCCCAGCTTGCCCAAACACAGGGAAGACGGCAAGCTGCTTGTACGCAGCACGTCCAAAATAAATTCACGCGCACGCTAAAACAATCGCGCGTTATCCCATTGCGCGCTTATAAAGGCGTTGTGATAAAGGTTTTAAGCGACTCAAAATTCTTTGCGTCTAGCCGATGAAGCTTAAAATCAAAAGCTGGCGGCGGTGTTTGCGCTGCCGCTAAATAGCGCGTGCAAAGTGCAGCATAAATTCTCCTGTAGAAATTGTTGTGCAGTGCTCAGTGAAGGCCGCCACGTAAAGTTGCTGCGGTGCAGCCGCAGACTTCCTAGCTTGCCCAAACACAGGGAAGGTGGCAAGCTGCTTGTACAGAGCACGTCCAAAACAAATTCACGCGCACACTAAATCGCTGTCAAGCTAAATACTGCGGAGCGAAGTACAGGCATGGCGCGAAGGCGTTGTGATAAAAGTTTTAAACTCCTCAAAACTCTGTGCGTCTAGCCGCTGGAGCTTAAAGTCAAAAGCTGGCGGCGATGTTTGCACTGCCGCTAAGTAACGCGTGCAAAGTGCAGCAAAATTCTCCTGCAAGAATTGTTGGGCGCGCTCAGTGAAGGCCGCCACATAAAGTTGCTGCGGTGCAGCCGCAGACTTCCCAGCTTGCCCAAACACAGGGAAGGCGGCAAGCTGCTTGTGCAGAGCACGTCCAAAACAATCGCACGTTATCCCATTGCGCGCTTATGAAGGCGTTGTGATAAAAGTTTTAAACTCCTCAAAACTCTGTACGTCTAGCCGCTGGAGCTTAAAATCAAAAGCTGGCGGCGGTGTTTGCGCTGCCGCTAAATAGCGCGTGCAAAGTGCAGCCGCATCCATCGCCACCGCCAAGCTAACGTGTGAGGGCAGGTCATTGCTGAGCATTGTGCTAAGTTGGGTCAAGCTTTGACGCAGCATTGCAGCGAGCTGGTGCAGGCCGCGCAGACTTCCTAGCTTGCCCAAACCACAGGGAGAAGGCGGCAAGCTGCTTGTGCAAAGCACGTCCAAAACAAATTCACGCGCACGCTAAATCGCTGTCAAGCCAAATACAATGCGGCGCGAAGTACAGGCATGGCGCGCCGCGCACGCTAAATCAATCGCACGTTATCCCATTGCGCGCTTATGAAGGCGTTGTGATAAAAGTTTTAAACTCCTCAAAACTCTGTACGTCTAGCCGCTGGAGCTTAAAATCAAAAGCTGGCGGCGGTGTTTGCGCTGCCGCTAAGTAACGCGTGCAAAGTGCAATAAAATTCTCCTGCAAGAATTGTTGGGCGCGCTCAGTGAAGGCCGCCACATAAAGTTGCTGCGGTGCAGCCGCATCCATTGCCACTGTCAAACTAACGTGTGGCGGCAGGTCATTACTGAGCATTGTGCTAAGTTGGGTCAAGCTTTGACGCAGCATTGCAGCGGGCTGGTGCAACCGCAGCCTTCCTAGTTTGCCCAAACACAGGGAAGGCGGCAAGCTGCTTGTCCGCAGCACGTCCAAAACAAATGTGAGCAAAACTTCTAAATAACCACTGGTCAGGAAGCCATAAGTACCGACTGTCCGCTCGCCGCTGAAATTGGTTAGGGTACTGTACGCCCGCGCAATAAACCGCAACAACTGTCCATACAAGACAGGGTCATCGCCTGGCAAATTGTGAGCTCCACCTGCCTGCAGCGGCAATGTTTGAATGAGTTTGATACATCCCAAAAGCTGCGGCATGGCGGGAGCGGCAATCGTCGGTGGCGGCAGCCAGCTGAATAAGGGTAGAAAAACAGCAAGTGTGTGCACAGTGCCCTGTTTTTCCTGAACCACAAAAGGCTGCAAGCGTTCCAAATAAAGTTGTGTTTCTGCAAAAAGCGGCAGTATTGTCTGCTGCCCCAGGGCAAGTTCAGCTGTGCTGAGCTTGCCCTGGGGTGAGGCAGCGCTGTGCAGTTTCAATGTCGTATTCATTGCCTGTTCCAGCGGCACAGCAGTGCTGTGCCGCGTAACGCCAAGCGGCGGCGCCTGACGCAGAAACAAATAGGCGCGTTCTGCCTGGCTGTTCTGACACAGCAGCCAACACAATTGTTCAAAAAAATGGCTGCCGCTGTATGCTGCAAATAAGGCTGTCACACTTGCCGTGAACAGCGGCGTGGCATAAAATTTACGCTCAGCTGCAGTGCAGCGTGCTAGCAGCGCAGCCGGGTGTTCAGCGGAAGCTTGCCCTGCAGCAGTACTGGCTGCCGGCAGCTCTTCTGCAGCATCATTAAAAAGTGCTGACTGAACGCGCACGCGCAGCTGCCGTTGCTGCTGTGCCCGTACGCGCGCCTGCTGCTGCAGTTTATGCTGCAATGTAAACCGCAGCAGCAGCTTGCGCAGGAAACCATACCCCAGCACCGAGCCCAAAGCCGCCGCTCCCATGACTAGCAGGATGAGCTCAAGAGGAAGCGAAAATACTTGCATTGTTGTTACCGTCACAAACACCAAGTCTGCTCAGCAATGACAACCACTCAGTGTCCAGGATTTCACCAAGGACAGCTGAAAAGCAGTTTATAATAACTTAGGTCGCGTCATTGCCGCAGGCTGCCGTCACCACACACACCGTATTCCCCGTGAGTCAAACAGCAACAGCTATTACCAACTTTCTGCTGGAACATTTTGCAGACATTGTACAGTTTAACATAGCCTTAAAAAACTATAGCTACTTAAAAGTAGGCGGCACCGCCGCCTACTTCCTAAAACCGCAAACACCCGCGCAGTTAGCCGCCTGTGTAGTACAATTACGCGCAGAACAACTTCCGTATGCCATCCTGGGGCGCGGCACCAATACGCTCATCAATGACGGCCAGCTAAACACCGTCATCATCCATCCAAGTCCAACCATGTCCGCAGAAGTTTTTCCCCACCAGCATAAAATCACCTGTCCTGCAGGCATGTTGCTTATAAAAGCCATCAGCTTAGCGCTGCAACATCAGTTAGGCGGCATGGAATTTGCCGCTGGCATCCCGGGAAGCATTGGCGGTGCGGTGCGCATGAATGCCGGCACAAAGCTGGGCTGCGTTAAAGATTACCTTATTTCAGCGGAAGTGCTGCGCCAAGGAAGCGGGCGGCAAATAGTGCCTGCCGCTGCGCTTGCGTTAACATACCGTGCGTCCAATCTTCAAACATCGGAAGTGGTGCTCAGCGCCACTTTTAAGTTAACGCCACTTTCTGCAGCAGCAACGCGCGCAAGCAAACAAAACGTTCTCAGCCAGCTGCAAAGCCGCAGACGCACCCAACCGCTGGGCAGTGCGTCATTGGGTTCTACCTTCAAGAATCCCCCGCCTAAGCCTGCAGGAGGTCCCCCCCGCCATGCCGCGGCGCTTATTGAAGCGGCGGGGCTTAAAGGCGCCAAACGCGGCGGCATCCATATTTCCACCTTGCATGCCAATTTCATCATTAACGACGGCACGGGTACAGCCAGCGACGCGCGCGCGCTGATTGACCACATCATTCAAACAGTAGCGGTGCGTCAGGGAGTGTCCTTAGAACTTGAAATAAAACTCCTTGGGTGGTAGCGGTGCAGCTTTTAGCTCCGCGCAGTCGTCGTCCTGCTGCGGCTGTTATCAGTTTGCCACTTGCGCAAGGTGCGAGCGTTTTTTCGCGGTTGCTTCTGTCTGCAAAAGTTTAGCCTCAGCATAAATGGTTGCTGGAACGGGACGCAAATTCTTAACAATGCCAATCCAACTAAGCAGTTTCAGAATATAGTAAGTCACATCTACTTCCCACCAAAAAAATCCCTGCCGCGCAGCCGCCGGGTAGCGATGATGATTGTTATGCCAGCCTTCCCCCAGGGTAATAATGGAAAGAATCCAATTATTGCGGCTTTCATCTTTTGTTTTAAAACGTTTGCCTCCCCAGATATGCGTGAGTGAATTAATGCTCACCGTTGCGTGGAACAGGATAAGCGTAGAAATAAAATACCCCCAAATAAGCAGTTGCGGTCCCGTAACGCCCAACATGGGGAGTTGCCAGGCAAGCAATTTACCAAAATAAAACACAGCCACCGCGGTCGCGATTGGCATCATAATATCAAATCTATTGAGGAAACGAAGTTCTTTGTACTTGGCGAAATCTTTAATATATTCATAAGGTGTGCGAAAGCTGACGTCTGCGGAGAACCATCCCATATGGCTCCACCAAAAGCCATGTTGCACCGGTGAATGAATGTCCGCCTCAGTGTCCGAATAACGATGGTGATAACGATGATGCGCCGCCCACCAAAGCGGACCGCGTTGGGAGCAAGTGCCACCGAAAACTGCAAATATTAATTGCCAGAAGCGGTTCAATTTATAAGTACGATGTGCAAAATAACGATGATAAATCCCTGTAACCGCAAACATGCGAATCAAATAAAACCCGATAGCAAAAAGCACCGCAAAAAGGCTCCAGCCTACCCAAATCACCCCCAGTACCATCAGATGAACAACAAGGAAAGGCATCACGCGCATAAAATTAAATTTAGTGGAATTTCCTAAATGTTCTGTGCGATCAGAATCAATCCATAACACAATAGTATTGTAAAAAGTGTGCCCTATTTTTTGTAAAAGCTTATTGATAACTGCCCACCAAGGACCCTCGGCGACAAAAAAAGAATTGGTAGATCTCATAAAAAAATAACCACTTAAAATATTAATAAATTTACTGCCGTATACAATCGCATGTCATAATTATATTGAACAACTCTATTATAACAGCTTTATCATCACTTATGGTAAAATTTTTACAAAGCTGAGTGAGTCTTATTATTGCAACTATTTTCATTTTTTATGGGTGAGGACATGAATTTGCCATTTGCTGCGCAAAAACCTGTGATAAAAGCGAAGGCAGTGACATCGCCGTCCGTTGCGCGGAATAACGCGGCAGCACTTCACCACGCACACACGCCACTGGGCGAACGTCTGCGTCCACAAAGTTTGCATGAGCTGGTAGGGCAGGATGAGCTGCTCAAACCCGATGCATTGCTGTGTAAATTTCTTGACAGCGGACAACTTCCGTCGTTGATCCTCTGGGGACCGCCGGGAAGCGGCAAAACCACATTGGCATTGCTTATTGCCAAAGAGCTGGCAGTACACAATATTTACACAGAAAAGGTCTCAGCCGTTTTTTCATCCGTGGGTGAATTGCGCAAACTGTTCACCGCAGCGCAAACACGCCTGCAAACAGCAGCCACCCATACCTTATTGTTTGTCGATGAAATCCATCGTTTTAATAAAGCACAACAAGAAAGTTTTTTGCCTTATGTAGAAAGCGGCTTGATTACGCTCATTGGCGCGACTACGGAAAATCCAAGTTTTTCGCTCATTGGAGCATTGCTCTCGCGCACGCAGGTTTTGGTTTTGCAAAAGCTTAGTCCGCAGGCACTTGATGAAATTCTTGTCCGTGCTGAGGCTTTACTTGAGCAGTCATTGCCGCTTAACGCCGCTGCGCGTCAAGAACTCATCCGCTTAGCCGATGGCGACGGGCGCTATCTGCTCACCCTAGTACAAAACCTCATGACCTGCAAGCTCAGTCAAACGCTTGACAAACAAGCCCTGCTGAAATTACTCAGCGAACGCAAAATGTTGTACGACAAAAGCGGCGAAGAACATTACAATTTAATCAGTGCCCTGCATAAAACCTTGCGCGGCAGCGATTGTGATGCTGCGCTTTATTATCTGGCACGCATGTTAAATAGCGGCGAGGATGCGCGCTATATTTTCAGACGCCTGCTGCGATTTGCGTACGAAGACATTGGGCTGGCTGATCCGCAGGCGGCGGTGTACACGCTCAGTGGCTGGCAAACATTTGAACGCCTGGGCAGTCCTGAGGGAGAGCTTGCCTTAACACAAACAGTTATTTATCTAGCCAATGCGCCAAAATCCAATAGCGCCTACACAGCGGAGCAAACCTCCCATGCGTACGCCCGCGCACACGGAACCCATGCCCCGCCCAAACACATCTTAAATGCCCCGACACAGCTGATGAAACAACTGGATTACGGACGCGGCTACCAGTACGATCACGACAGCCCGGCAGGGTTTTCGGGACAAAATTATTTTCCTGAAGCACTCAAACGTGAAAGTTTTTATCATCCCACCGCCCGCGGTTTTGAACGTGAAATGCAAAAACGCTTAAAATATTTTAATAAGCTCAGAGCTGCGCGTACCGCACAAACCCCGCCACAAACCTAAACCCCATGGAGACCTCAATGAATCGCATCCCCATCATCGCCGGCAACTGGAAAATGAATCTGGACATCACCGGTGCCGTTACTCTTGCCACAACCCTGCAAAAAAATTTAGACACCCAAGCCACTATGCTGCCGCCTTGTGAAATAATCGTAGCACCTCCAAGTTTAGCAGTTCACGCCGTACTAGACGTGCATTGGGAGGACAATGGCGCGTTTACGGGAAAACTTTCGCACGAAAGTTTTTATCGTCCCACTGCCCGCGGTTTTGAACGTGACATGCAAAAACGCTTAAAGTATTTTAATAAGCTCAGAACTGTGCGTACCACACAACCCCCGCACAAACCTAAACCCCATGGAGGACCTCAATGAATCGCATCCCCATCATCGCAGGCAACTGGAAAATGAAGCTGGACAAAAGTTTTCATCAAGCCACTATGCCCGCGGTTTTGAACGTGACATGCAAAATCATCGTGGCGCCTCCAAGTTTAGCGGTTCACGCCGTACAAGACGTGCATTGGGAGCAATGGCGCGTTTACGGGAAAACTTTCCGCACGAAAGTTTTTATCGTCCCACTGCCCGCGGTTTTGAACGTGAATGCAAAAACGCTTAAAGTATTTTAATAAGCTCAGAACTGTGCGTACCACACAACCCCCGCCACAAACCTAAACCCCATGGAGACCTCAATGAATCGCATCCCCATCATCGCCGGCAACTGGAAAATGAAGCTGGACACCCAAGCCACTATGCTGCTGCCTTGTGAAATCATCGTGGCGCCTCCAAGTTTAGCGGTTCACGCCGTACAAGACGTGCATTGGGAGAACAATGGCGCGTTTACGGGAAAAATTTCCGCACGAAAGTTTTTATCGTCCCACTGCCCGCGGTTTTGAACGTGAAATGCAAAAACACTTAAAGTATTTTAATAAGCTCAGAACTGCGCGTACCACACAACCCCCGCCACAAACCTAAACCCCATGGAGACCTCAATGAATCGCATCCCCATCATCGCCGGCAACTGGAAAATGAAGCTGGACACCCAAGCCACCACGATGCTGCCACCTTGTGAAATCATCGTAGCGCCTCCAAGTTTAGCGGTTCACGCCGTACTAACAGCATTAGCAGCAATCGGACAAACACCTGCTGCAATGCAGCACGCGCCGCATATTCAATGCGCCGTACAAGACGTGCATTGGGAGGACAATGGCGCGTTTACAGGAAAAATTTCCGCACGAAAGTTTTTATCATCCCACTGCCCGCGGCTTTGAATGTGAAATGCAAAAACGCTTAAAGTATTTTACTAAGCTCAGAGCTGCGCGTACCGCACAAACCCCGCCACAAACCTAAACCCCATGGAGACCTCAATGAATCGCATCCCCATCATCGCAGGCAACTGGAAAATGAATCTGGACATCACCGGTGCCGTTACTCTCGCCACAACCCTGCAAAAAAATTTAGACACCCAAGCCACGATGCTGCCACCTTGTGAAATCATCGTAGCGCCTCCAAGTTTAGCGGTTCACGCCGTACTAACAGCATTAGCAGCAATCGGACAAACACCTGCTGCAGTGCGACACGCGCCGCATATTCAATGCGCCGTACAAGACGTGCATTGGGAGGACAATGGTGCGTTTACAGGAAAAATTTCCGCACAAATGCTGCAAGCCGCCGCCATTCCCTACGCCTTAGTGGGGCATAGCGAACAACGGCAATACTTCCACGAAACCAATGAAACTGTACGGCGCAAAACTGCCAAACTGTTAACAGCAGGAATTCGTCCGCTTGTCTGCATTGGTGAAACACTAGCTGAGCGTGAGGCGGGACAGCTGGGCGCTGTATTGAAAACACAGCTGCAGGAAGGGCTTGCACGGCTCAGTGCGGATGACTTGGCGCGTATCGTGATTGCTTACGAGCCGCGCTGGGCTATTGGCACAAGCGTCAGCGCCGGTGTTGCCGACGCGGAAGCGGCGCATGGCTTTATTCGTGAAATTTATACCGCACTGAGCAGCGCTGAAGTGGCTGCAAATTTACGTATTCTTTACGGCGGCAGCGTCACACCTGCCAACGCCGCCGAGCTTTTAGCGTCAGCCAATATTGACGGCGTGCTGGTGGGCGGCGCTTCGCTCAGTGCTGAGAGTTTTTTGCAGATTATTCAGGCATTGCCCGCCGCTGCTCCGCGCAGTTTATGATATAATTAACGTTATACTAAGCTCAGCCTCAGCACTGGGTGAAAAAAACTATTCATAAGGAAGACATTGTCATGACGCGCGTGGTCACCGAAGCTTGTGTCGGCTGCAAATACGCCGATTGCGTGGAAGTTTGCCCCGTTAACTGTTTTTTTGAGCTGGATGATATGCTGGTCATTCATCCTGAGGAATGCATTGACTGCGAGGCTTGTGATCCAGAATGTCCGGTCGACGCTATTGTGACCGATGACGAAGCAGAGCAGAAATGGATTGACAAAAATGCTAATGTGGAGTGGGATGAAAACAAACGTTGTGAGAAAAAAGCAGACGTCAGTCCTGGGCCCAATCGTGATCCCAAGCTGATTGCCCAATAACTAAAATTCAATTAACCCTAACCACCAGCAGCCTGCACCATTGCCACACGGCTCAATCAATAACCCCAGCGCAAGAGCTCCATGATCAAAAACATCCCGACAATATTTTTTCTTATCCTCATAGCCTTTGTGCTGACAGGTGTGGGTTACCTTATTTTACCGTTCACACTTCCGCTTATTCTTGCTATTCTGGTAGCGCATTTTTTTTTGCCGCTCAAAACTTGGCTTTGCGCCCACAACTGGCCTGCCGTGTGGGCAACACTGGTTACCTTTTTAACGGCATTACTCTTAGTGATTGGCCCGCTAGTGGGCGTCAGCATCCTGGTCTCCAATGAAGCCCGTAATTTTTATCAGCTGATCAGCACTAATTTACTTGCCGCCGATAACAACTTTTACACCGTGTTCAAACAAACCACGGTCATGCAATTATTGGAACAAAGTAGCTTGCTGCAATGGGTAGAGGGTCTGTTCAGCGATCAACAGTTGCAAACACAACTGTTAAGGGTTGCCAATAGTGCCGTAAGCTGGCTGGTCAATGCTTTACGCTCCTTTCTGGTAAATTTGCCCACATTCGTTATTCATGTCTTCCTGTGGATTTACCTTACTTATTTTCTCCTGCAGGACGGAAAAAATTTTTTTGAGCGCTTTAAAAATTTCCTACCAATCGCCAAATCCGAGCAGGATAAGATCTTAACCGAGGTCATAAAAATGATGGATGCCACGCTCATTGGCACGTTGCTCATCGGCATTATTGAAGGGATCTTAGGCGGAATTATCTTTGCCCTTGCCGATATCCCCGGTGCCATCACCTGGGGTGTCTTGATGGCCATTCTTTCGATGATCCCAATAGTTGGCGCCAATGGCATACTCTTGCCTGCGAGCATTTATTATTTTGTCATCGGCAAGCTGGGACTAGGATTTTTTATCCTTGGTGCGGGAACGGGCACCATAATGGTGATTGAATACATTTTAAAGCCGCGTTTTATGGGCAGCCGTGCGGGTGTTCATCCCGCCATTGTTGCCATGACCATCCTGGGCGGTATTTATCGCATGGGGTTGTTGGGGTTTGTTGTGGGACCTGTGCTTGCCACCATTGCTATTGCATTGCTGGAAATTTTTCGCCGCAGACTGCTGAAAAATAAAGCTTAACTGCAGCAAACCACCACACTGTCATCAGGTTTTTACCGCCAATTAATAATTAGCAATTAGCAATTGCTAATTGGGGGCGGCAGCTTATGCAGGGGCGGGCGTTCATCCCGCCACCGTTGCCATTGCATTGCTGGAATTTTTCGCCGCAGACTGCAGGGAAATAAAGCTTAACTGCAGCGAACCACCACACTGTCATCAGGTTTTTACCGCCAAGTCAAGTGCCTTATCCATTGCGTCTTTATGATCTTTATAGATGTCGTCGTAAAGTTCCTTGCCTTGCCGTCTATCTTTACAAAACTCAAAGAGCTCCAAGATTCCTAAGATAGAAAAAAGCACCATATAATTATTGGGCATGTTCGGGTTGACGTCAAATATCTTTACTGCCTTAAACGGTTTATTAAAAAAATTAAGTTTTTGGGCAACATCAAGAAGCTCAGCTTGAGTGACAATTTTATTTGAAAATTTTTCCTTGGCTCCTGAAAACACTTCCATAACACTAACAAGCGGGTAACGCGGAGTAAGCAACTCCATAGGGTCTAACGCAAACTCCTTCGCCAAATCAGCTATGTATTCATCAGCATATTCTTCCCTTAGTGGTTTAAATATGCTCATAGTTTTCTCAAGACCAGCAACTTTTTTGTCTCGTCTTCCCTGCTCCTGCCTAAGGTTAGTCGCGACCGTCACCCTAAGCTTTCCGATGATTTTATTGTATTCAGCTTCTGTGTCCAAGTGACGTTCAGCGACTCTAACATTTTCCATTGTTTACTCCATCATCCTCATCATGCAAGCTTCTCCCCACACATAATTTGTTGATCCCGCCGCCCGGGCGACAGGTTATGCCGGTGCGGGCTGCTGCTGCTGCAGCTTATGTGTTTCGTAATCGCTGTACGGTCCTGCATGGAAGACCACGTTGCCATCGCCTTCAAATGCAAGGGTATGGGTAGAAATGCGATCGAGAAAATAGCGATCATGCGAGATCACAAGAATACAGCCGACAAACTCCAGTAAAGCATCTTCAAGCGCACGCAATGTAGCAATATCAAGGTCATTCGTTGGTTCATCTAAGAGCAGAACATTGCCGCCGGAGCGCAAAAGCCGCGCTAAGTGAACTCTATTGCGTTCCCCGCCGGACAATGTGCCGACGTGTTTTTGCTGTTCAGTGCCTTTAAAATTAAAACTACCGACATACGCGCGTGAGTTTAACTTGCTGTGCCCAAGGGAAATTTCTTCCACGCCTTCTGTAATGGCTTGCCAAATGGTATCATTGGGGTTGAGTTCATCGCGAAATTGCCCTACATGTGAGAGTTGCACCGTTTGCCCGCATGTGACGATACCGCTATCGGAAGAGGCTTCGCCCGTGATCAACTTAAAAAGTGTTGTTTTGCCCAACCCATTTGCGCCAATAATGCCAATAATGGCACCGCGCGGAACCGTCATAGAAAAGTCCTTAAGCAATGTGCGTTGGCCAAATGCTTTTGTCACGGAATCCACCGTAATAACCTGTTCGCCCAAGCGCGCGGGGATGGGAATACGAATTTCCAGCTGGTCCACACGTTTGTGATGCGAATCGGCTAAGAGATTTTCATAAGCGGTCACACGCGCCTTGTTCTTTTTTTGTTGTCCTTTGGCATGCTGGCGGATCCACATCAGCTCGCGTTTAAGCGCCTTTTGCCGCTGTCCCTCTGTCTTTTCTTGGAGCCGCAGCCGCTCTTGTTTTTGCACAAGCCAATCACTGTAATTGCCTTTAAAGGGATAGGCATTACCATGATCCAATTCCAGAATCCAATTGGCAACGTGATCCAGAAAATAACGATCATGCGTGACGGTTAAAACCGTTCCCGGAAATTCCGCAAGAAAACCTTCCAACCAGGCAACACTTTCTGCATCCAGATGGTTGGTCGGCTCATCGAGGATGAGAATATCCGGTGTTTCAATCAGCAAGCGGCATAATGAGACACGTCTGCGTTCGCCACCGGACAGCTTGGATACTGCCAGACTATCGTCAGGTGCATGCAGCGCGTGCATAATGCGTTTCACTTTGTTCTCCAAATCCCAGGCAGCTTTTTTATCGAGCGTTTCTTGAATTTCGCCGAGTTGTTTCATTGAGCGTTCCATTTCCGCTTCCGGCAAATCTTCAGCCAGCCGTTCGGAGAGCTCATTAAACTTAGCCAACAGCTCCAACGTGCTTTTTAATCCCAGCTTGACATTTTCAGAAACAGAAAGTGTATGGTCTAGCTCTGGTTCTTGCGAAAGATAGCCGACCGTAAAATTTTTATCCATGCTCAGCTCGCCGTCATAAGCCGTTTCCAACCCGGCAATAATTTTAAGCAATGTTGATTTTCCCGACCCGTTCACACCGATCACGCCAATCTTAGCGCCATAAAAAAATGAAAGCGAAACATTCTTTAAAATAGTCCTATTGGGTGCAACAATTTTAGACACCCCTTTCATAGAAAAAATTATTTTTTCAGCCATTAACAAGACCTGTAAAACCTAAAAAAGTACTTCACGTTTTTTGTAAAGCTCTGCAGCTTTACGTTTAAGCACAACATTCATAAAAGCAAAGCTATCGTGTTGGGACACCGTAAAACGTTCAATTGCGCGATAAGCATCCGTAAAACCCTTAAGATCGCCGTGTTGAACGGCAACAAATCGCATGTAAATATAATGGGGGATCAATGAAAAACCGGCACTCTTTCTTTGTGCCAAATCATAATACATCAATGTACGCTCAAGGTTCCCGCCGATAGCCTCACTACGTGCACCGTAATAAGCCATTAAGAGTGCATAGGCAGCGCCGTAATAATAATTATCATCCAGTTCAACCACACGCTCTGCCAAAAGACGAATAGTATTGGCATGTGCCAGCACGGTGGCATCGCTGAGATCTTGAAAAAGCAGCATGGCCCATGAAAAATTAAGCCAAAATAAAACTTCTGTTTGTTTGCTTTTTGTCCGCGCCAGCAAGTCCGGCACAGCTTCCGGCAAGTACAATTTTTTGGAAAAATTCTTAATATACTTATCTAAAGCCAATAACGCATAAGCGTGTGACTTTTCATAAAAACGCTTTGCCTCTGCTTGTTTAAAATCCGCTGTCAAGTCAAAATCGCTGTAAGGCCCCTCATCAATAATTGTAAAACCATACGCGGCATACAATAAACTTAACTTAGCCGCATAAGCTGGATTGGGTGAAAAACCATAAATTCCTTCCGCAAATTTAATAGCAAAAGGTAAGGATTGACGCGCCAGCGTTTCGTTCGCTTCCGCTAAAATGGCGCGTTCTGTTTCTTCAATAAGCGGGAACGTTTCTTTGACAATAAATTGTTTAAGCGAACATGCTGTCAAAAACGTTGTCACAATGACAAGCCAAATAATGCTGTATAAAAATTTCATGAGTATTTCGTAACAATGCTAAAAATATAATAATATTATAGCTTGCCTTCTCGTTCCGTCAAGCGCCCACAGCCCGCAATTCCAAAGGAAGTGGAAAGTGCATATTTTCATCGTTTGCCGTGACTTCTTCCACACTAGTGTCAGCAAAATGTTCACGAAACCATTTGATCAACCCTTGCACCAGGTATTCAGGAGCAGAAGCGCCCGATGAAATTCCAATTTTTTTCATGTTCTTAAACCAATTCACTTCCAGCTCAGCGGCACTATTTACCAGGTAGGCGGGAATATTATAAGTACTGGCCAATTCCTTGAGGCGCGTGGAATTGGAACTATTGGCAGAGCCTACGATGATCATTGTTTCTACCTGCTTGACAATAGACCTTACTGCTTGTTGGCGATTGGTGGTGGCATAACAAAGATCTCCGCTTTCGGGTCCCATGATCTGCGGATATTTTATTTTTAGTGCTTTGATAATATCACGAATTTCAAACGTGGAAAGGGTTGTCTGAGTGGTATAAGCCAATGGTGTATCCGCCGGAAAATTCAATTCAGCAACATCGGCTAAGTTCTGAATAAGCGTCACCTCACCGTCCGGCAGCTGTCCCATTGTTCCAATAACCTCAACATGTTCGGCATGACCAATTAAAATGACGTTGACGCGTTTTTTAGCATAACGTGCAACAGAAAAATGCACCTTTCGCACCAAAGGACACGTGGCATCAATCATTTTCAATTTCCGCCTTTCCACCTCAGCATAAACGTCTTTAGCCACACCGTGTGCCGAAAAGATCACAAGCGCGCCGGTAGGTACTTCTGCCAAGTCTTCAACAAAACGAACCCCCTTAGCTTGCAAAGCTTTGACTACATAACGATTATGGACAATTTCATGACGTACATAAATGGGCAATTGATAACGCTCCAGAGCTTGCTCAACAGTTTTAACGGCGCGTTCAACACCGGCACAAAACCCGCGTGGAGCAGCTAAAAGAATTTTCATAAAAAAATTAATGCCATAACTTGCCTGAAACAGTCCAAGTGTACATAAACTGATTTTATAATAACTAACCTGTAAAAATTTCAGAAATTCAAACTTAATTATATCATCACTTTATGACTTGCCAGTAGCTCAGTAATCCTAATAAAAAATATTCAATAACTATACAAATATTCAACAGTTAAATTCAATCATAACCGCAACTCTTATCGCCTAACACTCCGTATTAACACCAAATAAACAAAACTTAAAATAAATAATTTTAAAGCATTGAATACTTACAAAAATTTACTGGGCAGTTACTGAGTGCCCACAGTGCATGTACTGAATAACCCGCTAAGGCATTACATTAGGAAATAATGCTGTATCGACACTTAAACCCACAAATGACTGAAAAAATCGTTTGTTATAATATTAATAATAAATTTAAAATTTAAAGAGTACTTAAAGATACTAATTAACTGTATGAAAACATCATCTACGAAAGTGATCCCCTTAGGCGGCTTGGAAGAGTTTGGCAGTAACTCATTATTATTTGAATACGCCAACCATAATATTCTAGTGGACTTCGGTCTGAAATTTGTTCGGCAACCTTCGCTGGGCATCGATTATTCAATTCCCGATCTTCGTTATCTGCGAAACAATGCAGCTAAACTTCGCGGTATCCTGATCACACATGGACATTTAGATCACATTGGCGGAATTGCGTATCTTATCAAGGAATTTAAAATTCCAATTTATGCCAGTAAATTTACAGCGATGTTAGTTCATCAGCTGCTTGAAGCCGCACAGCTCAGAGATTACAAATTAACAATTTTACAACCGGGAAAAAAATATGACTTAACACCATTTATGGTAGAGGCGCTTTATATTGATCACAGCATTCCCGATGCCTTGGCGCTTGTTATCACCACACCAACAGGGATTATTATCCACTCCGGTGATTTTAAAAGTGATCGTGATCCATTTAAGCGCAAACGCAATCGTTTAGAAGCTTTTGACGCTTATCGCCAGAAAAATATTCTTGCGTTATTTTCCGATTCTACAAACGCAGTTAGATCCGGGCATGTTGTTTCTGAAATGGTTGTTTATAAAAACTTAGAAAAAATTTTTAAACAGCACAAACAACGTTTGATCTTTTCTACTTTTTCCTCGCAGATTAATAGAATTCGTAAAATTTTAGATCTGGCACTTAAATACAATCGTGTTGTATTTTTTGTAGGCAAAGCCATGTTGACCAATCTCAACCATGCCATAAAAGGACAATTTTTATCGCGTTATGAACAAATTATCAAACCACTTAAAAATTATCAGTCCTATCCCGCACATCGTTCTGTTATTATCGCGACAGGCAGTCAGGGCGAAGAAAGATCAGCAATGATTAAGCTGGCCAATAAAGAACATCGGAACTTGCGGCTTAACCATAACGACGTGATTATTTTTTCATCTTCTATTATTCCCGGCAATGAAGTAGCCGTGGATGAACTTATAAATCTTCTTGTAAAAAACGGTCATAAAATTATCACCAATGATGACCTCCCCATTCATGCAAGCGGACATGGACATGCTGAAGAATTGAGTTTGCTGCTCACAAAAGTAAAACCTAAGTTTTTTTTCCCTGTACATGGGAATTATATTAATCTTAAAAAACATAAGGAATTGGCGATTGCCACTGGCATGGACAAAGCGGCTATTTTTCTGCTGGAGAATGGTCAACGTTTGGAAATATTTACTGAACGCGTAAAATTGCTGGAAAAGGTGCGGTTGACAAAATTGTACATAGAAGCGGGCGACATTTCTACAGCCGATGAAAATACGTTCACACAGCGCAAGCAGATGAGCGAACACGGTATTATTTTCCTGACAGCTGTCATACGGGGAGATCAACTTGTGACGCTGAGCGTAAAAATGGCAGGAGTACTTGGCAGTAGAGAAGAAGAACAGCTGGCTGCAGCTTTGACAGCCCATTACCAGCAGTTATTTGCAGCACGGGAAGTGCGTGTGGAACTTAAGCTTCATAAAAAAGTGGAAAAATTTTTCCACTCCGAAACTAAACGCTTTTTACAACAGAAGGTGGGGTTCGCGCCATTGACGCGCGTATGTCTTATTTCCAAATAAGTTTTACGTGAAAGCAATCAACGGGTAAGCAGGTAAACAGGCGGACTGGGATTGTTCCATAAGGAACAATCCTGCGCTGAGTTCCAGCTAAAAGTGTGTTCATAAAATGTTTCATCTGAAACATTTTAAAACATCAGGAGTGCGGGAGTGCTTGGCAGCGGAGAATAATAACAGCTGGCTGCAGCTTTGACCGCCCATTACCAGCAGGAAAAATTTTCCGCCCATTACCAGCAGGAAAAACGCTCCGAAGCTAAACGCTTTTTGCAACAGAATATCGGGTTCACGCCATTAGTGCGTGTAAAACTTATTTTCAAATAAGTTTCAGGTAAAGACAATCAGTAGATTAGCGGGTAAACAGACGGGCGGGGATTGTTCCTTATGGAATAATCCTGCGCTGAGTTCCAGCTAAAAGTGTGTTCACATAAAATGTTTCATCTGGAACATTTTAAAATATCGGGAGTGCTTGGCAGCGGAGAATAAGAACAGCTGGCTGCAGTTTTGACAACCCACTACCAGCAGGAAAAAAATTTTCTACTCCGAAGCTAAATACTTTTTATAACGGACGATCGGGTTCACGCCATTGGTGCGTGTAAAACTTATTTCTAACTAAGTTTTACGTAAAAGCAATCAATGGGTAAGCAGGTAAACAGGCGGGCGGGAATTGTTCCATAAGGAACAATCCTGTGCTGAGTTCCAGCTAAAAGTGTGTTCATAAAATGTTCCACGTGAAACATTTTAAAATATCAGGAGTGCTTGGCAGCGGAGAATAATAACAGCTGGCTGCAGCTTTGACCGCCCATTACCAGCAGAAAAAATTTTCCGCTCCGAAGCTAAACGCTTACAACAGAAGATCGGGTTCACGCCATTGGTGCGTGTAAAACTTATTTCTAAATAAGTTTTACGTAAAAGCAATCAATGGGTAAGCAGATTAGCGGGCGGGGATTGTTCCATAAGGAACAATCCTGCGCTGAGTTCCAGCTAAAAGTGTGTTCATAAAATGTTTCACGTGGAACATTTTAAAATATCGGGAGTGCTTGGCAGCGGAGAATAATAACAGCTGGCTGCAGCTTTGACCGCCCATTACCAGCAGAAAAAATTTTCCACTCCGAAGCTAAACGCTTTTTACAACAGAAGGTGGGTTCACGCCATTGACGCGCGTATGTCTTATTTCCAAATAAGTTTTACGTGAAAGCAATCAACGGGTAAACAGGCAGGCGGGGATTGTTCCTTATGGAACAATCCTGCGCTGAGTTCCAGCTAAAAGTGTCTTCACATAAAATGTTTCAGATGAAACATTTTAAAATATCGGGAGTGCTTGGCAGCGGAGAATAATAACAGCTGGCTGCCGCTTTGACCGCCCACTACCAGCAGGAATTTTTTTCCGCTCCGAAGCTAAACGCTTTTTACAACGGACGATCGGGTTCACGGCATTGGTGCGTGTAAAACTTATTTCCAAATAAGCTTCAGGTAAAGACAATCAGCAGATTAGCGGGCGGGAATTGTTCCTTAAGGAACAATCCTGCGCTGAGTTCCAGCTAAAAGTGTGTTCACATAAAATGTTTCAGATGAAACATTTTATGAAGGGCGGCAGCGGGGGTTAAAAAATGTACTGGCTGTTTCGTTCGTAAATAATTTTAGCCAGTCCCATGTTTGTTGATCCGCTTTTCACAGCCAATGCGCTGCGTTCACTGGTGAGAAAATCCTTAAAGATCTTACTTGCCTGATTCTCGCCCAATAGTTTATCGCCGCCGAGTGTTTGTTCCATCGCTTTAAACATCTGGTACACCAGTAGTGCTTCAAACGATTGTGCAGCGTTAAACAGCTGTTGTTTTTTGGCATTGAGCTCTGCTGTGGGTGTTGTGCTTGCGGACGCTGATGGCTGTGCGGTGGAATGACCGAAGCGAAATAATGGCGAATGTCCTTGTATGCCTGTTTGTGTGCGTGTTTGTTTTAAAATATTTTCCCAAGTCTGCTGCGTGTTGTTTAGCTGCGATTTTCCTTGCGTGGCTAAATGTTTTTCAATGCCGCTGGAGGGAAATAGGTTAGGTGTAGAAGTGGGGGGATTAATCATCGTTTTGTGTTAAAAAAATTATTGAAAGATGAGCTCAGCATTGAGTGCGCCGCTTTTTTTCAGGGCTTTAAAAATACTCCCGATCTGATAACCGTCTAGTTTGAGTGAATGCAGTTCACTCAGGAGCTCCGCTACGGTTGAAAACAGCAGTTTGGGTTCAGCAGCTTCAGCTGCTTGTGCTGTAGCGAAAGAATTGGCGCCGTCAATGAAAAATGTGTCAACGGCGGGCTGTGAAATGTTGAGTGCAAATTCACGCAGCGAAATATAAACAGGATCAATTTCAACCTCGCCGCCGGTCACTACAATGCCCGCCACCTGATCGATGACAACGACGCGCGGCGCGGGAATGTTGATTTCCGTATTGAGCAGTTTTAAAATGGTCTCAGCGGTAAAAATGGCATTGTCTTGCTGGCTGATACTAAGTGTTTTGGCGCCTGTGAGTGCGATGGTTAATGCTGGAAATGTTTCGGTTAAGGTCTGGCGCAGCAGGGCTAGCTGGTCCCACTCTGTGCTTTTCACTTTTAAAACAATCTCACGGCGTTCGTAGGAGAGGATGGGCTGTTTATCAGCTGCTGCAGCGGCAACGGAGATGAAGTTGCGTTCAATCACGCCGCCGCTCACAATGGCGGCGCGTGTGGGTGCGGCTGTCTGTGCAGGCAATGTGAGCACTCCGCTTGCCACAACGTAAATGGTGCCATTACCGGCGCGCAGTGCTGTGGGCAGCAAAACGCCATTTGCAAGGCTGCGTGCGTCGCCCAGCGAGGAGACAAGGACGTCAATACGATCGCCTTTTTCTAAAAATCCGCTTGCGGATGCCGTTACCATAACAGCAGCGGCATTACGCGTGGTGATGAAGCGCTCTGCTATTTTAATGCCGTTTGTGCGCATGAGCGTACTGAGGCTTTGTTGGGTAATGCGACTGCGGCGATCGCCCGTTCCAGGCAGACCGGTCACCAGCCCGTACCCAACAAAAAAATTTTCTTTTACCCCCGCTACTTTTGTCAAAGCCTTCACTTTAACAGGGTAGGCTAACAGGGCAGTCCAACAGACCATGGACAGTCCCAGGCAGCCGTAAAAACTGAATTTTACGATTGTCCTCAGAACACGGCTTAAGCGAGACGACTGAACAACTTTGTGAGAAAGTTCAGGGAAACTGGAGGATGGCTTACTGGCTGCCAAAATAATATGCCTTTAGCGGTCTTTAGTTAAGTTAGGGTCTAGAGCTGTCGCGCGAAAACAGGTTATTTTAGATAACGGAAAAAATGCTGAAGAGGCAAGCATTTTCTTGGGAATGATGATAAAATTAGTACCGTACTGCTTGGTGTCCGTTGCTGTCCGTTGCCTATTGCCATGATGTCCGTTAGCGATTGCCATGATATTGCCATGAATTTGGACTGTATTGGCATGAGCGTGTGGGTGGCAGCCGTGCTGGTGGTAGCGATAGTGCCCCGCGACAATGTCCGTTATTTTACCTATTTTGCCTATTCTGTGATTATTAAATTTTAAAGTTATTTTATGTCCTATTGATTATGCCACTAGCCACGCCGCAAATTTATAAGAAGATGTTAACACAAGCGCACGCGCATCAATACGCTTATCCAGCATTTAACATTGCGTCCATTCCCAGCATTCACGCCGCGTTACGCGGGCTGGCAGCAAGCCGTTCCGATGGGATCCTGCAAATTTCCACCGGTGCAGGAAAATTTGCTGCCGGCGGTCACTTGCAGGATATGGCGCTGGGGGCAGAAATACTGGCAACCTGTATTCATCATGCTGCCGCGCGTTACGATGTTTACGTGGCGCTGCACACCGACCATTGTGCAGCGGAGCAGCTGCCGCACTTTGTGGAACCCTTGATGGAAGTGACGGCACAACGTCGGACTCAGGGGCAAGGCAATCTTTTTGCTTCGCATATGTTTGACGGGGCGGCATTGCCGCTTGATAAAAATTTGACTTTAGCCAAAACGCTGCTGGCAAAAGCGCGTGCCTTGGACATTATTCTTGAGGTTGAAATTGGCGTTGTGGGCGGCGAAGAAGATGGCATCAAAGCTGAAAAAGATGCCAAACTCTACACCACACCGGAGGATATGCTGCAAGTGGCGCAGACACTGGGTACAGGTGAGCAGGGAACGTATCTGTTGGCGGCTTCATTTGGCAATGTCCACGGTGTGTACAAACCCGGTGCAGTGAAATTGACTCCTGCCATTCTTAAGGACGGGCAAGAGTTGCTGCAGCAGCACTTTGGCAAAGATAAAGCTTTTTATTTGGTTTTCCATGGCGGGTCGGGGTCCACTGAGGCGGAAATTCATGAAACCCTGCGTTATGGTGTTGTGAAGATGAATATTGACACGGACACACAGTATGCGTTTACACGCCCCATTGTCGATCACTTTTTTACGCAGTACGCCAAGCTATTGAAAATAGACGGCGAGCTGGCGAGTAAAAAGTTTTTTGATCCGCGTGCGTACTTGCGTAAAGGCGAGGACGGGATGTTTGAGCGTGTTAAACTGGCATGCAAACAGTTGCGTTCTGCCGGACAAACACTGGCTGCAAAGTGAAGTTTAGGCAACGTTTGCTGAAAGTTTTGTCTGCAATGTGCTGCAGGTTTGCTGAACGGGATGTCACCAGTGCAGGTCGGAAGCCTTCACTAGCGGTATGAAAGTGACGGAACAGCTTGCCCATATGAAAGCTGCACATGTTTATGCAAAGCTTTCATATTGTAAACGGCGGCAAGTGGGCTGTTTGATTGTGAAAGCTAACCGCATTATTTCAATTGGTTATAATGGAACGCCGCCGGGCTGGGATAATATCTGTGAAGACAAACAGGGCAACACTTATCCGCATGTCTATCATGCTGAAGCGAATGCCATTTCCAAGTTGGCGCGTGCGGCAGAAAGCGGTGAGGGCGCCAGTCTTTTTGTGACGGCGGCGCCTTGTTTTGAGTGTGCTAAGCTGATCGCGCAGGTGGGGATTGTGGATGTTTTTTACGCCGATGTGTACAAAAACGCGGATGGAATTGAATTTTTACAGAAGTGTAATATTATTACAAAAATGCTCACACAGCCTTCGCTAAGTGCTTAGGACTGTGGGACGACACAATACAACACAATACAACAAAATAGGTGAGTTTAGGTAGAGATGGGCAAGCGGCTTCGGATTATTGCATTACTGCTAGTGTTGGCACAAGTTTTTAGCGCCTGTGCGGTGTTTCGTAAAACTGAGCGGTTTGCCGTTACAAAACTTCATCCCAGTACCCCGGAGTACTATGAATTTATTGCGCTTCATTATTATCAGCGCGGGGAATACGGTCGGGCTATTGAATATTACAAAATATTGTTGCAGCGATTTGCTGAGCGTGCGGAAGCTTATGACACGGAGCTGGCATGGGCTGCGTATGAGATTGGTTTTTGTTATTACAAACAGAAGCGCTATGCCGCGGCCTACAGGCAGTTTAAGACTGTGATCACAAACTATCATGATTTGGGCGCTAGTACGCTGGCGGGACAGCGGCTGCGTGCGTTAGAAACTTTGCAGCCGCAGCTGGCAGAGAGCGCGTTTTGAAACGAATTGCCAGCTTGCCTGTATCATGAGTAATTTTAAAATTTTAGTGACGACTCTCATTTTTTTATTTCTTGCACCGCTTTTTGTGGGCGGCGGCATTGCGTTGCTTAGAAAAACACATTTTACGGCGGAGCGGCTTATTTATGTGGCATTGGGGAGTGGAACCGCTATTTTATTGATGAATTTCACGAGTTTTCCCAGACGTGTGTATATTTTTTTTCATGAAGTGGCACATATGGCGGCAGCGGTCTGTTTTTCTGCGCGCGTATTTGAATTTAAGGTCAGAGCTGACAGCGGTTATATCAAATCTGATAAAAACAATATCTTTATTCGCCTTGCACCGTATTTGTTTCCCATTATTTGTTATCATTTGTTAATTTTGCACTATTGCACAATGATCTACTTGCGTTATTATCACGAGCAGCTGGAAGCGCTTCCATTAGGCTTTTTTTTGGTCGGCATTTTTTATACGGTTACAACATTTTATAATGTTAAACTTATCTTGCAGGAAACAAGTGATATAGAGAAACACGAGTTGATGCTTTCATTTGTGATCATTTTGAACGTGTATTTTCTGACGAGTGCGGGGTTGGTGTATTTGTTGTTTAATAGCGAGGCAGTTTTGCAGCAGTTTTATTTTCTTCCCGCTTAGCGATTTTTGCAATTTTAGCGGTTGGAATCAAACGTTGCAAGTAGGATAATCAGGTTATGAAACGAACGAAACTTTATGAGCTGCATCGCCAGCTTCATGGCAGGCTGGTGGATTTTGCCGGGTGGGAGTTGCCGGTTGATTACGGCTCTATTATCAAGGAACACACGGCGGTGCGGACGGCTGCCGGCATTTTCGATGTTTCGCATATGGGGCAGTTATTTTTTCGCGGGCCTGATGTGCGTGCGGCGCTTAATTGGCTCATTTGCAACCTTGTGCCCAAACCTGAGTCGCGGCGTGCCGTGTATGCTGGTCTCTTAAATGAGGCGGGCTGTTTTATTGACGACGTTATTGCGGGCATGCTCAGCGAAACACTTGGTTTTATGGTGGTGAATGCTGCCAACGTGGAAAAAGCCTTTGACTGGGTTTCATCGCAGCTGGCTGCCCGGCGCGTAGAAATGAACTGGGAGCTTACGGTAAGCAATGAAAGCAGCGCCTACAATCTTTTGGCTGTGCAAGGAAAAACAGCATTTGCTGTACTGGAAAAGGTTATACCGGGGTTTGTGCCGCAAAAGCCGTTTAGCATTTTAGAGCTTCAATATGAGGGTGTGCCGCTGGTGATCACCTTTACCGGTTACACTGGGGAGCCGGGTGTGGAGCTTTTGGTGGGGGACGTGATTGTGGAAAAGTTGTTTAGGGCATTGGTGGATGCGGGTGTTCAGCCTTGTGGATTGGGTGCGCGCGATTCGCTGCGTTTGGAGAAAGGCTACTCGCTTTACGGTCACGAAATTACAGAACAAACAAACGCCTGGGAAGCTGGTTTGGGATGGACGGTGAAATTGAAAAAAGCTGATTTTATTGGCAAGCAGCAATTGGAAGTTTTGCACGCGGCGGAGGCTAAACGACATTTGGTGGGGTTGGCGCTTGGCGGCAGGTTCCCGGTACGCAGGGGTGCGCGTATTTTTGCTGATGAAAGCGGCACACTGGAATTGGGCAGCGTCACCAGCGGCAGCTGGTCGCCTACATTAAAAAAACCCATTGCGCTTGCGTATCTGGCAGTCTCGCATAAAGAGCCGCAAACACAGGTGATGGTGCGCTGGCGTGACCAGATGGTGCCTGCCACGGTCACCACACGTACATTTGTTGCCTGAGGCAGCTTTTGTGGAAACATAACTTGATTTGAATAATTTGCGATGAACCTATCCGTAAAAAATCCTTCACCCCCGCAAACCGCTCCAGTCGCGGCAAATTTAACACTTTCTGCAGCAGCGGAAGGTAGTTTTATTTCAAGACATCTGGGGCCCTCCGCTGAGGACATTAAGGTTATGCTGAAAACAATAGGCATGCCGTCGCTCGATGCTTTGATGGAAGCCGTCATCCCTGCGGGTATTTTGGCGCCAGTGCAAGCAGGCTACAAAACGCTGCGTGCAGAGCCTGCACAGAGTGAAACGGAAGCTTTGGCGGAATTGAGCAAGAAATTTACTACGTTTGAATAATTTGCGATGAACCTATCCGTAAAAAATCCTCCACCCCCGCAAACCGCTCCAGTCGCGGCAAATTTAACACTTTCTGCAGCAGCGGAAGGCAGTTTTATTTCAAGACATCTGGGGCCCTCCGCTGATGACATTAAGGTTATGCTGAAAACGATAGGCATGCCGTCGCTCGATGCTTTGATGGAAGCCGTCATCCCTGCGGGTATTTTGGCGCCAGTGCAAGCAGGCTACAAAACGCTGCGTGCAGAGCCTGCACAGAGTGAAACGGAAGCTTTGGCGGAATTGAGCAAGAAATTTACTACGTTTGAATAATTTGCGATGAACCTATCCGTAAAAAATCCTCCACCCCCGCAAACCACTCCAGTCGCGGCAAATTTAACACTTTCTGCAGCAGCGGAAGGCAGTTTTATTTCAAGACATCTGGGGCCCTCCGCTGATGACATTAAGGTTATGCTGAAAACGATAGGCATGCCGTCGCTCAATGCTTTGATGGAAGCCGTCATTCCGGCGGGTATTTTGGCGCCAGTGCAAGCAGGCTACAAAACACTGCGTGCAGAGCCTGCACAGAGTGAAACGGAAGCTTTGGCGGAATTGAGCAAGAAATTTACAACGACTGCCGCGTGGCAGTCGTACATTGGGCTGGGGTATTATGGCACGGTTGTTCCAGCGGTCATTTTGCGCAATTTTTTTGAAAACCCAGGATGGTACACCGCGTATACGCCGTACCAGGCGGAAGTGGCGCAGGGACGGCTGGAAGCGCTTATTAATTTTCAAACGCTTGTCAGCGAGTTGATGGACATGGAGCTGGCAAATGCCTCGCTCTTAGATGAAGCAACGGCAGCAGCAGAAGCCATGACGCTTATGCGGCGGCAGCGCAGGCGCACAGCAGCGGATACGCTTTTTGCTTCCGATGAACTTTTTCCTCAGACGCTGGCGGTTTTAGCCACACGCGCGCAGCCACTTGGCATTAAACTTCGCATTGGCAGCTATGAAACATTTGCTGCAGAAGTCCTGTCTGTTAAGGACGGGGCAGCTAGCGATGCGTTTTTTGGTGCTATTCTTCCCCAGCAGGGTGCTGATGGCACATTAATGGAGCTGCAAGCGCCAATAGCAGCTTGTCAGGAGCGCGGGCTGCGGGTGGCGGTCACCAGTGATTTACTGGCAGCGGTACTTGTGCAGCCTGCGGGAACGGTTGGTGCGGACATTGTTTGTGGTTCAGCACAGCGGTTTGGTGTTCCTATGGGTTATGGCGGGCCGCATGCTGCATTTTTTGCGGTTAAAGACGAATTGAAACGGCAGCTGCCGGGGCGTGTGATTGGCGTTTCCAAAACAAGCGCCGGGACAATGGCTTATCGCATGGCGCTGCAGACGCGTGAGCAGCACATCAGGCGCGATAAAGCCACCTCAAATATTTGTACAGCACAGGCTTTGCTTGCGAACATGGCGGTTTTTTATGCTATTTACCACGGAACCGCCGGTTTGCAAAACATCGCCCGCCGTGTCCACGCGCAGACTTGTGCCTTGGCTACTGAAGTACAGCCGCTTACGGCTGCTGCGGGAGCTTTGCTGGTCAATGATAGTTTTTTCGATACGCTGACAATTGCACTGAGTGCTGAGCAGCAGGCAAAGGTTCAGGCGGCGGCAGCTGCGCGCAAAATTAATTTACGTTATGGTGTTACTGCCAAGCTTGGCAAGCGTGTGCAAAATGTTGCTGGCGAGCTTGGGCATTTTGTCGCATTTTCGTTGGATGAAACGGTTGGTCCTGCCGAACGGCGGACGCTTAGTGAAATTTTTCATGAAGCGTTTGGCGGCGGCGGCACTGCAATGCCGCCGCCGCCAAACGCAGCCATTATTAGCGGCATCCCGCTGCCCTTGCGCCGCAAGGGGGCTCCGCTTAAACATGCTATTTTTTCAAAAATTCACAGTGAAACGCAGATGTTGCGATATTTGGCAGCATTGGAACGTAAGGACATCGCGCTGAATACGTCGATGATCCCATTGGGGTCTTGCACGATGAAACTCAATGCAGCTTGCCAGATGCTGCCGCTTTCCTGGAAAGCGCTAAGCGACATTCATCCGATGGTGCCTACTGAGCAAGTGCCGGGGTATCGTGAGCTTATTGAGTATATGGAGCGAGTATTGGCAGAGGTGACCGAATTTGCAGCGGTGTCATTGCAGCCGAATTCGGGTGCACAGGGCGAATATGCCGGGCTTTTGGCTATTCGCAATTATCACCTGAGTCGCGGCGATACTAAACGCAAACATGTTTTAATCCCAACATCGGCGCATGGCACTAACCCGGCAAGTGCTGTTATGGCGGGCATGGAGCCGGTATTTGTGAAATGCTCAGCTAGTGGCGATATTGATCGCGATGATTTTATGGCAAAAACTGAGGATTACCGTGAGACGCTGGCGGCGATGATGATCACCTATCCATCGACACACGGAGTTTTTGAAGAAAACATTGTTTGGATGACCGCACGGCTGCATGATTGCGGCGGCTTGGTGTACATGGACGGTGCAAACATGAACGCGCAACTAGGTTTTACCAGTCCTGCACGCGTGGGCGCCGATGTCTGTCACTTGAATTTACATAAAACTTTTGCCATTCCGCATGGCGGCGGAGGTCCGGGGTTGGGGCCGATTGCTGTTGGTGAGCGTTTGGCGCCATTTCTACCGGCAAGTCCATTTGCAGCAATGGCTGACGCGGAAGCTGTTCAGCAAGGATTGCCAGCTGGGACGGGAGCGGTAGCGGCTGCTCCGTACAGCAGTGCCAGTATTTTGGTGATCTCTTATCTTTATATAAAACTTTTAGGGTTGGATGGATTAAGGCTGGCAACGGCGGTGGCAATTTTAAATGCAAACTATCTTAAAAAACGGTTGCAAGAAGCTTACCCGGTACTGTACACGGGCAAAAATGGTTTTGTGGCACATGAAATGATCTTGGATCTGCGTCCGCTCACAAAACGAACAGGCATTTCAGTGGAAGACGTTGCCAAGCGCTTAGCGGACTATGGTTTTCATGCACCAACCATGTCCTGGCCTGTGCCTGGAACACTTATGATTGAACCTACGGAAAGTGAAGACTTGGGCGAGCTGGAGCGTTTTGCGGAGGCGCTTTTAAAAATTCGCGAAGAGTTCACTAAGGTAGAGCGCGGCGAGTGGCCGCGTGAACAAAATCCATTGAGACAGGCGCCGCATACTGCAGACCAGCTTTGTGTTGAGCCCTGGCCCTTTCCCTATACGCGTGCTGAGGCAGTTTATCCGCTTCCGTACTTGCGTGAACGCAAGTACTGGCCGCCTGTTGCGCGCATTGACAATGTTTATGGTGATCGTAATCTTTTTTGCGCTTGTCCACCGCTTAGCGCGTATGCCGTAACACCAGCTAAAACTGAGTAGGATACTATTATCATTCTTAATCAAAAAATGAGGCTTGTCAAGGGTGTCAAGCTGTGCTCAATTACTGCAGGTTCAGCCACTATGGCGTGCTTGTAAACAATGATCTTTATCAATTTAACGTTCCCTATTGGCGCGGTCTTAGTGTTAGCACTAGGGGCTTCAGCGTTTTTTTCCGCTTCAGAGGCAGCCTATTTGGCATTAGATCGTTTCACACTGAACAGGTTGGGACGACCTAAGTTAGGCATTTCATCGGGACTGGCCTGGTGTACGTTATTTCTGTACAAACGATTTTCTTCATTTATTGTCACGCTGCTCTTAATGAACATGTTTGCGAACGTTGTGGCGACCGTTAGTGCGACAATGTTGGTTGAACAGTTTTTGTTGCAGTTATTAACACCGTTTTTTGGCGCTGAGGCAACATTAATTATCGATCGTTATGTGGTGGTGAGTGAATTGGTGTTTTTACTGGGATTTTCGCTTGTGCTGATTATTTTTTGTGAATTTTTCCCAAAACGTTTTGCGGTGAAACATGCGTTGAATTTTACACAAGCTGTAGTCTTGCTGCTTTTTCCGCTTTATTGTCTGCTGATGCCGATGACGGTGCCGTTGGCTTGGGGGATGCGTGCCTTAGTATTGCGAATGCGCCTCCCGTTTAGCGCAGCCTCGCCGGCAGAACACGCTGAGCATAAACCTGCAGCAGTGAATGGCTTGCCCAAACAGCTTCCTGCAGCTGAGCTGCCAGCGGCTGCGCGTAAAAATGGACAAATAGGGGGACAACCATTGACAACCCCAAAACCTGCCAGTACAGCCAGTATGTTGGACGATGAGAAATTTTTTAAAATCCCCTTTGACCCGGAACAGTTTTTAAGTTACGCGCAACAAAGCTCAAAATTAGGTGTTTTAAAAGAAGTGGAGGTTAGCTTGCTGCAAAATTTTGTCAAGTACAAAAGCATGGAGGTGCGTTCATTTATGATTCCGCGTGAGCTCATGCTGGGCTTGGATCTGGCAAACCGCAATACAGTGGAATGGTTTAAACGCGAGATCCGAAAATTCCCGTATAAAAATATTCCGTTTTATCGCAAGCAGAAAGACAATATTGTCGGCGTATTGTCTCAGGAAAAATGCGCACTCAGAAGTCATTTATTGGATTTTAAAACGGTTGCAGAATTAGAAAAATATTTGGAAAAACCGATTGTTATTCCAGAAACCAAGAATATCTTAGCAGCCTTGGCGGATATTTTAAATTCAGCTTCAGAAGTTGCTTTGCTTAGCGATGAGTACGGCGGCATAGAAGGCATTGTCACCTTTGATGATATTATTTTTCGTTTTTTTGGTAAATTTGCCGGTGACCCAAAGGAACACGGCACAGCTGAGCTGATTAAAGGTGTTGGGCGGGGAGTTTTTCGTGTGCAGAGTCATATTTCGCTGAGCGATCTGAACGATTATTTTGCCACGCGGCTTCATTGCGATACGGCAGAGACCTTGGGCGGTTATTTGTTGGAGCAATTCAAACATATTCCCGAACGATATGCAACATTTAAGGATGCTTTTTTTGAGTACACTGTTCAAGAACGAACGCCTAAGGGGCTGAATGTGATTATTGTTAAGCGCGTGGTGCCTCAGCAGAGAGCGCAAACATAACTATTGCATAGCCGCTAATAGTTGCTGCACATCATGATTTTTACTGTTTTTTTAGTTTTTACATTTGCACTGGCGCTTGTTTTGTCGTTTTATTTTTCCGGTACAGAAGCTGGTTTTTTAGGGCTGAGCAGGGAAAAACTTCATGCGGATATTAAACAACAGCGGCGCGGGGCCGATGCCCTGCGTCCCTTTGCTGAACATGTGCCATTGTTTTTGGCAGTGGTGCTTTTTGGCAATACTTTTGCCAATGTTACCGCTACATTTCTTGCCAATAAATTATGGCAGAAATTTTTAGGGGAATCTTATCTGACGCTTTTTGTGCTGCTTTCAACGGGATGTTTTCTGCTTGTTGGCGAGATTTTTCCGAAGATTTTTTTTCGCCGTTATTCACCGGGATTGCTTTATGCCACAAGCCGTGTGTTGTTGTTTTTTCGTCGTTTATTGCATCCTTTTGTCAGTGCGGTTCTTTGGCTGGAGCGGCTGGGCAGTGGCGCCGCGGGGAGACTGCAAACAGACGGCGAACAGCCAGCGGGGCAGCCCGATGTTTCACGTGCAGATCTTCAGGAACTCATGAGCGCAGGTTTGGAGGAAGGCGTTTTTTCTGAGCAGGAACTGGCATTTATTAATAATCTTTCTTCGTTTTCACGCATCACGGCAGAAGAAGTGATGAAGCCCTTAGTGAAGCTGTTTATGCTGCATGAACGGCAGGAACTTGATTCTGTGATGAATATTATTGAAAAACAAACCAGCCGCTACATACCTGTTTATCGCTCACGCATTGATAATCTTACGGGGTACATCGATTTATTAAGTGTTTTTCGCTCAAATAAACGCAAAAAAAATGTTCGTGATTTTGTGGAGGATGCCGTGTATGTCCCGGAGATGGCTACTGTAGCCAGCCTTTATCGCAAATTTCCACTCTTTCATGATAAACTGCTTATTGTTGTCAATGAATACGGCGGTTCTTCGGGCATCATTACCTCGGCAACACTTGTGCACAAGGCGCTTGATCTGGAACGCCGCTCAACGGAAGTGCCGCAGGAACAAGAGGTGATTAAACAGACTGCCCCCAATACTTATGTAGCAGCGGCATCTTTAGATATTGATAAATTTAATGAAATTTTTAAACGGCGTATTGTAAAAAAAGGGTTTGAGACACTTGGCGGATTTTTGCTTTATTTATACGGCGAGGTTCCGGAAGAGGGCGTGATCTTATATCATGAGGATCTGCGGTTTAAAATTATGCGCGCGACAGTTTCCGGTATTGAAAGTGTGCGGGTGGTCTTTCTGAGTAAAAAAAGAGCTGCCGCAGACATTCACACAGGCCAGTAGGCACAACAGACAGAGTAGTTGAGCTTCACTTGAAACGAAAAAAACAACACCGCGTGGGACGGCAGCACAGCAGGCGGCATGGTGGGCGTGCTGCGCGTCCTGTCTTCACTTATTCACGCGCGCATGCAGAAACCGATTTCGCAATTTTGCTGAAACGCTTTGCGTATGCTGCAACATTTGCGCCTGCAGTGGAAGCTGCAGCACAGGACAGGGTGGATCGCTACCACGCACACCGTGCCAATTATCTCACGGGACGTGAAGATCTGCGCGCAGAGCTGGTGATGACCATCGATGGCGTTGATGCACGGGATCATGACGACGCCATTTCGCTCACCCAGTACACTGAGCGCGGCAAGTGTTTTTATAAACTGGGTGTTCACATTGCCGATGTTGCTGCGTTTATTCAGCCACAGAGCCGCTTAGACTTGGCGGCGCGCCAGCGCGGAACAGCGGTTTATGTCCCCGGGCATGTTTTACCAATGGTGCCTGCGGTATTGGCAAACGGCATTTGTTCACTTGCAGAACAGGCTGAGCGGCTGACCTTCAGCGGGGAGTTTGTTTTGACGCAGACCGGCAAATTAGTACGGGTGCGATTTTTTCGCTCTGTGGTGAAGAGCCGCTATCGGCTGAATTATCCGCAAGTGGATGCCGTGCTGGCGGAGAAACTGAGCATAGAACCCGAGCTGGACCGCACACTTAAAACAATGGCAGCACTCAGCCGCTGCCTGCGCAGACGCCGCCGCGCACAAGGCGCGTTATTACTGAGTACGCAAGAGCAGGTGTTTACGTTGCAGCAGGGAACAGAACGCGTGACGAAGCTCGGACTAAAATCCCAGGGTACAAGTGAACAGCTGATCGAAGAATTTATGCTGCTTATGAATAAGGAGGTGGCGCGTCTATTTCATGATCGTGGACTTGGCATTTTCCGTGTCCACCCGCCACCGCAGCCTGAAGCTTTAACAACCCTGTTTACGCGCCTCAGTCGGCATCGGTTTTCCCAGTCCGCAGAGCTGATGAAAAAAAATGCCAATCCAATGGCAGCGCCGCGTCCTGTTTGCAGTCCCTTGACCCGGCTGCTGAGCAGTATTACGGATCAGGAAATGCGCGATACTGTTTCTCAATGGATCCTCATGACCATGCAGCAGGCAGACTATCAGGCACAGGCAGCAGGACATTACGGGCTTGCCTTCGAGCATTATACGCATTTTACATCGCCCATCAGGCGTTACCCGGATTTGCTGGCACATCGTTTATTGCTGTATTTTCTGAAGTTGGATGCTTCTGCAAAAGTTAGTCGTCAGGAGCTGGCTGCCATTGCTGCAGAGAGCAGTTTTGCCGAACGCAAGGCCGTTAAGTGTGAGCGTGAGTATAAACAGCTTAAAAGCATTCGTTATTTGCTGGCACTCAACCCTGTAATGCCCATGGTGGCGATGATTACCGGTTTTCATAGACGCGGACATGTTTATGTGCGTGTGGAACAGAGCGGGATAGAAGGGCGGCTGGCGGCAGAATATGTGGCGGAAGAGTTTAGTGTGGCGTTTGATGAACAGCAAATGCGGGCGCTAAAAACAGAGCAGGTTTATGGGCTGGGTGCGCGGCTTAAGGTTTGTTGGCAGCGCGCCGAACCGGAACGCTTGTTGATCGATTTTAAACCTGCGCCGCCGCCCTGGTATTAACCTGAGCAGTGCAGCGCTGAGCGCAGCACTCCCCTGCAATGCCCATTTATGTGTGTGCGGAACAGAGCGGGATTGAAGGGCGGCTGGCGGCAGAATATGTGGCGGAAGAGTTTAGTGTGGCGTTTGATGAACAGCAAATGCGGGCGCTAAAAACAGAGCAGGTTTATGGGCTGGGTGCGCGGCTTAAGGTTTGTTGGCAGCGCGTCGAACCGGAACGCTTGTTGAGCGCTTTTAACCCTGCGCCGCCGCCTTGGCATTAACCTGAGCAGTGCAGCTGAGCGCAGCACTCCCCTGCAATGCCCATTTATGTGCGTTGTGGAACAGAGCGGGATAGAAGGGCGGCTGGCGGCAGAATATGTGGCGGAAGAGTTTAGTGTGGCGTTTGTTGAACAGCAAATGCGGGCGCTAAAAACAGAGCAGGTTTATGGGGCTGGGTGCGCGGCTTAAGGTTTGTTTGCAGCGCGCCGAACCGGAACGCTTGTTGAGCGCTTTTAACCCTGCACCGCCGCCCTGGTATTAACCTGAGTAGTGCAGCGCGCTGAGCGCAGCACTCAGGATTTGCTGCCAGGCAGTGCAGCAGCACCTGCGCTTGCGTAGTGGGCGGCGAGGGCTGTTGTTGGTTGATGGTCATGAAGCTCGGCTGCTTGGGCAGCGGGTTGTGTTTGCAACCGACGTTCCACGTGGTAAAAAATATTTTTAAGTACCAGTTTGAGATTCACGTTTTTGATGAAAAGCTCTTTTCCCAGCACTAATTCAGAGCCTGTAAAATTGAGAATGCCCAGAATGCCCAGCTCAACAAGCAGGCGCGCCACTTCGTTTGCAGCGTGATCGGGAACTGCAAGAATAGCTACTTTAATGTGATGTTTGCGGATAAATTCTCCCAGCATTTCTATGGGATAAACGGGGAGCTGCTGCGTGGTGTCTGCTTTGATGTCAAAACCAGCGATGAGCTCAATATGCTCGCGTTTGAAGCCGCTGTGTTGAATGAGTGCCTTGCCTATTTTACCCATGCCTATAACAATGCTCTGCTGACGATTGGCAGGGCGAATCAATTCGCTGATGCGGCTGAGCAAGTAGTGTGTTTGGTATCCGCCGCGTTTTTGTCCGGTGATGGCAAGCAGTGAAAAATCCTTGCGAACTTGTGAAGGAGAAATGCCCAGCTCCTTGGCAAGGCGTGCCGAAAAAATACGTTTATCGCCGACTTTGTCCAATTGTTTGACGACGCGTTGGTACTTGAAGAGTCTGGCAATGGTGCGTTTCATGCCATTGAGCTTTTGCTGACGCGCGGCGGGTTGGGGGAGCATTGCGGGTGTGCTGACGGTTTAATGCAGCGTTTTACAATAGTAATATGAATTTGATGTTTTGGGTGCCGAATTTGCTGCAAGTGAAGCCTATGGCAGCCAGTTCAGGTTTTGCGGATGCCCATAGGGTCGTCAAGCCCTGTGCACACTTGCAACTTCAAGGCAATGCTGCTTGCCATGACTGCCACGGCTGCGCCAAAGCTAACAAAGCTAAGGCTCAGCTGCCGCCATTTGCGTTTACAGACAAGCAGGTAACTGAGCCATAGGATTAAAAGACTCAGAGCACTTATGAGTGGTTGGCGTTGGTGGGGTGGGGTTGCAGCAGGTTCAGGCTTTGCGGATGCCTAGGAGCACTTCAATGAGTGTGAACAGACAGAGGGCGGGCAGAAATGCACACAATGCGTAAGCAGCCATGCCGGTTAGTTGCAGCATGAGCGCGGCGGCGGACGGCTGCGTGGTTAGCAGGCTGATGCCAAGGATACTTAGCGGAGCGCTGATGAGTGTGAGCGCAAGGATGCCCATGGGATCGTCAAGCCCTGTGTACGCTTGCAACTTCAAGGCAATGCTGCTTGCCATGACTGCCACGGCTGCGCTGCAGAAGACAAATCCCGTAAGCGGCAGGGGAGTGGCAGCAAACAACTGCGGCATCCCTGCGCTGAGCGTTACGCCCCCGCTGAACATCCCAATGGCTGCAGCAGGTTCAGGCTTTGCGGATGCCTAGCAGCACTTCAATGAGTGTGAACAGACAGAGGGCGGGCAGAAATGCACACAATGCGTAAGCAGCCATGCCGGTTAGTTGCAGCATGAGCGCGGCGGCGGACGGCTGCGTGGTTAGCAGGCTGATGCCAAGGATACTTAGCGGAGCGCTGATGAGTGTGAGCGCAAGGATGCCCATGGGATCGTCAAGCCCTGTGCACGCTTGCAATTTCAAGGCAATGCTGCTTGCCATGACTGCCACGGCTGCGCTGCAGAAGACAAATCCCGTAAGCGGCAGGGGAGTGGCAGCAAACAACTGCGGCATTCCTGCGCTGAGCGTTACGCCCCCGCTGAACATGCCAATGGCTGCGCCAAAGCTAACAAAGCTAAGGCTCAGCTGCCGCCATTTGCGTTTAAGGATATACGCACTGAGCATGCCGCTGCCGCCGCCCACACTCAATGCCAACACGCCCAGCTGACTGAGCGGCTTACCGATGGTTGTAATGGCTGCAATATTTACGGGAGCTGCAGTAGCAGCATAACAGACAAGCAGGTAACTGAGCCATAGGATCAAGAGACTCAGAGCACTTATGAGTGGTTGGCGTTGGTGGGGTTGGGCTGCAGCCAGTGTTGGGCGTTGGCGGTGCGGGGCGGGCGTGCGCCGTGCGCCCGTGATGAGCAGCGCAGCTAAGGCATACCAGCCGCTTAGGATACAGGTGGCAGCCAGCGGCGCTGCTATAAATCCCGCTGCGCTCAACCAACTTTGACTCAAGGGGTATAAAATGCCGCTTGTACAACTGCTGAAGGCTAACAGACTGCAAAGGCGCGCACGACCGTAGATGCTGAGCGTTGCTATAAAACTAAGCCAGCTAATCATGATGCCATACTGCAGGACTATTGCTGGCGTACTGGGGACGGCAATGAACGCACTGCCCGTAAGCGCCCATTTAATAGCACTGCTCAGTGCATAACTGAGGCTGCCGACCAGTAACATGAGTTGGTGCTGGCGCGCAGTGGTTTTTAGTGCGGCGAATGTTTGCGGCAGTTTCAGACAACGATTGGCACAGTACGCCAGCGGCACGCTGGCGACGAAACTGATGATCACAAATAAACCGAGCAGCAGCCATTCGTTTGCACTGCTCTTCAATATTATTGCGGCGATGAACCCAGGTGACGTCATGAGTTTGTCAAGCTTGAAAGCTTTTATGGCTGCTGCTGTAAAAATCTTAGGTTACACAGGGACAGTTTCATTGAGCAGTGATTTACTGAGCCCTATCCAAGCGTTTTATAGTACTATAATAAACATTTAACGAGGTTGAAATAGTTTATGAAACAGGAAATTGTCTTTTTGGATCGCGGCACCGTTCCGCCCACACTCACATTTCCCGCTGAACTGGATGGAGTTTCATGGAGAGAATATGAGCGCACGGATACTGCAACAGACGCTGAAGCCCGGCAGCGCTTGGCAGCGGCACGTATTTGTGTGGTTAATAAATTTCCGCTGCGGCAACAGCTCCTGAGCCAATTACCGCAGCTGCAGCTAATTGCCCTGACGGCAACCGGCAGCAATAATATTGACCTCAGCTATTGCCGCCAGCGCGGCATTGCCGTAAGCAATGTTGTGGCATATGGTACCGCTTCCATTGTCGAACATGTGTTTGCGTTGATTTTGGCGCTTACGCGTAAATTATTTGAGTATCGTGAGGCTGCGTTTACAGCATGGCAACATGCGTCGTCTTTTGCTATTTTGCGCTACCCGGTGTCCGAATTGGCGGGTAAAGTGTTAGTGGTGGTTGGCAAGGGCACGCTTGGCAGTGCCGTCGGGCGCCTTGGGCTTGCTTTTGGCATGGAAGTTTTGTATGCCGAACGTAAGGGTGCAGCAACAGTGCGAACGGGTTATACAGCGTTTGCAGCAGCTCTTAAACGCGCCGATGTCATGAGTTTGCATGTTCCACTGACTTCAGGCACGCGGGATTTGCTGGGGCAGGCGGAGCTGGCGCAGCTCAAAACAACAGCTCTGCTGATCAATACCGCCCGCGGCGGTTTGGTGGATGAAGCAGCACTTGTCACGGCACTGCACGCGGGAAAACTTGGCGGGGCGGGCATTGACGTGACCGCTCCCGAACCGCCCTTGGCGGACAATCCGCTGCTTGCCTTAAAATCCCTACCCAATGTTATCTTAACGCCGCATATGGCATGGGGCGGGGATGCTGCATTGACGGAGCTGCGGCGGCAAGTACTGGAAAATATTCGTGGTTTTATTCGCGGGAAGTCCTTGCGCAGACTTGTCTGAGGATGACAAAAGAAGTTTTATTGCGTGAATTTGTGCAAGCGGCAGTGCGCACACTGCCGTTTAGTGCAGCGCCGCAGCTGGCAGAACGGCTGAGCACGTACACCCAGCTGCTGTACGCTGCCAATAAACACGTTAATTTGTTTTCCCGCCAACAGCAGGACATGGAGACTATTTTTTTGGAACATATTTATGACAGTCTTTTGGGCGCAGCTGTGGTGCGGGCGCAGCTGGCAAAGGTAAAGGCAGGTGCAGGCGGCAGGGTTAAATGCCCGGTGATTATGGATCTGGGCAGTGGCGCGGGATTGCCGGGCATTCCGCTTGCGTGTTTATTGGCTGCTTCGTCATGCGAATTTTTATTGGTGGAGAGCAATGGTAAACGTGCACAATTTCTGAATACTGCGCTGCAAACCTTGGCACTTCCGCATGTCCGCGTGCTGCATGCCAACGCTGCGGAAGTCAAGTTGCCGATTGCTTTTGTGGTGACGCGTGCAGTTGCTGCGCTGGCTAAGCTTTATCGGCTGACCAAAACGCTGCGGCAAGCTGCTGCCGGCAGGGAAGCGGCGCGTGCGGCACCGCTTTTGGCGTATAAAGGCAAAGTGACAACGGTACAACGCGAGCTGGAGGAACTGCGTCCATTACTGAAACGGCGCAGTGGGCAGCTAAAACTTCATCCGTTGACGCCAGCTGCGGCGGCAGCTGCCGCCGCAGCAAAATTGCAAGCCGTACCGGGCGATGTTGTGCGGCTGAGTAACAACATTTCGCAGGAAGCCGTCAGCGCCACGCAAGCTAAGCTCGCTGCTTTTGCTGCAAAAGAACGGCTTCTTGTTGTTGTGAAGTGGTAAATATGCAGCGTTGCCGCTAATCCATAATAAAATTACAACGCTGCACAACGCAAGTTGCGCGGCAGCCCCCAAATTCATTAAGAAATCCCATATTTATGCACGGACGAGTTATAACGGTTTCCAATCAAAAAGGTGGTGTTGGCAAAACAACCACAGTGATTAACCTTGCACATGAATTGACACAGCTGAATCAGCGTGTGCTTATTATTGATGGCGATCCGCAGGCAAATGCAACAAGCGGGTTGGCTGTAAAGTTTTCGCCCAAACAAACGCTTTACGAGGTTTTATTACAGAAGCTCAGTTTAGCCGATGCCATTGTGCAAACAAGATTTAGCGGGCTGGACATTGTGCCAAGCAAACCTGAGCTGGCGGGCGCGCAGGTGGAACTAATGAATGTAAGTGCATACGAATTGCGATTTCGTGAGCTGATAAAAACGATTTGCAAGCGGTACCATTTTATTTTTATTGATACGCCGCCTTCGCTGGGGCTGTTAACGCTGAATGCCTTTTCTGCCAGTGAAAGCATCCTGATCCCTATTCAATGTGAATATTATGCGCTGGAAGGCATTACGCAGTTATTAAGCACTATCAAGTTGGTGAAAGAGCGGACAAATCCGCAGTTGGCCTTGGCGGGGGTGGTTTTGACGATGTACGACGCACGCACAAAACTGGCACATGAAGTGGCAGAAAATGTCATGGCGCACTTTAAAACCAAGACGTATAGAGTGATTATTCCACGTAATGTGAAACTAAGCGAGGCACCGTCACATGGTTTGCCAATAGGCGTTTATGCACCTGAGAGTTTGGGGGCGCGCAGTTATAAGCTGCTGGCAGCCGAATTTATGAAGAATTATTAGGAAGCTCATGGGAACGAATGGACCCCCATTAAAATCACGCCGCACGGCGCGCGGCGCGCCCAAATTGGCAGTGCCAGCCGCCGCCGCCATAAAACCTGTGCACACTGTTAATCATGTTAAATCAGGTAAAGGCAAAAGCAATGCTAGATTAGGCAAAGGGCTGGCGGCACTCTTTTCCACAGAAGGCATTACTCAGGACAACGCGCTGCTGGAAACTGCAGCGCTGCAATTGCAAGAGCTGCCGCTTAGTGCGTTGCGCGCCAATCCTGCACAGCCGCGCAAGCATTTTGCTGAGGCGGCATTGGCAGAGCTGGCGCAATCTCTTAAACAAGTGGGCATGTTGCAGCCTGTTATAGCACGTCCGGTAGGTGTGGGAATTTATGAATTGATTGCCGGTGAGCGGCGGCTGCGTGCGGCGGCACTTGCCAAACTAACGACACTACCGGTTTTGGTGGTGGCACAGGAGCAGGACTCCTGGTTTGAGCAGATGCTTGTGGAGAACATCCAGCGAGAGGGGCTTACGCCATTGGAGGAGGCGCTGGCGTATCAAACGCTTATGGACGTTAAAAAGTTGACGCAGGCGGATGTGGCTGCGCGTGTGGGCAAAAGCCGCAGTCACCTTGCCAATATGCTGCGGCTTTTAAAGCTGCCGGGTTTTGTGCAGGAGCAGCTGCGTACGGGGGGCTTGACTTTTGGCATGGCGCGTGCGCTTGTGGGTGTGGCGCCGCAGTCCTTAAAACCTTTACTGAAAGCCATTGCTGATGAAGGGCTGACGGTGCGTGATGTGGAGGCGCGTGTGGCGGCACTGCGGCGCCCGCTACAACCAGCTTTAACGCAGCATAAAAACACACAGCCCTCTGCCGATGAAGTGGAAACCGCGCGTTTTTTGGGCACTTTGACAAAAGAACTCAGACAAAAACTGCATACCAAGGTTTATTTGGATCCGCTTAAAAAAAATGTTGGCAAACTGACCATTGAGTATTACAACTACGAGCAATTGGAGGAACTTTGTAAAAGAATGAAGTAGGATAGTTTAAACTTGCGATGATGGGTGAATTTTTTCAAAGCGGATTCCGAAGCTTGCCTTGCGGTCATTTGCAGAACGATGAATTTTAAAAAACAAGATGAAATTTTATTTTCACCCGCGCGCAGTGTGCCTGAATAACCATTGCAAACAACTTGGCGGTGTTTGGGCATGGGCAATGTTCATGGTCTTGGTGCTCTTTTCGCCGCTTTATGGCGAGCTGCTGCATAAAAGCGAAGAGCGGTCGGGGGGTGCGTGTGGTCTTGCGTGCGCTGGCTAAAACGTGTGTATTTTATGATGAGCTTCATGTCATCATAAAAATTCTTGTGACGGAAGAACGCATTAATGGTGTTTGGGGAGAGCTTAACAGCGAAACGCGGTTAGTGGCAACACTGGATGTTGCGGGGGTGCCGCAAAATTAAAAACAAGATGAAATTTTATTTACATCAGCGCGCGGTGTGCCTGAATAACCGTTGCAAACAACTTGGCGGTGTTTGGGCATGGGCAATGTTCATGGTCTTGGTGCTCTTTTCGCCGCTTTATGGCGAGCTGCTGTATAAAAGTGAAGAGCGGTCGGGGGTGCGTGTGGTCTTGCGTGCGCTGGCTGAACATCCGTTGCGTATGCGCGTGACGCTTGTGCGGACAGCGGATTTGCAGGATACTGTGGGCACGCTGCTTTACGACGCAGCAGGTGTGCAGCTGGACGAGCGGCGTTTTAAAACGCGCGTGTTTTACGATGAACTTCATGTCATCAGAAAAATTCTTGTGACGGAAGAACGCATTAATGGTGTTTGGGGAGAGCTTAACAGCGAAACGCGGTTAGTGGCAACACTGGATGCTGCGGGGGTGCCGCAAACATTGGTGGAACGCATTAATAACGTGGGCAGCCGTGAGCTTTTCTTCGATGATTTGGGGCGCGTGGTGAGTAAACAATTCTTTTTTGCTGCGCCCGGTGCTGCGGGGGGGACGCGCGTTGTGCGTGAGGATTATGTTTATGCGGCTAACGATATTATCACAAATGAACGGTATTTTCGCGGCACTCAGTTAAAACATCAAGTGACGCGCAGCTTGCCTGTTGCCAGCACCAGCGGTCACGGTCTGAGTTGGCGTGAGCAGCTAAGGGATGCTGCAGGGCGGTTATTGCGTACTACAGAGCTGCTGCGCACGCAGCCTACGCCACAGCGCACGCGTGAACGGCATAAGGTTTATGACAGCAGTGCACGGCTGCTCAGAACCTTTACCCGTGATTTTCTTCACGCGCGGCTGGTCTCCGAACGTGAAATGGGTGTTCAGGAAGTGACGTATCGGTACGATGAGCAGGGGCGCTTGATTTTACAAAAACGCGAACAGCTTCCCGCGCGCCGTTTTGCCCAGTATAGCCAATACACTTATGCCAATTTGTCTGAAATAGCCACGCCTGTTTTTCTGCAAGCATTCACGCGTTACAGCATCATGGACTTTAAACTTTATGATCATGGGGACGTACTGGCGGAGTATCGGCTTTTGCGGCTGCATGGAATAGTGCCGAACAGACTGGTGACCTGGACACAGCGCACAGCTGAGCGGTTGCGCTATCCAACAACCGTTGCCCACACACGCATGGAACGGCATTTTCTTCCGACACAGCTGCTCACATTGCTTTTTGAGAATAATATCCTCAGAGAAAAACGCGTGAATACGCTCAGTGGTATCCCCCTAGGGGTTTATCGCTATCATTACGATGAAGCGGGACGGCTTTATGAAAGCGTTTTTAGTGGGCTGGGAAGCAGGGCAATGTTGCCGCAAACCGTGCGTTACCTTTATCGCAGTAAAAAGGCAGTTGAAGCTGCGGTCACGGGAAAAACTCCATTTACGGCTGCCATTATGAAAAACGGGTTGAGCGGCTCAGTGGACAACTGGCATTATTTTGGTCATTCGCTGTTCAGCTATTTAGCCAAACGCCAAGTCCGGTTGGAGCAGCTGACGGCAGCGGACTTTGTGAAAGCTTTTGCGGCTTTTCGTCTGCGTGAGACGCGTACTGCGGCAATGGCTGCAGCCCCCAGCCCACTTGGCAATGTCCTCACACAGTTTATTTATATGGCACAAGCCGATTTGGCGCGGATCCTGTTTATCGATGAACAGGGCAAGGTCAGGCACTACTTAAAGTTCCAGCAGCAAACGCTTGGCGAGGGCAGAGCGCAACTAACTTTGCGTTATTATGCGGGCGAGCCGGCATTTCAGTACGGTGCGGCACGGAAACTGCCAACGGCTGTTAGCGGGATCAGCACGCTCAGCGGGGAACGCCATGCTTTTCTTTACGATGGCGGCATTGCCATTAATGAGCGTTACGCTGAACGCCGTTTAGCCAGCTTCCAGTTTGAATACAATGCGGATGCGTTGACAGCAGCGGCAAGGCAGGTGTCTGCTGTTGCCGCGGGTGTGGGCATTGTGCCGGTCAGTGCGGCACTGCCTGCCCGTGCGGTGCAAACCTTGCCGCAGCCGCAGGGCCGCGCCGCTGAACCAGCGCACGACGCGCCTGTACGGACAGAGTACCTTGCCGACAAAAAGCACAGCAAAGAGGAATTGTACCTGCAAAGTTTTGTTGCGCGTATGTTTCCATTTATTCAGTAAACGTATTGGTCAATGTCTTAATTGGCTTGAGCGGTGTTTTGTTGGCGATTTTAGCATCGCCAAAATCGCCAATGCCGCTGGCAGTCATTGCAAATGCTGAAAAAAATCGACGCGACTCGCCGATAACATAAAACAAAAATCCAGTAAACGTCTTAGTCAATGGCTTAACTGGCTTGAGCGGTGTTTTGTTGGCGATTTTAGCATCGCCAAAATCGCCAATGCAGCTGGCAGTCATTGCAAATGCTGAAAAAAAATCGACGCGACTTGCTCATAACATAAAACCAGCACAGATAAAAAGCCAGTAAGCGTCTTAGTCAATGGCTTAACTGGCTTGAGTGGTGTTTTGTTGGCGATTTTAGCATCGCTAAAATCGCCAATGCAGCTGGCAGCCGTTGTAAATGCTGTAAAAAGTCGATGCGACTCGCCCATAACATAAAACCAGCACAGACAAAAAGCTAGTAAGCGTCTCAGTCAATGTCTTAACTGGCTTGAGTGGTGTTTTGTTGGCGATTTTAGCATCGCCAAAATCGCCAATGCAGCTGGCAGTCATTGCAAATGCTGAAAAAAAATCGACGCGACTCGCCGAATAACATAAAACAAAAATCCAGTAAACGTCTCAGTCAATGTTTAACTGGCTGAGTGGTGTTTTGTTGTCGGTTTTTTTAGCGGCGCCAAAATCGCGGGTGGAGCACCGTTAAAAATGTAAAAAATTCCAATCTGCCGATGATCATCGCAAGTGAACAGACTAATTTGGCAAAAACCGATAAATGTGCGTAAGTTTCTGCTGGGCCAACATTGCCGAATGCCGGACCAACATTGCCAATGCTGCTGGCAGCCGCTGCAAATGCTGTAAAAAAATCGACGCCGCTTGCCCATAAGATAAAACAAAAAGCCAGCACAGACAAAAAATACACACAGATAAAAATAAAAACTTTACTCACCAGCAGTGCAGGAACATGGAATGTTCCAATGCTGAGTGCCTCCACGGCACGCGGCAGGACAGCATGTTTCAATTCAATGCTCAGTGCTTTAAAAAACAGCACAATGCGGTAAAATTTCATCCCGCCGCTGGTGGACCCGGCACTGCCGCCGGTAAAAAATGTTAAGAATAACAATGCTTGAATAAGCATGGCAAAACTTTCGTAATCGATGTTTGTGTAACCGGTAGTGGTGGTGAGCGAGATGACGGTAAAAAAAGCGAAACGTGCCGCTTGCGGTAGGCTGTAATGATGAATGATCATTAGCAGCAGCATGACGATGATTGAAAGTCCAATCACAAATGTCAAATACCAGCGCACTTCAATGTCCCGAAGAATTAATTCACGTCTGCTGGTCAGGAGCAGCATGTAAAGCGTGAAATTGAGTCCGCCAAGCAGCATGAAGAGGGCGATGATCCATTGCACGGCTGCTGAGAATGCTCCGACACTTGCATTTTTTGTTGAAAAGCCGCCTGTTGCCAGCGTTGTCAACGCGTGATTAATGGCATCGAAAAATGAAAGCCCCATGGCTTTGAGAATACCGGCTAAGAGTACGGTGAAAGAAATATAAATGAGCCAGAGTTGGCGTGTGGTGTCTTTGAGCTGGGGTGTGAAGCTTTCTTTGAGCGGCCCGGGCATTTCATGCGAAAAGAGCCGTTTACCGGAAATGCCCAGCGATGGGAAAAAAGCGACGAATAATACAACAATGCCCATACCGCCCAGCCATTGTGAAAAGGAGCGCCACAAGAGCAGCGGCGCAGGCAGGCTTTCTATATCATTTAAAATGGTGGCGCCAGTTGTGGAGAAGCCGGAGGCTGCTTCAAAAATGGCATCGGCAAATGAAAACTGCTGCCAAATATAAGGCAATGCGCCTAACCCGATAAGTGAGCACCAGACCAAGAGGACGGAGAGGATGGCAGCACGCGGCGATAATGTTTGTACTTGCTGGTGCCGCTGATGGCTTGTGCTGAAAACAAATATTGTGCCGCAGCCAAAGATAACAAGCAGCAGGGCTGCGCGCAGTGCCAATTGACGGGTGGTGACAGGACTGCCAAAGAGCTGAGAGCTGATGAGATAAACCAGCAGCAGCGTTCCCAGGCTTAACCAAATAAACCCTAAAATTCGCAATACAACCCGTGTACTCATGACTTAATCATTGCTCATCTTGATTAAGTGTGTGCTGCCGTTCAATAAGCACAAGATTGTTTTTATGAATGACTTCATCGTGCCCTTTATATCCTAAGCGGCTTTTAATTTGTGCGGACTTCACACCGCAGATTTTTTTTAGCTCGCTGGAGCTGTAATTACTGAGGCCGCGGGCGATGACCTTTGGGTTAGCGGGCTGCGCCGCTGACTCAGCGGCAGTAATATTGCAAAGCGCCCCGGTATGGAAGGTCCCGCTGACATTCAGGAGACCTTTGGGGAGTAAGGATTTATTGCGGCTGAGCGCGGCGGCGGCGCCAGCGTCAATGTTCAGTATTCCCGCTATGGAGGTATTGGAGAAAAGCCAGCGTTTGCGGCTGGACGGTTTTTTTTGTGTGGCAGTTGCGACTGTGGGTGTATTTCCTCCCAGAAAGAGGGTTCCCGCAAAATTCTTAAAAATGCTGTTATGCAGCGAATGAACGTTGCCATTGGTGAGCAGTGTGGGAATTGCAAAGTTTTCATTGACTTTTACAGCGGAAAGTTTTGTCACCATGCCGCCTGTGCCAATGTTTGAACTGGGACCGCTGGCGGCATTAACATACGCGGGCGTTACCGTTGGCACTATTTTTAACAGTTCGGCGTCGCTGTGTTTGTGATTCAAATAAAAACCGGCGGTATCGGAGAGCATGATATAAAGATCTGCAGCGGCAAGTCCACAGATCAGCGCCCCTAAAATGTCGTTATCACCAAGCTTGAGTTCTTCGGTGGCAAGCGGATCGTTTTCATTGACAATGGGCACTGCCGGCAGTTCCCAGAGCGCTTGAATGGTATTGCGCGCATTGAGATAAGATGCGCGGTGGTTGATGGAGAATTTGGAAAGCAGCAGCTGCGAGACCGGCAGCTTAAACCGCGCAAAAGCTTTATGAAAGCTTTTCATGAGCGGCACTTGACCAATGCTTGCCAGTACTTGTTTGCTGCTGAGCGGCAGCTGCTGTAGCGGCGGCAATGGGCGGCTGAGTGTTGCCTGTGCGCTGAGCTGTGCGTGCCCTGCTGCAACGGCGCCTGAGCTGACCAGAATGACGCGTTTACGTGCAGCTTGCAATTTGTGGATGAAAGCTGCAAGCTTTCTTAGGTAGCGGTTATTAATACCATCGGAACTTTGTTCGCAGGTTAGCAATGAGCTGCCTGCTTTGACCACTATGGTTTGAGCGTTCAGCACATGGCGTTTGAAGAGCACATTGATCGTCTGCTGAGTGAAACGCGGGCTTTGGCTGGGCGCGCGCGGGGACGAGCTTGATGGTGTGCTCATGGGGGATGCTCTACTGGAGCAATGGTACATACTGAAAAGCTTGTATTGATGCCTGTTGTTTGGGTGTTTTGCTGATACTTATTATATAATTAGACGGTGTTTTACGCTGCATGTTAGTTGCGGGAATTCATGCAGCATAAAGCTTGACCCTTGCGCATTTTTTCAAGCTGTTCAGGCTGTCCTTGAACAGGCAGCTTTCCCCGTTCTCTCGCAGTGCCAATGACTAGGACTTATCTTAAAGCTTATCAACCTCCCAGCTATCTTATCCCGGAAACGCAGCTGGATTTTCATATAATCAGTGCCAGCGAGGTGCGGCTCAGCGCACAGCTGCTTATTAAACGGCGAGTAGTGGCGCCGATAAAATCATTATTCTTAAACGGCGAGCACCTTCAATTAAAAACCATCCAGCTAAATGGCGTAACACTTGATGACGAGCGTTATGCTGTTATGCCGACAGGGTTGCTGATCAAGGCGCCGCCGGCAATTTTCACGCTGACCACCACAGTTGTCCTGAATCCGCAGGACAATACCAGTTTAGCGGGATTGTTTGTATCCGATGGCGTTTTATGCACGCAGAATGAAGCCGAGGGGTTTCGCTGCATTACGTATTTCTTAGACCGTCCCGATGTGCTTTCACGGTTTATTATTCGCATCCGTGCAGCCTATAAACGCTACCCTGTGTTGCTGGCGGGGGGAGAACAGCGCAGCGCGCAGCGGCTGGCAGATGGCGAACATTGTGTGGAGTATGAGGATCCGCTGCCCAAACCCTGTTACCTGATGGCATTGGTGGCGGGGGATTTGGCTGTACTAATGGGTGAACATCGCACGCGCAGTGGACACAGGGTGTGTTTGGAAGTTTATATGGATCCGCGTGAACGCGCACACGGGGATTTTGCATTGACGGCACTTAAAAAGGCGTTACTTTGGGATGAGCAGGCTTTTGGCTTGGAATACGATATGGATACTTATCGGATTGTAGCGGTCAATGCTTTCAATTTTGGCGCGATGGAAAATCGCGGCCTCAACATTTTTAACGCTGCACTTGTTTTAGCCACTGCTGAGACCACCAGCGATGAGGATTATCGGCGCATTGAAACGGTTGTGGCACATGAATATTTTCATCATTGGTCGGGCAATCGCGTGACGATCCGCGATTGGTTCCAGTTAACGCTCAAGGAAGGATTAACGGTTTATCGCGATCAGGAATTCACCGCCGCATTGCATTCACGTGCCGTCAAACGCATTGACGATGTGCAGCGATTGCGTGAGCTGCAATTTCCCGAAGATGCAGGTCCGCTGGCACATCCCATCCGTCCGCAAGCTTACCGTGCGGTTGATAATTTTTATACTACAACCGTGTATGAAAAGGGCGCAGAAGTGGTGCGGATGCTGGAAGTATTATTGGGGCGTGCGTGTTTTTATCAGTTGTTGAGCCAATTTCTGCAAAAGTTTGCCGGTATGGCGGTGACGATTGAAGAGTTTCTTGCCTTTGTGGCAGCCGAACACGCAGGGCTGCTGAGTGCTGAGGCAAGGCTGGCGGCATCGCATATTCCAGCGGGCGGGTATGCAGCGGCTGTTTGGGAGCAATTTAAGCGTTGGTATGAGCTAGCGGGCACGCCGCGGGTGACCGTTCACGAGCATTACGATCAAACCCAGCAAACACTGAGCGTCACCTTTGATGTTCAGCTGCCGCGCCGTGGTAATGCTGCCGGCAATGACCATGACAAACAAAATTTTGGGACGGCAGAAGCTCCCGTATGCCCGCCACAGCCTTTATTAATTCCATTAAAATGGGCATTGTTAGCGCCTAAACATGGTGCGGTGCTCAGCGAGGGCGTTTATTTGCTCAATACAAATAGGGGGCAGCTAACGTTCAGTGAGCTGGATGTGCGCCCGTACTGTTCCATTGGCCGTGAGTTTTCCGCTCCCGTTAAGCTGGAGCGGCAATGGGGACTGACAGCATGGGTATCCGCCGTTCAACTGGAAACGGATGCTTTTATGCGTTGGGATGCACTGCAGCAGCTGATGTTTTGCGGCTTGGCGGAAGCTTGCCGTTTGGCGGATGAGCTGGGGTTCAGTGCCGGTGCAGCAGCGACGACGGGCTCAGCTGGACAGAACAACCGACTTACGGCATTAAGTTCCCAGGGCAGCCAGCTCAAACGTGCGTTATTGCCGCGCCTGCGCGCAGCTTGTATGCCCATGTTAGCGGAAACGCTGACACGTTTATGTGTAGAAATGGATGATCTTGCGTACGTTGCCAAGTGTTTAACATTGCCATCCCTGCGAAGTTTGTGTACTGAGCTGAAAGTGATGAATTTGCCGTTATTGGTAGTGTTTATGCAAACGTGGCGGGAGTTATTGCTGCCGTTTATTAACGATGTTTGTGCGGCGCGTTATGCTGAACTCAGTAAGGCTGTCAGTGCTGAGTCTGCACCTGCTCAGACTCAGCAGGCGCAGGCACATCGGGCATTGCAAAATGCACTGCTGGCGCTTTTGGTCGCTGCGCAGCCTGAACGTTATTTGCCGTTGGCTGAAACACAGTATGCACAGGCGCAGCTTATGAACGATCGTTTAGCGGCGTTTAAGTTATTAATGTTTTACGGAACGGCAGCGCAGCGCGCGCGCGTCAGCGCAGACTTTTATCAATGCTGGCAGCATAACTCCTTAGTGATGAATCAATGGCTGAGTGCGGAGAGCTCCGTTCCCAATGAAAACATTTTCACACGACTTCAAACATTAATAACGCTTCCTGTTTATCAGGAAAAGGAACCGAATAAGGTTTATGCCGTTTGGAGCACTTTTGCGCATCAGAACCTTTTAGCCTTTCATCATCCAAGCGGGAAAGGTTATGCGGCATTGGCAGAGGTTATTCTGCGCATAGATCCACACAATGCTTCCGTCAGTACGCGTTTATTAACGGCATATCAACATGTTCACAGCTTGCCAGCTGGGCTGCGTGAGCAGGCTGAACGTATTTTACTGAGCTTGCAGGCGCAGCTGAAGTCCGCCAATGCTTGTGAAATCATTCAGACCTTGGTGACGGCAATTTAACGAGGAGTTTAACAAGGATGAATCAGCGGGCGCGCACGTTTAACAGCATCATGATTTTTGGCGGCAAAACCATTGCGGAAATTGCTCTGCAATGGTGGGAATTGACATACAGCCTGATGAAGCTTATTGTCCCGATGATGATCTTAGTGGAAATATTGGATGCTGTAGGGGGAATTGAGTGGCTGGGCATAAAAATGGCGCCGCTCATGGGGCTGCTTGGTCTGCCGGGGGCAACGGGGCTTATCTGGGCAGCTTCGCTGTTATCAACGGTTTACGCTGGGATTGCCCTTTATGTGGTGATGGCGACAGAACTGGCATTGACGGATGCACAAGTCACTACACTGATGAGCATCATTTTAATTGCCCATAGTTTACCGGTGGAGCAGCAGATTGCACGCGGCGTGGGATTGCGCTGGCTTCCCAATGCTTGTTTTCGGTTAGCCGCAGGTTTCTTTTATGGTTATTGTTTTTATCAGCTCACCACGCAGTTTGGCTGGCTGCAAACTGAAGCCCCTAGTGCTTTTTTAAACCAGCTAAGTGTTTTAGCGCCCACAGCTGCGCCTGCTGCAGTTGAATATGAATATCTGAGGTATTGGCATTGGATTCTTGAGTTGTTCAGCTTGCTGGCTTCGCTTAGTCTGATCATTTTAGGACTTGTCCTCTTACTCAAGCTTTTAGCTTGGTTGCGCATTCTGTGGTTGATTGAAAAGGGCTTGGCAAAAGGGTTGCGCCCCTTGGGAATTGGCAGCCAGTTGGCAACACTTACGGCTATTGGCTTTATTTTAGGAATATCTTATGGCGGTGGATTTATCCTCAGGGAGGTGCAGCGGCAGCGTGAGCAAAGTAATTTGCGGGATCGTGAAATTTTTTTAGCAATGACATTGCTTGCTATCACGCATTCTGTGATTGAAGACACACTTTTGTTTTATGCTACAGGAGCGCATTTGTCAGGTATTCTTTTTGGCAGGATTGTTTTCACTATTGTTTTAGTTTGGGGCATGAAGTGGAGTTTAAAACATATTGACGAAACAGCATTTTATCGTTATTTATTTATTCGCAGAAGTGTCTGAGCCGTAGGCATGGCGGGAGCTGAAAGCTTAGTAATTTGCGGGATCGTGAAATTTTTTTAGCAATGACATTGCTTGCCATCACGCATTCTGTGATTGAAGACACACTTTTGTTTTATGCTACAGGAGCGCAGCTGTCCGGTATTCTTTTTGGCAGGATTGTTTTCACTATTGTTTTAGTTTGGGGCATGAAGTGGAGTTTAAAATATATTGACGAAACAGCATTTTATCGTTATTTATTTATTCGCAGAAGTGTCTGAGCTGTAGGCATGGCGGGAGCTGAAAGCTTAAATGCTGGGCGATGATATAATTAGACAGTGATTGAACACACTGTGGCAAAAACACTAAAAACAAGGCGAAAAACGCACTAAGGACCTAACCCATGATCATTTTCACTGGTGGTAAACAATACAAAAAACGCACACTGACACATGTTAATTTGATGGGCAAGACGGTTTTATTGCGTACCGATTTTAATGTTCCCATTAAGGATGGTGTGATCGAAGACAACTATCGCATTCAGCAATCTTTGCCTACCATAGAATATATCATCAAAAGCGGAGCCATTCTGGTGTTGATGAGCCATCTGGGACGCCCGCAAGGCAAGCAGGATGAACGGTATTCACTTAAACCGGTGGCGAAGGAGCTTGCGAAGCTATTGGGCAAGCGGGTGCGGTTGGCACCCGCGGCGGTTGGTGAAAATGTTAAGGAGTTGGTGCGGTCACTGAGACGCGGCGATGTTCTGTTATTGGAGAATATGCGCTTTCATCCGGAAGAAATGAGTTCAGATGTCGCTGTGCGTGAAAAATTTGCACATGAGTTGGCGGAGTTGGCTGATTTATTTATTAATGATGCCTTTGCGGTGAGCCATCGTGATCACGCTTCTATTGTCGCCATCGCCAAAATGCTGCCTTCCTGTGCAGGGTTATTGCTGCAACGTGAAATTCAGATTTTTGAAAACATTCTCAGGAATCCGCCGCGCCCAATGATGGTGATCCTTGGCGGCGTGAAAGTGGAAACTAAAATACCATTGATTGAAAATTTACTGCCGCGTGCCGATCGTATTTTCATTGGCGGCGGGATGGCTTACAATTTTTTTAAGGCTGCTAACCTGAGTGTGGGGACATTTCCCATTGATGAATCGCAACAGGATGTTATTAAAAGAATTCTTAAAGCCAGTGAAGGCAAGTTGGAACTGCCGACGGACATTGTAGCGGGAGTGATGGACTTTGAAAATCGCAAACCGCTTGAGAAATTAAAAGTGTACCCACGTGAAAAATTGCCGCGTGACAAACAGGGGTTTGACATTGGTCCGCAGACCATTCGCCGCTGGAGCAATGCTCTGGCAAGTGCTAAAGCTGTTTTATGGAATGGCCCGGTAGGTTTTTATGAATGTATGGAAACACGCAAGGGGACGCTGGAAATGGCCAAGACCTTAGCGGCGCTTACAGAGAAGGGCGTGCTCACCATTGTTGGCGGCGGCGATTCGGCTGCGGCTATTAAACAGGCTGGGTTGGCGGATAAAGTGGGGCACTTGTCAACGGGCGGCGGCGCCAGCTTAATGTATTTGGAAGGACGTACGTTGCCGGGGCTGGCGGTACTTGAGAATATTTTGTGAAACCGGCGCTGGCGGCAAGCATTGCACGCAGTGGCGGTACACTGAAGGCGGTATCGCTTACTGAGTTAACGCGGAGTTTGGCAGCGGCGCGGTCCGCGCCGCTGCCGGCATTTCACAATGCGATGCCTGCCGATGAACTGGGGATAGTGGCAGTGGGTGGGGAATTGACACCGGCTGCGCTTGTTGCGGCATATTATGCGGGCGTTTTTCCCTGGTATGAAACGCCGCCGGTGCAATGGTTTGCCCCTGCTGTGCGAATGGTCTTAGCGCCTCAGTCCTTTCATCTGACGCGCAGCTTGCGTAAATGGTACCAGCAGACAGGCAGCCGTTTGAGCTGCAGTGTGGACACAGCATTTTCAAGGGTGATCCATGCTTGCGCGCAGCTGCCGCGGCGCGGGCAGCACGGTACATGGATCAATGCCGATATGATCGCCGCTTATGAGGCATTGGCAGTCATGGGCATTGCGCATTCCGTAGAAATCTGGCAGCCGCGTCCGCCCGCTGCCGCCTTATTGGTGGGCGGACTTTACGGCGTATCCTTAGGTGCCGGGTTTTTTGGCGAGTCGATGTTTGCAGTGCAGCCGAATAGCTCAAAATTGGCACTTTGGCTGCTTTGTCAATTTTTAACGGCATTGCAGTTCACAATGATTGACTGCCAGCTGCCAACAGCACATTTGGCGTCACTGGGCGCCAGCGCCATGCCGCGGCAGCAATTTGAAACAGCGTTAGCGGCTAGCAATCAAAGTCCTACACTGCAAGGCAAATGGACGCAGTGCTGGAACGAGCAACGATTAATTGCAACAGGCGGCTCAGTGAAGCCGTAAAAAGACATTTGACGCGTGCGCAGGAAATAGCGCGGAACTGCCGCCTTATTGGTGGGCGGACTTTACGGCATATCCTTAGGTGCCGGGTTTTTTGGCGAGTCGCTGTTTGTTGTGCAGTCGAATAGCTCAAAATTGACGCTTTGACTGCTTTGTCAATTTTTAATGGTTTTGCAGTTCACAATGATTGACTGCCAGCAATCAAACCCTACACTGTAAGGCAATGGACGCAGTGCTGGAACGAGCAATTGTAACAGGCGGCTCAGTGAAGCCGTAAAAAGACATTTAACGCGTGCGCAAGAAATAGCGCGGAACTGCCGCCTTATTGGTGGGCGGACTTTACGGCATATCCTTAGGCGCCGGGTTTTTTGGCGAGTCGCTGTTTGTTGTGCAGCCGAATAGCTCAAAATTGACGCTTTGGCTGCTTTGTCAATTTTTAATGGTTTTGCAGTTCACAATGATTGACTGCCAGCAATCAAACCCTACACTGTAAGGCAATGGACGCAGTGCTGGAACGAGCAAACGAGCAATTGCAACAGGCGGCTCAGTGAAGCCGTAAAAGACATTTAACGCGTGCGCAAGAAATAGCGCGGAACTGCCGCCTTATTGGTGGGCGGACTTTACGGCATATCCTTAGGCGCCGGGTTTTTTGGGGAGTCGATGTTTGTTGTGCAGCCGAATAGCTCAAAATTGACGCTTTGGCTGCTTTGTCAATTTTTAATGGTTTTGCAGTTCACAATGATTGACTGCCAGCAATCAAACCCTACACTGTAAGGCAATGGACGCAGTGCTGGAACGAGCAACGAGCAATTGCAACAGGCGGCTCAGTGAAGCCGTAGAGAAGACATTTAACGCGTGCGCAGGAAATAGCGGAACTGCGGCCTTATTGGTGGGCGGACTTTACGGCATATCCTTAGGCGCCGGATTTTTTGGCGAGTCGCTGTTTGTTGTGCAGCCGAATAGCTCAAAATTAACGCTTTGACTGCTTTGTCAATTTTTAATGGTTTTGCAGTTCACAATGATTGACTGCCAGCAACCAAACCCTACACTGTAAGGCAATGGACGCAGTACTGGAACGAGCAACGAGCAATTGCAACAAGCGGCTCAGTGAAGCCGTAAAAGACATTTAACGCGTGCGCAAGAAATAGCGCGGAACTGCCGCCTTTATTGGTGGGCGGACTTTACGGCATATCCTTAGGCGCTGGTTTTTTTGGCGAGCCGATGTTTGTTGTGCAGCCGAATAGCTCAAAATTGACGATTTGGCTGCTTTGTCAATTTTTAATGGTTTTGCAGTTCACAATGATTGACTGCCAGCAATCAAACCCTACACTGTAAGGCAATGGACGCAGTGCTGGAACGAGCAACGAGCAATCGCAACAGGCGGCTCAGTGAAGCCGTAGAGAAGACATTTAACGCGTGCGCAAGAAATAGCGCGGAACTGCCGCCTTATTGGTGGGCGGACTTTACGGCATATCCTTAGGCGCCGGGTTTTTTGGCGAGTCGATGTTTGCATTGTGCAGCCGAATAGCTCAAAATTGACGCTTTGGTTACTTTGTCAATTTTTAATGGTTTTGCAGTTCACAATGATTGACTGCCAGCAATCAAACCCTACACTGTGAGGCAATGGACGCAGTGCTGGAACGAGCAACGAGCAATCGCAACAGGCGGCTCAGTGAAGCCGTAGAGAAGACATTTAACGCGTGCGCAGGAAATAGCGGAACTGCCGTCCCATTTTTACAATGGCAGCGGTTATGTTTTGGGGCATGTTGGGGTCAGCGTAAAGTTTCATGCGTTTGACGCGTGTGGTGGCAATGTTCACTGCCATGCCGTGGATGCAGAGTGCATTTGCCTGTTGTTCCACGTACACGCCCAGCGGACTGTGGCAGCCGCCGCCTATGCGACTGAGCACGCGGCGTTCAATGGTGACGGCAAGGCGTGTGGCGGGATGGTCAAGTGGACGCAGCAGTGCTGCTGTCCGCAGGTCGCGTGAGCGGCATTCGATGGCCAGCGCCCCCTGCCCGGGTGCCGGGACCAGTGTGCGCAGCGGCAGCTCCGTTATAACAAAGTCCGGGCTGTCCAGCAAACCAAGGCGTGCTAACCCAGCTGCCGCCAGACACAATCCAGCGTACTCGCCTGCGCTCAGTTTACTCAGTCGCGTTGCCAAATTGCCGCGGATGCTTTTAACGGTGAACTGGGGAAAGGCTTTTTTTAACATCAGTTGACGGCGCAGGCTTGCGCTGCCTAAGCTGAAGGATGTTGTGGTTTTTTTCGTGTTTTTTACTGGCAGCGGTGTTTGTGGTTTAGTCACCAAAACGTCGTGAGCGTAGCCGCGGACAGGGATGGCGCGAATGCTCAGTCCCTTAACGGCTGCGGTGGGCAGGTCTTTTAAGCTGTGTACGGCAACATCGGCTTCACCGGCTAAGACGGCGGCTTGCACTGTTTTTGTGAAAATGCCTGTTTCTGCAAAAGCATGCAGCGGACGTGTTTGTTCGCTGGTATCCGCAGCTGTTTGCACGGGATGGAGCGTGATTTTCAACTTAGCGCCATGTTCGGCTTCCAGCGCGGTTTTCACACTTTCGCATTGTGCGCGTGCTAGCGGACTTGCGCGACACGCTAATCTTAGCGGGGCAGGAATGTTCACAGGCATAGTTTGCCGGTTGAGCGTTATTTGGCTGCCAGTATTTTAGCAGCCAGTTTTTCCAGCACCTTGATATGACTGCTGGGCAAGCGCAGTTTGCCTGCTGAGGATGTTTGGGCGACGTAACGCGCAAGTACTTGCGTTGAACTGACGTGTGCCGTGGCAACGCCCTTGTCATGGTTGGCTTTAAAATCGCTTAAAAACTGTCTGAATACGTACTTGTTTTCCCAGAGCGAGAAGTCTTCCGCGGCGTCGTTGATGAGCTCCAGTGCCCGTTCCACTTCACCTTGGCGCTGAGCGGAGGTGCGGGCAATCACTGATTTAAGATTGTCAATGGTGTAAAGGACAATGTCACCAAGTTCTTCCAGCTTGGGTTCAATGCTGCGCGGAACGGAGAGATCGATGAAGAGTATGGGTTTACTTTTGCCGTTTAACGCGTTTATGAGTTCAGTTTGCGTGATCAGGTACTGTGGACTTTCCACAGCGGAAATGACCACATCGCTTTTAACAATAGCGGGATAACGTTCGGCTAGCGGGATTAGCTCGGCATGATATTGTTTGCCTAGTGCAGCAGCTTTGGCGAGATTTCTATTGACTAAGAAGAGTTTAAGTTGAAGTTTATTGCGTGCGAGTGTTTTGAGAACTTCTGTGCCAACTTCACCGCTGCCCAGCAATGTGACGGTGAAAACACTGGTTTGTCCGTAGATCTCTTTCACAAAGTCAATGGCAGCAGAGCCAATGGACGTGCCGCCTTCATTAATGCGCGTCTGTGTGCGCACGCGTTTGCCAATGGCAAGCGCGTGTTCAAAGACCCGCGCCAGTTGTGTTTTGGCGAAACCAGCTTGTTTGGCGATGGTGTAAGCCGTTTTGACTTGTCCAAGGATTTGATTTTCGCCCAGCACCATGCTTTTTAGTCCTGCGGCTACTTTAAAGAGATGCAGCACCGCGCGCGCGCCGTGCATCTTGTACAGGTAAGGATTGAGCTTAGCGGCTGAGATTTCATGCAGGCTGGTGAGCAGTGCCATGATGGCAGCAAATGATTTTTCAGTAGCGGTTCCATAGGTGTAGAGCTCCACGCGATTACAGGTTGCCAGGATGACGAGGTTGCTGAGTGCCAGTTGTTTGTGATTTTTGCTATTGGTTGAACTATTGGTTATTTGTGCGCGCAGCTTAGCGTAAGTGGGTTTGAGGCTCTGTGCGCTAAAGTGCACTTGTTCACGAATGGTGAGTGGTGCGGAGTGGAAGTTTAGACCGAGAACAGTGAGTGCCATAAAAATTACAACGGGCGTATCGGTTCAGCTTCAAGCCAACGTGAAAAGATGAATGAGCGCAAAAGCCATGCTGAATGCTGTGAAAAAGAGCAATTGGTATTGACTGATGCGGTTTAGCCGCATCAAACACAACGTGAGCAGTGAACTGCCGCCGGCAATAAAATAGGCAATAGGCAGGTTAAGCGGCACCAGCAGGTGTAGGTCAAGCTTTAAAGGCAGCAGTACAAACAGGTACAGCAGAATGCTGCTAAAACAGCACGCGCCAATGCATAAAAACCGTTCGGTGGAGCGTTTGAGCTGTCTAAGCTCGGGTAATTTCAGCGTGAGATTGAGTGTCTGTTTGAATTTAAGTTCGTTCAAGACAGCTTTTCCAATAATAGCCAGTAAAAATCCATAAAAATAGCTCAGTAATGAAATGAGCATGAATGTATAAAGCAGCTGAGCTAAGGGGGACAGCTGTGTGAAGACGTTATTTTTAAACGTGTCAAGGAAGCTGATGCCTAACAGCATGATGATGCTGGGAAACGGGGCAAAAATGCCATCGAGGGAGCGTTTGTTAAGTTTGCATGCTTGCGGGAAGCTGATGGCGATGTAAAACCATGCTGCGACGATAAAACTTTCAGCGGTATTGCTGAGCGGGAAACGGCGCTCGGCAGCAGCGTAAAATAATAAAAACAGGCTGAGTAATAGCAGTGTACAGGCATGAAAGAATACTTTGATGCGTGTGGTGGAACGTTGGCTCAGCAGGTCCCAGGCGGCGGCAATACACCAACTCAGTGTGACCATCACCACAAACGGCTTGAGCAGCGTATAAAGGGGGAGGCTGGACATTTTAAAATAATGAAAGTTCGTGATCTTCGCTTAGCAGCTCTTGCGTGACGATGGAAGCAATGGATGTCTGGGCAAAGGTGTTTTTCAATGTTGGCACCAGTTCCTTTTGCCAGTAGTCATGATAAGCTGGCGGATGTTTGGCAGTGGCAGCGGGTTCACCACCTTTTGTGGTGAGCAGGTAGTGGATGTAGGGGCGTTTGTTGTGAATGTTTTTATCCTGCATGATATCGGGAATTTGGCGTGCAGCGGCAATGTGCGGGGGGATGTTGCCTGCTGTGTCATAGCTATGCAGTGGTTTGGTGAGCTTTTTTTTGTACACAAGTGACGCGTCGTGCTGGCCATTCAGCAGCTGACGTTTCAAATTGGCAATGGCAGCAGCAATGGGCTGTTCACGCAAGTAGGCGTCAATGAGCGCAGTTTCTCCCGCCAGAGTGAAATGAAGTCTGTGGTACTCGCGGGAGCAGCGAATGGCGCGTTCTTGCAGATCCAGGGCAAAGTACTGCAGCGCGCTTTTGTTTTTTAGCAAAGTGAAGGATTGGGCGGGGATGAAGATTTGTTTGTAATGGGCTGCCAAGCTGAGCTGGGGTGTGCGTTTGATTTCTGCAAAGATTTCCGGTAAAATGGTTTGTTTGGCTTTTGTTAAAAGCTCTGCGATAAACTCCTGATGGGCGGACAGGCAGCTTGCCTGTGTGGACGCAGGAGCGCTCAGGGAGAGTGTGTGCGCAGGGTGTTTGACTAGGATAATATGCGTATCGTAATAAAGAATTTCGGCGCCCAGCTGTTTGAAGGCGCTTGTAATTTTTTTCACTAAGTGCAGGGCATTTTCTTGAATGGCTTTTGTGAGATTGGCCTGGGCAAAGCGGCTGGTGTTTGTGGTGATGCCGTCAATCAGCTGCTGCAGGGTAATGGATAACACTTGCCGTTCCACGCTGCGTGTAGGCGGCACTTTACTTAACAGCTCCAATGTTCGCTCGATAATAAACGGCAGAAAGTGTTTGTGCCGATGAAAGGCAAACCCTGTGGGCGTATGCAGGACATTGGCGGGAGCTGTTTTGGCTGCCCATAAACCATAAGGGTCTAGTTTATAACGAAGAATGGTGAGCGGCAGCAGTGTTGCCAGCATTATGCAGCTGACAGGCCCTGTTTTTTGCGGTGCAATGGCATGTTGTTCCTGTTCGTTAGGCAGTGGCGCTGTGGTTTCTAAAATGGCTGCAGGTGAAATCAGCTTTTTGCGCCGCATGAGTGACAACATTGCAAATTGAGTTATTTCAGCGCTGTACTTGAGCTGTTCCATGAGGACGCCGCAGTACTGTACGCGCCCGATTAAAAATGGCACAGCTGCAAATTTTTCCATGAGACGATAAACCAGCTCAGCATCTTTTAAGTTATAACGCGCTAAGGCAGGTTTGTCGCGGGCAAACTGCTTATCAATTTCCTTAACCTTCTCCAGTCCTGTTAACGTAATGGTTTTTTGTTCATTTAAAAATGTAGCAGCGGCAGTGTCCAATTTATAATTGGCAAGCGGCGGCGCCAGCTGTTTGGTGATGTCCATGCCTTCGCAAAACACGCGCCCTGGAATTCTGATTTGAATGTCGCGCCCTTTGCGTTTGTAGTGGATAACGGGCAGCTGACCAATTCCCAATGTGAACGGAAGCTCATATTGTTCATATTTTCTGAGCAGGAAAGTAAAATCAAATCCGACAATATTCCACCCCATGATCAGCTGAGGATTGAGTGTGTGCATTTCACTGAGGAAACATTGCAACAGCGCTTTTTCAGTGGGAAGTGAAAGTACACTAAAATCCAGGGCGGGCGTTGTCTGACACTTCTTGTCTGGATCAAGGATCAACACCTTTGCTATTTTTTCACCGTAAAGGGCAATGGAATAAAGCAGGTTGCTGTCCACACCTGTTTCAATGTCGATGGAAACTGCTGTCAAATTGGGTGTGACCGTGGCGGCGCGTACGTCTGGATTTTCAAAGGTCACAAGGGTTTCATTGGCGCTTGCGGGTTCACTTAAAAATTCAACACCGCCTTTAATTTGTTTGGCGATGAGTAAATGGCTGAGACTCCCTAATTCACTTTCAAGAAAAACAAGCTTGGGAAATGCCTGCCGCGCGGCTTTTAAGGCGCTGAGTGAAGCAAAATGATAACAACTGAGCGGAGTTCCATCGTAATCCACAAAGGTCTCTGAACTTTTGGCATGGTAGTGCTGCTGCGGCAGCTCCACTGTCTGCGGAAGAAATGCTTTCAGCTGTGCAGGTGTTTGTTTCCAGCTAAAATTGCGCCCATCGCTTAACACGCCGTAAAGCTGGGTTTCATCCATTGACGCACCGCCGCGGTCAATGTAAGTTTCGCTGTTAAGGATAAAGCCTTTCATGATGAACGGGGGCTGAAATTGACCTAAGTCACCACAAAATTAAGCAGGCGCCCCGGCACGTAAATGGTTTTAACAATGGTTTTACCGGCCAACCAGCGCGCCACATTGGTTTCCTGCTGCGCTAAGTCCAGCGCTATTTGTTTGCTGCACTGTTGCTGCTGGAGCGTCAATTTGGCGCGTATTTTGCCATTGACTTGAACGATCAGCAGCTGTGCGGGAGGCTGGAGCCGGGCGGCACTAAGACGCGGCCAGCTCCGTGCATAAAGGCGCTCAGTGCAACCCAGGCGTTCTGCCAACTCTTCGGTAATAAAGGGCGCAAAAGGATTTAGCAATGTCAGAAAATCAAGCACACGCGGTTTCAACGCTGCGTTTTCGGCTGTGTTTGCAGGCAGCAGCTGTTGTATTTCGTTTAGCGCTTCCATAAGCGCAGCAATAGCCGTATTTAGCTGCATGACCTCAATATCATGCTCCACTTTTTTTATGGCTGCATGCAGGCGATTGTCAAAAGCGGCGATGAGCGACGAAGCGGCAGCCGGTGCAGGCTGTCCTTTGGATTCTTTTGGCACGGTTGCTGCCGTCAATGTTTGTTCATTGGTTAGCAGGGCATTCACATAACGCGTGAGTTTTAACAGGAACCGTTGGCAGCCTTCAATGCCTTTTTCATTCCAGGCTAAATTGCGTGTGGGCGGGGCGGCAAAGAGGATAAACAAGCGCACGCTATCGGCGCCGTAGCGTTCCACCATAGTTTCGGGTGTTACGCCATTGAGTTTGGATTTGCTCATTTTCTCGTTTTTGACAACAAGTGTGCATCCGCTTTCCGGGCAGGTTTGACCCGTTCCGTGCAAGGACTGGGGGGCAAAATATTTTTTAGCTTGCGGCGAATAATACGAAGGCGCTGTGACCATGCCCTGCGCAAGCAAAGCGGGGAACGGTTCGTCCACAGTCGTCAGTCCCAGATCGCGAAATACCTTTTGAAAAAATCGCGCGTAAAGCAGATGCAGACAGGCATGTTCAATGCCGCCAATGTACTGATCCACCGGCAGCCATTTTTCTGCGCGTGTTTTAGCAAAAGGCGCTTGCTGATTATGGATGTCAAAATAACGCATAAAATACCATGACGAGCAGGTAAAGGTGTCCATGGTATCGCATTCACGCGAGCCTTGTGTGCCGTCGGGCAGTGTGACGGCTTTAAAGTCCGGGTGCTCAGCCAACGGAGACCCGGTCTGAGTGAAACTAACGTCGTGCGGCAAGGTGACGGGCAGCTCTTGCTCAGCAACGGGGATAAATTTTGTGGTGCCGGCAGGATCGGGTGTTTGTACTTTCACCATAGGGATGGGGTTTCCCCAGTAGCGTTGTCTGGAAATAAGCCAGTCTTTGAGGCGATAGGTCACCTGACGTTTGCCAATGCCTTTGGTTTCTAAGAGCTGGATGGCTGCTGTTATAGCTGTTTGTGTGGGAAGCCCGTCCAAGGAGTGGCTGTTGATGGTGATGCCATCGGCGGTAAATGCAGCGGTTACGGGGGCAGCAGCGGCTGCTGCGGACATGTCCGCAGGACGCACCACACGGACAATGGGAAGCTTATATTGGCGTGCGAAGCTGAGGTCACGTTCATCTTGCCCAGGGCAGCCCATAATGGCGCCTGTCCCGTATTCTGCCAGCACAAAATTGGTCACGTAAAGCGGCAGGTGTTTGTGCGTAAGCGGATGTTCTATCATGGCACCCGTTGCCATCCCTGTTTTTTCATAAGTGCTATGCTGGTCAAGCTGTTTGCAGCTTTCCACAAAAGCCAGTAATTTAGCGCGCGCAGCAGCGGGTAATTCAATGTACTGTTCCAACTGCGGGTGATTGAAAGCAATGCCCATGAAGGTCGTGCCGTAAAGGGTGTCCGGACGTGTTGTGAAAATTGGAAAATCAGCAGCGCGATAACGAAAATTGATAAGCGCACCCTCGCTTTTGCCAATCCAATGATGCTGCATGGTTTTGATTTTATACGGCCACTTAGGCAGCCGCGCCAGCGCGCTCAGCAGTTCTTCGGCGTAAGCGGTAATTTTAAAAAACCACTGTTCAATAAGGCGTTTTTCAACAGTGGCGCCAGAGCGCCAGGCTTTGCCGTCAATCACCTGTTCATTCGCCAGCACCGTCTGATCAACGGGGTCCCAGTTGACCCAGGCTTTTTTGCGATACGCCAAGCCTTTTTCATAAAGCTTTAAAAATAACCACTGGCCCCACTTGTAATAATCTGCTTTTGCCGTGCATATTTCATTTTCATAATCATAAGAGAAACCAAGTATTTTGAGTTGTTCACGCATGGCGTCAATATTTTTAAAGGTCCACGTGGCGGGGTGTGTCTGATGTTCACGCGCAGCGTTCTCGGCAGGAAGCCCAAAAGCATCCCAGCCAATGGGATGCAGTACGTTAAATCCTTGATGACGTTTATAACGTGCCAGGACATCTCCCAGCGAATAGGTGCGGACGTGTCCCATATGCAGTTTGCCGCTGGGATACGGGAACATTTCTAGACAATAGTACTTAGTGCCGCTGGCATCGGGATCAAACTTAAAGGGTTTGACCGTTTCATAATGGTTGCGCCATTTGTTTTCTATGGTTTTAAAATTGTATTCCATGGCAGGTCGGGTGACGCGTTGAGGGCCCCCTGATGTTTGGGGAGCTGAAATTTGAATGGTTTAATTGTAATTTAAAACAGCTGTTTTGGCAAGCAGTTTTAGCTTAGCGAAGTGACGCAGCTGTCGCGTGGCTGATGATATACTTTAGGTTGATGAAAGGCTACCTGCGGGTGAAACAATGATGAAACTATTGAAAAAGTTAATGAAGCGCTATCTGACAAAGTGGGAGCTGCATCCCGTTGAGCTGATTTGGGTTATGGCGATCTTTGCTATTGCTGGTATGACGACGGTTTATTTGCGCGGCATTTTAACGCCGCTATTGTGGGGCGATGTGAGGAACTGGGGTTATTATGTGACGATGCCTATTGTTTTTGTGGGCATTTATTATGTCGTTTTAATGAGTTGCGCAATATTGGCGGGGTATCAGCGCGTTTTTTTTCCGATGTTAAGACGTCCCTTGGTTTGTTTTCAGTGGCTGCGGCGGTTGTGGCTGCGCCTGCGGCGCCACAAGGACGCTAAGTTGTAAAAAACTGACTATGGCGATGAAGAAAATGCGCGAGCTGGACCAATGTCTGCTGCACTGCTGATGTTTGAATGGCTTGGCGATTGCCCACTAATTTACGCAGGCGGACGCTTGTGTTAATGTTTTTTTGCGGGAGCTGGAAAGCGACATAAACTGTGCCGACAGGTTTTTCTGCGCTGCCCCCGTCAGGCCCGGCAATGCCCGTGATGGCAATACTGAGTGTGAGCGGTGTGGTGGTTGCGGCAAACTGTTTACTAAGCCCGCTGGCCATGGCTTTTGCGCACATTGTGCTGACAGCGCCTGCGGTTTCCAGCACGGTGTACGGGACTTCCAGCTGTTGTTGTTTGGCGGCATTTGCATAACTGACAAGCCCTGATATCAGATAGGCTGAGGCGCCGCTGTACTGGGTAAACGCTGCTGTCAGCAATCCCCCTGTACAGGATTCGGCAATGCCAATTTTCCAACCGCGCGTGCAAAATTGTCGATGCAGCTCAGCGCTCAGCTCATGTGCGCCGCTATAAGTAATGGCATGAGGCGCTACGGTTTTACATAATTGTGTTTGGGCCTGGGCCAGCGTTGTTTGCTGTTGGGAGTATGGCGCAGCGGAAGCCAATGAATGTAAAATGACGGTTACTGCACCTTCGTGCGGCAAATAGGAAGCCGTTAAGTGCGGCACTGCTAATTTTTTAAAACTGGCTTCAATGGCGGTTTCGCCAAACTCAGCATGACCGATGACCGTGAATGCTGTTTCCGCGATGAAAGCATTGTCCAGTTCGGCTTTAAAATGTGATTGAAGCATGGGCAGGACTTCGTTTGTAAACAGCCCTAAACACTCGCGCGGCACCCCAGGCAGGAGAAATGTGGCTTGTTTATCGAGCAATTCATAAATACACGGCGCGCTGCCGTACGGATTTTGTTTGGCACTGAAACCTTCCGGTATTTCTGCCTGCTTGAAAAAGCTTTGCGGACGCTGTTGTTGATGCCCTTGTGCCAGCTGCTGCAAATGTGTTAGGTGTTGGGGATCGGTGACAACCTTGCGTCCAAAAGCCTTAGCAATGGCGGCAACTGTAAGATCGTCGCTTGTAGCGCCCAGTCCGCCGCTGACAATGAGAATAGCTTCCGCTGCAGCTTGCCGCAAGGCGCGCAGGGTCTGGACAATACTCTCAGTATCATCTGGCAGCGTCACCATGCGCGTGACGGTAATATGGGCGGCACTGAGCTGCTTGGCAAGCTGCCTGGCAGTGGTATTTTGCGTCTGTCCTGAGCTCAGTTCGCTGCCAATGGAAAGCAAACAAGCGGTTAGCGCCATGGTTTTACTGTATTTTCAAGGATTTATTTATGCAGCGGCAATGGTGCAATGGCGTAATGGCGTGTTACATGCCTGTACAGGAGACGTTCAACACGCTTTTGCACTTCCCGCTCCCGTTTTTGTTGGTTTAACAGACTATTGGCAACTTTGCTGCCTTACACCTTCCTGCCCGCAGCGCAACGCCGCTTAGGCGTTAGGCGTCAAAATTATAGCGGTAATGTTGACGTGCAAAGGAGTGAAAGCCGTAAGCTTCTACTTTCTTTTTATAATTGATCATCGCATCGCCATAATGGCAGAGCAATGTTCGCGCTTTAATAGAAGTGGGCAGTTCGTTGAGCTGATCAAGGTTGGCATGGATGCCGCCGGGGAAGAACTGGCAATCATGAAAAAACCATTCAATGTTCATTTTTTCATTGAATTCGGAGATGAGTTCATAATCAAAAATAGTATCGCAGGTAAAAAAGATCCGATCATCGATAATGATGCCAGTACTCCAGACAGCTTTTTTCCAATGATTGGCATTTTCCGGAAAATGGCAAGTGCGCGGTACTTTAATATTGATGTTCCCTACATTGGCTTCCCAGGTCTCGCGTTTGAAGGCTCTATTGCGTCTCAGTGGATTGACTTCCCAAAAATCATCGAAAGCAAGCCACTTATTGTCTTCCCTGCGTTCGGAATGCGCAGCGCCGCCGCGCAGCGATTCTTCCCAGAGTAACCTTTTATAATGATTGTTAATGAAAATATTAGGTTTGCGTTTAAGAAAATAACGGTAAACCAGCATGACTTCTTCCAGCCCGCCAATATGGTCGCCATGTGAATGCGAGATGTAATAATTCTCAAGGTCTTGAAAGCCAATGCCCAGCTGGGTGAGCGACATGGAACACTTGCTGCCGCAGTCCACTAACAGATGATCATCGCCTTTGATCACTAAAAAATTCGTTTGGTAGAATTTTCTTGAAAACGCCGAGCCCGTTCCAAGAAAGATTACAATTAATTCGCCATCGCTGATGAGCTTGATGGAGCTTCTGGTGACGGGGGTGACGGCAAGTGAATTCATGATCAATCTGAGTGCGGTAATAAGCGTTTAGAATTATAAGTATTCTATAAATTCGTGTATTATTGTGATAAGCTTTAATACTAGCAGTTTGCTTGTATTAAATTTAGTTTTTTTGGGCAATAATTTCGGACTGGCTAGCCTTGGAATGGTGTGCCATCACCCGCTTAGCTTAGTTTTATCCAACGAATGGTGTTGGTGGGATAAAGCTTAAACGGATAGCCGAAGACAAAAACAACATTGTCGCCGCGTTTAAGTTTTTTACTGGACTTGAATTTTTCAAGAATGGACTGGAGTTCCACTTCTTTATTAAGCGCTTTGTCAATGAGCAGCGGCGTGACGGCATAATATAGATGACTGCGCTCAAAAACCGCGCGATGGTAACAGGCTACAATGGAATGTGTCTGCGGGCGCAACGACGCCAGCAGGCGTGGCGATTTCCCGCGTGTGGTGATGGCAATCACGTATTTGGCAGCTAATTGTTTAGCCAAAGCAAGTGCTTGCTGGATGACCGGTAAGATCAATACTGAACTGGTATAGGTGAAGAGCTTGTTGTGCTGCCAAGTGCGTTCACTTTCTTTAATGATCTTATGCATGACGTTAATGGCTTCTAGCGGATACTGACCGCTGGCAGTCTCGCCTGAGAGCATGACGGCATCGACGCGTGCACGCACAGCTGTGGCTACATCGGTGACTTCCGGGCGTTTGGGGAGCGGGTGTTTCATGAGTGTTTCCAGCATTTGCGTGGCAACAATGACCACTTTGCCCTGATTTTGTGCTTCGGTGAGGATTAACTCTTGCAGCGCAGGGAGCTGTTCGTAAGGAAGATTTTCGCCAAGATCGCCGCGCGCCACCATCACGCCATCCGTCGCCGCTACAATGTCCTTGATGTTTTTCACAGCCGCCGTATTTTCAATTTTTGCAATAATTTGCAGCTGCGGATTGTGTTTTTTGATGAAAGTACGAATAATTTGCACGTCACGGGCAGAGCTGATAAATGACGCCGCCACCCAATTAAACCGTTCTTTGCAGATGTACGTCAAATTTTCCTGATCGCGTTTGCCAAGAATTGGCAGGTGAAGTTCCACGCCCGGGACATTCACCGTTTTATTGCCGCCCAGTTTGCCGCCAATGGTGACTTTTGCGGTGATGGTTTGCCTGCCCGTTTTAAGGACTTTAAAGCTGAGTGCGCCGTCATCGACGGTGAGGCGCTGCCCGCGGCTGACTAGCCGCTGGAGCCGCGGGTGGTCTAAAAAAATAACAGCGTCTGCCAGTTTCGCCAATTTTGTCGCTTTTGTTGGTTCCAGCAATGGCGGCTGTTTGCAATGAAATACAACGGTTGCATTGCGTTTGAGAATATGTGTGCCGGCATCTGTGCGTATTTCCGGGCCTTTCAGGTCAGCAATCAAAGCCACATCCAGGCGCGGATCAGCTTGTGCAGCCAATGCCGCCTTGACCAGCTTAAGCTGCTGTTTGGCACTGGCAATTGTAAGGTGTGAAAAATTGAATCTCAGCGCATCAATTTTCGTAAGTGCTTTTGTTAGTATTTTCCCCTCAAGCAGTGCAGGGCCCATGGTGGCAATAATCTTAGTGCGTCTGCCGTGTAGTTTCATAAGCTGTAATGTTGAACCATGCCGTCACCATAAGCTCAGCATGGAGCCATTGATGATATAATTGTAAAAATATTAAAAGTATGCTATTTGCGCTTCACTGCCACTTTGCCGCAGCCTAAATTATACAACAGTTTAGAGCTTTTGGGCGTGTTTTCATAAGTGAGCAGCTTAAAGAAACATTTTCATCAATGCGTTATTTGTTTAAGCTGATCTTTCAGCGTGAGAAAGTGTTTCTGACACTTGTGGTCATCATTGTTCTTGTAACAAGTTTCACAACGCTTTTTCAGGCGGTTGTGGCAGCGAATTTGTTAAATTCATCTATTACCGCTGGCGTGTTAAGTGCCAATGCTGCAGGTGTTGTGACGGCATGGAATCCTCAGGATACGGGATTGCTGCGGCAGGTAATGGAAATTATCAACCTTGCTGCTACTGAAGGCAATGAGGCGGCAACACGTTATGTCATTGAGCAGCGGCGGTTGTCGCTGTTATTTGCCTTGGGCATTGTTTTGGTGACCATATTGGCACTGAGTCAATTTTTTATTTTTGGTAAGGAATTGGTTATTAATATCCTCTCGCGAAGAGTGGCATTCCGCTTGCGCAAGCTGGTTTTTGCACGTCTCTTGAATTTGCCGAATGTTTATTTCCACGCGGCGCAAAGTGGGAGTATTATCCAGCGGTTAACGGGCGATACCGCTATGGTTGAGAAATCTATTGTCCAAATTATTGAAAAAGGCTTTTTTGGTCCCGTATTTTCAGGTTTAGGCATCTGTTTGTTGGTGTACTTAGATTACCGCTTGGCGCTTGTCATTTTTACGAGCGTGGTGGTCATTTTTTTTGTGATCAACTACCTTGCTTATTTCATCCGCATTTTGAAATTACGCATGGTCAGCAGCGTTGCCAATGTGAATACACATATTTATAAGGTTTTTTCAATGATTGAAGCGGTGAAAATTTTTTCACGTGAGCGTTGGGAACGCCGCCGGTATCAATCATTACTCAATGCCTACTTAAAAAATTGGCTGCTCTCCAATATTTTAACGCGTCTGGCGCGTCCTATTAATGAACTAATTGGGCTTATCGGCGTTATTGTGGTTATTTTTTACGGCACCGCATTGATCTGGCAGCAGGAGTTCTCAGCTGAGGAACTTTTTATCTTTTTGTTTGTACTGTTGTTTATTGTGCCATATTTTCAGCGCATAACAGATGTTCCTATTCTTTATCGTGAACTGAGCATCGCTGTTGAGCGTATTTTGCATATTGTCAACAGTCGTCCCGAGCACGCAGTCTTCAATATGGGCAAGACAGTCCTGCAACATTATAAAGGAAAATTGACTTTTGCCAATGTGTCGGTTGATTACACCAAAGAAATAGCCGATGTGCGAAAGTTGGAAGAATGGAGCGCACAGCGCGGTAACCCGAAAGTGTCCACGGCGGCGGTGGTGGCGGCGCCCGCATTGGCACTGGAAGCTGTTTCGTTCACCATTCATCCGCGTGAAGCCATTGCCATTGTTGGCGAATCCGGCAGCGGCAAGACCACGCTTGTCAATTTGATCGCGCAGTTTTTACCGCCCACCAGCGGACAAATACTCTTTGACGATTGTTCCCACTCACAATTTTCCATAAAAAGTATTCGTCAGCAGCTTTCAATGGTGACACAGGAAACCTTTCTTTTTAATCTTTCTATTTTAGAAAATGTGCGTTATGGACGTTTGGCCGCTACTAAAAGCGAGGTACAGGAAGCTTGTCACTTAGCGCAAATTCATGATTTTATCACCAGCTTGCCAGACGGTTATGGTACAGTGATTGGCGAGCGTGGCGTGAAGCTTTCCGGTGGACAAAAACAGCGGCTGGCATTGGCACGCGCGCTGTTAAAACGTTCACGAATTCTTATCTTAGATGAAGCCACTTCCGCCTTGGATGCACAGAGCGAGCGTGAAGTGCAGCATGCCATTGACGACATCATGCGCCGCCAGACAACATTTATCATTGCGCATCGGTTTTCAACAATCGCAAAAGTCGACCGTATTCTGGTGTTGTCGAAGGGGCGGCTTGTGGAAATAGGCACACATCAGCAGCTGATGGCTAACCGCAGCGTTTATTTCAAACTGCATCAAATTCAGTTTGACCGCCTGCATTATCCCGCCGCAGCGCCGCGCAATACGTCGTCGTAGCCACTTGCTGCAGCTTATTCCAGCAGTTTGCTGACAGCAGCATTTTTCATCAAGTTATTTATAAATGACGTCGGCAAAGAGCTTTGTGACGTCTATTTCGTGATACCAGGGAGTATTACGGAAGGTATTTCCTCAGCTTACGGCGTTTGAGTCGATGATGCCAGCGAACAGCTTTTTTGGGTGTGGGCTTCAGTAAATTTTTAGCGGTATCGGCATTGAACTGTGGCTAACATATCATCGCAGATAAGAATGTCGCGTCCGCGGACATTGCCAACAAGGCGCATGGAATCGATGGCGGAGAGGTTGGCGTAAATGCGAGCTTTAACAATGATCGCAAGCTCGGTATTCAGCGTTTTTTCTTTATGCTAGCAGTTTGCTAACAGCAGCAAAAAGTTTCTTCTTGAGTGTAGGCTTCAGCGGTTTTTTAGCGGCATCGGCATTGAAGAACGGTAGGGCTGCTGCTGCGTAAATGCGCTGAGCGCCTTCGGGTTTTTAGCAATCGGCAAGCATTCAGCAGTGTACCGCCTGTGGCTAACATATCATCGCAGATGAGAATGTCGCTGCGCGCTTTAACAATGATCGCAAGCTCGGTATTCAGCGTTTTTTCTTTATTCTAGCAGTTCGCTGACAGAAGCATTTCGCGTCATTTATAAATGACGTCGGCAAAAAGCTTTGTGACGTCTATTCCGTGATACTAGGGAGTATCACGGAAGGTGTTTCCCCAGCTTACGGCGTTTGAGCCGATGATGCCAGCGAACAGCTTTTTTGGGTGTAGGCTTCAGCGAATTTTTAGCGGCATCGGCATTGAAGAACGGCAGGGCTACTGCTGCGTAAATGCGCTGAGCGCCTTCGGGTTTTTAGCAATCGGCAGGCATTCAGCAGTGTACTGCCTGTGGCTAACATATCATCGCAGATGAGAATATTGCGTCCGCGGACATTGCCAACAAGGCGCATGGAATCGATGGCGGAGAGGTTGGCGTAAATGCGAGCTTTAACAATGATAGCAAGCTCGGTATCCAGCGTTTTTTCTTTATTCTAGCAGTTCGCTGACAGAAGCATTTCGCGTCAAGTTATAAATGACGTCGGCAAAAAGCTTTGTGACGTCTATTTCGTGATACCAGGGATAAGTGCTAAAGATGGGTTTCCGGTTCACGGCGTTTGAGCCGATGATGCCATCGAACAGCTTTTCTTTTTGAGTGTAGGCTTTAGCGAATTTTTTAGCGGCATCGGCATTGAAGAACGGCAGAGCTACTGCTGCGTAAATGCGCTGAGCGCCTTCGTTTTTTAGCAATTGGCAGGCATTCAGTAGTGTACCGCCTGTGGCTAACATATCATCGCAGATGAGAATATTGCGTCCGCTGACATTGCCAACAAGGCGCATGGAATCGATGACAGAGATTTTAGCGTAATCGCGCGATTTAGCGATGATCGCAAGCTCGGTGTCCAGCGCTTTGGCAAAAAAACCGCCGCGTTTGGCTGAGTTCACATCAGGTGCCACGACCATCAAATTTTCGCTGAGCAGCTCTGCTTTGACGTACTCTATGAGCAGGCGTCCCATATGAAGATTTTCCAACTTTAATTCGGCAAAAAATCCTTCGATGGCTTCGGAATGAATGTCCAGGGTGATGGCGCGTGTGGCGCCGGCGCGATGGAGCAGGTCGCCAACAATGCGCGCGGTAATAGGCTCACGCCCTTTGCGTTTATCCTGCCTTGCGTAGGGGAATTGCGGTATGACGGCTGTGATGCTGTGGGCATCGGAATAATACGCGGCATTGATGGCGCAGGCTAGCGCCATGAGGTTGTCGTTGACGCTTTTTTTGCTGAGCGGATCATCGATGAGCTGGACAATGTACACATCCGCACCGCGAATGCTTTCTGAGACAATGTACTTGAATTCGCCATTGGCGAAGGTAATTTCTTTGCTGGGACTGATGCTGATGGAGGAATCGTTTTTCTTCAGGTGATCGCAGATTTTATTAGCGAAAGTGCGTCCGGATTCCAATGCCAGAATTTTCAGCGGATGACGCGGCGCAGCGATATTAGACAGGTGCTTACCTGAAGCTTCGGAACGCAACTTCATGGCAATATTATAACATCAAAAGCACCACCGGGCAGTTCAGCGAAACGCCTTGAGCTCACGGTAGTAGGTCTTAAATGCAAGGTGATTGAGCAGCGTATTGGTTGGGGCGGCTTCTTGTGCGGCTGTTAGCGGGTGTTGGTGTGGGGAAAAGAGCAATGCGCGCTGCATGGCGATGTTGTCCAAATTTTTTACGGGAACTTGCGGGTTAAAATGCTCATAAAGCAGCTGGTACAGCTGAGCGCTATCGGTAAATGTCTGCTGCTGAGCAATGTACCAGCCCCATTCGCCAAAACTGGGAACGAGGGCATGGACTGGCACGACAGCAAACCCTGAGGCGCTTAGTGTTCTGCCGATCAATGCAAAGGTCTCTTTGGCATAATAAGGCGATGAGGCTTGTTGGATCAGCACACCGTTTGGTTTGAGCTGCGTTTTTAAGTAGTGATAAAACGAACGTGTATAAAGTTTGGACAATTCTAAACTGTTTGGATCGGGGAAATCGGCGATGATCACATTGTAGCGCGGTGTTGAAGCTGGGTTTAGGGCGGCTTCTTTAAGGAATGCGTACGCATCCAGCGTGTAAAGTTCCACGAGCGCTGTGCCAACGATGCGTTGCGGTGCTGTGCTGCGGCTGATGATGGGCAGCTGCTGGGTGCTGCGCTGCATAAACGGCACACGGGAAGCCTTAGGCTGCACCACGCGTGCGGAGCTGAGACTATTATGATTAAGCGCACGCAGCTCGGGATGTGTTTGTGCCAGCTGGATTAAATCGCCATCGATGTCAACAAGCGTGACATGGCTGACATTGTTATATTTGAGCAATTCACGCAAAGCCAGACCATCGCCGCCGCCAAGAATAAGCGCGTTGTACGCTGTTCCAACTTTTTTTTGCCGAGTGACAACAAAAAGTGCAGGATGCACAAGAAATTCGTGATAAATGGCTTCATCTTTGCTGGAAAATTGCAAGTGACCATTGAGATACATCCGCAGCTCGTTTTGAGCATTTTTTGTGAGCACAATGTGCTGGTAAGGCGTGTTTTGACTGAGGATAACAGGATCGGCAAACAGGTGTTGTTCCAAAGCAGGCGTCCAGTGCGGCAAGCGCAATAGTCCGTACAGGCAGCTTCCCGCGCTGATGAAAATGGCGCTGCTCAAAATCCATAATTGCATATTGCGTTTAAAAAATCCGCCGGCAGGTTTTTGATAAGCGTTGCGATAGCTCAGCAGCGCCAGCGCCGCGCCGCTCAGATTCACCAATGAAATCACAAATGCCGCACTGAGTGTGGTAGGCAGCCATACGCTTAATCCGTAAATCCAAAGCAGCGCGCCCACAAATCCTCCCCAATAATCCAAGCGTAGTAGTTCGCCGAGGTTGTGTTTCAAGGAGTGGGTGAAACGCCTGTTCATGCGCACAAGTAGTGGAATTTCCATGCCAATAAACACACCAACAGCAAAATGCAGGAGCATTTGCACAAAGGCAAATTGCAGGCGTTTGAGTGCAAATACACTCAGCAGCAGCATGCCGCCCCAGGCGCCAAGCAGTGAAAGCAGGAGCTCAATGACAATAAACTGCATGAACAACTGCGACTGGTCAATGCGTTTTTGCAGCTCAGCGCCTACGCCCATGGCAAACAGCATGACCGCAATCGTCAATGCCCATTCGTGTATGGTATTGCCTAGCAGATCGGCAGCCAGTTTAGAAAACGTGTACTCGTAAGCTATGCCGCAGGCACCTGTGATGAAGGCAATAGTCAGGACCGTACTGTGATGCCAACGGGAAATCTTGACAGGCGGGAGTGGTGAAGCTTGCTGCACGCGCGTATTTTAGCCGCTTGTAAACTAGTGGCTAAGTGAGGATGACTGAGCTGCGGAGCTGAGCGATGTTTCCGCTTGGGAATGCGTTTCCAGCTGCGTTTGCCAGGCACTTAGGAAAGTTTTAACGGTAGCATAAGCAAAACCTTGCCTGAGGAGTTTTGCTTGCAGGGCTTTGTGCGGCGCTTCTGCTTCCACAGCTTGCATTTGCAAGGGGAGCGGAAGTTTTTGTCCCCAATGGCTGCTGAGGTAAACAGTTTTTAGCATGGTTAAATCATCGTAACGGCAGTTTGTGATAAGCTCTTTGGGAATTTCATGGCGTTCCAGTTCAAACTGCACTCTGCGCCAGGGTTTGTGTCCTTGCGTCTGGCGTCGCGCTGTAAACGCTGCGGCAAATCGCTCGGCATTCAGAAATCCCTGTTGATAACAACGTGCGGTGAGTGTTTGTGCCCATTCAGCTGGAACAGCACGATTTTTTAACCAAATTCTGAATTGATACGGAGAACGCTCAGCTTTAGCCAAATAAGCAAGCGCTTGTTCCGTTAAAAATTCACGTGTTTCGGCTGCCAGGGTTGTTAAGGCAATATTGCTAAGCAGTTTATGTCCGCTGCTTAGCTGTTTGAGTTCAGCATAGGAAATGTGGCGTTGAATGACGGTGCGGGGCGCGGCAAAAATCAGCTTCTGTTCCAGCAAAACCTGAATCCATAATGTGCTGCGGCTTTTTTGCAGAGTGATCATTATTTGAACGGACAGTGTTACCGGGGCAGCTTAGCGTATTGACATTGAAATGCCTGTATTGTATTATGGTATCATGAAAGCTGACATTCCTCATCCATCGCGGCGGCAGCGCCCAGTGCTGGGCGCTGCCGCCGCCGCACGACCGCTGAGTGAGCTGAAAGTGTTATTCAAGCTTTTCAGTGAAGAAATTCGCATTCGCATTTTGTGTTTGCTGCAAGCAGGCGAACTCAATGTTTCCGAAATGCAGCAAATTTTAAAATTAAAACAATCCAACCTTTCTTCGCATCTGAATCAATTAAAGGAACAGCGCATCCTGACCAGCAGACGCGAGGGACAGCATAGTTATTATCAGTTAGCCCAGCACGGAAAACAGGTTTTTCCTGCATTGGTCCATGAAGTGGTGCGGGCAGCCAAACGTGAGCTTTGGTACGCAAAAGATCAACAGCTCAGACGGCAGATCATGGAGACACGGCAAAAAAGCGCGTTGGCCTATTTTCAAACATCTGCGGCTAAGGCAGCGGTGGCGCCCGGGCAGGAGCTGGACGTCTTGGCTGTTGGGTTTTTAGGCGATTGGCGCGGGCGCGTGGTGGTGGATCTGGGCTGCGGAACGGGACGTATTGCACGGCTTTATGCGCTGGCAGGCGCACAAGTGACGGGTGTTGATATTTCTTCACAGCAGCTGCAGGAAGCCGCACAGCGCGAACAAACTTTGTTTGCGAACGATGCTGCAGCGGGAGCCTCCGCGTGCACACAGCAGCCCATTCGTTATTTATGTGAAAGTATGGAAGCCACGTCATTGCCGGCTGGCGAGGCTGCGTTGGTGGTGCTTTCACACGCACTGCACCACGCACCGCAGCCTCGCGATGTTTTACGCGAAGCTTGGCGCTTGCTGCAGCCTGACGGACAGCTATTGGTGATTGAGCTGACGCAGCATCACAATGAGTCATTGCGCGCGCGTTTTGGCGATTTTTGGCTGGGTTTTGACGCACCTACTTTTAAAACATGGCTGAACGACCTGGGATTTATTGTGTGCCGCTACACGGTGCTGCAGCATTATCAGTGTGAAGAACGCGTCACGCCGTTTGTCCTCAGCGCGGTTAAACCTGCTGCCGCTGCAATGACCAACCCATAACTCGTTGTTTGGGTGTTATGAGCAAGTACCCCTTACACCGCAGCAGGCAAGGGACCGAAGAGCAGCACGGTTTTGAGGTTTTTCTGCCCTGTAGGTTTAAGGGGAATAATGAGGAGGTTTTCAATCATGTTCAGATGCTGGAAACGTTCGGGTGTCAGGCGATTTTTTAAAAAATCCTGTTTGGCGTTGCGAATAAAAACAGCTTTATCTTTTGCCAAAAATCTTTTAAAGAGCGGCTCGTTTTCATCAATGCAAAGTTGTGCTGCGGTATTGAAGTCCACGCCGTGAAATTCGGTTGCACGCCATGCTGCGCGTGCCTGCGGTTTTTCTAGCACTAACATAAATGTAAAGGTGCGTCCTGTCAGCTGGCGCAATGCATTGAGTTTGGCGTGTTTGTTTTTTGGGGTGAAAAATATTTTGCTTTCGGTTTTAAGTTGGTTGATGACAGTGCGGTACGTGAGTTTGGCAACGGGGGGAAGCGTTGGGGTATTTATTAGCGCTGGCGGCGGCTGTGGGGCGGCGGGTGCCAGGCTTTCTACCAGTGAAACAAGCTCAGTATCAAGCGGTTTTTTGCTGGGAGCTTTTACAGCTGCAGGCGGCAGGATGGGAACAGCTGCCGCGGACCGTGCGCGCCCATAGCTCCATAGGCGCCATGGCGGGTAAAATGAAATGATGTTTGTGGGCTGCTGCATAAAAACAATGTATCCCGCCAGACTGAGCATACTCAGCAAACAGGCGCTTAAAATCACCCAGCTGAGTAAAGGAATATTGCCCCAGGCGTTTTTGTAAAAAATGCCGATCAAAAGACCATTGGCAAGTTTTTTGCCAACAAGCTTACTGCTGTCCGCTGTGTGTTTTTCATAAAATGTGCTGGCGTAATGCTCATAATTTTTATCCACAAGTGTTTCGATAATGCTCAGATAGGTTGCCTTGGTGGACATTGGACGGATGGCGTAAATAAAGGCATAACGATACACACTGAACTCCTGCTCAGTAAAATGCGTGAAGGTATGTTTGAAAATTTCTTTGAATAACTTACGGAGATCAAATAAAAACACCGCGCGGGCAGTTGATGCGGGCTGCGGCATCCATGCCGTAATAGCCAGCGTCTCCTGATCCAGCAGTGTTATGCCCGCTTGGACGGGCAGTGCACTGGAGAGTGGCGTTAACGGCGAGTAGGCGTAGGCTATGTCATCCGTTGCGGTGATCAGGAAAAAATTGATAAGGAAAGGATCAAAGAAGCTGACGCGGTATTGTGTGGGCGTACCGTTTGCCGCGGCTGTAAAAAACTCCTGCAGCTCTTCTTCGGCTAAGGCTGCATAAACCTTTTGTTCCAATTGGTTCACTTCCGCAGTATAGCGTGTGACAATGGTTTCAACAATAGCAAGATAGGCGGTGCGGCGATGAGAAAGCTGTTGGTGGGTGCCAAAAAAAATAAGCCAGGTCATGCCCATAAATAAAAGCCCGCTCACCCCTAACAGACTAAGCAGCAGGCGTTTTTTCATGAGCAATGTATAAGAATTTTAGTGTCGCGGTTTGCGTAACACGGGCATTTAGACTTAGCGTCATGGGACCACCCCGCTATGGCTATACACTTCATCTTCAGCAGGCGATGATGGTATTAAAACAATGCGGACGTCTTACGGCAAGCCTAAAAATAAGACGGTGGATCGCTAACTTCCCCTGGTTTTGGCGGGATAAATGGCGGCAACGGGTCTTCTATTGAGTGTTTGGCTGAATGGAGCGGCGACGCTGGAGTGGTGGTTGCAAACGAGTGTTCGCTGCTGCTAACTTCACCCGGTTTTGGCGGGATAAATGGCGGCAACGGGTCTTCGGCTGCCGCTAAGTGTTTATGATCACTAGCTGGGAACTTAGCTGTAAATGGGTTAAGCGGAACATCGGAGGCAATGGAGGCAATGGGCACTTGTGGGACTAGGGCAAGGGTATCCGCAACAGCTTGTTTGGCATGGTTTTTTATAGGCGCGTGCCTGCGCTGGAGTTGCTGGTTGACGCGTTGATTGACGCGTTGACTCAGCGAGAAAAGCGAATGCAGTCCCCTATAAATCGCGTCAATAGCCACTTTACTAATAAAAATAATAAAAACCAGTGTGATAACAGAAAAAATGTTTCCCCAAATATTATTGCGCTCCACGACCATGCCAAGAGAATATTCTACTTTATCCAAATCTATTTTTATTGTCTTCTCGTGCAGTCCCACAAATGTTTCATATAAACTGATGAAGCGGTGGTCGCTTGTAGCGGTGGGCTTTGATTTTTGAATGGCATAAAAACTTTTAGCATCGTAATTATCCACAATGATAAAATCATCGCTGTCTTTAAGGTAAAAAAGTTCTTTGCTGGCTTCCAAATAGGATAAGATGCGTGTGAAAAAAACAGGATTGATGGTCTGAGAAATGACAAGAACTTGTTCATCGTGATAGGTCACACTGGAGAGTAAAACAAGGTTAGCGCTGTTTTTGTGTTTGAGCAGGAGATTTTTTTTGCTCTTAACCTGTCCTAAAATTTTACTGGAAATATAATAATCGGGAATATTTTTGTGTTTGAGCGAAACCACGCGGGAGCCGTCCAGCTTATAAATGGAAAATTCAAGAAGATCACGATTTTGTTCCAGATGTTTTTGCAGATCGCGTTTGACTTTGTACTGATTGTAATAATTTCTATTGCTCTGAAAGAATGTCAGCAGATAGTCATTGGCTATTTGCTCCTGGGTTTTAAGCAGCAAATTTTTAAAATACTGGTCCAGGCTCTTGGAAACCATGGTCAGCTTGTAATTAAGCAATTCTTCCTGTTGGGTGGGCTTGAGCTCCGTATAAAAAAGCTCGTTTAGTGCCGGTGGAAGTTTACTTTCCCAGCTTTTAATAAAATTATTGGTCACACGTGAAGTTTGTTTGAGCAATTCATTTTGTTTAAAAGTATTGTGTGTGAGCCAATAAAAAATCAGAAAACTGGCAATGAAGATGATGCCTAGTTTGCTGCTGAACGCAAGCAAACGATGTTTAAATGACCGTTGTTTGCTTGTCCGGGGAGCTTTTTTATTCATAAAAAGACCTTAATTGCAAGCTGGTTTTGTAAATTTCAGGGAAACGACTTTCACAATGAAAATAATTGAACATGATCAAATGGAAAAACTTTAATTTAGATACGGAAAATCCGAGCATTAGCTTGAATTTTATTGCTATGCAGCAGCTTGGTGAAATAACCTTTAAGTTGCTTTTATGTTATACTTTTCCGAAGTTAAGCGCTAAGGCTAAGTGATTGCAAGTGACTGTGATTGCAAGTGACTGGACAATCAAAGAAATTTAAGGGCGACCCGTTAAGGATGAGGCAAACAACTATTCCTGAGCAACCGGCAGCGGTTTCTTCTGTTGGGCTTGGCATTGAATACGGCGAGCTTGGCGCAAAAATTTCGCCGGCAACGGCTGCGTGTTTGGAACTGAGTTATCATCCTGCTGCGCACGCGTTGCCGTTACAAAGTGTTTGGGAGGATGGCGCGCAGGCTGAACTGCGCGGCACAGTGAACGGGCTTGTCTTTGCGGCGGCGCCTTGGCAGGCGCAATGCTGGAAAAAAGTACGCGCAGCAAGCTGCCGCTTGACCACCACAGTGCAGGCAGCGGCGGCAGCGCCTGTGACCTTACAAGTGACGCATACGCTTAACTGGCGGCAGGCTTGGGTGCTGCAGCATTGTTATGAAGCAGAGCAGGCGGTTTTGTTGGCGGTGGAGCAGTGGACGTTGTGGCGCATTGCAGCAGCTGATGTTGCTGCGTTGCGGCGGCAGCTGGAACAACGGGCGCCGGCTGGATTTTTTATTCAGCGGCATGCCGCTGTGACGCCGCTGCTGGCGGTGCCGGTACAGCTGCGGGCATCAGCTGCAAAGCCTCCCGTGCGCGTGCAGCTGAAGGTGAGCAGCAACGCGCTTGTCTGCCAGTGGCAACTAACCCACACGCCGCAACAAGGCACCTGTTTAGCCTTAGCGCCACACAGCTTTCCGCGCATGCAGTCCGTAAAACAACAGTCCGCTGTGCCGGCGGCAACACTGCTGCCGGGCGCCGCGTATACGGACACAACCCAATATCAATTGAGCGCATTGCCCTAACAACGATGGCAGGCTTCGGAGATAATGATGTTAACAGCATTTTAGCCGATAATGAGTAGCTATTCTATAAATATATTCATTTGGCGAAACCTCAGGGCCTAGTGCCATTGCCATTACCCATACCCTTATTTGCGATTGTTATGATGAAACCTTTTATGCGTTGGTTGGATACCTTAGTTTCAGCTCTGATGTTATTATTGGGCGAGAAGCTGCTGCAGCTGGAGCGCAACACTAAAATCAGTGTGCATTTGTACGTGTGGTTAGGCTTGGTGATTGCGCTACTTGGCTGGGGGTTGACGTATTTTATTTTTAGCGCCAGGGACGTGACGGTCGTCACATCGGGATCAACATTGCCGTTAAGTACGCCCGTGGAGCCATTGCCGCCGCGGTATTTGTTTTTTAATGATTATTATTTTTTTGAAGAAGAACTGGATCTGGAAGCTGCTAGCGAACTTATTTTACTTCCACGCAAAGATACAAACCTCACCAAACCTTCCATTAAACGTGAATTTCTTGAACGCGAGTTGTTTGCCAATGATAAAGCCATCATTGACAATGAGCTCAAACGTCTGGTGCGCTAACGCCACCTGCCGTTAGTGCTCAGTAAGACAAGCTTTTATTTTTGACAGTATCGCTGATGGTGACCTTGTTTATTTTCCATGTCAGCAGCAGCTCATCAAACGTGAATTTCTTGAACGCGGGTTGTTTGCCAATGATAAAGCCATCATTGACAATGAGCTCAAACGTCTGGTGTGTTAACGCCACCTGCCGTTAGTGCTCAGTAAGACAAGCTTTTATTTTTGACAGTATCGCTGATGGTGACCTTGTTTATTTTCCATGTCAGCAGCAGCTCATCAAACGTGAATTTTTTGAACGCGGGTTGTTTGCCAATGATAAAGTCATCATTGACAATGAGCTCAAACGTCTGGTGCGTTAACGCCGCCTGCCGTTAGTGCTCAGTAAGACAAGCTTTTATTTTTGACAGTATCGCTGAGGTGACCTTGTTTGTTTTCCATGTCAGCAGTAGCTCATCAAACGTGAATTTCTTGAACGCGAGTTGTTTGCCAATGATAAAGTCATCATTGATAATGAACTCAAACGTCTGGTGTGTTAACGCCGCCTGCCGTTAGTGCTCAGTAAGACAAGCTTTTATTTTTGACAGTATCGCTGATGGTGCCCTTGTTTGTTTTCTATGTCAGCAACAGCTCATCAAACGTAAATTTTTTGAACGCGGGTTGTTTGTCAATGATAAAGTCATCATTGACAATGAGTTCAAACGTCTGGTGTGTTAACGCCGCCTGCCGTTAGTGCTCGGTAAGACAAGCTTTTATTTTTGACAGTATCGCTGATGGTGACCTTGTTTATTTTTCATGTCAGCAATAGCTCATCAAACGTGAATTTCTTGAACGCGGGTTGTTTGCCAATGATAAAGTCATCATTGACAATGAGCTCAAACGTCTGGTGTGTTAACGCCGCCTGCCGTTAGTGCTCAGTAAGACAAAATTTTATTTTTAACAGTGTCGCTGAGGTGCCCTTGTTTATTTTTCATGTCAGCAGCAGCTCATCAAACGTGAGTTTATTGAACGCGGGTTGTTTGCCAATGATAAAGTCATCATTGACAATGAGCTCAAACGTCTGGTGTGTTAACGCCGCCTGCCGTTAGTGCTCAGTAAGACAAGCTTTTATTTTTGACAGTATCGCTGATGGTGCCCTTGTTTATTTTCCATGTCAGCAACAGCTCATCAAACGTGAATTTCTTGAACGCGAGTTGTTTGTCAATGATAAAGTCATCATTGACAATGAACTCAAACGTCTGGTGTGTTAACGCCGCCTGCCGTTAGCGTTCAGTAAGACAAGCTTTTATTTTTGACAGTATCACTGATGGTGCCCTTGTTTATTTTCCATGTCAGCAGCAGCTCATCAAACGTGAATTCCTTGAACGCGGGTTGTTTGCCAATGATAAAGTCATCATTGACAATGAGCTCAAACGTCTGGTGTGTTAACGCCGCCTGCCGTTAGTGATATCAGTAAGACAAGCTTTTATTTTTGACAGTATCGCTGATGGTGCCCTTGTTTATTTTCCATGTCAGCAGCAGCTCATCAAACGTGAGTTTATTGAACGCGGGTTGTTTGCCAATGATAAAGTCATCATTGACAATGAACTCAAACGTCTGGTGTGTTAACGCCGCCTGCCGTTAGTGCTCAGTAAGACAAGCTTTTATTTTTGACAGTATCGCTGATGGTGCCCTTGTTTATTTTCCATGTCAGCAATAGCTCATCAAACGTGAATTTCTTGAACGCGGGTTGTTTGTCAATGATAAAGTCATCATTGACAATGAACTCAAACGTCTGGTGTGTTAACGCCGCCTGCCGTTAGCGTTCAGTAAGACAAGCTTTTATTTTTGACAGTATCGCTGATGGTGACCTTGTTTATTTTCCATGTCAGCAACAGCTCATCAAACGTGAATTTTTTGAACGCGGGTTGTTTGCCAATGATAAAGTCATCATTGACAATGAGCTCAAACGCCTGGTGTGTTAACGCCGCCTGCCGTTAGCGTTCAGTAAGACAAGCTTTTATTTTTAACAGTGTCGCTGATGGTGACCTTGTTAGTTTTCCATGTCAGCAGTAGCTTTGTGTCTTTCGCTATAGCTTTATTAATGATGGCGTCTGCAAGCGGGTCTCCCACGTATTTCTGAATTGCGCGTCTGAGCGGACGCGCACCATAAATGCGGCTGTAACCTTCTTTGGCAATGCGCTCTTTCAACGCGGACGTTATGCTGAACGTGAATTTCTTTTCGATGAAAGAATCCTGCATTTCTGTCAACATAATGTCAATAATCGACACTACGTGTTTGCGCTCAAGCGGTTTGAAGATGATGGTGTCATCTAAGCGATTGATCAGCTCCGGTGGAAATTGATTTTTAATTTCCTTATGGGCAATTTCTTTCAGTTGCTCGTAAGGGAGCTCGTTTGTTTGTTTGCGGAAGCCAAAAGGCACACTATCGGTCATTTCCTTGCTGCCCAGGTTTGAGGTCATGATGATGATGGTATTGGTAAAACTAACAACATGTCCCATCTGATCGGTGAGGGTGCCATCTTCAAAAACTTGCAGCATAATGTTGAAGACATCGGGATGCGCTTTTTCTATTTCGTCCATTAGTATAATGGAGTACGGTTTGCGGCGAATATAATCGGTCAGTTGTCCGCCCTCGGTATAACCGACATAACCCGGCGGAGCACCGGTGAGGCGTGAAACCGTATGTTTCTCCATAAATTCCGACATGTCCAGCTTCAGCAGCGATGCTTTGCTGCCAAAAACAAAATTGGAAAATTGTTTGGCCAGCTCGGATTTGCCGACACCGGTGGGACCTAAAAAAATGAATGAGCCGGCAGGACGCTTGGGACTTTTCAACCCTGCACGTGAACGTTTATAAGCACGCGCCAATGCTGTAATGGCTTCCGTTTGACCAATAATCTTTGTTCTGAGGGTTTTTTCCAAATTCATAAGCCGTTCGGCTTCATTTTTTTCCAGCCGTGAGACTGGAATATCTGTAATGCTTTCCACCACGCGGGCTATGTCAGCGCTGGTAATGCGAAAACGTTTGCTTTTTTGTTTCTGCCGCCATTCAATGAGCGTAGTTTCAAGGCTTTTTTTCTGTTTGCGAATTTCATCGCGCAAGACAGCCGCTTTTTCAAATTCCTGATTTTTGACCACTTCTTTTTTGCGGCGACTGAGTGCTTCTATTTCCTGTTCCATATTTTTTAAGAAAACAGGACGATTGGCACGGCTGATGCGTACTTTTGCGCCGGCCTCGTCAATAAGATCTATGGCTGTGTCTGGCAGTTTGCGATCACTGAGATAGCGGCGCGCGTATTTGACAGCGTGTTCAAGTGCATCTTTTGTGTAAAGCGCGTTGTGAAAATTTTCATAACGATGTTTGAGGCCATTGAGAATTTTAATGCTGTCCTCCAAACTGGGTTCAGCGACGAGAATTTTTTGAAACCGCCGCGCAAGCGCGCTGTCACGCTCAATGTATTTTTTGTAATCGTTTAATGTTGTGGCGCCAATGCATTGAAGTTCGCCGCGGCTGAGCGGCGGCTTTAAAATATTGGAGGCATCCATGCTGCCCTCAGCGCCGCCTGTGCCCACAATGGTGTGAATTTCATCAATAAACAGAATGATATTTCCCGCACGGTACACTTCATTCATAATGTTTTTAATGCGTTCTTCAAACTCGCCGCGATATTTGGTGCCGGCAATACAGGCAGCAAGATCTAAACTGACCACACGTTTGGCTAATAAAATTTCCGGAACTTGTTGCTGCTCAATGAGTAAAGCAAGCCCTTCTGCAATAGCCGATTTGCCAACCCCCGGTTCGCCGATGAGAATGGGATTATTTTTAGTCCGCCGGCATAAGATCTGAATAACCCGTTCAATTTCCGGCTCGCGGGCAATCACAGGATCCAGCTTATTTCTGCCGGCAAGTTCGCTAAGGTTGCGTGAAAAACTGTCAATGGTTGGAGTTTTTACGGTTTTTTTCTCAGTGATAATGTTGCCAATGAGTGAACGCGGCTCCTGATGTTTATTAAATGAGCCAAAACCCAGCATTTCAACGGTTGTGTGGCGAAGATCGTCGAGACTGAGCTTTTGTGTGGAGAGCAGCTGGTGAATGATATTATCTTCTTCACGGAAAATACCCAGCAGGAGATGTTCAGTGCCAATGTAGTGATGATGCAAGGCACGTGATTCTTCCAGACTGAAACTTAAAATTTTCTGAATGCGCGTAGAGGGTTTAATCTCACCCATCCGCAATGTAGGAATACCTGTTTTTATCTCATTTTCCAGTCCATAACGCAATTTTTCCAAATTAACGTCCAGTTTTTCCAGCACTTTGACAGCAATGCTGTCCTGATCTTTTATGAGCCCTAAAAGAACATGTTCAGGTTCAACTTTTTCTGAGCCTAATTTTTTAGCTTCTTCCTGTGCATACTGAGTGATGACACGCTGAGCCTTGATGGTTAAACCACTATCCATAATTTGCTCCTCCAATTACAATATAAAAGCTAAACAAAAAATTACTATCAATTATACCATTCTCAATAATTACGGGGTAAATTTCAGGCATCTTAATAAAATTACAGAAATCACTAAAAAATTATGCAAGCTTTATTGACATTGCTCGTTTAGTAAGTAAAATATATACAAACCAAACCCTTAGTGATTCGTAAGGATACGTAGAATATCAAAAATTTAGAGGATATACCATGAAGAACAAGTTGCAGAACTATTTAATAGTTTCAGGAATAGGGTTTTTATCGGCAATGGCAGGTACGGTATTTATGTTGCAATTGGCGGGATACCCGTTGGCAACAGCTGCTGCTGACCATTCCTTGCGGGCAAACCTTGAAATGGAAACGGATGCCGTGTTTCTTGCCAAGCGTACGGGTATTGTTAATGTTGCCGCTTACGATGTGACGACTGAACGTGAACTCTCGGCACTGTCTTTGCAAGACGCTTTTAACAACGTGGCTAAGCAAGCGATTCCCGGTGTGGTGAGTATTCGCGTCACAACAAAAGTGAACGGCGGCGGCGGCGGTCACAATCAGCGCTACCGCCAATTTTTCGGCGATGATTTTTTTGAACGATTTTTTAAACAACAACCAGGAGCGCCTGAGCGTGAACTCACGTCATCGGGTTCGGGCTTTTTAATTGATAAGGCGGGCTACTTGATCTCCAATTATCACGTCATCAAAGATGCCACTGCCATTAAGGTCTTTTTTAGCGATGCCAAAAAAGAATACGCTGCTGAAGTTGTGGGCGTGGACCCGGATACAGATCTGGCTTTGCTTAAAATTGTTGCCAAGAATATTGATTTTCCGTTTTTACCACTGGGCAATTCCGATCTTGTTGAGACCGGTGACATTGTCATCGCCATTGGCAATCCGTTTGGTCTCTCGCATACATTCACAACGGGTGTCATCTCTGCCAAAGGGCGTACAGGCATTGCCAATCGTTATGAAAATTTTATTCAGACCGATACCGTTATCAATCCCGGCAACTCCGGGGGGCCGCTGCTCAATCTTAACGGCGAGGTTATCGGCATCAATTCAAACATTCTTTCGCAAACACAATCTTCCATTGGTTTGGGGTTTTCCATTCCTGTTAACATGGCTAAGACTGTTGTGGCTGAGCTGCGCGCAACGGGCAGAGTGGTGCGCGGGTGGTTGGGCATTTATTATGAAGATATGAGCAAGGATGTGGCAGATGCCCTGGGCGCGCCCAATAGCGGCATCATTATTCAACGCGTGGTGGAAGCTAGTCCGGCGGCAAAAGCGGGATTGGCGGCTGGCGATATTATCACAGAATTTAATCGTCGGGTGCTGCGTAATGGCAAGGATTTGTTATATCAGATCTCAAAGGTTAAGGTGGGCACTACCATTCCTATCAAGTTATTGCGCGACGGGCAAACACTCACCATACGCGTGCGTCTGGACGCGCAAAACCAGCAAGCCATAACCGCCAGTGATCCTGCCCCCCCCCGTGATGAGCCCGCCACAAAGATTAGAAGCATCACGGTGCGGGAGATGAATAGCGCGGAGCTTAAAACATACCGAAGCGCTAAGCCTTTTGGCGTGGTGATCACGGAAATAGACGAATCATCACCGCTCAATTATTATGGCATCAGCAATGGCGATATCATTGTAGCCGTGAACAAACAACCGACGCCATCCATTGCAGCGTTTAAGAAAATTTTGAACAATACGGATAAAAATAAAAAACTGCTTTTTCAAATTCGCAGCGGAGCTTCCATTTATTACATTGTTTCAACGCTCTGAGCCTTAGCTGTTTAATCAGCCGCTTAACAATAGTTTTGTATGTGACGCAGCTTTCAGCCTTGTACAGCTGTTGTCCGTGGGCAGGCGGGACGGTGCTGCTATGCAGCACCGTCCCGCCTGCTTATTTTGGCGTACAGTAAAAGCTGGACGGATGATTTTAAAGTTAAAGTAGGCAAGTGACGTTTACTAATAAGTAAGTTTATTGTTTTTTGGCAAATTCAAGACTTCTAGTTGTTCTTGCCTTTAATCATCATGCCTTTGTTAAGTATGTTATTTTTGCCATTGGTGCGCAAGTCCGTTTTTCAGCGTATTTTAGCTGTTTGGCATGTAACGGCTTTGCGTGCAGTGCTGAGTCTGGTTTTGTTGTTTGCAGCAGTGCCATTGTGGGGACAGCCTGAGGGTCCGACTGTACTGGCTACTTCACGTTATTCCGGTAAAGTTTTTTCTGAAATTGATCATTTGACGCGGCTCTTGCGCGTGAACTTAAAAAAAACCTTAAAAAAATTATTGCGTGAACAAGAAGAAGTAGAAATAACAGGGACCATCACGCAAATTCGTAATAATTTGGAGCCACGTCCTAACGCGCCGCTTACAGGTCCCGATGTGCTAACAGGCAATCAAAAAGATGTTGCACAACTGGATCCTGAAATCTTAGAGCGGCTAATTGGCACAACAAGGCAAGTACCCAGACAAACGTCGCCAACAAAGACGCTGGAAAATCCGCTGCTTGCACTCTTGACAGAAGAGGTTGTCTTGGTTTCCGTCAATGTTTATACAGAGAAAAATGCAACGGATATTAACGCTTATTTGACCGGTAAACTGGAAGCCATTTATTTTAAAAAATATCCGGAGTTTTCGTTTTTTAAAGAACAGGATTTTTTTCGTTACAATTATAAAGAAGTAGCGGATGGTTATGTGTTTTCTTATGGCCCGCAAGACAATGCTGAGATCTCGCAGCAATTAGCAAAACGCGGAAGCCGTTATTATGCGCGTTTGTATTTTTTCCGTTTGTCTGATCGCAGCATCTTAGATGTCAATATTTATGACGCAGAAACACATGCCGTGGTCTGGGGAAAACGCCATAGCATGTATGTAGGATTTAAGACCAGTAATTTAACGTACCGATTTTTGCTGGGCATGTCGGTAGAAGGAAATTCTGCTATTTTAATTTCAAATTTTATTGGCATTCGGCTGCCTGTAATAGGTTCTTATGGCATTTTTTTTGACATTGGATTTTCTGCTGTGGACCCGCTGGGCTCTGCGTTTTATTTTTCTTATGGCACAGCAGATGCTATTTTGGTTGAGGTCACAATAGGGCCGCAATTAGTTTATAGCCTTAACGAAATTTTTGGGTTTAGTTATCGCTGTTGCGAGTTTTTTCTTGATTTTCAGCTTGGTTATAAAAATAAAATATCCATTGTTGCAACTGAAAATTATTTAAATAGAGCGAGTTCAGCTGAACAAAAATTTGCCATTAACATAGGGCTGGCAATGAGCATACGCAAGTTTATGCTGAAACTTGCATATGACCCGCTTAACAACGGATTTGGTGGGGCTGTTGGGATTAATTTCTAAGTTTGCTGGGCGGCGTCAACATGGATTAGTCAGCGTTCGCTGGCGGACGGGAGCGGTAATCCGTGAGCACGGCACGTATAAGCCCTAGACTGGTATAAATTTCCACAAGCAGCGGGATGCGCGTGATGTCATCCGAAAGATAAATCAACATCTTTTCCTGCTCGCTGACAACGGCACCCTCATTGGCAAGCAATGGATGGATGATGACGGTTTCACGTTTGCCAAATTTGCTTTTAATCGTTTCACGCCGTATGGCTTCTGCGCCTATTTGTATGTAGTGATCACGAAAAAAACAATTCGTAAAAGCTTGTTCACCCGCGTCAAGTGAGGTGGTGCGTATGAAAAAAAATGCCGCCAGTATGCTCATGCCGCCTGAAATGTCCGTATAGTCAATGTGTTGACTCTTCAGCGCGTTATTTTTCAGATAACTGAAATTGTAGCGTTTGTGATTCGGTTCAAAGTCCTGGACGTTATAATAAACGCGTTTGCGTTCCATTTTATCTTCTGTGTAGCGCAAGGTCTGATAAGACTCCAATAAGCTTTCTGAGAGCAGGGTGATTCTGAATCTATAAAATTTATCCATCCATGGTGCGCTACGCGCGGTTAGCTTAAATTCAACTTTTTCAGCCGCTAGGGGTCTTACAGAAATAGTGGCCGTACCGGCGGTGATACCGGCGAATTTGATCTTAAATTTTAAGTATTCGCCGCTTTCGAATGGAAAACCGTTTGTGATCGCCGTATTAGGCCTGAGTTTGCTTAACACCAGCTGTTTGCCGATGCTGGTTGTTTCCAGCTTGACCGCAGGCTGAGCCAGCTCAGCGGCACCAATGACCAATGGCATACTTAACACAATCAGAGCATATAAACGAACTGAGTCAATACGTAAAAACATAGTCGCGGTAATTATAATATAAACTTGCCTTTGCAGGCAAAAATAAGAAAGCTCAAATAAATGACAAAAACTCATAAATTAATATGATATAATAAATTTGTGTGAATGATCGGTAAAATAGTGGGGAACATTGTGATATGCATAACAAAGAACTTGCATTTTCAATGTGTGAGTTTATAAATTTAATAACAATAAATTGAGCGAAGAGGATTTGCAATGAATGTGAAAACTAATGATAAAACGTTAAGCTTTGCCCGTTGGCATGTAGTGGGAATGTGTGTGGCGGTAATTTTCAGCATAATGCTACTCAGCGGTTGTGGCAATACACAAACTGCGGGCGGCGGCGGTGCTGTGGATAATACTGTAGTGGAATGGAAAATGGTGACGACCTGGCCGAAAGATTTCCCCGGACTGGGTACGGGCGCTAATCATCTTGCCGCGCTGATCGGTCAGCTGAGTGGCGGGCGGTTGACGGTTAAAGTGTACGGCGCAGGTGAATTGGTCGGTGCATTTGAAAGTTTCGATGCCGTTTCACGCGGGACAGCAGAAATGGGACACGGTGCCGCCTACTATTGGAAAGGCAAAGTACCAGCCGCACAATTTTTTGCATCAGTGCCATTCGGCTTGACTGCACAGGAAATGAACGGCTGGATTTATCACGGCGGCGGTCTGCAGCTGTGGGAACGCGTTTATGACGAATTTGGTCTTGTACCGCTGGCTGCCGGTAATACGGGTGTGCAGATGGGCGGCTGGTTCACTAAGGAAATTAATAGCGTTGCCGACCTGAAAGGCCTTAGAATGCGCATTCCCGGGTTGGGCGGTGAAGTCCTCAATCGCCTGGGCGGCGAGCAAATCAGCTTGCCCGGCGGTGAGATCTTTGCAGCATTGGAACTGGGCGCCATTGATGCGACAGAATGGGTGGGTCCCTACAATGACCTGGCATTCGGTTTTTATAAGGCTGCCAAATATTATTATTACCCCGGTTGGCATGAGCCCGGCACTACGCTTGAAACTTTTGTCAATAAAGAAGCCATGACCAGTCTGCCCGAGGACCTGCAAACAATTATCCGTGTGGCGGCACAAGCGGTAAACATGGATATGTTGGCAGATTTTACGGCACGTAATAATCACGCCCTTGACACGCTGATCAACGAACACGGCGTTCAGTTAAGTAAATATCCCGATAGTGTCTTGAAAGAATTTGCGCGTGTGAGCGAAGAAGTGGTCAAAGAAGAAAGCTTGCGCGATGAATTGTCTAAGGAAATTTACGATTCATACATTACTTTCAGAAAACAGGCACATGCCTGGCATTATGTTTCTGAGCTGGCTTATTTGAACGCACGCGCACAGGTTATTAAGTAACCACGGTGCGGCGGCGGCGAAGGCTGAACGCCATGGTGGTGGCTGCGGCGGGCTGAGCAGTACGCTCAGCCCGCCGCTTAGTAGGGTAGGGTGGTCCGATGACGGGACGTTCACGCGAACAGTTTAGACAACTGGCGCTGCGCTTTGATCGCTTCAATGAGGTCATTGCCAAAGCCAGTGCCTGGATGTTACTGAGCATGACGTTGATGTATTTTCTCATCACGGTCATGCGCTACGGTTTTAAGACAGGATCGGTTGCCTTGCAGGAGAGCGTGGTGTACATGCACGCCATCGCTTTTCTGCTGACAACGGCTTATGCCCTGCGGCGGCGCTATCATGTGCGCGTGGATGTGTTTTACAATAACTACCCCGCGCGCAGAAAGGCAATCACCGACTTAGTCGGGACTTTGCTTTTATTATTCCCTTTTATTATTCTGTGGTTTGTTATTTCCATTGAGTATGTTGCTTTTTCCTGGAAATATTGGGAACGCTCCATTGAAGCGGTTGGCCTGCCCGGTGTCTTTTTACTAAAAACACTTATTTTAATCACGCCGTTTATGCTTTTTTTGCAAGGGCTCTCAGATATTATTCGCAATGTGTTATTCTTAAAAGGGCACATTAGCGAAGCAGAATGGCGCTGATGACAGCACTGCAGCTTTTTATTCAATGCTGACCAGCCAGCAGCAGGATTCTTGTTCTTAGCTTTATGGAATATCTTTCATTAGTTCTTTTTCTTGTACTGATCTTTGTCCTGATTGCCGGTTACCCGGTGGTCTTTTCATTGGCGGGTACGGGATTGTTTTTTGCCTTTTTGGGCATCCTCATGGGTCAATTCGATTTTAGCTTCTTAGAAGCTATTCCCAATCGCATTTATACCATTATGACAAACGAGCTGCTGATAGCAGTGCCGCTTTTTATTTTTATGGGGGCAGTGCTCGAAAGATCCGGGATGGCTGAGAATTTGCTGAATAATATGGCGTTATTGTTTGGTTCATTGCGCGGCGGCATGGCTATTTCCGTGACGATCTTTGGCATGTTAATGGCTGCTTCTACGGGCATTGTAGGGGCAACGGTTGTCACCATGGGGCTGCTGGCATTGCCTACCATGTTAAAACGCGGCTACAGTCCGCGTATAGCCGCTGGAACTATTTGCGCCTCCGGGACGCTGGGACAGGTGATCCCCCCGTCCATTGTCTTAGTGTTGCTGGGCGATGTTATTTCCTCAGCGTACCAACGCTCGCAGCTAGAACAAGGCAATTTTTCTCCCGATGCAGTTTCCGTAGGAGACCTGTTCCTTGGTGCGCTTATACCGGGGTTAATGTTGGTAGCGTGTTATCTGGTGTATTTGAGCTTCAGCGCCTGGCTGCGTCCTCATACCATGCCGCCTATCCCGCAAGAAGAACGTGAGCGGCTGACTGCAGGCGGCAACCTGCGGTTTGTCTTCAATTTATTGGCAGCATTGCTGCCGCCGGTCTTTCTGATCATTCTGGTACTGGGCTCCATCTTAGCAGGATTTGCCACACCTACAGAAGCTGCAGCAGTAGGCGGTATGGGTGCGCTCTTTCTGGCAGTCATTAGGGGTAAATTTAAATTGCCGCTTTTACGGGAGGCCTTGTACACAGCTGCCTTTCAGACCAGTATGGTATTTATGGTGCTTATAGGAGCTTCTATTTTTTCACTTGTTTTCAGGGGCTTCGGTGGCGATGACCTTGTACGCGAACTGCTGACTGGGCTGCCTGGTGGGGCTGTGGGGGCATTTTGGGTCGTCATGCTCATGATGTTCTTGCTCGGTTTTTTTATCGATTTTATTGAGATCACCTTTGTTGTGGTGCCTATTGTGGGACCCGTACTGATGTCGCTGGGCATGGACCCTATTTGGCTGGGCGTCATGATGGCAATGAATTTGCAAACATCCTTCCTGACCCCGCCCTTTGGATTTTCATTGTTTTATTTGCGCGGTGTGGCGCCTGCTGAGCTTGCCACACGTGATATTTATATGGGCGTTATTCCGTTTATTGTCATCCAACTCCTGGTTCTGGGGGTCTTGTTTTTTTTCAACGACATTGTCACCTGGCTCCCGCAGCTGGTTTATGGCTAAGTTTATGCGATCAACTTGAAAGCTGTTTGTGCGTTGTTGCACAGGCGCTAGCTACGGAGCAGCGATTTCTACCAGCAGACGCGTGAGCGGAAGCCTGCGTGCGACGTTCTGTAAGGCAATGGCATTTTAAAGAACACAATGTGTGTCCCAGTGCTATAAAAGCATCGTTTGAGCGTCGCTCCAGCTGTCTGTGAGGCAGTGTGCAATGAGCGGTACTTGCGGCTTGACGCTTTTTTCCGCAGCTGGTTGATGGCTAAGCTTATGTCATCAACTTGAAAGCTGTTTGTGCGTTATTGAACAGGTGCGCGGAAAATGTTTCAGTTTCCTGCTGGCATAGCTCGGTTTCTACCAGCAGACGCGTGAGCGGAAGCCTGCGTGCGACGTTCTGTAAGGCAATGGCATTTTAAAGAACACAATGTGTGTCCCAGTGCTATAAAAGCATCGTTTGAGCGTCGCTCCAGCTGCCTGTGAGGCAGTGTACAATGAGCGGTACTTGCGGCTTGACGCTTTTCTCCCGCAGCGCTGGTTGATGGTTAAGTTTATGCGATCAACTTGAAAGCTGTTTGTGCGTTGTTGCACAGGCGCTAGCTACGGAGCATCGATTTCTACCAGCAGACGCGTGAGCGCGACGTCCTGTAAGACAACGGCATTTTTAAAGGTCACAATGCTGCCGCCCAGTGCTATAAAAGCATCGCAGGCGAACATCGTTTGTGCGTCGCTCCAGCTGCCTGTGAGGCAGTGTGCAATGAGCGGTACTTGCGGCTTGACGCTTTTTTCCCGCAGCGCTGGTTGATGGCTAAGTTTATGTCATCAACTTGAAAGCTGTTTGTGCGTTGTTGCACAGGCGCCAGCTACGGAGCATCGATTTCTACCAGCAGACGCGTGAGCGCGACGTCCTGTAAGACAACGGCATTTTTAAAGGTCACAATGCTGCCGCCCAGTGCTATAAAAGCATCGCAGGCGAACATCTTTGAGCGTCGCTCCAGCTGTCTGTGAGGCAGTGTGCAATGAGCGGTACTTGCGGCTTGACGCTTTTTTCCCGCAGCGCTGGTTGATGGTTAAGTTTATGCGATCAACTTGAAAGCTATTTGTGCGTTGTTGCACAGGCGCCAGCTACGGAGCATCGGTTTCTACCAGCAGACGCGTGAGCGCGACGTCCTGTAAGACAACGGCATTTTTAAAGGTCACAATGCTGCCGCCCAGTGCTATAAAAGCATCGCAGGCGAACATCGTTTGTGTATCGCTCCAGCTGCCTGTGAAGCAGTGTACAATGAGCGGTACTTGCGGCTTGACGCTTTTCTCCCGCAGCGCTGGTTGATGGTTAAGTTTATGCGATCAACTTGAAAGCTGTTTGTGCGTTGTTGCACAGGCGCCAGCTACGGAGCATCGATTTCTACCAGCAGACGCGTGAGCGGAAGCCTGCGTGCGACGTTCTGTAAGGCAATGGCATTTTAAAGAACACAATGTGTGTCCCAGTGCTATAAAAGCATTGTTTGTGCGGTACTCCAGCTGCCTGTGAGGCAGTGTGCAATGAGCGGTACTTGCGGCTTGATGCTTTTTTCCCGCAGCGCTGGTTGATGGCTAAGTTTATGTCATCAACTTGAAAGCTGTTTGTGCGTTGTTGCACAGGCGCCAGCTACGGAGCATCGATTTCTACCAGCAGACGCGTGAGCGCGACGTCCTGTAAGACAACGGCATTTTTAAAGGTCACAATGCTGCCGCCCAGTGCGCTATAAAAGCATCGTTTGAGCGTCGCTCCAGCTGTCTGTGAGGCAGTGTGCAATGAGCGGTACTTGCGGCTTGACGCTTTTTTCCCGCAGCGCTGGTTGATGGTTAAGTTTATGCGATCAACTTGGAAGCTGTTTGTGCGTTGTTGAACAGGCGCCGGCTACGGAGCATCGATTTCTACCAGCAGACGCGTGAGCGGAAGCCTGCGTGCGACGTCCTGTAAGACAACGGCATTTTTAAAGGTCACAATGCTGCCGCCCAGTGCTATAAAAGCATCGCAGGCGAACATCGTTTGAGCGTCGCTCCAACTGTCTGTGAGGCAGTGTGCAATGAGCGGTACTTGCGGCTTGACGCTTTTCTCCAGCAGCTGGTTGATGGTTAAGTTTATGCGATCAACTTGAAAGCTGTTTGTGTGTTATTGAACAGGCGCCAGCTACGGAGCAGCGATTTCTACCAGCAGACGCGTGAGCGGAAGCCTGCGTGCGACGTTCTGTAAGGCAATGGCATTTTTGCTAAAGAACACAATGTGTGTCCCAGTGCTATAAAATTGAACAGTATTGTTTGTGCGGTACTCCAGCTGCCTGTGAGGCAGTGTGCAATGAGCGGTACTTGCGGCTTGACGCTTTTTTCCCGCAGCGCTGGTTGATGATGGATCAACTTGAAAGCTTAAGTTTATGCGGATCAACTTGAAGCTGTTTGTGTGTTGTTGCACAGGCGCTAGCTACGGAGCAGCGATTTCTACCAGCAGACGCGTGAGCGGAAGCCTGCGTGCGACGTTCTGTAAGGCAATTGCATTTTAAAGAACACAATGTGTGTCCCAGTGCTATAAAAGCATCGTTTGAGCGTCGCTCCAGCTGTCTGTGAGGCAGTGTGCAATGAGCGGTACTTGCGGCTTGACGCTTTTTTCCCGCAGCGCTGGTTGATGGTTAAGTTTATGCGATCAACTTGAAAGCTGTTTGTGCGTTGTTGAACAGGCGCCAGCTACAGAGCATCGATTTCTACCAGCAGACGCGTGAGCGCGACGTCCTGTAAGACAACGGCATTTTTAAAGGTCACAATGCTGCCGCCCAGTGGCTATAAAAGCATCGTTTGAGCGTCGCTCCAGCTGTCTGTGAGGCAGTGTGCAATGAGCGGTACTTGCGGCTCTTAACGCTTTTTTTCCGCAGCTGGTTGATGGTTAAGTTTATGCGATCAACTTGAAAGCTATTTGTGCGTTGTTAAACAGCTGTGCGGCAAACGGTTCGCTTTCTTGCTGCAGCAAGGCGCTGAGAAAATTTTGTGTGTGGATAAGGTACGGTGCTATGTTGGGCTTGCCGCGCATGGGCACAGGCGCCAAATACGGAGCATCGGTTTCTACCAGCAGACGCGTGAGTGGAAGCTTGCGCGCGACGTCCTGTAAGGCAACGGCATTTTTAAAGGTCACAATGCCGCCCAGTGCTATAAAAGCATCGCAGGCGAGCATTGTTTGTGCGTCGCTCCAGCTGCCTGTGAAACAGTGTGCAATAAGCGGTACTTGCGGCTTGACACTTTTGATGATGGCGGCTGCGTCCGTGTAGGCGTTGGTGCTGTGGCGGGCGGCACTGTTTCGCAGATGCAGGACAACGGGAAGTTTATAGGTTTTTGCCAGCTGTAGCTGCTCACGGAGAAGGTGTTTTTGCAGCTGATGATGGGCGCTGTCGTGGATGTGATTATACTCCAACCCAATTTCACCGATGGCGGCAAACTGCCCGGTTGCCAAATAGCCCGCCAGCTGTTCTAGTTCAGCTGGTAGGGTGCTTGATTGGAAGTCGCTGTGGGGAGCAATGGCGGCGCCTAAGAGAATTTCAGGGTACGGACGCAGCTTTGCGAGGCGTGTTGCACAATCTTGTACTTGCAGCCCGGGATCAAAAATATGTTTGAATGCTGCCGCGCGTGCCAACTGGATATGTTCGGCAAGCGGCAACTGCGCCAAGGTCAGATGACAGTGAGTGTCAAAATAATGCGCCATCAGCTGTCAGCTGCGGACTCAGTAGCGGATAAAGACAAAATTTTCAGGCGAGATAAAACTTTGCGCTAATTTGACTTTATAAGTAAAACTCCCGTGCGAGGCGGTAAAACCAATGATCTCTTGTTTGCGCACCAAGGCTTGTGGCTGGACACTTGGATTTTGCACTTGCTGATAAAATGTTTGAATGCCGTAATCGTGCTGAAGTACAATATTCCAGGTGAACGGATGTGCGGGAATAGGCGTCACACTCAGGACGGTGCCATTGGCTGTGGCAATGACGGGCGTACTGGGGAGGACGTGGATACGGAGCTCAGGCGCCGGGTGCTTAAAATACGTAAAATTTGTGGCGGCGGACTTTTTTTGCAGTGTTTGTGTAGGCAGCTGTTCGCCCCAGCCATTTAAGAGCGGCCAACTTAACGGCAACGCGGCTAAAAACCGTTTGTTTTCGCCTAAGGCATAACTGAGCTCCCGCATGACACGATGATTGTTTTGCAAGGCACTGAGATCTGTTTGCATGAGCGTTGTTAAGTTTGACGTTGCTGTATGGATGGCGTGCTGGCGTTCTGCGCGCACTTGTTCGCTTAATGCCAAAGGATCACCATCCCAGGCTTCAGAGACGCCGCCAGTAGCCGCTTGCGGCAATCCTTGCCAGCTGGCCAATTGATTGTTGATGTACACCTCTTGCGGAGCGGCTGTGAGCGAAAAGTGCGTCAAAGCTTCTTTGTACTGGCTGAGCAATGTTTGCAGACGCTGTTGTTCACGCGTGAGACTCCAGCTTTGATAAGCAGCGGTTATTGCAATGAAACTGGTGATCAAACAGTACGTCAGGGCAGCCGCCGGGAGTATGCTGAGCATGGCGAGCGCGCGGCGACTGAGGTTTAACGTGATGCTGCGCGTATAACGACTGGGAAAAATATACAGACTGAGGTCTTGACGTGAGGCAAAACCTTGTTTGCGCAGCCATTGCAGCTTGCGCACCAATGCTGTGAGGATTGCGCTAAAGACCCTAATAACGATAATAACTGGTTTCAATAATGGTGACATGGTTGCGGCGAAATGGGCTTAGTTGGGAAATTTGTGGCGATAGAGTAAACTGACGCGATTGAGAAACTTTTTTTCATTAGCTGAAAGCGATTTGAGACCTCGTTTTGAAATAACGTCCAGCAGTTCGTCAATTTTTTCTTCAATTTCGTGTTCATTCATACTGGTTTCGTCCAAGCTTAAATCGGCTTTACGGACGCGCCCGGAACGCATGAATGTGCGAAATGAAAATTTATTTTTAGCGGTACGTTCGTAGGTGGAAAGTGAACGGAAATTGCGATGCTGCTGTTTGAAGGGCAGGCTGAGCCAACTTTTAAGTTTGTTGTAAGGATAGGAGAACGGAGCGCGTTTACGATAGGCAAATAACAGACACATCGCACTCAGCACACCGCCAATGTGACCGATATGTGAAATGTTTTGCGCAAAAAATGCTGAAAATAATAGTGTTATGCCCAAGAGCACGACGATAAGGTATTTGGCTTTCAGTGTGACGGGAATAACAAAAAAAAGCAAGATGGTAAGCTGGCGTTCACTGTAAATAAGTGAATAAACAAGGAGAATACCGAAGATAGCGCCGCTGGCACCTACGGTGAAATTGTACGGTGCGCTGCCGCTGATGATGGCACCCAGCGCTTCACTGAAAAAAATGATGATGCCGGCGCCCAAGCCACTTAGCAGGTAAAAACGGACAAAACGCGCACTTCCCCACTCGCGTTCAATTTCACAGCCAAAAAAGAAGAGCGCAAGCATGTTAAAAAGTAAATGCAAAAAACTGCCGTGCAGGAACATGTACGTGAAAGGAGTCCACGCGTAAAATTTATTAACAATGCCCCAATAACTGAGCGCGAAAGTGTCCAAAACAAAAGCGCCGGAACTGCTCAGGTAACTGCCAATGAGCTGCAGCAAAAAGCAGGCAATATTAATGCCAATAAGCTTTTTAACGCCGGGCGTCAGATAACTATGCATGGTGCAATATTGTTAAGTGCTGGGATAGTTCGCGTGTCAGACGCACTGCTCAGTAATGATTACTGATCAATTACGGTCATTACACAATAATATCTTAGTATTGCAGCTAGCAGGCAATGAAGCTACTACTGTGTGGCATTTGTGGCGTTATGGAACCATTAAAACAAACAATGCGAGAATAAGTTTAATTATAGCATAAAAACAATGATTTGTTTGGCAATGACTCAGTATGATGACCTTAGCAATTATGGTTGGAAACGGCAATTAAAATATAATTTTTTCAAAGTATAGCTTATAATACTATTATCCGTTATGGAAGAACCTTATGTAAAAATAACTGAGGAAAAACCGTTTGATTTAATGTTTTTTGTGTTTTATAGTTTATCATGAAGAAGACCATCCACCCCGCTTACCGTCCAGTTGTATTTAAAGATACCGCAAGTAACTTTGAATTTTTATGCCATTCTACGCTTAACGCCAAAGGTACCATCAAGTGGAAAGATGGTAAAGAATATCCTGTATTCAAGCTGGAAATTTCCAGCGCTTCACATCCCTTTTATACGGGAAGTGATAAAATTGTGGATGCGGAAGGGCGTGTTGAAAGGTTTCAACGTAAATTTAAATTGCGCTCAGCTGTTAAAACTTCCACTAAGTCATAAAGCTGTCTCAGCATACAGCATTGTTTGAAGCTATGCCCCAAGCCACCCCGCTTAAACAGGAATTGCCGCTGTTCCCATTGAATGTAGTGGTCTTTCCGCATGAGACGGTGGAATTGTATGTTTTTGAACCGCGCTATTGTGAGTTGGTGCGGCAATGCGAAGAGAATGAACATGGTTTTGGCATTGTTCCTGTGCTCAGAGATCGCCTGCTGATGTGCGGCACGGAGGTGGAACTGCTGCGTGTGAAACGCTCAAACAAACGCGGGACGGCGCGCATTACTGTGCGCGGCAAACGTGTATTTAATGTGCTGAATTTTGAAGAGCAGCTGCCCGGACATCTTTATGGCGGCGGGATGGTCGCTTTTAGGTCTGAAGAATCGCTGCAGCTTGCAGGCGATGCCGAAGCTAACCTGCTTGTTAAAAGTCATCACGCAATGCCCAAACTCAATCGTAAAGTTAAACTCATGTTTAATGAAATACGTGAATTGCTCACCAGTAAAGGCGGGTTTATTCTGGCAACCGAACAGGCAAATGATGCTGCCCCAACCGCTTATGCAATGGCAAGACAACTGATTGGCTTGGAACTGAAAGAAAAAGCCATTCTCTTGACAATGGAAAAAGAAACAGAGCGTCTGGCATTTATTTGCGAACATATGCATCAGCTGCTTGCAACTTTAAAGTCCGTATTGGAAAGCTAGGCATGAATGGCCGGCGGGGTTGGGGTTGTTTTCATGACTTGCAAGTGAATGTTGCTCTGATACATCGCTGGTGGGGTATGTTTTTGCTGTTCTATTGGGTTTTTAAGAAGTGTTGCGTGAAAGGCTTCTGCGTCTGTGAAAAAAATTATTGTCATTGACGACGAAAAACACATTTGCGACAGTATCGCGCGCCTTGTTTTGGCACAGGGTTATGCTTGCAAGGCATTTTGTGATCAGTCCCCCGCCTTAGAGTATTTGTTGACTGATGGACAGGCGGATCTGATCTTATTGGACGTTTGGATGCCTGAGTTGGATGGGTATGCCTTTCTTAAAAAATTGCAAACGAATAATATTGCCGCACCGGTAGTGGTGATGTCCGGGCACGCCAATGTTGCGATGTCTGCACAAACGCTTAAAAGTGGTGCAGCTGATTTTTTGGAAAAACCATTTTCTTCGGAGCTGCTTTTGGCAAAATTGCAGCGCATTTTAAAACAAGAACCGGGCATCACGCCCACCCATTCGGAGCAATATTATAATTCTGCATGTTTTGTCCAAACAACTTTACCGCAGCGCACCATTAAAAAAAATATTGTTCTAAAAGGCATAGGGCTGCATAGCGGCGATCATACAGGTTTGATCCTCATGCCGCTGCCGCCCGATAGCGGTGTTATTTTTGAAGACATTGCCACATCCATGACGTTGCGAGCCTTGCCCGAATACGTGCACTCGGCACATTATGCCACCACATTGCAAAATAGCGAGGTAAAAGTCAGTGTGACCGAGCATTTGCTTGCCACTTTGCATATTTATGGCATCGATAACATTCAGGTAAAGGTGGCGCAGGAAGTTCCCATTTTAGATGGCTCGGCCTTGCCCTTTTGTCAGGCAGTGGAAGAGGCAGGTATTTTGGAACAACCTGCCATGAAACGCGAATTTGTGGTTGCCGAGCCTTATGTCATTCAGGATGCAGACGATGCTACTAAAAAAATTACCTTGACACCCTATAATGGTTTTAAAATTTCTTATGAATTAGACTTGCCCAAAGAATACGGACGCCAATATCATGAAGTGGACTTGACAGGGGACGTACGGATAGCACGTTTTAAACAGGAAATTGCCCCCTGCCGCACTTTTGGATTTCTTGATGAAACACGCCATTTGCAGTCCAGCGGCATGGCATTGGGTGCGAACCTTGAAAATGCGCTTTTGCTGCACAAAAATCGTGTGGTGAACTCAGAATTAAGATTTCCCAATGAATTTGCCAGACATAAGATCATCGATATCCTTGGCGACCTTTACCTTTTGGGAACGAGCATACGCGGCCAAATAACAGCGTATGCTACAGGACACCGCCATAATGTTGCACTGGTTAAACAAATTGTCAGTAAACTCACCCAAGCGGCAGCAACAACCTGATACGCACTGCTGGCGAGACATGGCTGTTTGTTGCTTTCACAATGTGAAGACGCTCAGCCCATCGCTGTAAACATACCCATTAACGCGCTAAGATGTTAAAACGCATTGCTATTAAGGGATTGCTTTTTATCGACGAAGCCGAACTTGAATTTACAGACGGGTTTAATGCGATCACCGGCGAGACGGGAGCCGGCAAGTCAATCCTCCTCGGCGCACTCAATATTTGCCTGGGCGCTAAACCCCCTAAAGGCATCATCAATCCGCGCTCCAATCATTTCCGTGTAGCGGTAACCTTTGACCTCAGTCAAGCAGCCCAATTGAAACAGCTGTTGCTGCCGTTATTGCCTGAAAAACAGCTGGGGGATACGCTGACAATTTTAACATTGCTGGCAGCCAGCGGCGAGTTGCATTATTTTATTAATAACATTCCAACAACCGCGCAGCAGTTGCAGCAATTGGCGGGATTGCTTGTGGACATTCACTCTCAGCGGCAAAATCAATATTTACTCAAAGCTGCCAATCATGTTTATTTTTTTGATACCTTCATTGGCGTGAAAGCGGTAAAATCCCGTTATCAGGTAGCTTATAAAAAACTGCAGGTGCTTAACCAGCAGCTGCAGGAGCTCAGCGCACAGCAACAAACATTGTTGCGTGAAAAAGATTTTCTTGAATTCACCAGAGCTGAACTGAAACAATACCTGAGCGGCGATGTGGATTACGGGCAATTGAAAACACGCCTGCAGGAATTGGAACGGCGGGATAAAGTGTCGCAGCAATTATTTACCTTTGAACGGTCTGCCCGTGCGGCTGTGACGCAGCTGGAGGAGGCACAGCTGGCGCTGACAAAGGCAGCTGAACTGGAATCCGAGGACCGGCAGCGACAGACTTCGGTTAACCACTTAACAGCACAGCTGGCGGATTTGAACGAGCTCTGTGCTGCGGTCATTCGCAGCATCGATCGTCAAGATGTGAATAGAGAACTTGACGAAATTCAGCAACGCTTGGCAGGTGTGGAGCAGCTGGAAAGCAAATATGGCGTTAAGGTAACAGAACTCACACGGAAATATCAGACGGTTAACGAGAAGTTGGAACTCTTAGCCACTGCTGAAGCCAAACTTGCCGAGCTCAACGCAGCACTTAGGGCGGCAATGGAAACAGCATTGGCTTATGCGCAAGTACTTTATGGCAAACGCCACGCAGGCATTGCTGAATTTGAAGGCAAATTTAAAACTGAACTGGCTGAACTGGGCATGGAAAGCGGAAAGTTGATGGTGGAGCATAAACCCAAAGCTGCTGAACAACTGAACGCAACAGTGCTGGGTAAGCGCTTGGCGCTACAAGGTTTTGATAAATTAGAATTTTTATACGCTGCGGCAAAAGAATTCGCCGCTAAACCGCTTAAAGACATTGCCTCAGGCGGGGAACTGGCACGGATGATGTTGGCTTTGAAAGTGCTGCTTTCTGATAAAATTATTGTGGGCACCATGCTGTTCGATGAATTGGATACAGGTGTGGGCGGTCTCACCGCTTTGCGGCTTGCTGCTAAATTGAAAGTGCTGAGCCAAAAACGCCAGCTGATTGTCATCACACACCTTCCGCAGCTTGCGCGCGTTGCTACAAGGCATTTTTGCATAGAAAAACACACGCGCGCAGACGATGCCACAGTCACACAGGTACACAGACTCAACAACTCGGCTATTGTAGCAGAATTGTGTAGAATGTTGGGGCGCAATCCAACACCTGAAAATCTTAAGTTTGCACAAAAATTTATTGCAGAAGAAGCTTAACCCCCAACCGCTCCGTTGAAAGCGCTGAGCTCAAACACACCGCCAGCTGATTGTCATCACACACCTTCGGCAGCTTGCACGCGTGCAGACGATGCCACAGTCACACAGGTACACAGACTCGACAACTCGGCTATTGTAACAGAATTGTGCAGAATGTTGGGGCGCAATCCAACACCTGAGAACCTTAAGTTTGCACAAAAATTTATTGCAGAAGAAGCTTAACCCCCAACTGATCCGTTGAAAGCGCTGAGCTCAAACACACCGCCAGCTGATTGTCATCACACACCTTCGGCAGCTTGCACGCGTGCAGACGATGCTACGATCACACAGGTACACAGACTCGACAACTCGGCTATTGTAACAGAATTGTGCAGAATGTTGGGATGCAAGCCAACACCTGAAAATTTTAAGTTTGCACAAAAATTTATTGCAGAAAAAGCTTAATCCCCAACTGATCCGTTGAAAGCGCTGAGCTCAAACACACCGCCAGCTGATTGTCATCACACACCTTCGGCAGCTTGCACGCGTGCAGACGATGCTACGATCACACAGGTACACAGACTCGACAACTCGGCTATTGTAACAGAATTGTGCAGAATGTTGGGATGCAAGCCAACACCTGAAAATTTTAAGTTTGCACAAAAATTTATTGCAGAAGAAACTTAGCCCCAACCGCTCCGTTGAAAGCGCTGAGCTCAAACACACCGCCAGCTGATTGTCATCACACACCTTCGGCAGCTTGCACGCGTGCAGACGATGCCACGATCACACAGGTACACAGACTCAACAACTCGGCTATTGTAACAGAATTGTGCAGAATGTTGGGATGCAAGCCAACACCTGAAAATTTTAAGTTTGCACAAAAATTTATTGCAGAAAAAGCTTAACCCCCAACTGATCCGTTGAAAGCGCTGAGCTCAAACACACCGCCAGCTGATTGTCATCGCACACCTTCGGCAGCTTGCACGCGTGCAGGCGATGCTACGATCACACAGGTACACAGACTCAACAACTCGGCTATTGTAACAGAATTGTGCAGAATGTTGGGATGCAAGCCAACACCTGAAAATTTTAAGTTTGCACAAAAATTTATTGCAGAAGAAACTTAGCCCCAACCGCTCCGTTGAAAGCGCTGAGCTCAAACACACCGCCAGCTGATTGTCATCACACACCTTCGGCAGCTTGCACGCGTGCAGGCGATGCTACGATCACACAGGTACACAGACTCAACAACTCGGCTATTGTAACAGAATTGTGCAGAATGTTGGGATGCAAGCCAACACCTGAAAATTTTAAGTTTGCACAAAAATTTATTGCAGAAAAAGCTTAGCCCCAACCGCTCTGCGTCATTTGTTAAGGCAGATAAAAACCTGCCAAATGCTCTTAGTTTTGTTACTTTACTGAAACCAGCGGAAAATCCGCTATGGAATAATGGTAAGAGAAGAACACCCCCCATAAAAGGAGTTAAATGGGGGGTGTGAAGAACGCGTTTTCTAAAAATCAGTTATAAGTTAACGCTACTCAGCGGACAATAAAGTCTCAACACGCCTTATGAAAGTATAGTATGAAAATCGGTTAAACAACACTAGATTTTTAAAAAAAATTATTTTTTTAAAGCTAAACCCCATAATAAAGCTCAAATTCATAAGGGTTCGGACGCATTCTCAATGGTGCCAACTCCTGTTGCTGTTTGTAGTTAATATAAGCTGCCAACATTGTATCCGTGAAAACACCGCCTGCTTTCAACCAGTCGTTGTCTTTCTCAAAAGCATTGATAGCCTCATCAAGACTTAGCGCCGTGGAATTCAGTTTACTGAGCTCCTCAGCCGGTAAATCATAAATGTTTTTATCAATAGGCTGTCCCGGGTCAATTCTATTTTTTATGCCGTCCACTACAGCCATGAGAATAGCGGCAAATGCTAAATAAGGCGAACCAGAAGAATCGGGACAACGAAATTCAAATCGTCTGGCCTTGCTGCTGCTGCTGTAAGGAATGCGCACGGCAGCGGAACGGTTGGCGGCAGAATAGGCTAACTTGACAGGCGCTTCATAACCAGGCAATAGTCTCCGATAGGAATTGACCGTTGGGTTGGTGAAAATTTGAATGGCTTTGCCGTGTTTGAGCAGACCGCCAATAGCGTGTAATGCCGTTTCACTCAGCGAGCTGTACTGGTCGCCATGGAAAATGTTTTCTTTGTTTTTCCATAAAGAAAAATGCGTATGCATACCTGAACCATTGTCTCCAAAAATGGGTTTGGGCATGAAGGTGGCAGTCTTGCCGCGCCGCGCGGCGGCATTTTTGACAGCATGTTTTAGTTTGTTAATGTTGTCCCCGGAAAAAAGCGCTTCCGTAAAACGAATGCCAATCTCGCATTGCCCGGCGCTTCCCACTTCGTGGTGATGAACCTCTACGTTGATACCCATGGTTTTGAGATGTTGGCTGATCTCATCGCGTAATTCTATGAGGGTATCTGTTGGTGCAGTAGGGAAATAGCCGCCCTTATACCCTATTTTATGACCTAACGAGGTTTCATCCATGCTGGACCATGGTCCCTCCTGGCTGATGATTTCATAACAGGCAAAATGTTGCTCTGAATTGTAACGGATGCCGTCAAAGATAAAAAACTCAGGTTCAGCGCCAATGTATGCTGTATCGCCGATGCCGGTGGTTTTTAGATAGGCTAAGGCATTGAATAATATGGAACGCGGGTCGCGTTCGTAATGCTGGCCGGTACGAGGATCTAAAATATTTGAAAAAAAGCTGAGCGTTTTATGTTTTCTGAAAGGATCAATATACGCAGTTTGCAGATCTGCTTTGAGCAGCATATCGGATTTTTCAATGCTTTGCCAGGCGCGAATGGAAGAACCGTCAAACGGCAGCCCATCTTCAAATGTAGCCTCTGTAACCGTCTCCACGGGGAGCGATAAGTGGTGTACCGTTCCAAACAGGTCACCAAATTGTAAACTAATAAATTTTATGTCTTCAAGCTTAATGCGCTCAAGAATATCTTTGCTCGATATTTTCATATTTCAATCCTGTAATGTTAATAAAATGTTCAGTAACAGTTTATGCCGGTTAATAGGTTCCTGCTTATGGGGCGCCACGCCCACCACACAATAATTATAAGCTAAATGCGGCTAAACCTTCAGGAATATTTTCAGAAACCCCACAGTTTCCAGCAAGAATACAGTTATTTAAGGTTTTTGTTTTTTTTCACCCGCAGGCGACGGCGGGTTCAGCTTGAGACTGATCCGAATGAGACTATTGCCGCGTTTTTGTTTAATTTTAAAGTGCATGTTTTTATGAGAAATAATTTCTCCCAGTTTAGGAACATATCCCAATAAATTAATGATAAATCCGCCGATGGTTTCTGCTTTTTCACTTATCAGTGTTGTACCGGTGAGGTCATTGATGGTTTCCAGGTCGGCGCGCGCATCCAATGAAAATTTATGTTCATCCAATTTGATCACGCTTTCCTTTTCATTGTCCGATTCGTCTTTAATATCGCCAATGAACTCTTCTAAAATGTCCTCCATTGTGACGATGCCCGAAAAGCCACCGTATTCGTCCACCACGACTGCCATCTGCTGACGTTTTTGTTGAAAATCCTTTAAAATATCAAAAACTTCGCGCGATTCGGGGATAAAAAACGGCTGCGTCAGATACTTTTTCAGCTGTGTGGTTTTGGCTTTTTTAGTCCCTTTTTCATAAAGATAACTGAAAATGTCCTTGATATGAAGTATGCCTTTAATGTTGTCAATGCCGCCATTGTAAACGGGGAAACGCGAGTGTGTGGCGTTGGCAATATGTTTGTTAAGCTGTTTGGCGGTGACGCGTAATTCTATTGCCAGGACGTCCACACGCGGAATCATCACATCGCGCGCGCAAAGTGCGCCGCACGTCAGCACATTGGCAATCGTGGCATATTGTTTGAGATTGATAACACCCTTTTTGTGAAGCTTTTTAATAGGCCTCAGTGCGGGTTCTGTGGTGGCTGCGGGAACCGATTTTTTAAACAGATTGTACCAGAGCATTGAGTTTCTTCCAATTTAAGTTTATCTGATTGAGTATTGCCGCTTGCGTGGAACTAAGCACGGCAATGCTGGCATGATGATAATTGTGTCTCATTCCGTAAAGGTGCAGCATACCATGCAGGGTTGTCTCGATAAGCGCATAAGCCGCTGCATGTTTGTCTTCGGCGGCTGCACGGAAAATCAATTCAGGACAGAGCAGAATATCGCCTTCTACGGCTGCTGTGGGCGTTGTTGTGTAACTGAACGTCAATACGTCGGTGAACTCCTCGTATTCATCGCTGGCTGGCGCCGCATACTGCTGTACCAGTGCAGTAATGGCTGTGTGCTCCAATAAAACCACCGTCACTGCCGCCGCCGGGCGCTGGTAACTGCCTGTCAGGTAAACAAGCAGCTTGGCGGCTTCGCGCTTAAACAATTGCCGCTGGTACGGTGTACAAAAGGGACGCTGATAACTTAGCGCGCGGGCTGCCCGCGCACGGCTAAGCTTGGTTGTGAGTGAGAGCATGCAAGCTTCCCTCAGTCAGAAGTACGCGCAAGCGCTGCAATGTCCAAAATGTCGTTGAAAAGCCCGTAAGCAGTAGTGTTTTGTCCTGCTCCCAGTCCAGCAATGGTCACCGCATCCGTCCATTGAGTTGTCAATGTGAGCGCATTGACGGCCTTGTTAATGGCAGCCAGCGGAGCGTGCCGCGGTATTTTACTAAGCACCACACGCGCACGCGGGGCGGCTGATGGCAGGGTTTCTATATGACTGAGCAATTTATAACAATAACCGCTTTTCATAGCTGTCCTGATATCATCAAGACTAAGCTGTTCAATGCCTTCATAAGGCACATCGGCAAGGCTGAGTGCAGCACCGCAAAGCGCATTTGCTAAAATAACCGTTTTCAGCATGGCGTCTTTGCCAGAAACGTCATAACTGGGGTCAGTCTCAGCATAACCTTGTGCCTGCGCCTGCTGCAAGGCGGTTTCATAACTCAGCTCGTTTTCCATTGCATTTAAGATGAAATTGCTGGTTCCGTTTAAAATTCCCGTAATGCTGCTAATGGCATTGCCCGCTAAACAGTTGCGAACGAAGCTGAAAACGGGAGTTCCACTCATGACAGTAGCCTCAAAGCGCAGCTGGCAGTGATTTTGCCGTGCTAGCTGCGTTAGCTCCGCGTAATGTTCAGCAATGGGACCCTTATTGGCAGTGACAACGTCTTTGCCGGACAATAATGCTTGTTGGATATGTAAAAATGCAGGTGTGAGTGTTTGGCTGGCATCACGCGTAACAGTGGGCGTGATTTCTATAACAATGTCATGCAGCGGCGCAGCAATCAAGTCTTTGACTGCATCGGTGCTGTACGGCAGCTGTCTGACAGCGGAGCTTGTGGCTGAGCGATTGTTATTGGCGGTGTTTGGCGATAACAATTTTAATAATACTTGCGGGGACAATGCTGCCTGACTCTCATCCGCCATCAGACAACCCTGCGTACGTGTGACCATGCCGGTCACGCGAATTTTCAGCCGTTTATGCCTCAGTAGCCAATCCTCCTGCTGTGCCAGCAGCTGAAGCAGCCCGCGTCCTACAGTGCCGCAGCCCAGTAATGCAATGTGAAGGGTGCGTATGGTTTGCGCTTCCTCAATAAGTGGCTGCCGACGAGGGATAGCATGAGTGCTGGTAGAAAGTACTGAGGTCATGAGTAAAAGCTTCTACAACTGTAAAAGTTCACAGTATTATACCATAAATTATCGCTAAGCTAGCTTGTCTTTGCAGCGGCATGGCATTGTTTATATTATAATATCTTGGTGTTTTCATGAGTGAAAACATGGCATAATGTACGCTGACATGACGGATGATGCTAATTTTTTTATATTAAAGGTTTCTTAGCGGAAAAGATGGCAAATATGGAAACTGAACGGACAATTTTAGTAACAGGTTCCACGCGTGGACTTGGTTATGCTATTGCAAAGAAGTTTGCAGCAGCGGGCTGGCGTGTGGCGCTTGGCGGACGCACCGAAGCTTCCAGCCGCAAGGCGGCTGACGCGCTTGCCCTAGAGTGTCATACCGCCAATATCGTTCCCGTTTGGGGTGAACTTTCCACAATAGCAGGCACTGAAGCGTTATTAGCTCAGGTCGCTGCACTGGATGCCGTCCACGTTCTGGTCAATAATGCCGCTATTACGCGCGATCAGCTATTGTTGCGCATGCGTCCGGAAGATTGGCATGCTGTGCTGCATACCAATTTGACAGCTGTTTTTATGCTCACAAAAGCAATTGTCCGCGGCATGTTGAAACGCCGTGAAGGACGGATTATTAACATTGCTTCTGTGGTGGGACAGATGGGCAACGCAGGACAGGCTAACTATGCCGCGGCAAAAGGAGGATTGATCGCGTTTACAAAATCACTTGCTCGTGAATTGGCGGCACGGAACATTACAGTCAATGCCTTAGCACCCGGTTTTATTGAGACCGATATGACGGCTGCTTTACCTGAAGCGGCACGACTGGAACTCCTGGCGGCAATTCCTGTTGGACGTTTTGGGACGCCGCAAGAAGTGGCTCATGCTGTTTATTTCTTAGCACAACCGCAGGCTGCGTACATTACAGGACAGGTGCTGGCTGTCAATGGCGGCATGTACATGTAATGGCGCTTAACCTTGGATATTTGTATTTCTGCTTTTTGCATGTTAAAATTTAATGAAAATAACAACTTGACGCAATAATTGTGAAAATGATATTAGAATTTCTTAGTATAACGTACAATATAAAATTGTAATAGTTGCCGTTAGTGAATAAACAAACTAAACGGATTGGTTAAATTTTAGACTGAACGAGAGGAAGGTACAACAACATGGCAGAAGTAGATTTTGAAAAGGTTAAATCCATCATTGTTAACAAGGTTAACTGCAAACCTGAAAAAGTCACAAAGGAAGTTTCCTTTGAAGAACTTGGTTTTGACTCGCTGGACGCAGTGGAAACCATTATGGCATTCGAAGAGGAATTTGATATTGAAATTCCAGATGAAGAAGCGGATAAAATGAAAACAGTCGGCGATGCCATTAACTGTATAGCGGAAAAGTTGACGCAGAAAAGCAGCTGATTTTTGCGCTGATTGACCAACAGTTTTTACGCACCCACGGCACTGCCTTACAATGGCACAATGGCAAAATGGTAGCTGTCTCCGTGTTTAAAGAAAATCTGAAATAATGACCGCTCAGTACAGGATACATCGTGGCTGATAGCCTGCCTGGATTCTCCGATTTGCTTTTTCTTTTTTTATGACAGCACAACGGCGTACAGTTGTCACTGGCTTGGGAACGGTTAATCCCGTTGGCAATACCCTGCCAGAAACCTGGAAAAATATCCTTGCAGGGAACTGCGGTATTGCTGCCATTGCTGGTTTTGATGCCAGTCATTACAGCTCGCAGGTAGCAGGCGAAGTTAAAAATTTTAATTTCTCCGAACATTATACTGAGCGCACGGTTGTTAAAGCCAGACGCCTTGATAAGTTTGTTCATTATGGCGTTGCCGCTGGGCGGGAGGCGCTGGCTGACAGCCAGCTGGTGCTGGCAGCGACTGATAAAACGCGCGTGGGCGTGGTTTTGGGCACGGGTATTGGCGGCATGCATGTCAATACGCGTGAATCCAGTATTTATTTAAAAAAAGGCAATAAACGCATTTCGCCCTTTTATATCCCCGCGCTGATCGGCAACATGGCAGCAGGCGTGCTTGCCATAGAACATGGGCTGCAGGGGCCCAATCTGTCTACGCAAACCGCTTGCGCCTCCGCCAATCACGCCATGGCGGTCGCCCAGTATGCCATTTTGGCAGGCGATGCCGATGTGATGCTGAGCGGCGGTACAGAAGGCATTGTGGAAGCGATGACGGTGGCGGGCTTTTGCAATATGCGAGCGCTTTCAACAAAATATAATCATGCACCCGAAACGGCTTCACGGCCTTTTGATAAGGGACGCGATGGGTTTGTTATTGGCGAGGGTGCGGGAGTTCTTGTTATTGAAGAATTGGCACATGCGCGCGCGCGCGGCGCACGCATTTATGCTGAACTCAAAGCTGTTGGCATGTCCGCTGATGCTTATGATATGGTGGCGCCGTGTACGGACGGTGCAGGTGCCAGGCTTGCCATGCAGGTCGCGCTTAAAAAAGCAGCTCTGTCTCCGCAAGCCATTGGTTATATTAACTGCCATGGCACTTCTACGCTGTTAGGCGATCTGGCAGAAACGCTTGCCATTGACAGCCTCTTCAACAAACAATATGCAAACGTTAAAATAGGCTCCACGAAGTCCATGACCGGGCATATGATTGGTGCTGCTGCGGCGCTGGAAGGCATTATTGCCGTTTTGGCATTGCATCATCAGCGCGTGCCGCCCAATATCAATTTGTTCGAACTGGATGAACAAATCCCCATTCCAGCTGAGGTTTTGCCCACGGCTGCCTGCGATCATCCGATGCAGGCAGTGCTTTCTAATTCTTTTGGTTTTGGCGGACATAATTCCAGCGTTGTTTTTACAGCACTGGATTAGCGGTTCCATCTTTATAAGGCCAAGGTGATTAACCTGTGGTTTGTGTGGCTGCCGTCAATGAAACAATTTTCCTGTCGCTTAAAAGCATTGCCGGTGCCTGCTTGGGCCAGTAAGCAGTACTTGGTCGCTGTGCGCAGGAATACTGCGCTTGCGCTGCAAACAGCTTACGCCGCTGGAGCGTTGCCGCCGCCGCTGGAAGCCGCCATACCTTATCGTCTTGCGGAATTGCAAACAGAGTTTCCGCACGTTGATTTTTCGCTGCCTTGGGTGGTGGAATGCGGCAGTGGGACCGGTGAATTTATCATTGCAGCGGCACGGCGGACACCCACTAAGCTATTTATTGGCATTGATGCGGCAAGACCTTGCATTGAACGTGCTTTGCGGAAATTGCCGCAGCAGACTGCACTTTTGCCCAATCTTCTATTTTACAACGGCTGGGCCCTGGATTTTTTAACAGCAGATCTGCGCGGCTTTCCCATTGCTGAATTATTGGTGAATTTTCCCGATCCCTGGCTGAAAAAACGCCATTTTAAACGTAGACTTGTCTCACCGGCATTTGTGAGCGCTGCCGTACAAGCGCTGGCAGCAAGCGGGCTGCTGATCACGGTTTCCGATGTAGCCAGCTTACATGGTTATCATCAGCTGTTGCTCTCAGCTTCGCCCAAACTTCGTCCGCTCCGTTTCTTGCAAGTCAAAGCAGTCCAGCCATATTACGAATATTCCTCGCGTTATCAGGAAAAAAATCTGGCAGCTGCTCCACAGCTTTATCATACCGCACATCAGCGTGCAGCCTGAGCGTAAATAGTGGACAAGTTGGCAAAACCATATTAAAATTTACGGTCAAATCAATAGTTTTTACCAAACCAACGTTAGCCAGTAACTGGAAATGACTGAGCCTAACTAGGAATATTTGTTTGCAAGGGATTAGATGTGAAGTTAGTCAACTTAAATCGTAGGCTGCTTGGCGGTTATAATATTGTAGCGCTGAGTGCTTGGGAACTTTTTAGCGCAGTATTGTTTGCCATCGCTGCACTTGTTTTTTACACGTTCACCATGCATCCATCAATGTCAGCTGGTGATAATGGCGAGCTCACCGTTGCCATGTTTTATTTGGGCATTGCTCACGCACCCAGCTATCCCATTCATTCGTTTATGGGGAAGTTGGTGACCTTTTTGCCATTTCAAAGTCCCGCCTGGCATGCCAATTTTTTCTCAGCATTATGCGCTGCACTCACATTGTTTTTTTGTATGCTGCTTTATATCAAAGTCCTGCGTTCCATTGGTCTGCCGCGCGTGTATGCCATTTTGGCAGCAACAATCGGCACAATTGCTTTTATGCTCTCAGAAACATTCTGGGCACAGGCGGGCATGGCCGAGGTTTACACCATTTCATCCATCTTCCCCCCGCTCTTGTTATGGATTTTATTGTTATGGCAGGACGACGTTATTAAAAATGCCGACAGTCCCGAACTTTATTTCGGCGAGTCTTATTTGCTGGCTTACGCTTTTTTAATGGGTTTTGGTCTGGGCGGCCATCAAACACTTGCCATTACAGAAGTGCTGGGCGGTTTACATATTGCTTTCGTACTGATCTTTTTTCAAATTCTCCCGCGCCGCCAGTGGATGACCACCGTTATACGCGGCTTGCCGCAACTTCTGTTTGTTCTGTTCCTGGTGGCACTAGCCTGGAACATGTACTTTGCGCACCTGTACTCACGCGATGTGAACTTGTACGATAATAATTATGAACATACCCGTAAAGGCATTTGGCGATTTGTTGTGGCTAATCTTATTTTATTGGCGTATTATCTGGTGCTGCGCTTTGCGCCGGGCGAGCTCATCGATAAAAATAATCCTTATCAACGTGCAGCCTTAGCGATTGTTAAATTTTTTGGTATGCTTTACTTGGGTTTGACCATTTATTTGTACATCCTCATCCGCGGGCACTCCAGTCCACCCATTAATTGGGGCGGCATTGGCGAGGAACTGACAGTCTGGGGCAAACTTGCCAAGTTTTTTTCCATTGTCAATCGCAAACAGTTTCCAGGTGCCGACATTGAACGCACATTGCCAAACTTAATGTACCAGCTGCGCCTTGTCGTTTCGCATTTGCATTTCATGCAATATTCTGTGCCTATGTTTATCCTCATGGGACTGGGCTGGGTTTACGGCTTGCTGCGCTACCCCTTATTCATGATCATTTTTACGGTTGGGTTATTGGCTTTCAACTTCCAACTGACAGTCATTCTTAACTTTGAGCCTACAAATCAGAGTTTATCGATTGTGGAAGTTTTTTATATCACTTCATATCTCTTATTGTCCCTGCTGGTGGCACTGGGAGCCGCGGCTATGATTCAGGGCTGCCACCGGACATTGAATTGGGTGCTGCCGCAGAAAAATAACCCCAGTCCCAAGGCGGCTATTCCTGCAGCAGCGCTTAGTGCCAATACCAATGTCACTGTCACTGCCAACACGCATGCCGCCAGTGAGAGTCATTAGTTAACGTTCATCCCGTTATTGTTTAATAAGTTATGTGATTATGTTATGAATATTAAAGTTATCTTCATCACGCTACTGTTGAATGTCATATTGTTCGCAGCACTTTTATTTGGGACAGGGCACGATTTTTTTACGCAGTATAAAACTTGGTTCCTGTTTGCCAAAACCAGCTCGCGCAATCTCAATCAGCAGAACTACGTCAACTACAACTATCCATACAATATGTTGCTCAGTACAGAGCCCAATGCTATTTTTATGACAGAAGGCGGCGATAATCAAGTTTTTTCAATTCTTTATTTTGCGCTGGTGGAAAAACGCCGTCCCGATGTTGATTTTTTCGATCAGAAAGGCAATGTCTTCCCGCGGCTTTACGGTGATTTTTTTAAAAGCGATGGAGCTGACGTGGCGATGATCCGTGAGCTGCGCGATTTTCAATTGTATTCAACCGGACGTCCCGTTTATTTGACCTGGCGCCGCCCCAATGTAGACCAGCTTTCCATAGAAAACCTGCAAGCACTTAAAAAACAAGTCTTAGGCCGCCTGCCCGTCAATCAACAGGCAGCTTTTAATGCTAAATATAAACTTGCAACCGTCAAACAAATCAGGCGTACCACGCATAGAATGGTGCAGCCATCCATTTATGATATGACATTGCGCAGTGGCGGTAAACTTGGCGAGCAGGACTATCAGTACCTGGGACCTTGGTACTTAAAGCCGCTAGGTTTGCTTTATCGCGTCACACCTTTACGTTATGCCATTGTCGATGTCTTGGAAACTAGAGACGCACCCACTTCGCTGTTTGTACTCAGACAGCATCTGGGTGAGTTCACGCGCCTGAATATTGACGATGCACTCTTTCGCCGCATGATCGCTGTTTTGGTCGCAGAAAAGTATATTACTGAAACCGCCGAAACACTCAGCATGCTGCGCCCCTTTCATCCCTTAGGCAATTTGCCCGATGAGGACTACTGGCAGCAATACACAATTGTTTATAACAATGTTGCCAACGCGCCGTACTGGGAACGATTGGCACGGAATATTTACGTGGTTTATGCTGAACTTCAGCGTGATATGTATGCGCGGCTGGAACGAACTTACCGCATGCGCTCCGAGACGCAAGGCGGCGGGTTGCCGTTGGTCGGCGGCACGACGGGTACGGGTGAACAGTTTTTGCAAAATAACTTTTTGCAAAACAACTTTTCGCAAAAAGCCAAGGATGCACGGGACGCACAAGTGAAAGTGATTTTGGAAACAGCTCCTTATGTTTACGATAATAATTCATACATGTACAATGTTGCGAATTTATTGCGTGAACAGCAGAAGCCGCTGGAAGCTGTGGATTATTATGAGCGCGCCGCACATAATTTTTATCCGTTGACAGAACCCGCTTATCAGGCAGCGCGCCTTTTAATTGCTGAGGCTTATGAACATTGGGATGCACATGAAGGGCTGCTGGCGCGCGCCAGCAGCAACATTGAGCAGGCGTTGGCTAATCGCAGACTGCACTTTCAGCTGAAAGAACCTAATAAAGACCATGCACGCGACCCCGTCATACTGACAGGCAAACGCCTCAACCAGCAAGTCCAGCTGCTCAAACAACTCTCGCCCAAACAGCTGGCAGAACAGAAAACCGCAGCTTTGGCTAAGCGCAGCCGCCGCGATTTGCGTACTGTGGCACAACGTTATTTGCAACTGGATAAACCCAATGAAGCCATTCGGTTGTATGAAGAAGTGCTGCGCTTGGAACCTGCGCAGACACACTGGTACCTTGATTTTATTTCACTCATAGGCCCAAGCGATGCCCGTAAGGGTTTGGCACTGATCACAAGACTTGAAGAAAATTATGCCGAACTAGACAATCCTCCAAAACTATGGGAATTTGAATACACACGCGGGCAATTATTGTTTCGTCAAAATCTTGAACGTTATCGTACGGGCACACCGCTGAGCAATCTGAGCAATAAGTTGATTGAAAGCTCAGAGCGCTTAACGCGTTACATAGAAGCGGCAAGCCCAGCTCAAAGCAATAATAACGTACGCAAGCGCATTATTATTGCTGAGAAAACAATTAATTATATCAGTAATTTGACCCGATCGCTGGAACAGCCCTAATTTGCTTTTGCCCTAAACAGCGTGCGCGCTGCAGTGGCAGAGACCATTGTAAAAATTGTGAACGAAAGGTTGACAGGGTGGTACATGACGGCACACTTTGTTTTATTCTTACGGCTTGGCATCCTGCTTAGTTTGCCGTTGTTTGTCAGCGGGCAGCAACTTCCGCGCTTAACACAAACATTGGCTGAGCTGCGTCTGGACTTGCAGCAGTATCAGCTGGAAACGGGTTTGGCGCGCGCCACACGTTTGGTGACGCAGTACCCTGAGGTGCTGGAATTGCGTGAATTGCTTTTTGCCTTTTATCTTAACAAAGGTATTTTTCAGCAGAGCGCAGCAGAACTCGTCTTTATTCGCCAACGCCGCGACGATGAACAGACTCAGTACTTAACCGCACAACTGGCACTGGCGCGTGGAAAGGCGGAAGTCAATGCCGCCGTAAAAATACAGTACTTGCAGCAGAGTGTCATTCTGGCACTTGCCATTGTCCAGACGCACAAGCGGTTTTTGCCGCCGCGGCTTTTATTATGCGAAACCTATATTTTATTAGGGAATTTGCGTGCTGCACGGACGGAGAGCGATGTGTATAGCAGTATTGGCGGCGAGGACCGCGACTGGTTTTATTGTACGCTTAAGCTGGAGCTGGCAACAACACCGCTTCCCGTAGAAATACTGCGTAGCTTATTCGCACGTTATGAGGCAAATTTTGCACGCGACGCTCATTATTTTGCGCTGGCAGCCGTATTTGCAGAACAGCGCGGCGCACCGCAGCAGGCACTGAAGGCATTGGACCAAGCGCTTTATTTGTATCCGCAGCATCCAGAATATGTGCAGCATAAACAAACATTGCTTTATCAGCTGGGAGCGTACCAGGAACTTGCTGCTTTTATCGGCAAGCTGCCGCAGCAGACCGCTGCCGCACGCGCAACAGCGCTTTATACTGAGGCGCTTTTATATTTCCTTGATTTTCGTGAACACCGGGCAGCGCCGATGCCTGCCGTGCCGCCTGCCGCACAGGCCTTGATGTGGCGCTTTGCGCCTGAAGCACAGCCGCAGGATGCCGTTTATGCTAAGCTGGAAGCTGCCCTTAGCGCGGCTCCCGAGCAGGAAGTCTTCCGTTTTTTTTATGAAGAGCTGGTGCGTGCCAATACCGCATTTACGGCACATCAGCGTGGACGTCTGGCTGAGACACATACTGAACTGGCAAGACGCGCACTGGCGCGTGGCGCAGAAGCTGAAGCGCGTGTTTATTTTCTGCGCGCACTGAGCCTGGCGCCACAAAATTTGCCTTTGCGTAAACAGTATGCAGCATTCTTGAAAACCACCAAACAATTGCGGCGTTATGGCGAAGAACTTTCAATTATTGAAACGCTGGCAACGGCTGAACCCGATGAAGAACAGGCAACTGTTTATAAACGTGAAGCCGCCCGTGAACTCATTGGTAAAGCAACGCGTACTGATCTGGAGACACGTTATCAAGTACGGCGCGACGAACATATTCGTGAAGGCGCCAAACTCTTAGTGGTGACCACACAGCCGCCGCAGCAGCTTGCTGCCGCTAAGCTTTTTTATTTGGAGCGGATTTTCTCCGCCATGCTCATGCAGCAGCTCAGCCACTCATTGACATTGCAGCCCGAAGCGGTGGCGGCTGCAGAGCTGGAACGGACCTTGGCGGCTGCTGAGTACGATGCTGTTTTGACTTATCAGGTAACGCTGGAAGCCAAACAACTGCGGCTCACTTATCGTTTAGTGTCCGCTGTTACGCGGGAGCTGATCACTGAAAGCAGTATTGCCGTTAGCGCAAACAGGCGATTTTTTAAGACTTTGTTAACGCTTACCCAGCAGCTGGAACGGGCCTTACTGAAACGCGGACGCATTTTACGCATTGATGAACATAAGCTGCTGCTTTCATTGGGACGTGAGCAGCTGCCGGCAGCTGGCGCGGGCGGCAAGCCATTGCCAGTATTTTATGTGCAGCAGGCGGCAGGCAGCACTGCCGCCGCCAGTTTTGCAGGTCCCTTCCCTATCACGCAGCTTGAAGAGCGGGTGTCACTTGGTGAGGTCAGAAATTCTTTTATGCTCAGAGAATTGGAGTTGGGCGCAGCGGTGATTGTCCGTGCGGAAGTGTTGGCAAAATAATGGAGCTTCAAACGAAGCTTGCTCTTGCTCATTGTTTAGGCTGAAATTGACTCGCCGCCTAAGCGCAGCTGTTCCCAAACCCGTCTTATGGAAAGACCTGCCGCCGCCAATTTTGCAAGTATGCTCAGAGAATTGGAGTTGGGCGCTGCGGTGATTGTCCGTGCGGAAGTGTTGGCAGAAACATGGAGTTTTAAGCGAAGTTTGCTCTTGCTCATTGTTTAGATTGAAATTGACTCGCCGCCTAAGCGCAGCTGTTCCTCAAACCCGTCTTGTGGAAAGACCTGCCGCCGCCAATTTTGCAGGTATGCTCAGAGAATTGGAGTTGGGTGCTGCGGTGATTGTCCGTGCGGAAGTGTTGGCAAAATAATGGAGCTTCAAACGAAGCTTGCTCTTGCTCATTGTTTAGGCTGAAATTGACTCGCCGCCTAAGCGCAGCTGTTCCTCAAACCCGTCTTATGGAAAGACCTGCCGCCGCCAATTTTGCAAGTATGCTCAGAGAGCTGGAGTTGGGCGCTGCGGTGATTGTCCGTGCGGAAGTGTTGGCAAAAACATGGAGTTTTAAGCGAAGTTTGCTCTTCTTTGTTTAGGCTGAAATTGACTCGCCGCCTAAGATTACATGTTTCAAAACCCCGTCTTGCGGAAAGACCTGCCGCCGCCAATTTTGCAAGTATGCTCAGAGAGCTGGAGTTGGGTGCTGCGATGATTGTCCGTGCGGAAGTGTTGGCAGAAACATGGAGTTTTAAGCGAAGTTTGCTCTTGCTCATTGTTTAGGCTGAAATTGATTCGCCGCCTAAGATCACATGTTCCCAAACACGTCTTATGAAAAAAACTGCCGCGCCGTTTCTAGCAGCTCATCGGCACTGAGTGTCTTTAATTCTTCCATGCGTTGTTGCCATTGCTGGTGATGTATATTATAAAGCGCGGGTGTCACTTGGTGAGGTCAGAAATTCTTTTATGCTCAGAGAATTGGAGTTGGGCGCTGCGGTGATTGTCCGTGCGGAAGTGTTGGCAGAATAATGGAACTTCAAACGAAGCTTGCTGCTCAATGTTTAGGCTGAAATTGATTCGCCGCCTAAGCGCAGCTGTTCCCAAACCCGTCTTATGGAAAGAACTGCCGCCGCCAATTTTGCAAGTATGCTCAGAGAGCTGAAGTTGGGCGCAGCGGTGATTGTCCGTGCGGAAGTGTTGGCAGAAACATGGAGCTTCAAACGAAGCTTGCTCTTGCTCTTTGTTTAGGTTGAACTTGATTCGCCGCCTAAGAGCACATGTTCCAAAAATCCGTCTTGTGGAAAAAACTGCCGCGCCGTTTCTAGCAGCTCATCAGCACTGATTGTCTTTAATTCTTCCATGCGCTGCTGCCATTGCTGGTGATGCATGTTATAAAGCACGTACAACGTTTCCAGCATTGCTGGGAAACTGAGTGACCGCAGCTGCATCATAAAATGCGCTCTCATTGCATCTTTTGCCGCTTGCAGCGCCGCGCTGCCAAGCGGTCTTTGTTTCAGACGACTAAGCTCACGGATGAAGGCACGGCGCATAAATGCTGTTTCCCCCCTGGCTTCCTTGCGGAGGGCGGCGTAAAAAATAAAGGCGCCAAAATCTTTTTCGGCATGTGTTTGGCAGCCCAATGAATACGCGCGTCCGCCTAAACTTTTGCCATTTTTTATAAAATCTGCACTGCGCAACTTGAAAAGCGGCCCGCCCATCCCCGAGAGATGGCTGCGAATTAATGCAAGCGCTAACGTTGCCTTGTGTTTGAGCGGCGGCGTGCGAAAGGCTAAGCGTAAATAGGTTTCTTGCGCAGTGTTTTCGTGCTGCTGCAGCTGCCGCGCCTCAGGACTGAGCTTAACAATAGAAAATAACCGATAACGCGGGTAGTGGACAACATTGCCGCGGGCTAAACTGCTAATGCAGTCTTTAAACGCTTCGGCAGCAGCAGCGCTAAAATCGCCTTTCAATGCCACAACCAGGTTGGCGCCGCGCCAAAACCGCGTGTAAAGCTCTTCAAGCTGCGCCTGTTGCAGCTTGCCAATGTTTTCTACACTTCCCCGTAAGGGCATGGCATACGGAGTATGGGCGTAGAATGCTGCATTGAAAGCCAGTTGCGAGAGTTTGGACGTGCTTTCACGTTCGCGTGTGATTTGAAATTCCAAATCGCGTTTTTCCAGTTGAAAATCGCGAGCGTGAAAGTTTGCACAGCTGCCGCGCAAAAGAATGCTTTTTAACAATTTTAAAACAATATCGTGTTTGTCTTTCAAGTAATTGAGCGAAAAACTGATACTGGCACTGCTTGTACTGGTTTCGTAGTCAATGGCATGCAGCTTCAGTAAGGCGTGCAGGGTTTGTTTGCTGAACTGGGCATTGCTGCTGAAGATTAGCTTGCTAAACAGCGTAAAAGCGCCATAGGGAATGGGAGCGCAGCCTGCCTCAGCGGCTGCGCGTTTGGCTGCGGCGCTTTCGCCTTCAAAAGCTTGACCGCCTTTAAAACGCAGCACCAAGGCTACTTTGGGCAGGTTTGTTTTAGTTTCTGAGATAAACTGAGCGCCATTGTTTAAGGTGATTTTTTTGAGCTTAGGCGGTTTGGCAGTATTTACAGTATTGGCAATGTTTGCGATGTTTGTTTGTTTGGCTGCAGCTGCCAGCTTAGCGGGTGGTGGTGGTGGTGCCTGGGAGCGGCTGACGGTCGCCGCAGCAGCCTGGTGGCGCCGCAGGAGCGGCACTGGGTAACGCGCGCGTTTGATTGTTTGGCTGTACGGAGACTGAACACAATGTTTACTCAGTGCTGCCGTTGCTGGAGGATAAAGCTGCACAAGTGTATACGGTGCTTCCAGTAAATATTGCCTGAGTGCTGTTAACAGCTGCGGCAAGGTCACCGCCTGAACTTTTTGCAGATACGTTAAGGCATAATAACTGGTGCCTGTGGCATGCAGCGATGTTGCCAAGTTGGCAGCGCCTTCTAAAAGTTGTTCTTTTTCGTCAATTAATTCTTTAAGGGTTTCATTGCGAATGCCGCTGAGGAGTTTAGTGAGCGCACTGGGAGTTTTACTGCCAAGGCTGCCAGTGCTGAGCTGGTGCAGGCACTTAAATAACTCCGTTGTGACGCGTTTCATTTGCCGCTGCAGCGCCTGCATGTTTGCAGGCGCTTTCAGCTTGACGAAGATGCCAAACGTTCCGTAACCTGTCTTAAAATATGGAACGGGGATAAACGTATGCGCCGAGAGACTTTCAACAAGTCCCAACCGTTCTTTGAGGTGCTGATAAAGCGGGGTGCTGTCTCCATCGCTGAGGAAACTAGGCAATAAATTGATGAGGACATCGTCGCGCTCAGCAAATGAGGGTGTTTGCCATACATAAGCCAGCTGAACGTGCCGCGCACGTGGGTGCACTAGGGCAGGGGCAGCATTGGGGGGAACATCGAGGGAAATATCGGCGGCAGCGGGGGGCGCAGGCAATTTTTTTTGTGACCGCAGCACAACAGGTGGTGTTGTTGGTGCCGCCTGTTGTTGTTTGGCGGGCATTAACTGTGTGATGCCTTCATGGCGCTCACGCGCCCGCGCAGCAAAAAGCTTTTCCAAATAAGTTATGGTCTGTTCAGGATGCAGCTCACCTTTCAATGTCAAAATCATGTTCGCAGGTGTGTACTGTTTGCGATGGTAGGTTACCAGCTGCTTGCGTGTCAGGCGATTGAAGCGCTCCTTAAACCCGATAATAGGCAGCGCGTAGGGCAGCTTGGGATAAACAAGCGTTTGCAGATAATCGTGGAACATCCAGCTGGCCTTATCCTGCGTCATCTGCATTTCGCTCCTGATGGTGCCCATTTCTTCATTTAGAGCCTGTTGGGGAAACAGCGGTTCAAGCATAAACTGATAAAGCGCCTTGAGCGCCTGATGCAGTTTGGCGGTAAAAACGGTCGCAAAATAAGCCGTGTGATCGTATGTGGTATAAGCGTTCAGATCTGTGCCGCCAAACTTTTCAATCAGCTGCGAAAAGCCATCTTTGCTTGGAATGGCTTTGCAGCCCAAAAACATGGCATGTTCCAGTAAATGTGAGAGCCCACTGCCCCAATGTTCTGTTTCGTGAATAGAGCCCGCTCCCACACGTAAATAAAAAGCACTCATGGGACTCTCAGTTTCCTGCTGCAAGGCCACACTGAGACCATTGCTGAAGTCAAATATACGCACGCGCCACTGCTTGACTAAGCTTGTGACGAAATCTGTCTGAGTATGAACCATGGGCATGGAAATGGAAACCTACGCTCAGTCCCTGAGTGTGAACACCACTTTTACGGGCTTCCTCAAGGTACTTGTTATCTTTCTTGTAGTGTCGCCAACAGTCCCCGTAAACCTGAAGTTGCTGCGCTGCTTCTTATTCCTGCGCCGCTAAACGGTTTGCGTTAAAGCTTATTCTGACGCGCGATGTTTACACTCAGCGGGTTGGATACAGTTTAATGGGAATGCTCACGCACACCTTTTTATTGCACTTAACTTGCTTTATTTGGGGTACACAAAGGCGATATTACCCGCTGCATCAATGGCGATCAGGGTTGGTTCACGTGGTTCAGCCGCTGCTGTTGAACTGCCAGCTGGACGCTGTATTGTTTTTGGCTCAAACAAAAAGTCCTCGTTTAACGCATCAAGCACACCGTCACGGGAATTCAGCTCATAGTGACTATCGTGATCAAACGAATAAAACACACGCGTGATTTCTGAAAGTTTATCACTGACCGTAAACTGGATGATGTCCTCCTGGCGACTGATGTTATGGATGACGGGCGGCGTATTGTCAATGACGTGATAGGGTGAACGTTGCTCACGAATAAAACCTGCTTCGGGGCCATTGGACAGGAAATCATCGTAGCGGAGTTTAAATTCGTATAGGCCGTCTGGAAATTTACGATTGGAAATGATGAAAAAATTGCTAAAAAAATTCTTGGCAAGTGTTGTCCATGCGGCATTGGGAGCATTGACGGGTTTGAACATTAGGGTATAACGCAGCAGATCGTTATCGTTAGTGACAACGTCCCAGCTGAGAATGTACTGGCGGCTTTGTACGGTGATGTTATTGAGGAAGGCAAAGGGCGACGTATTCATCGGTGCCGGCTGTCCGCTGCGTTGTTGCGGCAGGGGAGCGGGTTTAAGCTGCAGCTTCAGTGGGGAAACTTCCGGCGGTGTATTGAACGGCGTGTAAAAAAACTTGAGCGCACGCATGCGCGGCACGGCATGATTGGCAGGACGCAATGTGATGCGTACTTGAAGAAACGGCGCCGATGGCGAACGGATCTGTCTATTTTCATCAAGCGGCATCCACGCTGTCCAGCTTGCCGCAGGTTGTTCAGCAGCGTCCTTGTCCGCGGCAGCCGCTGCATCATTTTGCTGCCCGGTTTCAGTTGGCAGCTCAGCGGCGGGCGGGTTTTGTGTGTGTCCGCTGCGCGTGTGGATGCTAACAGCTGCTTCTGCAGCACTTAACAATGTGTACTGAAATTTTCCCCAGGTCACACTTTCTCCCAATGCCAGACTTTTACTAATGAAATAACCTGTGGGACTGGCGCGGCGCCCCAGCTCAAAAAGTTGGCTTTTGTGATGACTGCCAATGGTGGTGAAATAATATTGCTCGTGTGTTTTGAAAAGCTGTGCCAGTTTGTTTTGCGGATTGCGATGCAATAACGCTGTTTCAAGGCTTGGCAGCTTCAACGCATAAATGGCGCTGTCGTGCAATGTGCCGTAAAGCAGCCGCCGCCCTGTTGGAGTGTCATCAATGGTTAACTGTGTAAGCGTTTCATTAGCTAAGGCTTTGAGCCGCCGAACACTGCTGAGCGTTAAAACACTCTTGCTGGGCGTCCCCGTTGCTGTTGGGGCACGCTTGGCAGTGTTGAAACTGAGTGTCAGTTCATACAGCGCGCTGAGGCAGGGCGCTGCGGAATTAGCAGCCTGGGTGCCGGTGTTGTTGACAATTGTGGAGCTAAGCGGCTGGGCGCCCACGCGTGTTGTTTGTCCGCGGTTAGTGGCGGAGGTGGAGGCTTGGCAGGGTGCACTAAGCGTTTGGGGATTGGCGCGCTCCGCTCCAGTACCAGCCGCCGCTGCACGTGTGCCGCTGGCGGTGACGGCAATGTACAGCTTCGCCTGCGTAGCTTCCGCTGCAGCCGCTGCTAGCGCGTACGTGGCAATGTCATTGAAGCCGCTATCGTAAAGAATATGCAGCTGCCGCTCTTCCAATGTGTAGCCGTAAAGCTTGCCGTTGGGCGATGATGAGACAAATAGTGTTGTTCCCTGCAAAGCCAGGGTGACGGCATTGGCTTCCTGCACTGTGAAGAGCTTGACGGGTTTGGCTTGCGGCGTGCTGAGTGAGAGGCTGTACACCACACCTGCCGCTGTGCCGCCAGCAGCCAGGTACAATGTTTGTGTGGTTTTGTCCACAAGCAGATCCCAAATAAACGGTTCGGCAATATCCGCGCGTTTGCTTAATTGATAAGGCGTGTTGGGCTCCCCAGTAGTGGGGCTGAGCTGGTAAAGCCCGCCGTACGGTCCTGCTGCAATGTACAGCGCAGTAGAACTTGCGGCAAGCGCTGTAAGCTCAGGATACGGCAGGTTTGTACTGAACTGCACGTGGAACTCAGCGTCCAGAGCAATGAGCGCACCATTGCCGCTGCCGCCCAGCCATAATGATGTTGGCTGCTTTGGGTTTCCAGCCCAGCTGGCATTTGCCCAAGTAAGTGCTGTGGACAATGTTGTGCGTTCATGTACTTGCGGAAGTAGCGTTAATTCATGATTGCTGTTGAGGTAACTGTGCGTGAACGTGCCGGCAGTCAGCAGTTTGGTGTCCAAATGCAATATTTGACTGCTTTTGGTGTGCAGCACTGTTAGCCCTGAGAGCAGTATGAAGCAGCAGACCCAACAGACCAAATAGCGGCTGGAGCGAAAATCAGTTTTGGGCGGTAGTGAGTTGGCAGTGAATGCGGCGAGCATAAATAAAAAGTCCCCTTAAGGATTTTGTACAGTTATGGTGAAGTGCAATGTGCCAAGGATGGGCGTTTGCAGGCGATGGCGTGCGGTATGAAAATACGTTAAGCGTGTGCTGCCTGTTTGCGGCAAGGCACTGAGCAGACGTGCTTTAGTGCTGGGCAGCTGCGGGTAGGGAACTTGGTGTGTGAGCTTGAGCGATGCCCTACTGAGCGGCATCCAGGTTACCAGTGTACTGATGCGCGGTGAGCGCGCCAGCTCGGCAAATAATGTTTTTAAGTCATGCGGAGTGTGACGTGCCGGGTTAGTGCGAAATTCTGTTGCGCTGAAAACCTGTTCATTGCCCAGACTGATGACGTAATTTCCGTTGCTGAGGGTGGACGGCAATGTGTACGGTATGGTTTTACTGAACGTGGTGCCTTGGAAGCGGCTGAAGTCAATGGTAATGGGGAATGTGCTCCCGGGTGTTAGCGGTGTACTGGGATAGTGAACTTGCGTCATGGTGGCGAAACTTGCAGTCGGATCACTTTTTAACGTGAACTTGATGGCTTTGAGCTCAGCTGCGGCATAAGGATTGTCCTGTATGGTTTGTAAGAGGCTTTGCAAGGTTTGTACCATCGGCAGGAGCTGGGAACGAACATCGCCGTACAGCCCCTCACGGCTCAATGTGAACGGTGCCTCCTGGGTAGTGGTGACGGTGAATGTGTAGGCAAAAGCGGTTTTGCCGCCCAGCTGTCCAAAACGCACAAAACTATTGAGCAGCACAAGCCCGGTCATTTGTTCCATATAAGGACGCGCACGGACAATTTCATACTGCAATGTTTTATTGGTGAGCTCCGTATCCAGCTGAATGGTTACGGGGAGCCTGGGCACAGGCGCGCTTTGAATGCCCAGAATACCGGGCTGGCGATCCTGAGTCACCGTGCCTATCTCACTCAGCAACCGTCCTACTTTATAAGAAAAATCCAAGCGCGGCACCACAGCATCAACCGCCGCCGTGTATAAGGGAAGGGCGGTGCTGCCAAGCAGTCCCATGGGATGGCCAAATCCAAGCAGCTGTGAGCTGTCTTTATAAGTGACCGTGCCAAAGGCGGAAATATTCAAACTGCCGCGCACAAGGTTGATGCCAATAAGATCACCGGGAACAATGTCTTGATAAGCAGTTGCGGGGGGTGCTGTGGCAGCGGCGGCAGGCTGAGCGGCTGCTGAGCTGAACGGACTGCTTCCACCGGGTGTAATGAGCCAGGTTTGCGCTGCTGTGCTCAGTGCCTGCGTTTCGGCGGCACTGAGGTAAAACCCGCCGCTGATTGCCAGTGGCAATGTTATGGGACGCAGGTGCTGCTGCGCGGGACTGCTGAATGACGGTTTTGGAACTGATACTGCAGCGGCAGTGAGTGCGGGTGCGAACCAAGGCGGCATTAGCAACGGCAACGGCAGCGGCAGCGCTGCACCGCGCTGGTAGGGCACTATTGGGTGGGCGGATGTACGTGTTTGTTTTTGCTGGCGTTTGGCGTAAGCAATGACGTCTAACATGGCGGCAATAGGTGTGATGCCGACAATGGGTTCTTTGAGGAAGGGTACAGTGTAGGCTATGGCCCCTACTAGTTTATCTTCGTAATAAACGGGCGAGCCGCTCATACCGGCTAACACGCCCGTATGATAAAAAAGCTTGTCTTCAATGCGCGCAAGAATGGAATCGGTTGCCGGTGAGCTATGCGTGGCAATGGAAAGCACGCTAAGCTTGAACTTCACCATGACGTTGTCTGCCATGCGTGTTTGACCGCTGAGGATGGTGCCGCGTGTGAGCTCACGCGCAGTGATGTAAGCCGTGCCATCGGGAAGCTTGGCGCTGGCGCTGTACAGTGCCGCAACACCAAACATTACCAGAAGACAAAGCGTAATGCCCAGGCACACCAGCCGCTGTGCAAATAATGACCTGCGTTGTGCGAGTAATGACCTAAGCTGTAAGCTGCCTGAACTAAAGAAAGACATTAAACTGAGTCTCTGACGCTGCTGCTGCTGCTTCACTAGGGCGTTATGGCTGCGGTAAGCGCGTTTAGGCGGGTCTGTTGTGGTTTATAGGCGGGTCTGCTTGGTAACGCCAGTACAGGAGCGCCACACCGCCCAGCAACATAAAAAGACAGAGCAGCTGTCCCATTGTGAGAAAGCCCCAGACGGTGCCAATGCTTTCGCCTGGGTCCTTGAAAATGGCATCGGGCTCGCGGAAAAATTCCACAATAAAACCGTCCGCTGCTGTAGCTGATGACATAAAAGGAACTCAACCAGCCGCTGGGAAAAGGTTTATTGCGCAGTAACCAGAGCAGAGTGAAGACCAGTAGGCTTTCAACAAAAGCTTCGTACAGCTGGCTGGGATGTCTTAACGCTTCATGGGGCATTAACGTAGCGGGATTGGTAAAGTACATGCCCCAAGGCACGTCGGTGACGCGCCCATAGAGCTCGCCGTTCATAAAATTGCCAAGCCGTCCAAACAAATATCCAAGCGCAATGCCCACAACAAAGAGATCAATGGTTTGAAAAAATGGCAGCCGCTTGCTGCGCGTGAAAAAATAAAAGCCGATCAGAAACCCAATAAACCCGCCGTGGTAGGACATACCGGAAATGCCCGTGAATTTCCAGCCGCTTTCGCTGATGCTAAATGGCGAAAACGCACGCAGCGGATAAGTTTGCATAAAGTTAAAATCGTAAAAACAATAAGTACCCAAGCCGTCCGCCAAGGATGACGCCGATGAGCATATAAATATAAGCGTCGTAAACATCATTGGGGACAAGCGGCAATTGTGTTTCACGCCGGCGGATGCGCCAGCGTGTGACCTCGCCTGCAACAATAAAGGCGAAGATATACCCTAGACTATACCATCTGAGCTCAAAGCTGCCAATACTGAATGCTACAGGTGAAATAGCAGCTGGCAAATTTTGATAGGCGTTTAAAAATGCTTCCATGAAATGTGCTTGTAAAAGTGGTTTAAATAAAAAGTGCTTGTTCTAATAAAAGTAGTTGTTCTAATAATAGCTTAGCTATATATTGTACTTCAAATTTGCGCTTTGTTAGCTGATTTTATGCAGCGGCTGCTTTTGTTGGCGTCGCACTAAGCTGCGCAGCAGCGCCAAGGTTGCTAGTTTGCGCAAACAATGCCAGAAATTCAAGCTGCTAAAAATGCTTTGTATAAAGGTTAAAACACTATTTTGCGGCGGTTTGCATGTATAAATAGTGAGCGGCAGCTCCACAATGAAAATGACCGCATGCGGTTGCACTGGCAACAGGAGCTTGAAACGCGTTGTTTGGGCTCAGCTTCTTGGGCTGTACTGAGCTCCCCAAACAGCAGCTGTTGCTGTGCTTTGCTCAGCTGATTTTACGCAACGGCTGCTTTTGCTGGCGCTGCACTAAGCTGCGCAGCAGCGCCAAGGCTGCCAGCTTGCGCAAACAATGCCAGAAATTCAAGCTGCTAAAAATGCTTTGCATGAAGGTCAAAACACTATTTTGCGGCGGTTTGCATGTATAAATAGCGAGCGGCAGCTCCACAATGAAAATGACCGCACGCGGTTGCACTGGCAACAGGAACTTGAAACGCGTTGTTTGGGCTCAGCTTCTTGGGCTGTACTGAGCCCACCCAAAACAGCAGCTGTTGCTGTGTTTTGCTCAGCTGATTTTACGCAACGGCTGCTTTTGCTGGCGCTGCACTAAGCTGCGCAGCAGCGCCAAGGCTGCCAGCTTGCGCAAACAACGCCAGAAATTCAAGCTGCTAAAAATGCTTTGTATGAAGGTCAAAACACTATTTTGCGGGCGGTTTGGATGTATAAATAGCGAGCGGCAGATCCACAATGAAAATGACCGCATGCGGCAGCCAGCTGCGCAATTCACTGAATTGTTCAACCGTCGCCCAGGTGACGTAAACAAATGTCGGCGCTGCTTTTTTTATAAAAGTGGCAACGTCACGTGCAGGATAGTCTCTAGTTATGTTTGCCGCTACGTAAATGGCACGCGGTTGCACCGGCAACAGGAGCTTGAAACGCTGTTTGAGCTCAGCTTCTTGGGCCTGTACTGAGCCCCCAAAACAGCAGCTGTTGCTGTGCCTTGCTCAGCTGAGCGCTGAGCTCAATAAAAAGCTTCCCGCTAAGCGTCAGGTCATGCAATGGCGTTGTTGGCAGCAGCGCACGCTGGAGCTTGCGATTGACGCAGAATGCAAAATTAAGCTTTTGCAGAGCTTGCCGTGTGCGCCGATTGAAGCGCGCACGTAACAGCGTTTGCGCGGTGATGGGAGCGATGAGGACGGAGGTGCCTGTGGCGCTGAGCTTTAATAATTTGGCAATGAGCGGCTGTGCCGGGCAGATCGCTACATGGATACCTTGGTACTGAATGCCAAAGAGTGTGGGATTTGTTGACGCAAGCTCAGCTGCAGATTCCATAAAGCGGGGGGCTGGACAATGCTGCTTTGGTTAAGCTTCACAAAATAACATGGGTATATTATAATATGTATAGGATGTACGCATGTTTACTTAATGCTGCACTTCCCAAGGCGTACACACTTAACTTAGGCAACTGAAGTGCAAAATATTTGTTCGGAAAGCTTCATTGAATATGAAAGTCAGCTTTGCCAGGAGCGGATGTGGGCATTGTGATCCCCACTTACAATGAAGTGACCAATATCACTAAGCTGCTGAATATACTTGTCACGCTGCTGCCGGGTACACATA
>CBDFMP010000045.1:0-133660 GCA_965249715.1 Spirochaetota bacterium | reverse complement strand
TAAGCTCCAGCTTGTGGTGGTGTTAAGGACAATGCCGTTAGCGCCAATTATAACAACGATAGCCAATTTATGGCAGCTGCAGTTGGATGAGTTTGTCATCGTCGGGCTTGGGAGTGCCGCGCCCGTCGCGATTAGAGGTAAGCAGATAATAATGTCCCGCATACCCGTAGCGCTTGGGTGCTTGTGCCACGTCGCGCAGCCGCCCCCAATGACGGACAAAATGTTTGTTCACTGCCGTTACGCGTGTGCGCCCGTCTGCAGCGCGCTGCAGCTGGACGCGATAAAGTGTTTGCCCGCGCAATCCCGCTACTAGTAGTGAAGGTGCCCATGCACCTTCTGCCACATAAGCAATGCCGCTTGGCGCCCAGGTTGTCTGCGTGCCGCTATGTACCAATGGCGGCACGGTCTGGTGTGCGCGCGCATCGCCGCTGACTAGCGGCCAGCCGTAATTGCTGCCGCTAAAGAGTTGATTGATTTCATCGCGGCAGCAGAGCGGCGAACCGGAGGGACCGTGTTCGCTTGCAAAAATGCGATTGTGCTGCACATCGAAAGCAATGCCTTGCACGTTCCTATGCCCGTAACTGAAAATGTATGAACGCGGAAATGGGTTATTGCTGGGAATGGCAGCTGTCCGTGTGAGGCGCAGGACTTTGCCTGTGAGCGTCGTCAGTGTTTGCGCGCTTTGCGGAACCCCGCGATCCCCGATGCTCCAGAACAATGTACCGTCCGTAGGATGAAATTTAAGCCTTCCGCCATCGTGATAATAGGCGCCGGGGATATGATCTAAGAGAATTTTATCGTGGATGCCGCGGCGCTCACCACTGGCTGTTGTTATTTCCCGGTAACGCACAAGGCGATTGTAAAACTGCCCATTTTGTTGATAAGTGTATGCCAGGTACACATACGCAGTGTTTGCAAAATCGGGATCTAAGGCCAAGCCCAAAAGACCCGCTTCGCCGCCTGTCGCCACGTCTGTAAGTCGCGCCCAGCTGCGTTTTATATAAGAACTTCCAGCTGCTTGCGGTTCACAAACGATGATGGTTCCTGCACGTTCGCTGATAAAAATGCGTCCGTGCGGTGCAAAATCCACTTGCCAGGGAGCATTGAGCTTGGTGGCGATGACGCGTGTTATGGGAGCAGTGGCTGCGCTGAGCGTTAATGCAAAACATAAACTGCTAAGCCCTACCAGCAAGCCTAAGCTTAGGCAGTTAAGCGTTCGTTTTGCATTCTGAAATAAAAAACACTGAAAAGCAGGAGTAGGCATAGTATTTCCATGAAGAGGATGAAGTCACTGAGCGTGAAATTAAAAATTTTAGACTGAGCGGAATGCGCTGCAGTGCTGGCAGTTGTGAGCAAGGTTGCTGCGCCTAGGTGCGGTAAGGTGAAGGGTGTGGTGTTGTTTGGGATAAGCGACGTGCTGGTGTACTCTTCTGCCGCACTGCTGAGGAGATAAACATGTTGTGCGTCTTCCCATGCGCGTGGCGGCGGTATGCCGCTGGGTGTTATGGTGCTTTCAGCGTTAGCGGCAGCTGACGAGTTTGTTGAGACCAGGAGCGGTCTGAACTTGGTGGTATTGGCATTGAGGGTAGCCAGTGTGAAGGCAGCTTCATCGTAAATAGGCACCACGCGTTTGCCGCCGTTTAAGGCAAAGAGCGCTTCGTAAAACCATACAAGCTGTAAGGGATGGGGGGTGGTCAATAAACTGGTTTCACTTAGAAACGTGAAAAACACTTTTTGCCCCAGTTGGAAGCTAACTGGAGTCTGATCAATGCTGAACAAGGGGCGTATATGTTCGATGCTTTGCGGGCTGAGTTTTAAGTAGCTGTGATCAGCTGAAAAGCTGTCATCGAAATTCGGGGTTGCCTGCGGACGTTCATTCCAGTAAAATTGACTTTGGGCGCTCATTTTTTCCACTGAGCTCAAATAATGGGGGGTGCCGCTGAACATTTGTAAATAACTTTCCATGCGGCGCACATCTTGTTGCGGTGAGAGCAGGACAATCGCGGGCTGTGTTTGCAATGTTTGCAGTTTCAGTTGTGCTAGCGCAGCGGCGGGATCTGTGATGAGTAATGTTTGTCCATTGGCGGAGAGTGTAATGGTTTCTGCGCGATTATCGTGCAGAAACAGCGCCTCAAGAAAATTGATCACCGCCGGTGAGCGTGTGAGCGGACGCAATGAAAGTTTGGGATAAACAAACAGCACTTCACTTTCCCGTTGTACAGGCACTGTTCCGCTGAGTAGCGTTGTGCTGAGTAAATGGGTGCCTGCTGTATCCAGGACAAGTTCTATGGGCAGTTTGAGTGTGGTCACTGCTGCTGCTGGCGTCTGCGTGGGAACGCTCAGCTTGCTAAGAAAAACTTTTTGGGCGTTAAGGCTCACTTCAAGGAATAAGTCCGCTGCCGCTGTTGTTTGGTCGGTTGGCACATTGGCTATGTCTTGCGAGAAAATAAGTTTCTCGCGTTTGAAAAAATGTCGTGTGGGCAGCTTGAGCGGCATTAACGACGGCGCACTGGGCTCTGCCTGGATGTATAAACTGCCGCTGGGGAGCTTGAACGCTGTCTGTTTGGCAATATTGGTTGGGTTGGTTTTAAAATGATTGGCTTTGAAGTCGCTGTACAGCAGGTAACGAACGTTGGTGGCGGTGGAAGTGGCTGCAAGCTCGGAGAGCAATGAGCTTAGCGCACTGGCTTGCCATGCTGTGTTGCCGGCACTGGCGCCAATATTTTTTAAAAATGTTTGCAGCTGTGTAACACTGCTAAGCGGCGTGCTTTCATTAGCGGCTGTGGCAGACAAACGTCTGAGTGTAATTTCAGAGAATGTGTTTTGCTGGAGCAGTGTTGTCAGGGTTGGCAGCAGGCGGCTGGGCAACTGGCTCCCTGTGGCCCCTGCTTGTTCCTGGTAATAATAACGCATGGAAGGACTATCGTCAATGAGCACCACCAGTTTTTCACCTGCTTGCGGCGCGGTGGCGGCTGTTGGCTGGCTCCACAGCAGCAGTGCGCCGAGGATGAGCAGCGTTTCTAAAATAGTTTCTGTCAGGTAGCGGCGTTTGAATTGTTGGTGTTTTTGTGCCAGCAGCTTGCGGACAAAAAACAATGATGGCAGAGCTTGAGTGTGCTGGCGGATAAATTGGCGGAAGTGGATGAGGAACGGCAGCAGCGCCAGAGGGGCTAGCCACCAGACAAGCGGATTTTGTAAAAACATGCTGATGTTCTGCTAAAAATGTGTTGGCTGTGCGGTTTAGCTTTGAAATAATGTGGTGAAACTTTTGAAACTATCTTGTTCTCTGAAATCCAGTTGCTGATAGCGGACGCCGCGTGCACGCAGCAGTCTGGCGATGGCTTCATAATGTTCTAAGATTAGTTTACGATATTTTTTCATATCGCGTTGATTCATAACGGCGAAGCTGCCTGTTTCACTATCTTTGATCCAGCGCAATCCGCTGATGAAACGAATGTTTAAGAGTCGCGGATTGAAATAACTGATGCAGCTGAGTGCAAGCTGTTTGCGGCTGGTGGCGCGAATGAGGGGAATGAGGGTGCGCGGTTCCATCTGAAAATCAGAGAAAAACAACATATTTTTAAATTCGCCGCCACTGCGGATGGTATCAATGAGCTCAGGGATCGCTAAATTAGTGCCGCGTGCTTCTAACTGCGTGAGCAATGTTTCCATGAGGCGCAGTTGTTTGCTGCCGTTTTGCATTTTATAAAAATCGCGTTTACCGCCGCGCATGACGGCTACGGCATAAGGTTCTTGTTTGATGTAAAGATAATGAAAAAGATAGCGCAGTACGGTTGCCATGCCGCCAGTTGATTTTGGGGCAAGTTTGTGCGCGGCGCTGTCTGCAGCGGTTTTCACAGGAGCTCCGTGCAGCCCTTCTGCCATGGATGCGGACGCGTCAAGCACAACGAGTGTACTGCGCGCGCGCTCCGATGCAAATTTCTTGACAAATAACCGCTCACGCCGTGCATAAACCTTCCAATCAATGCGCCGCACTTCATCGCCGAACACGTAAGCTTTGTATTCGCTAAAATCAGCTTCGTCGCCCATGACGGCGTTAGTTTCATAACCGCTCAGTTCTCCCCAGCGCGACAAAAGGCGTTCAATAGGAAGCGCAGTAAGCAATTTACGGGTACGAAGATTGAAGTGCATATTACAGGATAAGCTTTTTTATTTTTGTGAAGTCAGCGATTTTTTGTACTGCAGGCAAGCATCTGCATCAGGGCCGTGTTTGTGTTGTGAGAATAGCGGAGGGAAAACTGACATTTCCTGCGGCATCTTCTGCCAGGAGTACCAATGAATAAGTGGTTTGCGGCTTCAGGTGCATGAGTGTGTACTGCAGGTTGTCGTTGGTGCGTTTGAGGCTTTTTGTGGGAATACTGAGACTTTCTCCAAAATCCACGATGAGCTCCAGTTCATCCATGGCTTCATCAATGTACACAATATTGTATTGCAATTCAGTGCCTGCGGGCAGTGGTGTATTATCGCGGGCAGGACTGAAGGTCAGGCTGAGCGATGTGGCTGTACTAGCGCTGATGTTGAACGTTTTTATGCGTGAAGGCGCTTCACGGTCATGGGTGGAAGAATTTGTTTGGTGAGTATTGTTGTTTTCGGCGGAGGTAATGGTGAAAGTGGAAAGCACGGGAATGTAGCTAAGTATGGCTAAGATACCTAGGAGAATGAGTAAAAAGGGAATCGTTGCGCGGTAAATAAAAAGAATGTCTTTTTTGAAACGATAGCTGGCAATGAATAAATTCAGTCCTACAGGCGGTGTAATATATCCTATTTCCAAATTTACTAGAAAGATAATGGCAAAATGATACGGATTAATGCCATAACGTTCGACAATGGGCAGGACCAATGGCAAGATAATCAGAATAGCCGAAAAAATGTCTAAGATGCAGCCCACAAGGAGCAGGAATATATTGATGGCAATGAGAAAGATGTAGCGGTTGCTCAGATAGGGAGACAGCGCATTGAAGAGTGTTTGCGGAAAGCGTTCATTCACTAGGTAATTGGTAAGAATGAATGCGCTTGCCATGATGATGAAAATGCCGCCACTGAGTTTTAACGACCCTACTGTAAGTGGGATGAAATCGCGCCGCCATTTACATTCGCGTCGGATAATAAAAAGCAGCAGCGTCGTGTACAGGTAAGCCACTAAGGCAGCCTCTAAGATGGTGAAAAAACCCCAGTAAATACCGCCATACACCAGTATGGGCAGCAGAAGTTCCCACGCGGTGTTTTTAAGCGCTAACAGTGCTGGACGAAGCTCAAATTTAACGTTTTTAATGCTGGCGCCCGCAAGGCGGCGCGTGCGCACACTCCTGCGTTCAATGATGCTGCCGTAAAGGATGTAGCCTCCCAGTAACAATGCTGTTGGCAGGAGAGCCGCACGAAAGAGCAGCTCCAATTCCACGCGCCCATGGGCGCTGGCGTTTTGATTGGCGATGATCCCGTAAATGATCACGGGCAGTGATGGCGCAAGCAACAGACCAATGCTTCCTGAGCCGGTGATGAGCCCATAAGCAAAACGTTCATTGCGGGTGGCCTGGTTGAGCAGGGGGTACATGAGCGCGCCCAGCGCCAGAATACTGATGCCGCTGGCACCGGTGAGCGCTGTAAAGAGCGCCATGACCATGACGGTTACAGCTGTGGCTGAGCCGTGGAACCAGCCTAACCATGCCGTAGAAAGCTTGACGATGCGTGCAGGGACTGCTGAACGTGATAAGGCATAACCTGCGTACGTGAAGAGGGGTATAGCGGAAAGAAATTCCTGTACCTCTAGTCGTTTGAAACTGATGACGGTTGCTGCCAGTGGGAGGTCACTGGTTGTGAAAAGCAGTGCGGACAGGGCGACGAGAATTAAATAAAGCGGCGTACCTAGCCCTAATAAAAAAAATAAACACAGAGCAATGCCAAAGGTGATCATACAGTGGTATTTTGCGGGGTATCGTGGTTATCGTCGCCAAGCGGTGCATTGAGGATGATGCGCAGCACGCGACTGATGTAAAGCAGCAGCGAACCGCTGAAAATAAGTAGGTATGGCAGATCTTTGAGCGCCTCAGCATTCAATGTCCATTCATTTTCGGGAGCTCCGCCCAATGTTCCCACACTGCGCAGATGCAGATAAAACATGTATAGGATCAACAATGTGACCAAACATGCAAAACTCTCGCTGCCAAGCTGTACTGCGCGTTTTTGGCTGAGGCGTTTGAAGAATTTCACCTTAATATTTTCATTGTGCTGGCAGGCAAGCGCGGCACCGCCTAATGCGGTAATGGCAAAGAGATAAGCAATTGTTGGATCAATCCAATAAAGCGCGCTGTGAAAAAAAAGCCGCAATGTCACTTGTAAGGTATAAAGCCCCACAGCTGCGGTGAAGAAGGTTGCACTGAGGATCGTGAAACTCCGCACGACCAGTGTTTCAATTCTTGTTAAGTACTTAAGCATTGTGTGTGATGAGACTGGGAGCTGTGTTGGAAGCCATGGGCGCGTAACAACTGTATGGCCTTGGGTTGTGGAATGATCTTGTTTTAGGGAATGGTGGCAAGAACGGTTTGTATGCGTGTTTGCAATGAACGCGGGAATCCACTGAGCAGCGGGCGCGTACTTGCGGTAAGCTCTGATAAATTGTCTTGACTGGGAAGAATTTCGATGTTGAGCTTAGCCAGAGTCTGCAAACTTATTTGTTCTTTTTCGTGGAGCAGTGGTTTGTACTTAGCCAGCTGGTGGTTGATAACGCTGAGCAGGAGCTTTCGCAACTCAGGACTGAGTTCATCCCATGCCGTTTTTTTCAGAACAATGCCGCTGGAAACCAAAGTAAGCGGCAGGTCCAACATATAATTAACCTGTGTTTGCCATTCCAATGAAAGCAAGGCAGTGGGGGTTGCGTAAACGCCATCAATCAGCCCTGTTTGCAGCGATGGCAGTACTTCTGTAAAACTCACGGCAATAGCCGGTATGTTCAGCATTTTCATAAGCGCGCCTGCAAAAGCATCGCCTTTCCAGAGCCACATGCGCGTTTCTTTGACGTGGCTGATTGAGTGAATGGGTTTTTGCGAATAAAAGTAGGCAAAGCCCATCTCAGCAAGACCAAGCAGCTCGTAGCCATTTTGGTTAAAATAGTAGTTGAACGTGGGTTTGAGTGCAGCATAAACCCGCGTGGCAGCTTTGTAGTTGGTGACCAATCCCGGCATTTCTAAGATACGCACCTCATTGGCCAAGGCTCCCAGTCCATTGCCGGTAAAAAAACCGCCGTCCAGCTGTCCTATATCCAGCTTAGCTTTCATTTCGGTTTCATCGCCTTGCACGCCGCCGTAATACACACGGATGAGTAATTCTTTATCGCTTTTATGGTACGCGTCGCGTACCGTATTGCGGATCAGCGTCCCCCAAATGGAGCTCTTCGGTGCCAATGTTGCAAAAGCCAACTGTGTTTTAGCGGCAAGCGGCACTCCTAAGCTGGCACTGAAGAGCAGTATGCAAAACATTAGGCGGGTTAACATTTTGTAGTGTGAAGACATAGCTGAGTGTTCTGAGTGTTGATGGGTTGTGTGGCGGTTTAACAGTTGTAGATATTATAATATGATCAGGCAGATTTGTAACAAATGGGTTGGGCTAGACCTGTTTCAAGCGAACGTGCGGCAGCTTCTGCCACGCAAATGGCACGTCTGCCATCGCTTAGGCTAATCTCGCCGGGATGCTGTTGTGGGGCATTCAGCCATGTTATGAATTTTTCAAATTGAATAAAATATGCTTCGCGGTAACGTTCGCTAAAATTGGCTTTTGGCGGCGCTATGGTAATATGCTCAGGCGTGCTGCAAAGTAGCGTATCTGTGCGCACGTTTTGGAGCTTAAAACTGCCGCATTCTGCAAAAACTTCTATTTCCTGGTCGTAACCGTAACCCGTTTCACGCGCCGTGTCAATGACGGCAAACGCGCCGTTTGCTAGTTTCATGCTGATAAGCGCAACGTCAATATCTCCCAATTCGCCAAGCTTAGGATCAATAAGATTGGCACCCAGGACATAAATGCTGCTTATATCGGTATTGGTCAGAAAATGGATCATATCAAAATCGTGTACATTAAAATCAAATAACATACCACCGGATTTGGGAATGAAAGCCAGCGGCGGACGTACTGGATCACGATTTTTTATGTTTACTAAATAAAGCTTGCTCAAATCATGTTCAACAAGTTTTTGTTTTAATTTCATGATATTGGGATCGTAGCGGCGATTGTAGCCTAGCTGCAGCTTAATGCCGGCAGCCGCTACTTCCTGTTCCAGTTCGGCTAAGACGGCGGAAGAGAATGAAACGGGTTTTTCCGCGAAGATGTGTTTGCCTGTGGGAAGAATGGCGCGGATGAGCTCTACGTGAGAATTGGAGGATGTGGCAATAACTATTGCATCAATTTCGCGATCGTCAAGAATTTGCGTTAAGTCTTTTGTGACGGTTACAGTAGCATTGGGCGGCAGCCAGTCTGTTTGCAAGTATTTATCCAGTACAATTTTAAGCTGCACTGTGGGCATACTGAGAAGATTGAGGGCATGCATGCGGCCAATGCGGCCTGCGCCTAAAACGGCAAAAACCAGCGGCTTAGGTTTCATGATTGAGTGACGGACACTTTGTTTAAGCCGGTTTAGTCACGCGGAGAGCTGTGTTTGTTTTTCAGCCTTTGCGCTGTTTGTATTGGGCAAGCGTGAACGCGTCCACTTCTATGGCGTCTTGCATTAATTTTTGCGCCGCTTGCAATTTTTTCAGCTCTGCAGGTGAAAGTATTTTTTCTTTGCCGGCTAAGGCTAAGGTGGCTTTAAGGTTATTGCGATCAAATTTCATGCCGCGTGTTTGCAAGCTTTTGCGAAGGGTGAGCAGCAGACCATCGGCTTCACGCGCGGCGTTAAAGGCACGCTGCAGGCGTTGTAATTGTTCCGTTGCTTGGGGCGGGATGTAAAGTCCTTCCGTGTGGTGCCGCCGCAATGCTGCGTTTGTGACCATGTTGGCCGCTACTTGCCGCAGCAGGCTGTCGCGCGGTTTGCCGCCAATGGGGTTAAGGGAGAGCAGCTTGCTGAAAATTGGTCCCACGCCAGGCAGCAAATTGGCGATGATCGTTTCTATGTTTGTTTGAATTTCAGCAAAACCATAAGTCATGGCGTATTGCAATAAAACACCTTCGGCGCTGTTTTTAGCGGGTACGCCGTTTTGTTCAGAACGTGCGAGGGTGGCTGTCAGCAGGTAAAGCCAGGAGAGGATATCGCCTAGCTGCCCGGTGAGCATTTCGCTGCGTTTTAAGGCGGAGCCTTTGAGCAGTAAGACACTTTCGCTAAGCAATGCAAGTGTGGTGGATGACCAGAGGAGTTTGCGTTTGTACGTCCCCAGTGGGTCACGCCAAGTGCTGAGTGCTACGTAGCCGCGCGTGAGGAAAAACAATAGGCCGCGTCCTTTCATGCGCGTAATGTGATAAAGATGCCCGCGCAATGACCGTGTGAAAGCTCCCAGGTTATTTTCTTCAATGGCAGTCATTTCTTGATATAAATGCGGATGTGCGCGGAATAACCCTTGACCGAAGATGATGAAGCTGCGCGTAAGAATGTTGGCGCCTTCTACGGTGATGGCAATAGGAATGGCCATGTAGGGATTGGCCACTAAATTACGTCGTCCGCGTGAAATGCCAGCTCCGCCTAGGATATCCAGCGTGTGATTTGTCGCGCGCCGCACCATTTCCGTAGCGTGATATTTGAGAATAGCGGAGACAATGGGCGCAGCAAAACCTGCGTCAATGGATGCCGTGGTGTAGCGCCTTGCCGCTTCAATGATGGTATTCATGGCGCAAATGGGGGCAAGTTTTTCGCTGACTCCTTCAAACTGATAGAGCGGGAGACCAAATTGTCTGCGTACATAACTGTAAGTAGCGGCTACTTCCAGGTTCAACTTCAACCCTCCTGCTGAGAGGGCAGGTAATGAAATGCCGCGACCGGCAGCCAGGCATTCCATAAGCATGCTCCAACCCTTGCCCAGCCCCTGCCGCTCACCAATGACGGCGTCCAAACCAACAATGATATTATTTCCTTCGGTTGGACAATTATAAAACGGAACATTTAACGGATCATGGCGTTTGCCAAGGATCACGCCTTTAGTGGTTGTTGGAATGAGCGCACAGGTAATGCCGCTGCTTTCATCGGCTTCCAGCAGCTTTTGCGGGTCTTTGAGTTGAAATGCCAACCCTAAGACGTCAGAAATGGCGGCAAGTGTGATGTAACGTTTGCGCCAGGTTAATTTGATTTGCAGTTCGCCTGTCTGTTTATTTTTAAAGAGGATCCCTTCCGATGTGATGGATGAGGCGTCTGACCCGGCAAGGGGTTCCGTTAGCGCAAAACAGGGCAAAAATTTACCTGTAGCCAACTTTCTCAGATATTTGTCTTTTTGGCGTTTGCTGCCATATTTGAGCAACAGCTCAGCCGGTCCTAGTGAATTGGGCACCATAACGGTGACGGCCAGCGGATAAGAGCGCGACGCTAATTTTTGGATGACCAAACTCTGAGCTTCGGCAGAGAACCCAAGTCCGCCATAACGTGTGGGAATAAGCATGCCAAAGAATTTTTGTGTTTTCAGATAATTCCATAATGCCGCAGGCAGCTCGCGTTCTTCGTGAATACGAAAATCATTGGTCATGGCGCAAACGCGTTCAACGGGACCTGCTAAAAACGCTTTTTCCGCCTGAGTGAGCGGTTTATTCTTATAAGCCAGCAATTCTCTCAGCTTGGGTGCACCTGAAAAAAGATCTTTTTCCACCCAAGTATTGCCAGAAAGCAATGCAATGCGTTCCCGTTCAGATATATTGCCGAGTGGCTTCAGTTTACGGGCTAATTTAAATAAGGGCCATAATAATGCACTGGCAAGCGGTGTGACGGCAAAACAAAACGTGACGAATGCCAGCAAGCTGAAAAAAACGGCACCGCTTAAATTGTGAAAGAGCAGAAAAACTTCTGCCACCAGCAGCTGCAGCAATGTCCATACCCAGCGATTGTTAAACCCATTGTACAGTAAAACGCTGTAGCCAATGATGACCAAGAGTAATAATGTAGCAGGTGATATAATGTAGTGTTGGTAATAAACTAGTGTTTCCATGGTTAATGAGGATGTTAAAAATAAGTGTGATGTGAATTTTTAATCGTTATAAAACTTTTTATTGCGTTTAACCAGCTGTTCCAATAATGGCGGCGGCGTAAAACGTTCGCCATAAAAGTCTCTCAGCCGTTCGATTTTTTTTAGAGTTTTAATGGGTGTCACTGCGTCCACATAGCGCAGGATGCCGCCGCGAAATGCTGGAAATCCACTGCCGTAAAGCAATGCCAAATCTAATTCCCAATGTGTGCGCACCACTTCATTTTCCAGTGCCAGCAGTGCTTCACGTGCCATTGCCAAAATAAGGCGTTCAACAATTTCTGCAGGCTTAAATGAACGTTTCATCGCCGCACTTTCGCCGTAAAGCGCTGAATACAATTCAGGATTGAGACCAATAGGTTTAGAGCCGGCATAAACATAAAATCCCTTTTCATTTTTTTTGCCAAGCCAATTCAAATTCAGCAGCGTCTTGTATTCACTGGGGAACTGCTTGGTGTTATTATAAGCTGCTGCGATGTTTTCGCCGGCATGTGCGCAAATATCAATGCCCACTTGATCCATTAATGCAAAGGGTCCCATCGGCATGCCGAATTCTTTTAAGCTGGTATCAATAAGCTCAACCGCTTTTGTTTCGGCCAGCAAGTGCAATGCCTCGTTCAAATAAGCGAAGAGAATACGATTGACCAGGAACCCGGGGCAGGCCTTGACGGGAACGACCAACTTACCGCCGCGTCGCAGCAGTGTGGCAACAGCATTGAATAACTGAGAGTCTGTCTTAGGGGCTGGAGCCAATTCAACAAGCTGCATTCTATGCACAGGATTGAAAAAATGGATGGCGAGGAAACGTTCACTATGTTTCAGTTTGGCAGCAATGGCATTGACACTCAGTGAGGAGGTATTGGTAGCGAGAATAGCTTCGGGATGACAATGCGCTTCCAGCTCTTTGAAGAGCTGCTGTTTGAGCGCGAGGTTTTCAGCTGTGGCTTCAATCACAAGTGTGTTGCTGTGAATGGGATTCCATGTTGTTGTGAATGAGCTGCGCGCCAGTTCCTGCTGCGTCACGCGTGCCTTTTGCCCTGCTCTGCGTTCGCGCTGATGATGGATGGCGCGCAGCTTTTGATAACTGCTGCACGCAATGTCCCAGGAGGTTTCCTTGATGCGCGTGGGAAGTCCGCCGTGACTGAGGAACCAGGCTATGCCGCTTCCCATTGTACCACCGCCAATCACCCAGCCCTGTGTGATCTTGGGGGCTTTCTGCTGGCGTTTGGACTGTTTGCGCTGCGGTGCAGGACGGGTACTGGCAAACGGTGCTGGTATTGTGATCGGTTGATTTTTTAAGGCATTGTTGTATTCAAAGAGCTTCAGCAAATTGCTGGTGACTTCATGTTTTAAGAGTTTGCTGCAGCTAACTAATTCCAGCTGCATTCCGTAATCCTGCTGAGCTTGCGTGGTGGCGGGATAACTCTTACGTAAAACATCCAACAATTCAAAGGGTGCAGGATAATGGGTGCCCATATTTTGGCGAAGCTGTTTGGCGGTACGGCGGATAATGAATTTTAAGCCCAGCCGCACTAACAGGGATTGGAATCGGGAGAAATGTTTGCGGCGGCGTCTTAGTGTGGCGGCTTGTACTGACTGCGGGTCACGAATAATTTTTTCTGCCAGTTTTGGAAGCTTAGTGTTCAAGTACGCGCTGGGGACAATGTCGTGTGCCAGCCCAATGTTGTAAGCTTCTTGTGCAGTGAGCATTTTGCCACTGAGCATCATTTTCAGTGCGCGCGGCAGTCCAATAAGTGCCGGTAGGCGTTGGGTGCCGCCAAACCCGGGAATAATGCCCAATGTCACTTCAGGAAGTCCCAGTCGTGAAGTGGTTTCACGGCTCACCACCCGGTAAGTACAGGCCAGCGCCAACTCCAACCCGCCGCCAAAGGCATGACCGTCTATCACGGCAAGCGTAGGTGCTTTAAAGTTACTGAGTGCGGTTAATGTTTGTTGCCCCAGCTTGATCAGTTCCTTGAGCTGTCCGTTTTTAACAGCTGCTTTAATTTCAAGAATATCGGCACCGGCAATAAATGAGCCCGCCTTTCCACTTTTTATGACCAACAGGCGCACAGGCAATGCTCTCAGCTCTTTGAGAAAAGCACTCAGCTCTTCCAGAACACTGACTCTGAGGACATTGACCTTGCTGTCTTTGACGTCTAGGGAAAGTTCCGCTATTTGGGTAGTGGAATCAACGCGCAGCGTGAAAGCTTTTTTTCTGAGTGTGAGTATTTTAGGGGGAGTGTTTTTGCCGCGTTTGGCGGCAGCGGTGTTTTTAGGTTGTTTTTTTGGGGGAACGGGGGACATGTTGGCTGACTGATTAAAGTAGGTAATATTGATGATGTTCAGGCTTGCTGCAAAAATAGTTGCACGGATATTGGTTAGTTTGGACGTGGAATACTGTTTAGGCTGCTTCTAAGAGAAATGCGGCACCTTGACCGCCGCCCACACAAAGTGTTGCCAGTCCGCGTTGCGCCTTCCGGCGGCGTAACTCTAAAAGCGTATGCAGAACCAAACGCGCACCGGACATGCCTACGGGATGCCCCAAAGCTATGGCGCCGCCATTGACATTTAGCTTAGCGGGGTCCAGCTCGCCAAGTGCTTGTGGGCTGCTCAGTTCAGTTTGTGCAAATTGTTTAGAGGCAAATGCTTTAACATTGGCAAGCACTTGTGCGGCAAAGGCTTCATTTAATTCTACCAAGTCTATCTGTTTGAGGTTCATACCAGTCTGCTTGAACAGGCGCTGTGTGGCAAAGACGGGACCTAACCCCATACGCTTGGCGGATAGCGCGGCATAGGCGTAGGCACGGATATATCCCAGTGGTTTGAGGTGGCGGCTTTTGGCTACGCGTTCACGCATGAGGACTAGTGCGGCGGCACCGTCGCTCATCATACAAGCGTTGCCTGCTGTTACGGTACCGTTCTCACGATCAAAATAGGGTTTCAGCGCGGTCAATGCCTGCAAGGTTTGTCGATGACGCGGTCCTTCATCCTGTGCCAGCAGCGCAGGCCTTTGTGTCTGTGAGAACAATGGGTGAATTTCTTCTGCAAAAATACCTTTTTTTTGTGCGCGCACCGCGCGTTGGTGGGAACGTAAAGCAAACTCGTCCTGACTTGTCCGGGTGATGCCGAATTCTTTTGCTAAGACTTCAGCGGTTTCGCCCATATTTAGACCAACAGTGGGATCGGTGAGTCCTTGTTTGATGCCAATAAGTGGTTTTAAGAAACGCAGGCGGAAACTGGCAAGCAAACTGAGTTTGCTGAGCACTGAGAGCCGCGGATTGGCAAGTTTGACAAAAAGTGTTTTCATCACTTCGTTATAAAAAAATGGGATGTGTGTCATGGTTTCTACACCGCCGGCAATGCAGCAATTCAGGTTTGCCGTCAAGATCCGTTCCGCTGCTGAAGACAATGCCTGCATGCCGCTGGCACAATTGCGATGTACGGTGAATGCTGGCACAGTTGTGGGGAGTCCTGCAGTGAGGGCAATGACACGCGTGACATTAGCAGCGTCTATAGGTTGGGCGACGTTTCCCATAATCACTTCGTCAATTTCATCAGGTTTGAGCGGAACACGCATGAGCGCTTCTTTCACAACATGTGCTCCCAGCTCCACAGCAGAAAGGCTTTTAAGCATTCCCCCTGTTTTGCCCATAGGTGTGCGTAACCCCGCAAGGACAGCAATACGTTCTTTCATAATAAATTTCCTTAAATTAAATGAAGCTGAATTATTTTAAAATTGATGACTCAATACATCAGCATAAAAATTGAATGAGCAGTAACAAGTGTCTATTTTAGCCATACATGGCAGCTTAGTCATACATGGCATCAATTTCAGCTTTATACTTTTGTTCCAAAGCTCCGCGGCGAAGATCTAGTTTGAGTGATAATTCATTACGGACAAAGGAAGGCATTTCCCAAATAATCCGAAAGCGTTTGATCTTCTCCCAGTCCGGGAGATCCGCGTTAACCTGGATGATTAGCCGCTGCATTTGCCGATGCATGAGCTCCTCAAAATTGCGCTGATTTTTATCCATGGTGAGTGGATTAATAAAAAGCAATGCACAGACCATTTTACGGGTTTCGCCAACTATTAATGCATAACTGACTTGATGGTGATTACAGAGGTGTGCTTCAATTGGGCTGGGATTGACAAAATGTCCTGTTGAAGTTTTAAAGAGATCTTTAAGCCGTCCTTCCAAAAAGATGAAGCCGTCTGTTAAACGTCCCTTATCACCGGTGGCAAACCAGCTGCGTTTGTGTTTGTCGTGTGAGATAACCTTTTGCGTGGCTTTAACATCGTTTACGTAGCCTTTCATCAGTGCGGGGCTACTGACAAATATTTCATGGTTAGCGCCTATTTTGATGTGGACATCTTCAAGGACATGTCCTGCGCTGTAGTATTTGAGGTGCTGTTTGCTGTTGATGCTGATGGCACCGGTTGTTTCGCTGGCGCCGTAGGCACTGTAAATAGGCGTTCCTCCCGCAACATAAACACGCAATAGTTTAGGGTCTAGCCGGGCACCTGAGCTGATGAAGAATTTTAATTTTCCGCCGAAGGCTTTGAGGATGGTTCGTTTGTAAATAAAACGATAAAGCTGTACGCGCCAATTCAATGGCAGTTCAGGATCGTGCGTTTCAACAGCTGCCAGCAGTTTTTGATAAAACAAACGCAATGGCTGTGGCGTCTTGACAATCGTTTTTTGAATGCGTTCATAAAAACGTTCGAGCACACGCGGGACAACAACGAGCACAGTCGGCTTGAAACGCCTGAGTGCATTGTAGATGTTTTTAATGTCAGCTAAGAAATAGTTAGCAATGTTATTGGTAAGATAATAATAAACCGATAAGCGCTCAAGTACATGTGCGATGGGCAAAATAGAAAGTGAGCGGTCACTGGTTTGTTCCATTTTAAAATACTTGTTCAGCTGCATGATCTGAAACACCAGACTGCGATGTGTTGTGAGCACGCCTTTAGGGGGGCCGTATGTCCCGCTGGTATAAAATATGGCTGCTGTCCGTTCGCCCTTGATGGAGGTCATGGCTTTGGCAAGGGGAACAACAGCTGAGGGTTTGTTCGCTTGTGGATTAACGGCTAGCTCCAGCAGCTGTGACCAGCTCAGTAGCTGCGTATGTTTGAAATTTTTATTTTCGTGAAATTGCGCGAATAAATCATCTTGAATAAAGACGTACTTAAACTTTTTCTGAAATCCTGTGAGCAGTTGCGCACATTCTTCAGAGTCAACAAAAATAAAACTTAATGCCGTATCACGCATCAATTGTTTGAGCGTTGCGTAATTGGTTTTTTCAAAGATGCCAATACTGATAGCGCCTATGCTTAAAATAGCCTGCTCAAAAAAGATCCAATGGGGTGAGGCGCCCATCATCATGCCCACGTACTGGTTGCGCTGCAGTCCCAAGCTGAGGAGTGCTTGCCTGCTCTGCTCAATAAGCTTCAATGTCTCTTGCCCTGTATAAGACGTTACTGCACCAGCGGCAGCAACAGCATGCAGCAAAACTTTATCGGGATTGGCGTTCAGGTTGTTAAAGACCAGTTCACAAAGCGAATTGGCAGTGGCAGAATGAGCGGTTTTGGGGCGCGGCTGCTTTTTTCTTGCTGCCGGCGTTTGCCGCTGACGTGCTTTCATAACGTACAGGGTTTCGAGTTATTCATAAATAGCACTAAATTAATGAGCTAACGGCATTCTTAATGAGCTAATGGCATTCTTAATGAGCTAATGGCATTCTTAATGAGCTAATGGCATTCAGCTTTGTTGCTGAGTCTTTCTGTGTGCAGCGCTCAGTGATAAAAAGCATCAATGAGCGTTTTAAATTTGACTTCAAGTTCACCGCGTTTGATGCTGAGTTTGGGGGTAAGGTCGTTGGCGGCAATGCTGAGCTCTTGCCACACCAGTTTAATTTTTTGCACGTGTTGCCAGGATTCAAAATTTTTGTTGACAGTGACGATCCATGTGAGGAGTTCATCAGCCAATGTGGCGCGCGCAGCCACTGTGGCCTTGGGCAAGAACTGCGGGTCCACAAAAAGCAGCGCACTGACAAATTTTCTCCGTTCGCCAATCACAAGCGCATGACTGATGGCGGGATGGTTTGTCAGCTGCTTTTCAATGATGACAGGATTGACATATTTGCCGGTAGAAGTTTTGAAAAATTCTTTAATGCGTCCTTCTAAAAAAATAAAACCAGCTTCAATGCGTCCCTTATCACCGGTATGCAGCCAGCGGCGCCCATTGGCGTCGCGCTGAATGACGCGGCGTGTGAGCCCGGGAAGTTTGAAATAGCCGCGCATCAGTGATGGCGTCTGGACAATCAGCTCGCCTTGCGGAGAGATTTTGACGCGTGTTCCACTGAGGGGGCGGCCGATGCTGCAAGGTTTGAAATGCTCAGCTGTATTGGCAGAGATGACAGGTGCTGTTTCCGTGAGCCCATAACCTTCGTAAACGGGAATGCCGATGGAAAAAAAGAAAGAGATGGTTTGCGCATCCAATGGAGCACCTCCGCTGATGATGAACTTGAGGGAATCACCTAGGGCGACGCGTACTTTTTTATAAACAAGTCTGTCATAAATTTTTGCGAGGCTTGAGAGCGGATTGAGCGGGTTGCGCTTCGCTGCGTAGGCAAACGCATGTTGGGCGAGGTGCCTGAGTGGAAAGGGACGTTTGGCGGCGCGTGCCACCGTTGCTTCATGAACGCGCTCTAACAGGCGCGGCACTGCTGTCAGGATGGTAGGGCGCACAGTGCCAATCACATTTCTCAGCTGTGTGGGGTCGCTCAACATGTAGATGGTGAGCTTTAAGCTCATGTAAAAATAAATGACGGTCCGTTCAAAGGTGTGTGCCACAGGTAAAACGGAAAGCGCGATATCCGTTTCGTTGATCATATGAAAGTGTTTGGCGACGGCTGTTATTTGATAGACAAAATCCTTATGCTCTAGCATAACACCCTTGGGCATGCCCAGCGAACCGCTGGTGTAAATGATGGCAGCTAGCTGAGACCCCTTTAATGCGGCTAATTCTTTGTTAAGCTGTTGCGGTTGGGCTTGCGCGGCTGCGGCGCCGGCGGCAATGAGCTGAGACCAGCTGAGCAGCTTGAACGCCTTAGCGGATGTTTTGCGTTTGAGGACACTGTAAAGCTCATCTTTAACAATGAGTGTGCGCAGCTGCGTACGAAAATTTAATAATTTATTGTAACACTCTAAGCTGTCAATAAAGACAATGTTCAGGCGCGTTTGTTGGATGTAGTGTTCCAAGCTTTTGAGCGTGATATTGTCATAAATACCAACAGAGACGCCCCCCAGAATCATACACATTTGTTCAGCCAAAATCCAATGAGGCGAGGGCTTGAACATAATGCCAACCATAACATTGCGTTTAACGCCCAATGTTTTGAGGCCGTATGCCCCATGTTCAATCCAAGTTTTGGCTTGGCGGGCAGTGATGGTACTTTGTGTACCTTCGTGGAGAAAGTGAAATAACGGACGCTCGCCCAGCTCGCCAAGGGTCTTTAACATAAGCGGGGGAAATGGGCGGTCGTACGCAGTAGTTTGACGGTTGGTGTGTGTTTTAGCTTTTAGTTTCATCGCGATGAACGGCACTTAGCCAGTAGGGTTTTATATTAAGGGTGATAACAGCAATTGAAGCAGCTTTAGTGCCACTCAGAACTGCTAATAACCTATTTTAAGATGAAATTCTTTATAAGATTTTATTTTTTACTTAAATTCACCACTTTGAAATTAAGTTGATGAGCGGATACATAAAAACTCAGCTAAAACACCGTTTAGCTGCTTAAAGCGAGAGCTTGTGTGAGACGAGTTTTTAGCCCGTGTGAACGGGGTGTTTTGGTATGCGGCTTAGATATTTTTAAAAGCTGGCAATAACGCGCACGCGCGCTACGAGCGTTTGTCGCTGATAAGGTTCTAATACTAAACGATGTGTCAGCTGAATGGGCGTTTGCGTAGGGCAGCAGCTGTGTTTGCCGCGCTGGATGTGAAGTGTTGGAGTAAGCGGAGTGTTTTTGTATTTACATATATTTTTAAAAGCTGGCAATAATGCGCACGCACGCTACGAGCGTTTGTCGCTGATAAGGTTCTAATACTAAACGATGTGCCAGCTGAATGGGCGTTTGCGTACTGGGCAACAGCTGTGTTTCACCACTTTGAAGTCAATTGATGAGCGGATACATAAATACTCAGCTAAAACACCGTTTAGCTGCTTAAAGCGAGAGCTTGTGTGAGACGAGTTTTTAGCCCGTGTGAGCGGGGTGTTTTGGCATGCAGGTTTAAATTTACATATATTTTTAAAAGCTGGCAATAACGCGCACGCGCGCTACGAGCGTTTGTCGCTGATAAGGTTCTAATACTAAACGATGTGCCAGCTGAATGGGCGTTTGCGTACTGGGCAACAGCTGTGTTTCACCACTTTGAAGTCAGTTGATGAGCGGATACATAAAAACTCAGCTAAAACACCGCTTATCGGCTTAAAGCGAGAGCTTGTGTGAGATGAGTTTTTAGCCCGTGTGAGCGGAGTGTTTTTGTATGCAGGTTTAAATTTACATATATTTTTAAAAGCTGGCAATAACGCGCACGCGCGCTACGAGCGTTTGTTGCTGATAAGGTTTCATTACTAAACGATGTGCCAGCTGAATGGGCGTTTGCGTACTGGGCAACAGCTGTGTTTCACCACTTTGAAGTCAATTGATGAGCGGATACATAAAAACTCAGCTAAAACACCGCTTAACTGCTTAAAGCGAGAGCTTGTGTGAGACGAGTTTTTAGCCAATGTGAGCGGGGTGTTTTTGTATGCAGGTTTAAATTTACATATATTTTTAAAAGCTGGTAATAACGCGCATGCGCGCTACAGCGTTTGTCGCTGATAAGGTTCTAATACTAAACGATGTGCCAGCTGAATGGGCGTTTGCGTACTGGGCAGCAGCTGTGTTTCGCCACTTTGAAGTCAATTGATGAGCGGATACATAAAAACTCAGCTAAAACACCGCTTAACAGCTTAACTCGAGAGCTTGTGTGAGATGAGTTTTTAGCCCGTGTGAACGGGGTATTTTTGTATGCAGGTTTAAATTTACATATATTTTTAAAAGCTGGCAATAATGTGCACGCGCGCTACAAGCGTTTGTCGCTGATAAGGTTCTAATACTAAACGATGTGCCAGCTGAATGGGCGTTTGCGTACTGGGCAACAGCTGTGTTTCACCACTTTGAAGTCAATTGATGAGCGGATACATAAATACTCAGCTAAAACACCGTTTAGCTGCTTAAAGCGAGAGCTTGTGTGAGACGAAGCCCGTGTGAACGGGGTGTTTTGGTATGCAGGTTTAAATTTACATATATTTTTAAAAGCTGGCAATAACGCGCACGCGCGCTACGAGCGTTTGTTGCTGATAAGGTTTCAATACTAAACGATGTGCCAGCTGAATGGGCGTTTGTGTACTGGGCAGCGGCTGTGTTTCACCACTTTGAAGTCAATTGATGAGCGGATACATAAATACTCAGCTAAAACACCGTTTAGCTGCTTAAAGCGAGAGCTTGTATGAGACGAGTTTTTAGCCCGTGTGAACGGGGTGTTTTGGTATGCAGGTTTAAATTTACATATATTTTTAAAAGCTGGCAATAACGCGTACGCGCGCTACGAGCGTTTGTCGCTGATAAGGTTTCAATACTAAACGATGTGCCAGCTGAATGGGCGTTTGCGTACTGGGCAGCAGCTGTGTTTCGCCACTTTGAAAGATGAAACGCTGTTTAGCTGCTTAACCCAAGAGCTTGTATGAGATGAGTTTTTAGCCCGTGTGAACGGAGTATTTTGGTATGCAGGTTTAAATTTACATATATTTTTAAAAGCTGGCAATAACGCGCACGCGCGCTACGAGCGTTTGTTGCTGATAAGGTTTCAATACTAAACGATGTGCCAGCTGAATGGGCGTTTGTGTACTGGGCAGCGGCTGTGTTTCACCACTTTGAAATTAAGTTGATGAGCGGATACATAAATACTCAGCTAAAACACCGTTTAGCTGCTTAAAGCGAGAGCTTGTATGAGACGAGTTTTTAGCCAATGTGAACGGGGTGTTTTTGTATGCAGGTTTAAATTTACGTATGCTTTTTTTAAAGCTGGCAATAACGCGCGGTACAGCGTTTGTCGCTGATAAGGTTTCAGTACTAAACGATGCGCCAGCTGAATGGGCGTTTGCGTACTGGGCAGCAGCTGTGTTTCGCCGCGCTGGATGTGAAGTGCTTGCTGGGATTGGAGCTGCTGGCATAATTTTTCGTAAGCTGTTTGATAAAGCATGAGCCTTGGCTCCGTGTAATTTTGTTTGGCTGGTGTGTCTGCGGCAGGCGGCAATGTTTTGAGCGCATGAAAAAAGGGTCTGACCTGTGTTTCATAGGGCAATAGTCGTGTATGTTGCATGAAACAATGTTCTTCCAACGAATAAGTGCTGGCATGTGCCTTGAACGCGCCTATGGTGAAGTCAATTCCATAAGTCAGGATGCGTTTGTAGCCCAGGCGGGCAAGGATGCGAATGCCCGCTAGTGCAAGCGATGCGTCCATGTTTACAAACATGCGTTCAGGGTGTGGAAAAAAGGTCTTTACGGACTCCCAGCATGAGAAGTTGTCCAGATAATAAAGGACTTTGTGATATTTCTCATAGTGGCGCGTCGCGCTTGCTGCCACGCTGAGCGGTGCAATGAGCGGCGGTGTGTCATGGTGCCGCAGTGTGCGCCAGCGCTCCCAATAGAAATGTGTACGATTGGCATGCCCTGGATCAATGCTGATAAGCGCTGTTACTGGAATATTGGCACGTGTTAAAAATGGAAACATACCGGCAGCGCTGTAAACCGGGTAAAACGCGCTTTGGGTTTTTAATATGGCAACATGTTTTTCTGTGCTCAGTCCGCTCAGTGCAATAATGGCTGTAAGTGGTGTGTTTGTGCGGGACGGCGGCGGGACGAGGGAATCGATGAAAAAGATCTTGGGCTGTGGGCGGCTGAGCTGGTTGATGGTATTAAGCTGCCAGAGTGGAGCAAAATAAGTTTCGGTTGTTCGAACTTTCAGCTTGCGGTCTTTCAACTGAGTGAACACGGTTTGAAATTGGCTTAAAAATGTTGGCGCCAGATAAGGGCTTTTGATGATGATGAGCTGATGCCAGCTGAAGGGTTCGGTGGCGCTTGTGCTGAGGTTATCGAAAAAACTGCTCAGTGCTGCTGGTGTTGCAACCAGTTGCGTACTGAGTTTTTTTAACAATGGGGCGTGAAACTGCTCAGGCAATGCTGCGCTGGTAAGTGCCGCTTGCAATGCGCGTGTCACATCTTTGCTGCTTAACTGACGATGCTCTAAAATAGCTAAGGGTGCGTTAAGCAGTCTGTTGTTATTGGCTGAAGCTGCTGAGTTTTGGCTTAACAACAGCTTGAAATAACAGGCAAGCTGATAAACGGGAAAAAAACCGAGGAAGAGAACAGGGCGTTTGACCAGGGGAATAACTGGTGGATTATTTGCTGAAACATTCTCAGGAACGGCTTCACTAGCGGTTGTGAGGGGAGTGCGCGTAAACCGCTTTAGGTTGGAGCTGAGTATGCGCTCTGCTTCAAGCAGCGGTGCACGTTGCGATGAGAGTTTTTCGCCGCCTAAGCTGAACGCGACACTTTTGCGGGAAGCATGACCTCCCGTGCCCTGTGTGCGAATAAGCGTAAGGCTGAGGGAAGACAAGCTGGCGGCTGCCGGCAATGACGACGATGATGCGTTTGGCGGCAACGCAGCATTCATGATGGCGATGTTATTATTTAATGGTATCGCTGAGCGTTGCACTCATGGATGCCGGGAAAGCAATGATGATAATGCGTTTGAGTGCCAGTAGATTGTCAATGCCCCACGGACACTTCTCAATGACCGTAAGAAGTGTTGCCACAACCATGACTGACAAAAGGTATGTTGCCAGTACGCGTTTGCAATAATTAAAAATATGACCTTTGAATGAAAAACGGTAAAAATTAAAATAAACAAACATTGCCACGAAGAGGATGGAAATGCCAAATAGCAACAGGACATTGAAAAGTGGGAGTATTATTCCTAGCTGCCAGGCCTCTTCTGTGAATGAGACAGGAATAGCAAAGAGCGATGCACCAACGATGATTTGCATAAGATCGCGCGGACGCAATTCCACCATCAGCGGTTTAATGGCAAAATATAAGATCTTTCCTGTTTGATCGCCAATAGGAACAATGCGATGTAAATACCCGCCAATACGCTTAATTCGTGGAATTTCACGTTCGCGCTGTTTTTCACTACGCATCTTATGATAGCGTTGAAGGAGACGTTTGCTGCTGAGACGTTCCATGATGCGGCTGTTTGAAAGAAATTTTATTACAGAATTGAATTGGCAATTTTATTGCTTAAACTTCGGTTTGACGTTTGCTTGCAATCATTAAGGAAACACCTAAGTCTGTTCTAAGTTTGTTAATTGTACGCTTAATTTAACATTTAACAAACAAGATTTTTAGCAGCTATTGTCATTAATTCGCAGCTTGATTGTTATTAATTCGCAGCTTGATAGTACAATAAACGTCAGCTTGGCGCGCTGCTTATCCAGGGTGTCAGCGCACATTATGGCGATGGTTGTACGTTTATTCATTTGAAAGCTCGTGAAAGATCCCCCCGGGATACGGGACCTTGCGCTAAATATTTTGCTCCACAGGTGCCATTTGCTCCACGGCATTGGCGGCGCTTGCCGTATGGGTGGGTTATTGCAGGCGTCTCCGTTTTGGCAATGGTTGCCTCTATTCCTGGGCAGACCATTGGTGTGGGGCTCTTTACGGATTTTTTACTTGTTACATTGCCCTTTTCGCGTGTAGAACTAACATTTTTTTATTTAATCGCCACATTATTAAGCGGATTGAGTTTGCCGCGAGTAGGGGCATTAATGGATAGCTGGGGTGAACGGCGGCTGGCTGTGGCGGCTGCTGTGGGTGTTGGGCTGGCGCTGCTTATTATGTACGGGACAACCCGCTGGGGACAGGCTGTTGCTGCGGGCCAAACAACGGGGGCTAACACGCAGCAGCTGTCCTGGACAGGAGCTTGGCTGGCGTTGGCGGCGGCAATCATGCTTTGTTTTTTTATGCTGCGGCTTTTTGGTCAAGGTTTTTTGGGCATTATCAGTCGTAATCTGCTTGGCAGGTGGTTTGTGAAAAAACGTGCGCGGGTAACGGCTGTGACAGGGTTATGGGTTGCGCTTGCGTTTGCCGGTGCGCCATTTTTTATGAATATTTTGCTGGCTATTTACGGTACGCCCAGTGTATTGATTGTTATGGGATTGGGGTGGAGTTTGCTCTTTGCCGGGATTTTTTATTTGCTGACGCGCAGTACACCGGAAGCGTGCCGCCTGCTCCCGGACAATGAAGTATTTGTTGCTGGCGCGGCTGAGCCTGCGGCAACCGCCGCTACAGCCATGCCGGCGGCGGCTGTAGCGGCGCGTCAGGCTATTCGCACACATGTTTTTTGGATGTTTTCACTTGCTATCACGCTTCAAGGCATTCTGATAACGGGGTTTAGCTTTCATCTCACTGCATTGGGTGCAGCGGCGGGTTATACGCGTGCAACGCTTTACGGGTTGTTTCCGCTTATGGCGCTGGCATCAGTGGTCAGTCAGTTTGTGATGGGCTTTCTCAGTGAGCGTTTTGATATTCGTGTAGCCTATTACGCCTTGCTTTTGACACAGCTTATAAGCGGGTTTGGACTTTTGTATTTGGCAAGCCCTGTGGGGTTATTCACAACCTTCATTGGTTTAGGCATATCAATAGGCGCGTTTAACCTCATCATGACGGTGGGTTTTGCAGCGTATTTTGGACGCGCTGAACTGGGTGCTATTCAAGGTATCAATATGCGCAATATTGTCATTGGCACGGCGCTTGCGCCGTGGTTCTTTGCGCTTACTGAAAAGCTGAGCGGAAGTTATGACTGGAGTATTATTGTGCTTATGGTATTGACGGTGCTGTGGTTGGCGTTATCGCTGCGGTTGACAGCACCGCCGCGTGGGTTATAAGCTTGTGGGCACTAAGTGATGACTCAGTGTTTGTTTAAGCTTCGTCGAAAATCACCAACCTCAGGAAACGGCGGCGTAATAGAAAACTGCACAAAGGTCTTCCCGTGTACCAAATTTTACCGTGCTTACCGCGTTTTGGCGATGAGCTGATGTGGTTGGCGTTATCGCTGCGGTTGAAGCACCGCAGCGTGGGTTATAAGCTTGTGGGCACCAAGTGATGACTTAGTGTTGTTTAAGCTTCGTCGAAAATCACCAACCTCAGGAAACGGCGGCGTAACAGAAAACTGCACAAAGGTATTCCCGTGTACCAAATTTTACTGTGCTTACCGCGTTTTGGCGATGAGCTGATGTTGGCGCGTTATCGCTGCGGTTGACAGCACCGCTGCGTGGGTTATAAGCTTGTGGGCACTAAGTGATGACTTAGTGCTGCCTAAGATTCGTCGAAAATCACCAATGTTCGCGCTAACTTATCGTGAAAGCCCTGTTTGCGCTCATTGGTCACGGCATAAAAGTAGCCTAAAAATATTGGGAGCGCGCCAATAACCATGGCTGCTGCACGAATACAACTTTGTCCTAAGCGCATTTTATGACCGCTTTCTGAGACCACACGCATGCCTAGGATAAGCTTGGCATAGGTCGATGAAAAGATCCAGTAGCCGCTGAGGACATAAACAGTGCTAAATAGACTCAGCAGCCATGGCGTACTCAGCTGTGCAAGTGTTGTGCCAAAATACCCGCGTCTGCACGTTTCGCTGAGGATTAAAATAAGCAAAAAATCCAAACACGCAGCAAAAATGCGTATTTTTAAATCAGGAAACGGCGGCGTAACAGAAAACTGCATAAAAATATTCCCGTGTTTACCGCGCCTTGGCGATGAGCTGATTAGCATTAATTGCTGCTTCATCGGGATAATGGACGCTGTAAAGAATGGATGCACTCTTAATAATAGCTGAGCTACTGAGCGTGCGCAGCTCCATTTCACTGTAATGCGAGAGAATGAACGCTGCAAATTTTTCGGGCAGGCTGGCGACCAGCTCCTTGTTAAAACCAATTTCTAGAAACAGCTCGGTGTCCATAATATGAATGATGTGGGTTTTGATTAAAAAGCATCCTTAAAAACAGTGTCGTCAATCCACTTTTTAACTTCAAGAATTTCACGATTATTGACAAAGTGTCCCAATGTGGGATAACTGCGCCAGGTTACATTGAATTGCTGGTTGCGGAGAAATTCACAGCTCAGCTTGGCAAGCTCAAAGGGAACAACAGTGTCTATTTCGCCGTGGGCATAAAAAATAGGTGTTGTCTTAGCGTGTACAGAAATTTCCTGCTCAGCAACACGTTTTCTATTAAGCACATAACCGGACAGACAGATCACACCTGCCAGCGCTTTAGGACATTGAAACATGGTTTCAATGGCAATTGCGCCCCCTTGTGAAAAACCTGCGAGTAAGATCCTATTGGGAGCAATGCCCTGCGAGAGCTCCTGTTCAATCACACTTAACAGCTGCGTAACCGTCAGCTGAACAGATGAAAGATCAATTTTGTGTTCTGCGTCAATTGAAAGAATATCATACCAGGCGGGCATGACTTGACCGGCGTTAATGGTTACCGGGCGCGCAGGCGCTTGCGGGAAAACCCAGCGCGGACGCATGCCCGGCTGCAACTGCCAAATATCGGCGATCGGGCTCAGATCACTGGCATTGCCGCCCAGACCGTGCAGTAGAATCACACTCAGATTGGCTGTACCCTTGCGTGGGTTAATGTAAACCAGTTTTAAGGAATGTTGTTTAGGATGCATGGTGACGAATAATGATTATGCGGCGGAGCTGTGATTTAATTATCGGTTAAAATGTTGGGATATTAAAAAATTATTAGTGTGATGTTGCGTGAGGATTAATTAAATTTTGATGCAATGCTTTAATGGCTGTTTCGTAATACTTGCGTTTAATCACAAATTGCATGTTGACTTGGCGGAAAGACTGGGCAGCGCATAAAATACTGATATTAGCCTCGCTCAGTGCTGCCGTGGCACGCGCCATAATACCGGGGATAGCAATATTCGTTCCAATGATTGAAACAATCGCCACTTTAGCGATGGTTAATTCGGAAAAGGCATTAGCTGCTGCGCGTGTAAATGCAGTGCTTAGATCCTTATCCCAGATAATTTGCGAAATACTGTTGGCATTGGTGGTTTTTAAAATATAACTGATGTTGTGTTCATGCAATAATGCTGCTAATTTATAGTCAAATCCACTGGTGCCGACCATTTTTGGGTCGTGAACCTCTACAAGTGTAACATGTTTATTACCGGCGATAATTTCAATTTTGGCTTTTTCTCCCTTATAAGTTTTAGTGATAAGCGTACCGATATGATCGTTTTCGAAGGTATTTTTTATTTGCAATGGAATATCGCAGGCTTCCAGCAGCTTGGCTACTCTGGGATGAATGGCTTCCATGCCAACATCTGCAAGCTGTGCGGCAACGTCGTAGTTGGTCCTGCCAACGGGTACAGCGGTTGTTTGCCCCACAATCTTAGGGTCAGCTGAGGACAGGTGAAATTCCTTGTAAAGCACGGCTATGCGGGCGTGCACGCGTGTGGCTATTTTAGCGAGCGTCATATCTGAATACCCGCGGTTAAATTCACGCATGACGCCTTCCACACCTTTGACGTACCCGGTGAAAATGGGCAGCGAGCTGTGCGGCGCAAGTTTGGTAAGCGCACGGTTAATGCGTTGATCAATGCTGGTTGAGCGATGATCCTTGAACCCACTTAAATCTACAAAGACAGCGTTTAAGGCATGTGTGCGCAAGATAGCAGCAGTATTGTAAGCTGCGTGCACCTCGCCAATAGAGGCGAGAATTTCACGTGCAGCCATAAGGATATTTTCCTTGATCACATAGCCTGTTGCCAGGATGCGCTGAAGGTCGTCTAAAATACGAAATAAGTCACGCGCGCGCTGCTCAATAAACGTATTGGCTTTATTGAGCTCCAATCCTACTGGCGCTAAGCTGGCATTAATGCTTTTTAAATGCTCCAACAGTGCTTCTGCATGGGGACGCATGTTGTGATGCAATAAAAAATGTTTGTAAATGCCCGGAGCCTGTGTCACTTTGTCTTCCAAAAGCCGATTGGTGACACCGGCGTAAGCGGAGACAATTACAAAACGTCCGTAAGGCGAATAGGGCGTGCTGAGGGTTTTGTCATGATTTTTAAAGACATGATGAATGACCTCAGTAAACTGCGACATCGATGTGCCGCCGATTTTTTCAACGATGAATTCACGCTTCATCACAACTGGAACTTATAATGTTTAGGGAGCAGTATAGGGGATGAACGTAGCTTTCAGCTCGTAATCCTGCAGCTGACCGCTGTCGTGACTGATCGTGAGCGTGAGCTCCCAGTTAGTATCTTTTGGTATGATTTCCAAACTGCCGCTAAAATCATTGCTGAGTATGTCATTTCCCAGGGTGACAGCAGCAAGCTCAATATCGGCATTGCCGCTCAGATTCGCTTCTGTATAACCACTTTCGAGATCAGTAAGACTAATGTTGCTGTCTAAATTAATATTGAGCAGCAGGCGCAGATCATAAACTTTCAAATCATTGGTTGAAACAGCCTCTGTAAGGTAGCTGATGGCGTCCCTGTGTTCATAAAAAAAGAGCAGATTAGTACTTGTACTGTTGGAAGGGGTGACTTCATCATTAGTAAGTTTGCTGGATGCATCTGAAAAGTCGACATCAGTATAAGTGTAACTAAAACTCTGCTCAGGCACTGTACTGCGATAAAAATCAACGTTGGGCGCGGTTACGTTGCAACTGCTGAAACTAAGTGCCGCTGCCAAAATAGCTAAATATTGTAGATAACCCGCTAAGCAACGCTGCAGATAATACTGCAAAGTTTGGCGAATTGTACTGGTTTGGGGCCTGTGGGGAGGATTATGGGTAAAGGGCATTTTTTGTGCTCAACAATGGATTGAAAAGTCGGATCCTGCTTAGACCTTTAACTCTATCATATTATTAAAACAATCACAAGAATTTGTAAAAATATTTTCTCTCAGTTGAACTTAAATTTTCAGCTTTAAAAGTGCTTGGCGGTATTATAAATAAGGGCATTGCGCTTTTGCTCCCAGATGCCCACCAGTGAATGATGATAAAAAAACAGCAGATAATCAGCATTTAAGGCTGGCGGCACTGCTGCAAGCTTGGGCGGTGAAGCGGGAGGGGGGCGTTGGCGTCCACGTTTGAGCAGCGGTATCAGGCTGCCCTGTTTCAACATGCTCACCCCGCGTTCATCTAAGTCAATGTTTTGCGTATTCTGTATGTACTGATGAACGGGCTGCAGCTGTGTATGCAGAGGCGGAGTGGCTGTAGCGCTGAGTGCGGAGACGGCGGGCAAGGCTTGGTGGATGTGAAATGGCTCTATTTGTGTGCGCTGCAGCCATGCCAGTGTGCCGTGTGTGCCCAATGCTTTTGCCAGATCTCGCACTAAGGCGCGAACGTAGGTTCCCGAACCGCAGGTGATTTGGGCAGTGAGGGCTGTGGGACTTGTTTGGGTGACGGTAAAATCGTGGATGGTTACAGTTTTGGGTTTCAGCGTAAAGGGTTGCTGTTGCCGCGCCAGCTTATACGCACGTTTGCCGTCCACTTTGACGGCTGAATACCGCGGCGGCAGCTGTTCAATGGTGCCGCTAAATTGGTCAGCAATAATGGTTTCCACCTCTGCCAGCGGCGGCAAGGTGAACGTTGGGTCAGTTGCTGTCACGATGCCTGTGGGGTCCAGAGTATCGGTGGTGGTACCGAAGCTAAAGCCTGCGCGATAGGTTTTGTTCATGCTCAGGAAATAATGTTGCAGGCGCGTGGCTTCGCCTATCAATAAGATGAGCAGCCCGCTGGCAAAGGGATCCAAAGTTCCGCAATGTCCAATTTTACGAAACTGCAGCGCACGGCGCGCAAGGTCAACAATTTCATGCGAGGTGGGACCAGCGTGTTTGTTAATAAGCAGCAGACCTGTTGGCGGAAGTTTGCCTGCGGACAGCTTGGCAGAAGTCTGGGGAAGCTGGGGCGGTGAGGGAGGTTGATGCGTGCACATGGCGATCAATAATACTAAATGGGGTTTGTAGTGTAGGGGTTTTAGGGTTTAGCCACTGAGCGGCAATGTGAACAGCGGATGCCGCGCCCGGCAAATTTTATGAATGACCTTTGCGTAGAGTTTATGTTCTAATTTGAGGACACGCTGTGCCAGTGTTTGCGGCGTATCCTGCGGACGGACGCGCAGTTTGCGCTGGGCAAGGATGTGCCCACTGTCAATGCCTGCTGTCACAACATGTACCGTGCAACCTGTATGTGAAACGCCGGCAGCAATGACGCGCGCATGGACGTTCAGCCCCGGAAAAGCTGGCAGCAGCGATGGATGAATATTGACAATCCTCCCGGCAAATGCTTTTAACAGCTGAGTTTTCACCACACGCATAAAACCTGCCAGACAGATAAGGTCCACATTGTAGTGCCGCAGCCGCTCAATATACTGAATTTCGCAATGCCCCTCCAGTTTTGTGCGAAAAGGCCCTGATGGAATATGTTTTGCCGGGACGTTAAACCTGCGTGCCAGTTCCAGTCCTTTGGCATCTGCACGATCGCTGATGACAACGGCTATTTCAATAGGAATAGTTGTGTTGGTATGCAGTTGTTTTAAAATAGCATGTAAATTGCTGCCGTGACCGGAAATGAGAACCGCAATCCGCAATTTAACCGGGCGTGAAGCCCCCGACAATATGCGTGGTGACAGTGTTCGAAGTAACTTAAACATTGGCGGACGAGCGGGCTTTACTGCTTAGTGACGCAGGTCTGCCCATCAGTTTATGGCATTAATTAAAATAAAAATATGATAGAATTGTACCATGGGGCTATGGTTTATAGCTTGAAAACTAAGTATGCTGCAGGATCACTAAGTTTGGCACAGCCCAAAAGCCAGAACGGCAATATTTTGGCACTGGATCTTGGTGAACAATTAATTGGCATGGCACTTTACTGCCCTTCCAGTGAAGCCTCCGTCCCAGCTCAAACAGCTGACGCGGGAGTTTATATGCCGCTCAAACCTATTGTGCGGCAAACAGGCGGCGGGTTGGCGCTGGGCGCGCTTAGACGCACATTAGCGCGTTATCAAGTGTGTACACTTGTTGTCGGTTTGCCTGTTGTGCCGCAGGCAGACAATTTTCATGCTTTTCACTCAGTAGGCAGGCGGCGCGGACAGAATTTTAGAAAATTAAAAGCTTATGCCAAACGTTTACAAAAACATTTCCCAGCACTGAGCTTTGCTACTGTCAATGAAGCCTACACCACTTGGCATGTAAAAAATGCTTTTCCCGGTATTGAAAAAACGGCAACAGCAACAGGAAGCGATAGTTTGGCTGCATTGGCTATTTTAAAAACGTATTTAGCAAAAAATATAAACGAGGGTTAAATGACTGACAATGGCTCAGCGTATTGAACTACTTGATGAAGCGGTCATCAATCAGATTGCAGCGGGCGAGGTGATTGTCCGCCCTGCCTGCATTGTGCGTGAGCTATTGCAAAATGCAGTGGATGCAGGCGCTGCCAGCATTACTTTGGAGGTTTGGCAGGAAGGAGAAGAGCTGACGCAGATTGCTGTTCGTGACAATGGCACGGGCATTGCGGCGAATGTTTTGGAAAAAGCTTTTCATAATCACACAACTTCTAAGCTGAGAACGTTTGCTGATATTTTTGAAATCACCACACTTGGGTTTCGCGGCGAGGCGCTGGCGGCTATTGCCGCCATCAGTCATATCAAAGCGGTGAGCAGCAATGACGACAGCGGCGCGGGTACAGAACTTGTGTTAATGGGCGCCAGAAAGGAGAAACTGGCAGCGGCGGCAGCTCCACGCGGGTTTGCCGTCACCGTCTCAGAGTTTTTTTTCAATACTCCAGTGCGTAAAAAATTCCTTAAACAGATAGCTGCTGAACGTGCTGCCATTAAAGAGGAACTATTGAAACAGGTCCTCAGCACTCAGAACGTTGAGTTTCAGTACAGCTTTTATAAAGATGGGCGTGAGCGTTCAAACTTGCAAGTGCCGGCACTGTACACGTTGAAAGATAAAATTTTTGCATTGTTTAAACGGCAAGACCTGCGCGGAAGTTTGCTCCCTGTAACAGGTACCGAATGGGGTTTCACTTTTACAGGTTATCTGACAAATCAGAAGTGCCGCGTGGCCAACCGTAAACATCAATTTCTGATCCTGGGTGGGCGTGTTATTGAAAGTCCCATTTTTTATAAAACACTTGACCGCGTGTATGCGCATATTCTTCCCAGTAAACAGTACCCAATGGCTTTCATCAATGTTCACGCGCCTAAAGGAAGTGTTGATGTGAACGTCCACCCCACTAAAAAAGAAGTTCGTTTTAGCCATGCAGCCAATTTTGGCAAAGCACTTTATACAGTGGCGTATCGTACCGTTTTACAGCAAATTTTAAGTGGACAAAAACAGGAGTTTAATGCGAATACCCATCATCAGCCTAACAGCGCTGAGCCCGTTGTCCGGCGATTTGACACACACAAGGTTTTCACGACGCGTGAAACACAGCTGCCTGAGGCGTTAGCGTCTTTGCCGCTGGCGCCAGCTCCCGATGCCGCCTTAGTCGGCAATGCACCTGATGCACCTAATATGCCCACTGAGGCAGCCGCACCACAGGCGGCTGCACAAGTTGTTCAGGCAAGCGATGCTGAGCTTGCGGCTGCCGCAAACAAACAGGAGCGTCCTCCGCATGTACAATTGCGCGTCCTGGCGCAGCTTGAAAAATGTTATATTGTTTTCACGCTTAACAATGAGCTGTATATCACGGATCAACACGCTGCGCATGAACGTCTGAATTACGATAACCTGATGAAGAAATTAGTGCTTAATCATAAACCCATTGATCGCTTAACGTTGGTGGTGCCGCTTTTTTATGAACGCAGTGTGAGTGACGTGGAAAAACTCAATGCCAAAAAACAGCTGCTGGCAGAATTGGGATTGGACATCGAGGTGTTTTCTAAGACAGTCATCAGCGTCAATGAAGTGCCCAGCTTGTTTCCAGAACAGCGCTTGGAAAAATTGATCTCAGAGCTGCTGGATGTTGTTTTGGAAGAAGCGCCGCTTGCAAAAGAAGATTTTTATCGCGAATTGGTGGCGCGTATGGCTTGCCGCATGTCCGTTATGGCCGGCGATACGCTTTCACTTTTGGAAATGGAACAATTGATCTTAACGCTTTATGAACGCAATGTCTTGCTGACCTGTCCGCATGGGCGTCCCTTTGTGAAGAAATTAACATCGGAGGAGCTGGCACGATTTTTTGAGCGCACACGCCATTTGAGTAAACGTGTTGCCGCTAAGCAGCAAACGGCGGCTGCGGCACCAACTGAGACTTGAAGTGTTGAATTAATCTGATATTTCGCTAAGTTTTATTTCATACAGCCAATCCCAGCGTTTGCCCGTGACAAAAAACGTATCCTTTTGTTCATTGTAAGCAATGCCATTTAAGACATTTTCCTGCGATTGGATGCGGGCGGTAAAATTTTCTGCTACCAGCTTAGCGGCATTTATTTGTGCAGTGACAAGGCCTGTCTGAATGTCAATTTCTATAAAATACTGCTCACCCCAAACGTTTGCATAAACGTAACCTTTATGATTGACCGGATGTCTGCGGAAAGCCAGGGCATTCAAGGACTTGACAGGTTTTCCGTTTTGACGAACGGTTAGGGTATGCTGGGGCATAAATGTAGAGTAGCTGCGTACTGTAAGCGTGGCGCTGCCATCGGAGGTCACAAAGCCAATGGCTGCGTTGCAAAGGCCCCAGCCATCGCCGTGATAAGTGAAACTGCCGCTGCTGAGCAGCTGCGGCGTATAACGAAAAGCAGTCTGTTCACGCCAGGTGAGTTGGAAGAGTTCATCATTGTAGTGTGTCAGGCCTTCGGCAAAATATTGCGGCGGCAGCAGTACTTCCGGTTGTGCAAAAGTTGTTGTGCTCAGCATGGGATAACGGCGAATGCTGGAGTGTCCATAACCGCCGCCGCTTTCATAAAGCACGCCGTTTAAGACGGTCAATCCTTGTGTGAAAACACTTGGATCATGAGGAATTCGGCGCTGAACCGTTAACTGGTAGCTGTGCAGCAGCGGCTCCGCTGCCAGCAGGCTTAAACAGCAGTATAAATAACCGCTTAATACACTAAGACAACGTGTGTACATGATTGAATACAGCTGTCTGTTTTATGTTTGCTTTGTGCGGGTGGATGATGGTTAGCAGGGAAGTGGGTGAGTGACGAGGCTTGAACTCGCGACTTCTTGAACCACAATCAAGTGCTCTACCGACTGAGCTACACTCACCATTCTTGCCAGCGCAGCGGAAATTGGCGCGCCAAAGAGGATTCGAACCTCTGACCTACTGCTTAGAAGGCAGTTGCTCTATCCAGCTGAGCTATTGGCGCTTAATGCCGTCAACTGGAGCAGGAGACCTTGCCAGCTCTGCAGGCAAGGCGTTCGCTGCACAAACAAACTCAGCACCCCACTCAGCTTGCCCACTCAGCTACCCACTCAGCTACCCACTCAGCTATCCATTGCCAGCAATGTTAGTATCATAATATGAAAGCTTAGCTGTAAGCTTAGACTTTCAATGTATTAAAGCTATTGAACACAAAATGACACAAATTTAGCACTCAAATAACAAACTAATGCAATCATTGCAAGCTGCCAGCACGGACATGCCCCGTCTGTGCTGGCAAGTTTATGTTTGTGCGGTTTGCCGTTTGCTGCTAAAACAGATAGCTTTTGCGTGGAGAAAATTGATGAGCGCGAATGTTGAAACTACGTTGGGCATAAATATTGCGCGCACGCAGGTCTGTAATGTGCGTGTACAATGCTGGTTGTGTGATTGCCAATACGCGAATGCCCAGTTGTGTAGCCGCCTCATAATCTGATTGCGCTTTTTCATCCATTCCCAGCTGGTTATAAGCATTCGCGCGATTCAGATAAGCTTCGCCTAACTCAGAGTTGAGCTGCAGTGCGCGCGTGTAATATTCCACAGCACCAATAAAATTGCCTTCATCGTAATAGACAATACCCAGGTTGTTGTGAGCATCGGCAGATTGCGGATTGAGTTCCAATGCCTTGCCTAGTTGCAGTTTGGCGCTGCCAAACTCGCGTTTTTGCGCGTATGCTGTACCTAGATAAAGGTGCAGATTGGAATTCAACTGCAGAAGCTCAGGCGCGCTTACGCCTAATTGAGTGGAGACGGCAAGGGCATTGCTGTAATTGTCAATGGCTGAATCATAGAGGCCCTCGTGGTACAAGCTGTTGCCCAGCGCCAAATGCGAAAATCCGAGCATTTCCTGAGAGTAGAGCAGGGCATCGGCTGCCTCGTTTGGATCCTTGATCATGTTACTCAGCACCTGGTAGCGAATGACCTCCTTGAAGTCACTGAGCGCTGAACCAAAATCACCAATAAAAAAATTGTCTGTACCACGGTTGAGATAAGCAATGGCATTATTGGCGTCATAGTCAATGGCGTCACTAAAAGCTTTGATGGCAGGGCGCGAATCGCCTTGTACACTGTAAACAATGCCCTTATTGTTATGCGCAGAAGAATTTTCCTTATTGATGTTAATCGCCTCGTTAAAATGTCTAAAAGCCTGCCTTAATTCATTTATTGTGGTTTCATCTTCTGGATTATAGCGCGTGGTGTAAACAATAACACCGAGGCGATTGCGCGCGAATGAAAAAAGTTCCTTAGTGGTTTGTTCATAAGGGATGTTTACGAGCGCAAATGTTTCTAAGGCAAGCAGATAATACTCTTCAGCTTCTGTTAAGTTGTTTTGTGTTTCTTCCAGTAAATGGGCTTGCCGCGTGTAAGCGCGTGCCAGAATATCTAAAGCTTCATTAGTATTGGGGGCGTCTTTAATGGCAAGCATGCGCTTAAATGTTTCAATAGCCTCTTGGAAATTACCCGCATTGTATTTTTTCACACCTGAATTATAGGCATCAAGGGGTGAAATGAGTTTAGACGTAATAGGATTTTCCAGTACGGTATTCGTGTTTGGTGTCTTTGCAGCAGGATCGGTATCGCTGACTTCTGATCTAGGCACTTCTGCTTTGGGCGCTGCTGCTTCAGCAGCTTGTGATACAGGGACTGCTGCTTCAGTAACTTGTGATACCGGGACTGCTGATTCCACAGCTTCCGTTGTTGTGGCTGCGTTGGTGTCAGTTTCTGGAACTGTAGTACCAACAGCGGGTTGTTGCGCCAAAAGATTGCTGGTTGCGTACAGCAGCACCGCAATGGCAATGGCAAATAATGGAGAAAGTGTTAAATAGCGTCGTTTCATGGCAAGTGTCCTCTAATTTATAACCTTTTTAAATAGTATTTCATTATTAAGTGTTTTAATTACTGGAATTTTACGAGGTTTTATGTCTATTTACCCATAATACGCCTGTTTGTGTGGGCAATTATACGTCCTCATATAGTATTTCGTCTTTTATAGCTTAAATTTTTACTATTCATTGTGTTTTTTTATATTTTTAGCTTTAAATTTTCCTGAGGCTTGGGGCAGCACCGCCCCGCCTTGTCTGCTAAGCTTCCCAGTGCCCCTAAGGTGTGGGGGCTACGGGTACTAGAATATTAACAAAACTAGAAGCTGATGTAGGTGCTGAGCGTTGCTCAGCAGGTGTGATCGGTAGCTTCTTCAGAGCAGGATACTCGCTACTAGTCCCAAAATCCCATATATCAGTATCCCAGCCCGAATAGCTGCCACTACCACCTGTCCCACTCTGTAACTCACTAGTCGTCTTCCCTTCACCTACGTCAGCTGTATCAGGCATATACAGCTCACTATTCCAATAGCTCTCACTTAGCGTGATCCCAGAATCAGCGGGAAATGCCATTCCGTAGGTGGCAGTCCCCGTTACCCCACTAGCTATGGTCAGACTCCCAGTACTGTATGTATTTGTCAAACCTATGTCAGAACCCAAATCATACTTTACACAAGCGCCAATACTGACAGCCGTATTATCACCCGTTATTTGAAGACTTCCCTTAAAGTAAGTGTTTTTAACTGTATTTACTCCATAAAAAAAACTAGAACATTTACTAACGAATCCCGAGACTAACTCAGCTCCTTCAATTGTCGCCGCTACAAAATTTTGTTCCAGCGTGACACCATTTCCAAATCCTACAATTCCACCTATTCCCTTACTTTCCGCGCTTCCCGTGCTACTAAGGGTAGTCCCCATAACCATATTATTTGACAAACTCAAATCAGTTGCTTTACCAACTATTCCACCCACCTCTCCTGTTCCTTTGAGTATCACATCACTAACTACATTACTCACGATTTCTCCACGAAATAGCTCTCCTGCAATTCCTCCTACCTCATCATCTTCATTACCTGAACCACGTGCTTCTATATAAGCATTACTCACTAGATTATTAGTCATAATTAAATAACGGCTGCCACCACGACGATCAAGCCCTATCAGTCCACCCATTTCACGATCATATCCTGAAAGGCTTAGCTTCATAACAGTATTATTATTTGCCATTACGTCAATAGTGGAGGAGTACACTTCCCCTATCAGTCCCCCTGCCGCTCCACCAGGCGACGATTCACTAGTATCATGTAGGTAAATGGAAATGTTGGTGACTGTATTAGCTAGAACCGTTAGGTTTGCTCTTCCACTGCCTAGCAAACCACCTGCTACAGAAAGAGCCGTTATATCAACGTCTATCACGCTACTATTACTAATGATTACAGTACCCACAGTTGAAACCTCTTTTGCTACTGTACTAGTCCCCCCCACCAGTCCTCCTACAAAACTAGCATGTGAGGGGAGAGAGACACTACCTACCCTATTATTCTCTAAAGTAACCGTTGTATTCTCTTTACTACGTATCCGTCCCACCATTCCACCTGTGAAACCAGCTGCAATGTCATTAAGTGATTGATTGCTAATTATCGTATTGTTTACTGCGTTGTTTTTCAAACTCAGAGCTGCTTCAACATTCAGCTCTCCTACCATTCCCCCCGCATTATAATATGCCTTTACAGAAGAATTAACAATGGTTACATTACTGATAGTGGTATTAATAGCATAGCCCACTAAGACGCCTATGCCGTTATATCCCTCTATATCAACATTAGCTAGCGTGCAGTTCTTAATCGTGGCATTTGTGGTGACACCAAAAAGACCGCGAAAATTAACCGTTCCTTCACTTTCATCAGGTATCCCCCCACGCTCCATATAGAGATTCGAAATAGTGTGACCATCACAATCAAAAGTCCCACTAAAACGATTCGTCTGTTCACTAAGCTCATCAGCCGCTACATTGTACGTATGACCGATAGGCTCAAAGCGGCCAGCGTTATTTAATGAAGTGATGGTTGTGATGGGGTCTTTTGTCCATGGGGCATTTGGATGGCTCATGTTTAGCTCAGTTGTTAGTTTATAATGAGCCGATTCATACTGACTCTGAATACTTGCTCCTGCACTATCACTCAGCAGATACGCTAAGGCATCTAAACGAGCATCTGTATCGATGATGTAGGGACTTGCTGCTGTTCCAGCACCAGAAAAAGTAGTGCACGGAGACACCACAGCCATTACACCATAGCTATTGTCACTACCGCGGATATTTCCATAGTCATCTTTTACGGCAACCTTTGACCCTTGGTGATCGAGCCTCACTAGCTTCAATTCACTAGTATGAGTGTTGAGTCCACTTGCTGTGACACCGGAAATATACTCATACCTAAGGTAGTAAAAATTTTTAGTAGCACTGTCCATGAAAAGGTTTTCATAAAAGTTGTTAGTAGCACCCGCTTCATCAATGGAGTACACCGTAAAATTAGGAAATTCACAGCTTTCATAGGCATAATCATAAAGCGTCTCTCCATCGGCAACCACTTTGTCATTTGCAGTTCCTGCCAGATCTATCAGTAGATTATAGGTAGGTCTGAAGTCCAGGTAAAGCGTGTGGTCTTCTGTCTGACTTCCATCCGACACCGTAAAGGTCCCCAAGTTTGTCCTGTATAACGCTGTACCAGGAGCATCAGCAAACGCAGTTGTTATATCTGTTGTCGTAAAAGCATAAACACTACCCGCCGCCGCCGTTAGACTTATACTCCCTGGATTCAAAGTAAGTCTTGTTCCATCATAATTCTTAACCCCTTTAATGATGACGGCTTTCTGCCCGGGGCTTATGGTTATACTAGGACTATCCGTCGCAGTACTTGTTAAATCAGTCGTCATGGTTATGGCGATGTCAGCGGCACTAAGTGTAATAAGCGGCAACGCACCATAAATAATATTTAACGTATAGGTAACTTGGTTTCCCGCTACTATATCACCACCATCCACAGTTCCTTCCGCTACCACAAAGTTACCAGTATCAGTAACTTCAGCTGTTCCAGTAGGGTCTATCAAGTCATAAACTGTAGAACTATAACCGGATGCAAAAGTGAAATTAGCCGAACTTCTTTCTATCAATAGCTCTCCAAGACCTGCGCCATCGTTAGCGGTATTCACGAAACCACTAATGGTTATTGTGCTGCCCGCTACTTCTATGTCAAGCTGAGAAAGACTTGCTGCACTTAAACCATTGTATTCTTCAGTTCCTGCTCTTAGCAGAGTATCTAACCCTCCTCCCAGTTCTATAAGCTCCGAAACAGGATACCCTAGATAGTTCACATAAACCGTATAGGTTATTAAGGTACCCGCTACATTCAAGACTAGCTCTCCCACCTCTATATTGTTAGCATGCTGAGCAGCGCTAATATCTTTAATGGTTAACTCCGCTGTGCTGCTTAGCGCCACAAATGACCCGTAGTCATGAATCGTATAAGCTGAACTTGTTGTATCCAGACTCAGCGTCGCTAAGGTCTTAAGCTCATATCCATGACAAGGCACTGCATCACAGCTGTTTGTAATACCGTTCACAACTATGCTTCCTGCAGTATCCGAAGACTCCGATACGGCAAATGACACACTCGCAACACTTAGCCCAGCGGGTTCCGCCCGTATGCTCAGATGTTCTGTGCGTAATCCCACAGGCTCGCTGAGTGTTATGTTTATCGTATAGGTATGCTGATTCAGATTGACCACACCTTCACTAGTTCGCTCCGCTATCATCAAATCCGCCAAACTTCCCGAATACGCACTAGCAGAAGCTCCGTCAGGATCCGTGAAAGTATAAGCCGTGCCGTCCGTTGCGGTTACCTCATAACCAGCGGGGAGGGATGTACCGTTAACAAGCTCTCCCGCAGCGGATACTGCATTCTTACCCGATAGGCTGATGGTGCTGCCAGCCAGCGTACTGATAAGTGTGGAGTTATTAAATACGGGGGTAATGGCAGCTGTTAGGGTAGCAGCTGTTACAAAGTTGGTGACAGCCGCGCCACTGTAAGCTGCTTGGACAGTGTAGGTAACTGAGGCGCCATCGCCCACGCGGGTAATGGTGACGTCGCCTAAGTCGGCTCCCGCCACAGTTGCCGCGCCGTCCTGATCCTCAATGTTAACATCGACACTAGCCGCACTGCCAGCAAGGGTAAAAGCAGCGGTGTCTGCCGTTACCGTAAACGCCCCCAATGCCGTTTCCGCATCATCGCAGGGTAGTGTGCTACAGGCATTGGTTAGACCGTTTACCGTAATTAGCGGAGTAGGGTTATAGGCTACTGTAAGGGTTACTCCGCTTAACGCCGTGCTGAGATCCGCCGCCTCCAGCTGTTGCAAAGCTTCCAGCTCCAAGGTGACCGTGTAGGTTTCTGAGTTGCCGCTGACAATGTCCCCGCTGCCGTCACGTTCAGCGATGATGAGCTGACCTTCAGCTAATGCCGTTGCAGGATAGGCAGCGGTACCGCTGCCATCGGGGTCGGTAAAATCGTAATCAGTTCCACTGGCGGTTGTTACTTCGTAGCCACTTGGCAGGTATATGGTTCCAGTGGTGGTCTTGCGTAGCTCACCGCCGACAGGGGTTCCGCCTGATGTGGTTTTATCGGTATTGGTCACGCCGCTGAGGGCTATTGTGCTGCTGTTGTCGTTTAGGCTGGCATTCAATGTGAAGCCGTTAAACGTTGATGTGATGGCGTTGGTTATGTCTGTTGCAGCGTTTGTTACAATCGCAGCTATCAACTCTTCCACCGGTACACCGTTATAAACAACACTAACGGAATAATCCGTAGCCGCCATTGCTCCATCGTTAGAAATGCTAATGGTCCCCAAGGTCACGGCATCCACTGATGCCGCGCCAGCCTGATCGGGGATGTTTATCGTTGTTACTCCACTAGGTAATACTACCGTGACTGTATCCGTTGTGCCAGTTATGCCAAAGACGTTTGCTGTTTCTGTTATGGTTGCCTAACGCAGCGCCCACAGCCGCACAGGGTGGGGCAGCAACACAGCCGTTATTGACCGTGAGCGTAACAGTAGTTCCTGCTACATCCACTAAGACCCCATCCGAGGCGGAGACATAACCCTCGTCAAATGATAACAATGCTTCCAGCTCCAAGGTGACCGTGTAGGTCACTTTATTGCCAGGCACGACAGCTCCGTTGTTCCATTCCGCTATCACCAAATCCGCTAAGGCTTCAGGGCCGTATGCAGCCACAGCAGCGCCATCAGGGTCGGTAAAGGAATAAGCTGTGCCGTCCGTTGCGGTTACTTCATAACCGGAGGGGAGTCCAGTTCCATTTCCAAGCTGGCCCGCAGCGGATACTGCATTCTTACCCGATAGGCTAATGGCATTGCCTGAAAGCGTTGCACTAAGCACTGCGTTATTGAAAACTGGGGTTATCGCTTCAGTTAGGGTGTTTGCCGTCACAAAACTACTTACCAGGGCACTGCTGTAATCGGTTAGCACGTTGTAGGTGATTGTGGTGCCATCACCCACGCGGGTAATGGTGATATCCCCTAAGTCCACACCACTCACAGCTGCGGCACCGCCCTGATCCTCAATGTCAACATCGACACTAGCCGCACTGCCAGCAAGGGTAAATGCAGCAGTGTCTGCCGTTACTGTAAACAAGCCCCCTGAAGTTCACTTCCGCAATATCGCAGGGTAGTGTGCTGCAGGCATTGGTTAGACCGTTTACCGTAATTAGCGGAGTAGGGTTATAGGCTACTGTAAGGGTTACTCCGCTTAACGCCGTGCTGAGATCCGCCGCCTCCAGCTGTTGCAAAGCTTCCAGCTCCAAGGTGACCGTGTAGGTTTCTGAGTTGCCGCTGACAATGTCCCCGCTGCCGTCACGTTCAGCGATAATGAGCTGACCTTCTGTTAATGCCGTTGCAGGATAGGCAGCGATGCCGCTGCCATCGGGGTCTGTAAAATCGTAGTCAGTTCCACTGGCGGTTGTTACTTCGTAGCCACTTGGCAGGTATATGGTTCCAGTCGTGGTCTTGCGTAGCTCATCCGCCGATGGGGTTCCGCCTGATGTGGTTTTATCGGTATTGGTCACGCCGCTGAGGGCTAATGTGCTGCTGTTACCGTTTAGGCTGGCATCCAATGTGAAGCCGTTAAACGTTGATGTGATGGCGTTGGTAATGTCCGTTGGTGCGTTTGTTACAATCGCAGCTATCAACTCTTCCACCGGTACACCGTTATACGAGACACTAATCGTATAGGTAGTGGTGGGTACTCCATTGTTAGAAATGCTAATGGTTCCGAGGGTCACGGCATTCATTGATGCCGCGCCAGCCTGATCGGGGATGTTTATGGTTACCTCTCCAGTACCACTATCCTGTGAAACACCCCCGGCGTCTGTTATACCTTCTATCGTAAAAATACTTGCTGTTTCTGTTATGGTCGCAGTGCCTAACGCAGCACCTGCATTCGCACAGGGTGGAGCAGCAACACAGCCATTATTGACTGTAAGCTCAATCGTATTTGCTCCCACATTCACTAACACCCCAGTCGCTGCAGTGATGTGCCCCCCGCCAAATTCTGTTGATTCTGTTAACGTCAGCGTGACTGCATAAGTCTCCGCATTGTCAGGCACGACAGCTCCGTTGTTCCATTCCGCTATCATCAGCTCCGCCAAGACTTCAGGATTGTCTGCATTCACCGCAGCCCCATCGGGGTCGGTAAAGGTGTAGGCAGTCCCGTCTTCCGCGGTTACCTCGTAACCATCAGGCAGCTCGGTACCATTATTGATTTCCCCCAGACCAGAAACTGCGTTTATCCCAGACAGCGCCAGTGTTACTCCATCGCTAAAGTCTATTTCCAGCTCCGTATTTCCGAAGCGTGCAGCGACTAAACTGCCTATCCCCCCAGCTCCACTTGTGGCTAAAGTTGCGAGCATTGTTACGGGAAGTCCGTTGTAATTGGCTTCAATGTTATACACCAACTCCACACTATCGCTTACCCGAACGATTGTAAAACTTCCTGCGGGCACGCCCTTCACACTGGCTGCGCCCAGCTGATCGGGTACCGGCACATCCAACTTTTCCACATCGTCTTTCAATGTAAAATTGTTGTTCGTTCCAATTGTTAACATTCCAAGGTCAGCTGCGGCTAACGCGGTACAGGGCAAGCTGTCACAATTATTGGTCAGGTCGTTTATCCTGAGTATCCCGCCGGTCAAACTTCCGTCATTGTCATCGTAATGATGTTCAAGTGCCAAACTGGCGCCGGACAGCGACGCGCCGTCTAAATTCATGAGGGTTATCGCACTTTCCAAACTCCTCTCAAATGTTTCTTCGTCCAGACGAGTTGTGCTGTCATCTGTCGTACAACTTATGAAAGTTCCCAAAAGAACCAAAGTTACCCATAATTTCCACACTTTTTTCATGTTTATTTTCCTAAAATTCTTTATTTACTGCTTATTCCAGCTTTTTTAATCGTGTTTTCTTAAAAATTCTTAGCTGCCCTATATTCAAACAACCGGCTCCGATGTTATAACGTTAACTAACGTTAATTTTACTTAGGATTGTAGGATGTTTCGCTAAATTATACGGGCTTATTCACCCCAGTGGAGTTTGTGTTTGAGGCGTTTATACGCTGTGTCTGTTGGTGCGGTGACAAATGTGAGCGGCGCGGCGCTCAGGCGGCAGCGAATGCGGTGATACGGGCTGAGCGTTTTTTTTATGGTGCCGTCAATGGCAAGGACGGCTTTGTTATAAACAGTGAGTTCCACCACGTCGCCGCGTGCAACCACGATGGGTTTGGCTGTCAGTGAATGCGGTGCGATAAAACTGAGCACAAAAGCCTCTATTTCCGGTGAAAGAATGGGCCCCCCGGCAGAAAGATTGTAAGCGGTGCTGCCGGTTGGTGTGGCAATGATGGCGCCATCTCCCAGCACTTTGAAAATTTTTGCGCGGTTAATGCTGACCTCTATGGTAATGGGTTGGATGGAGTTAGCAACACGCAATGTTGTTTCATTGAGCGATTGATAGCTGGCGGTTATCAAATTTGTATTGGATGTTTTGGTGTCTGTCAGTAATTCTGTTTCTAAGGTAAACCTGTTTTCTTTTTTAAAAAAACGTTGTGCATTGCTGTGTAAGGATTTGTGGGCAATTACGGGTTGTGCGGATGGCTGGGCTTGCAGGTGCGGATGCGCTGTGATAAATTTTTCTATTAATGACAGCGCTTTTGTTTCATGAATTCCAGCCATATAACCAACGGTACCAAAATTGACTGCCAGAATATACCCTTCCACGGGTGAACGAAAATGTGCAAATGTGGAAAGAACGGTGCCATCTCCGCCTAAAATAATCCAGCTTTTTGCATTGCGTATCAGCTGACTCTCATGGCGTTTAAACGGAAATGTCTTTATAAAATGATGCGGTACGTCTAGTTGTGTTAAAACCTCTGCTATTTTAGTGCAAAGTCTGAGACAGTCGTATTTTCGATGATTGGCAATGATGATGAGCATAGGAATTATGAACAAATTATATCAGTTTACAGGGTGATCGTTTGTAATTTTTATGGTTTATTGCAAGGTGTTGAAGTTTAGTTGGATGGCACTGAGCTTGGCGGTTTTAAGTTATGAACAAGTTTTGCTTATAAAATCGGCATAAAACTCAATTTATCCTGTTTTTTATTGACAAGTCAAGTTGTTTGATGATATAATTACCGCTGAACCTTTATCGCTTTATTTTTTAGAGTTGTGTTTAATGGTGAGTCATGTTGTTAATCGTTTTTTGATGGATAAGTTGTGCGTGTCCATGTCACGCTTTTAGGAAGCACAGTATTTATGCCAACAATTCAACAACTAATCCGCAAGGGGCGCAAACAATTTAAACAAGCGACAAAGTCACCTGCGCTCAAGTCCTGTCCTCAGAAACGCGGCGTTTGTACGCGTGTGATGACAATGACACCAAGAAAGCCTAACTCGGCGCTTCGTAAGGTGGCGCGTGTTAAACTGACCAATGGTATTGAAGTAACAGCATATGTGCCGGGTGTCGGACATAATTTGCAAGAGCACTCTATTGTTCTGGTGCGCGGTGGGCGTGTAAAAGATTTACCCGGTGTTCGTTATCATATTGTTAGAGGGGCTTTGGATACACTGGGTGTGGCGGATCGCAAACGCAGCCGCTCCAAGTATGGTGCAAAACTTCCTAAAAAATAAGTATTTAAGCTTGTATTAAATTTAAGGCATTCTGTAGGTGAACCAAGCTGGCTGCAACTTATGGGGCACAGCATTGGCTCGTGTTTCCTACGATGACATGCCTTGGTATTGCCGATTGTTATGGATAGAAATGGCACGGTAAGTTATGGATAAAAGAGAGTGTTTTTATGTCACGTAAACGTACATCCGAGCAGCGCAGATTGGAGCCCGATCGCGTTTTTAATAATTTTTTGGTCACGCGCTTCATTAATAGAATGATGGTAGCTGGTAAAAAATCCGTTGCAGAAAAGATTTTTTATAACGCATTGGAAGTTGCTACCAAGAAAGTAGGCGGTAAACAGCTGGAAGTATTTGAAAAAGTGCTGGAGCAGGTCAGTCCTGTAATGGAAGTTCGCTCGCGGCGTGTGGGCGGTGCTACTTATCAGGTGCCTACAGAGGTTTTGGAACATCGCAAAAATTCGTTGGCAATCCGTTGGTTGGTGACCTTTGCGCGCAAACGCTCAGGCAAAGGCATGGTGGAGCGTCTTGCCGCTGAGTTTGTTGATGCCTGTAATTCCAGTGGGGGAGCTTTTAAGAAAAGAGAAGAAGCTTTCCGCATGGCGGAAGCCAATAAGGCATTTTCGCATTATCGCTGGTAACATCGTAAAACAGTTTGTGGTTATTGCTTAGAACTGGCAATGACCGAACCATATTTATTGAATAAATAATTATTGAATTAGTATATCTTTTATGGCACAGACATTTCCTCTGGAAAAATATCGCAATATTGGCATTATGGCGCATATTGATGCTGGTAAAACCACTTGTACGGAACGTATCTTGTTTTATACAGGCAAAATACATAAAATGGGCGAGGTTCATGAAGGCGCCGCAGAAATGGACTGGATGGAACAGGAGAAAGAGCGCGGCATTACCATTACGTCGGCTGCAACAACCTGTTTTTGGAAAGATCATCAGATTCAAATTATTGATACGCCCGGGCATGTTGATTTCACGGCGGAAGTGGAACGCTCCTTGCGCGTGTTGGATTCGGCTATCGGTGTTTTTTGCGGTGTGGCGGGGGTTCAGCCGCAATCGGAAACTGTTTGGCGGCAAGCCGATCGTTATCATGTTCCCCGTATGATTTTTGTGAATAAAATGGATCGCATCGGTGCAGATTTTTATAATGTTTTGGAATCGCTGCGTGAGCGCTTGGATGCCAATGCTGTTCCTGTTGCTCTTCCCGTTGGCGTGGAAGATACTTTTGAGGGTGTGATCGATTTGATCACTATGCAGGAGTATTTAGACAATTCGGCTGACAGGGGAACAACCATTAATATTGTGCCTATTCGCACTGAGCTTAAAGCGAATGCAGAAAAATGGCGCAAGAATCTTTTGGAAGCTTTGAGTGATATAGATGACAACATTGCTGAGCAGTACTTGGAAGGACAGGAAATCTCGCACGAAGTTTTACGCGCGGCAGTGCGCCGTGGTGTGGTAACGGGTGTTTTGTTCCCGATGACTTGTGGAACAGCCTTTAAGGATAAGGGTGTCAATTTTCTTTTGGATGCGGTTATTCATTACCTTCCGTCGCCTTTGGAAGTTCCAGCCATTAAGGGATATGCTATTGACGATGACACCGTGAAGTTGGAGCGGAAACCTGATGTTAATGAACCGTTTTCAGCGCTTGCATTTAAGATTATGACTGATCAGCACGTGGGCAAACTTTCGTTTTTACGTGTTTATTCGGGCAAGCTGGCGCGCGGCGATTCTGTTTTTAATGTTTCTAAGGGTAAACGCGAGCGTGTCGGGCGGCTTTTGCGCATGCATGCCAATACGCGTGAACAGGTGGATAGCGTTGCGGCTGGAGATATTGTGGCATGTGTGGGGCTGAACGTTTCTACCGGTGGTACGCTTTGCAGTGAAGCCAAACCTATTCGCTTGGAGAGTATGGTGTTTCCTGAGCCTGTCATTAAAGTGGCGGTTGAGCCGCAAACGAAGGTAGATCAGGAAAGGTTGGGCGTGGCTTTACAGCGATTGGCAGAGGAAGATCCTACGTTTCGTGTAGAAACCGACCATGAGACCAATCAAACATTGATTTCCGGGATGGGCGAGCTTCACTTGGAGATCATTGTGGATAGGTTGTTGCGTGAATTTAAGGTACAGGCAAAAGTGGGCAAACCGCAGGTGGCTTATCGTGAGACCATTCGCAAGCGTGTAGAAAACGTTGTTTCCAAGTACATTAAACAAACAGGGGGACGCGGTCAATACGGCCATGTTGTTTGTAACTTTATCCCCGGTGAGCTGGGTAAAGGTTTTGTTTTTCGTAATAAAATTACAGGTGGACGCATTCCTAAGGAATATATTCCAAGTGTGGAAAAAGGGATAGAGGAATCCATGAAAGGCGGTGTATTGGCGGGCTACCCTTTTGTTGATTTGGAGGTGGAATTGACAGACGGCTCTTATCACGATGTGGACTCTTCCGAGATGGCATTCAAGATTGCCGGTTCACTTTGTTTTAAAAGCGGTGCGCTTAAAGCGGAGCCGTATTTGTTGGAACCTTTGTTTGCGGTAGAGGTTGATTGTCCCGAGCAGAATATGGGCGATGTTATTGGTGACTTGAACGCACGGCGCGGCAAGATCCTGGGAATGGAAGAAATTGGCAAGAATAGATTGGTGAAGGCGCATGTTCCGCTTTCGGAAATGTTCGGTTACTCAACAGACCTGCGCTCAAAAACGCAAGGGCGCGCAACATATAGCATGGAATTTCACTCTTATGCCGATGTGCCGCATGCCATTCGTGAAGAGATTATTAAAAAAGTTAAGGGAGCTTAGGGTTTTTACAGCTTTTTAACGAAAAACTGCGATTGTTTGCAGTAATTAATGGTATAATACTTCCCACTGTTCTGATAATATTTGTTTTGTATGATGTGTTGTGCATTGGGTAGTATGGCGGTGGAAGTGACTGATTTTTGGTTTGTGAAAAGCCTGAGCTGGTTTTGCAGTGAGTGACTGCTAGTTGATTTTTTAAACTGATTAAGTGAAATTATTTTTAATAGCATTATTTAAGTTTGTGTCGTTTTGAGGAGACATCGTATATGGCAAGAGAAAAATTCGTGCGAAATAAAGATCACGTAAATATAGGTACCATTGGGCATGTGGATCATGGTAAAACAACACTTACAGCTGCTATTTCATCATACAGTGCCCTTAAGGGTCTGGCTGAGGCTAAGAAGTATGAAGAAATAGATGCTGCCCCTGAAGAAAAAGAACGTGGTATCACCATTAATACGGCACACGTTGAGTATGAGACGGAAAAGCGTCATTACGCACACGTTGATTGTCCCGGGCACGCTGACTACATTAAGAATATGATTACTGGTGCAGCGCAGATGGACGGTGCTATTCTTGTGATTGCTGCCAGTGATGGCCCCATGGCGCAAACGCGTGAGCATATTCTTTTGTCCAAACAGGTGAACGTTCCGTACATTGTTGTCTTTTTAAATAAGACAGATCAGGTTGACGACCCTGAGTTACTGGAACTTGTGGAGTTGGAAGTGCGCGAGCTGCTCAGTAAGTATGAATTTGACGGTGACAATATCCCTGTTATTAAGGGATCTGCACTTAAGGCATTGGAGCATATTCAAGGCGGCTCAGCTGAAGGCGATGCTGTAAAACCCATTCAAGAGTTGCTTGACGCAGTCGATACTTATATTCCTACACCCAAACGTGAACTGGATAAAGACTTTTTGGTGCCGGTTGAAGACGTTTTTACAATCTCCGGGCGCGGCACTGTTGTGACAGGACGCGTGGAAACAGGTAAGGCTAAAGTGGGTGAGAAAGTGGAAATTGTCGGCATTACGGATACGGTTGAAACGACAATCACAGGTGTGGAAATGTTTAGAAAAGACTTGGATGAGGCTTTTGCCGGTGATAATGTCGGGTTGCTTTTGCGCGGCATTGAGCGCGAGTCTGTGCAGCGTGGGCAGGTTATTTGTAAACCTAAGTCCATTACTCCGCATAAAAAGTTTAAGGCAGAGATTTACGTGCTGAAAAAAGATGAGGGCGGCAGACATACACCTATCTTTAAAGGTTATAAACCACAGTTTTACTTCAGAACAACTGATATTACTGGTTCAATCACCTTGCAGGAAGGTTCTGAGATGATTATGCCGGGCGACAATGTTAACATTGCCGTGGAGCTGATCTATACGGTTGCCATGGATAAGGGTAGCAATTTTGCTATTCGTGAAGGCGGACGTACAGTGGGCGCTGGCGTGGTGACGGAAGTCATTGAATAATTGAACATGAAGAGGTAGCGGTAACATGGCAGGACAGCGCATTAGGATTAAGTTGAAGTCTTTTGATAATAGGACGGTTGATCATTCGGCGGGTATTATTGTAGACTCGATTAAGGGGAGCGGCGCGAAGCTGGCAGGTCCCATACCGCTTCCTACAAGTATTCGCAAAGTGACGGTATTGAAATCCCCGCACGTTAATATTACGGCGCGTGATCAATACGAAATGCGCACTTATAAGCGGCTAATTGACATTTATGATATTTCTAATGAAACCATGCGCTCGCTTATGGGAATTGAATTGCCTGCTGGTGTGGATATTCAAATTGAACAGTAAAGAGCTTAGCTTGCGCGCGGACTTGTTTGTCAGTGTTGAGCGGTGAGGAATACAGAGTTTTATCAATGAAGCCTTTGGGATTATTAGGACGTAAAGTTGGCATGACGCAGATATTTAATCAGGCGGGTGCTGCTGTGACGGTGACGGTTATTGCTGCTAGCGATAATCGTGTAGTGGGTTTACGTACGCATGAGCGCAATGGTTACGCTGCTGTTCAAATTGGTTTTGCTGTCAGGGCAAAGGAGCGGCGTAAGACGCTGCTGCATAACTTTCCTGATAAAAAACGTCCACGTTATGTGCGCGAGTTTAGGGCAGATCAGGAAAAACTGAGTGCTTATAAGGTTGGGCAGGAGCTTCCTGTGGATACGTTTAAGGAAGGCGATTTTCTTGATGTTACGGGAGCTTCTATTGGCAAGGGTTTTCAGGGTGTGGTCAAACGTTACGGTATGCACGGTGGGCCGGCAACACACGGTTCTCATTTCCATCGTCACCCGGGGTCAGTTGGTCATTGTGCAGAGCCTGCACGTATATTTAAAGGCAAAAAAATGCCTGGACGCATGGGCGGTGATTGTGTGACGGTGCAGAATCTTCCTGTAGTGGCAGTGGATGCTGCCAATGGTTTATTGTTGGTGAAGGGTGCTGTGCCGGGTAAACGCAACAATTTACTTGTTTTGAGAAGTAGTGTTAAAAAGAATTTTGTTCCAGTGGAGGTTGTTGCTAAAGGCGATAAAACTTGAACTTGAGCGGCTCCATCTGCTGTTTTATAGCTGTGGGGCATGTTAGGGAATTGTGGTTGTGGTTGATTTTGGCTTGGGTGGCTTGTTTGCAGGAAGATGACAATGAAATTGGTTGTGAATAGGTTGGACGGCGGTTCCAGAGGGGAGAAGGAACTTCCTGCTGGACTTTTTACTGCACCACTTAGCGGTAAAAATGTTTTATTTGAAACGCTGAAACATAGACTTGCCACAAAGCGGCAGGGGACAGCCAGCGTTAAAACGGTTGCAACTGTTCATGGTACGACGGCAAAGCCTTGGCGGCAGAAGGGAACGGGGCGTGCGCGTGCCGGGACCAATAAGTCGCCGCTCTGGCGCGGTGGTGGTGTAATTTTTGGGCCGCACTTACGTGATTATCGTTATAAACTGCCTAAGCGGTTGACGCGCGCGGCTTACGCTGCGATCTTTACGCGTTTTGCCAAGGCGGAAAACTTGTTTGTGCTTGAAGATTTTGCATTGGATGTCTATAATACTAAGCGGGTGCTCACTGTCTTTAAGGCATTTAGTGAGTGTCGTAAGGTTGTGTATCTTGCGACTGTTCCGTCTGCGGGTGAGCGGGATGCTTACCTGCGGATGAAAAAGTCGGCTGCCAATATTCCTTGGCTCAAGGTGATGGATGTTCTAGCAATGGATTTGCCTACACTTTATTATGCTAAGGAACTGGTGTTGGCAGAATCGGCTGTGACGGCTTTGGTTAAGCTTGATGAACGTTGGACGGCTAAGCATGCGACAAAAAAACGAATTAGTGTTGATAACTGATACAGACGATGAGAGTTTCTCCCACTTTTTTAGATGACGTTTTGTTGGCGCCGCTTGCCACGGAAAAGACGACTGTTTTGCGGGAGCAGGGTGTTTATGTTTTTCGGGTGCTTGCACGTGCGGGCAAACAGGCGATTAAACGTGCTGTTGAGAAGCGTTTTGCGGTGGCGGTTGCCAATGTGCGCGTTATCAATGTAAAGCCGACCTTGAAGGGTGTCGGTTTTTCACGTAAACGTCCCGGTCGCACTAGTGCTTACAAAAAAGCTTATGTACGTACAAAAGGGAATGTTAAAATAACGGACTTGGAAGTATAAGTTCGTTATTATTTGGATCTTATTTTTACTGAAAATGTGTTGGTGTAGGCAAAATTATGGCTATTAAAACGTTTCGTCCTGTGACTCCCTCCTTGCGCAGCAAGGTATTGGTGACTAATGAGTATTTGACGAAAGAGCGTCCGCTTAAACGCCTGACTAAGGGCAAACGGCGCATCAGTGGCAGGAGTGGCATTGGGCGCATTACCGTGCGGCGGCGTGGTGGCGGACATAAGCGGCTTTATAGGATGGTGGACTTTAAGCAGTATCGTGATGGTATTGAGGGAACGGTTAAGAGTATAGAGTATGATCCTAACAGAACTGCACATATAGCCTTAGTAGCGTACAGGGATGGGGAAAAACGTTATGTTTTAGCGGCTGAGAGTATGGCTGTTGGGACTAAGATTTTGGCTGGTGAGGGTGCTAAGTCTGTAATGGGCAGTACTTTGCCGCTTAACGATATTAATTTAGGCTCTTTCATATACAATGTTGAGCTTTACCCAGGGCGTGGTGGTCAGCTTGCGCGTTCAGCCGGCAATGCTGCAAAACTTCTGGGACGCGATGGCGCTTATGCGTCGGTTGAATTGCCATCAGGTGAGGTGCGGCGAATTTTGGGAACATGTCGCGCTTGTGTGGGGGTGGTTTCCAATAAAGATAAAAAGAACGAAAAATCCGGTAAGGCTGGAAGGACGCGCTGGTTGGGACGGCGTCCTAAGGTGCGCGGTGTGGTGATGAATCCGGTGGATCACCCTATGGGTGGAGGTGAAGGGCGGTCTTCTGGCGGGCGTCATCCTTGTTCACCTACGGGTCAACCCACCAAGGGTTTTAAAACGCGCGCTAAGAACAAATTGAGTAATAAATTTATTATTCGACGCAGGAAAGAGCGTCGCAATTAGAAGTTTGAAATTATGGTACGTTCTGTAAAAAAAGGACCTTTTATTTGTCCTAAGCTGTATAAACGCATTAAGGCTAGTGGTGATAATCCCAATATGATGATTAAAACCTACTCACGCGCTTCGGTGATTTTTCCGGAAATGATCGGTAAGACTATCCATGTTCATAATGGTAAAACGTTTATTCCAGTGAAAGTGAGTGATAATCAAATTGGACATAAGCTGGGTGAATTTTCGCCAACGCGTCTTTTTAGATCACATAGCGGTGACAAAAAAGCGCGGTAATCACGGGAAATTTAGAATTAATATGATGCAGTAAAACCGCTTTAAGTGGTTTTAGAGCGAATTTAATATGCAGGCACAGGCAAAGAAAAAGTATATTGGTATTTCCAATCGTAAACTTTCACGATTGACGCGTGAATGTGTACGTAAGCGTACAGCGCATGTCAAACCAAGGCTTGCGTTTTTGCCGCAGAAAGCTGCGCGTGTCTTATTGGATATTATAAAATCGGCAGAAGCTAATTTTTTATTGCGTTCACCTAACGCGGATACAGATATGTTATTAATTAAGGAGTTTCAGGTTGGTGCGGCGCGTGGATTGCGGCGTTTGATGTATCGTGCACGCGGGCGTGCAGATAGAATTCATAAACGTGCTTCCCATATACATGTAGTGGTGACTGATGAGCCGATTAAAAACGATTTTAAAAATACGCTCAAATTGCGTTCATTGCTGATCGCACGCGGGCGCGGCGAGCTATCAAAACAGCAGGCAAATGCTGCTAAGCTGTCTGCTGTTAAAATGAACACTGAAACAAAACAAAAATCATCGGCAACTAATGAAGTGGTTGCGCGCGCGGAAGCAGTACAAGGATAATAGGGACTATTCAATGTTATTACGTATAAAATATGCCGGAGGCCTGAGTTAGAACATGGGGCAAAAAGTAAACCCCATAGGCATTCGCCTTAATATCAACCAGTTTTGGAAGAGTACTTGGTACGCACAGCGTGAGTACAGTCAATTTTTGGTGGAGGATATAAAAATTCGCAATTTTATTATGCAGCGAGTTTTTAGAGGCAAAGGTTATGGCAGTTTAGAGCTCTCCGATATTCGCATTAAGCGTTTCCCTAATACTATTGAAGTAGCTATTTTCGCAACGCGTCCAGGCGTATTGATTGGTAAACGCGGCAGTGATTTGGAGGCGCTTAAGGCGCTTATTAAGAAGAAATTCAATATTCAAGCGGTTATTCATATTGGCATTCATGAGATTAAAAAGATTGATGTGGATGCGCAGGTGGTCTCTCAGTTGGTTGGCAAAATGATTGAGGGCAGGCGGCCTTATAAACGTTCTGCTAAACAGGCTATTTCCCGAGCCATGACCGCCGGTGCACGCGGTATTAAAGTGCGTGTGGCAGGACGTTTGGGTGGTAGTGAAATGGCGCGCCGTGAGTTTTTTAAAGACGGCTCTGTGCCGCTTCATACCTTTGATTCAATTATCGATTATGGTCATTACGATGCGCTGACAACTTATGGCATCGTTGGTGTTACTGTGTGGATTTGTAAAGGCAAAAAGAGTAAGCGGGAATTTAAGCAGCAAAGTAGAGGAGCATTAGTGAACGCCTAGCTTGGCTTGGTGTATGTCACTCATGGTAAGCTTTGATGTTAAGTCCCAAGAAGTTCAAATGGCGCAAGGTGCAGCGCGGCAAAGTGCGCGGTGCAGCCAAAGGCGGCGTGGCTTTGGAAGCGGGTGAGTTTGGTTTGGCGGCTACCAGTAATGGAATGGTTAATAGTCGTGAAATAGAGGCTGCGCGTATTTGTATCAATCGTGAACTTAAACGTGAAGGCAACTTGTGGATTCGTATTTTTCCGCAAAAACCCATTACTAAGCGTCCAGCTGAGACGCGTATGGGCAAGGGCAAGGGCGATGTGGATCATTATGCTGCCGTGGTGCAGTCAGGGCGTGTATTGTTTGAAGTGGGAGGCGTGAAGCGGGAGACGGCATTGAGCGCTTTGCGAAAGGCTGGACATAAGATTTCAGTTGCCACACGATTGATGGAGCGTCCGCCGTTTTAGGGAATGAATGATTTTAGCGGGATATATTATGGCGGATATTAAAATGTTAACAGTCAAGCTGGGCGAGCTGAAAAAGAAATATGCTAAATTGCGTATTGATCACGCGCTGAGCCAGCTAAGTGATACCAGCCAGCTGCGCAAAACGCGCAGAAGTGTTGCGCGTCAATTTTCGCTTATCACTGTGGCTATGCGTGAAGAAAAAGCTGCTGTTGCAGCTTCCACGAAAAATGCCGCGCTTGCTGATGCCGCTCCAGCGGAAAATGTTGCGCCTGCTGATGCTGCTCCTGCTAAGGAAGCCAGTTGATAGAAATTGAAGCGATTGAATTTTTTTTATGATGATGAACGAAACTTCTGCTACGGCACTTACACGAAAACGCAAATTTAAGGGCGCTGTTGTGTCTGTTAAGTCTGCTAAAAGCGCTGTGGTGCGCGTAGCACGCAAAAAACTGCATAAACGTTATAAGAAACAAATGCGCTGGTCTAAGCGTTATCTGATTCACGATGAGAAAGATGAACTTTGTTTAGGGGATGAAGTAGAATTTATTGAAAGTCGCCCGTACAGTAAACGTAAACGATTTTGTTTATTACGGGTGCTGGTGCCTAGCAATGCTGCCGTCATAGAAGCGCAGGCACAATTGCCCAGCGATGCTGCTGTGGATGCTGTTGCACCCATTGATGCGCGGAAGCGGAAAGCTGTGAAAAAAGCTTAAGTGCCGTGTTAAGGTTTGTAGTGAATAATGGATAATTGGATGGACGTGGTTAAAGTTTTTCGGACGATTTTTAGGGTGATTGAGCGGTGATTCAGCATCATAGTCGTTTAATATCTGCTGATAACAGTGGAGCAAAGATGTTAATGTGCATCAAGGTGCTTGGGGGCTCTAAGCGGCGTTATGCGCGCGTGGGCGATGTTATTGTTTGTTCGGTTAAAAAGGCAATACCGCGTTCTAATGTCAAAAAAGGTAGTGTGGTCAAAGCGGTTGTGGTGCGCACTAAACAGCGTTTTAGACGTGAGGATGGCTCTATTATTGCTTTCGATCAGAATGCAGCTATATTGGTAGGGGCGGATATGAATCCCATTGGTACGCGTGTTTTTGGTCCTGTGGCGCGTGAACTGCGGGATCGTAACTTTATGAAAATTGTTTCCTTGGCACCAGAGGTTTTGTAGAAAAACAAATAAGCAGCTAAAATAATGAAAGCGAAATTGCAAACTAAGCTTAAAATTGATGATTTGGTTGTTGTGACCAGTGGAAAAGATAAGGGTAAGCGGGGTAAGATTTTAGCGATTCACTCTAAGACGCAGTCTGTAATGGTTGAGGGTGTGAATATTGTGAAAAAAACGCTAAAAAAAACACAGGAAAACCAGAAAGGCGGTGTGCGCACACAGGAAGCTGCTGTGCATATTTCCAATGTTATGTATTATCATGCACCTAGTGGAAAAGGAGTGCGGATCGCTTATCGTTTTGCTGACAATGGCAAAAAGGAGCGGTTTTTTAAGGTCAAGACTAAAACTAAGACACAGGCTAAGCCGGAGCAATCCAAAAAGGATGTTCGTTAAGTTGTATTATGGTGTTTTTTTATTTTAAATACTACTGTTAAATTGAATATGAGTATGGAACAAATAAAAGGTTCTTATGGGGACTACAAACAGGAGCTGATGCCTGTTTTGAAAAAGGAGCTTAAGCTGAGTTCGCTTATGAATGTTCCGCGGCTGCAAAAAATGGTTTTAAATATGGGCTTGGGCGAAGCGAAAAACAATAAAAGTGTACTGACAGAAAACATGAATGCACTTGCCTCAATAACGGGACAAAAACCTATTCAATGTTTAGCCAAACACTCTGAGGCTGGTTTTAAAATTCGTGAAGGCATGTCAATAGGTGCAAAGGTCACATTGCGCAGGGGGCGGATGTATGATTTTTTTATGCGCTTAGTGCATGTAGCCATCCCGCGTGTAAAAGATTTTCATGGCATTCGTCTTGTCGGTTTTGACGGCAAGGGTAACTTTACCTTAGGGTTACGGGATGTGACGGTTTTTCCTGAGTTGGCGGGCAAGTATTCGCCACTCCTGGGAGGGGTGAGTATTGTTTTTGCTACATCAACGCATTCAGATAAATTTGCTTATCATTTATTGAAAGCTATGGGGCTGCCCCTTCAGCCGCCGCTGAAGCCGTTTAAAAGTTAATGATAAGGCGATAAGTGAGAAGAAGCTATGGCACGATTGGCATTGATTGTAAAGGCTAAACGCCCTCCTAAATTCAAGGTTCGCGGGTATAATCGTTGTGAAATTTGCGGGCGTCCGCGCGCTTATTTGCGGCAATTTAGAATGTGTCGCATTTGTTTCCGAAAACATGCCAGTAACGGACTTATTCCCGGTGTTATTAAGTCCAGCTGGTAGCTTAGGTGTTTGGAAATCTTAACTGAACTTTATAAAATAATGATGGGTTGACGGAATAATGGCAGCAATTGATATAGTGGCAAGCGGACTTAATACAATTATGAACGCGCAACGGGCACAGAAGCGTGAAATTACTGTGCCTGGCAGTAAGTTATTTCAACGTATTGTGGATATTATGGTGCGTAAACACTATCTTGTTAGTGTGGAGAGTGTTATGAGCGGACCTAAACACTTTCTTAAAATTGTCTTTAAGTATGATTATTATGGGGCGGGTGTGATACAGGAAATTAAGCGTCATAGTAAATCCTCGCGCAGGGTGTATAAGAAACGCAAGCATATTCCACGTGTGCGCAATGGTTTTGCAACGGTGATTATTTCCACGGCGAAAGGCGTGATGACCGGTAAAGAGGCGCGTATACAAAACTTGGGCGGCGAGATTATTTGTCATGTTTTTTAGCGGATACGCTGAGTGTGACTTTTGCTGCTTTTTGATGCTGGGACTTAACAATGTCGCGATTTGAAAATAAACCTATTACTGTTCCTGAGGATGTGACCTTACAGCTGCAGGAGCGGCGGTTAATGGCTAATGGCAAGCTTGGCGAAACTGTGTTTGTGATCCCGAAAGGTGTGACCGTGAACTTGGCCGATAAAGTTATTCGTTATTCTGCGGTTGTGGCTGATGATATGGCAAAAGTGGGGCTTTGTTACAGAATGACGCTGAATCTTTTAACCGGCGTACAGGTGGGTTTTAAGAAAGAGCTGGAAGTAAAAGGTGTCGGGTATCGTTGGAGTTCGGACGGTAAACGTCTGAAACTGCAGCTAGGATTTTCTAATGATATATTTTGCGATATTCCTGCAGAACTTGAGGTGGCTATCAAAGGTGCTTCGCTTATTGTTTCTGGTATTGATAAGCAGGTGGTGGGGGCTTTTGCCGCCAAGATTAAGCAATATCGCTCAGTGGAACCTTATAAGGGTAAGGGAATTCGTTATAAAGGCGAAGTGGTTATTAGAAAAGTTGGTAAGGCTGGTAAAACAACGGGCTAAACAGGCTTGATGGCTTGTATAGCGGTGTTTTAATGCCTTTAGTGTTTGAATGTTATAAAAGATGAGTATTGCTAAAGCTAAATTTGCTGCACGGTTGCGGCGTAAACGTTCCATTCGTAAAAAAATAAGCGGAACAAATGAACTGCCAAGACTTTCGTTTTATAAAAGCAGTCGCCAGTTGTCTGTACAGGCTATTGACGATGTGAATGGGCGTACACTTTTTGCAGCCAGTGTTCGTTCAGGTACCAATGAAGCGGCCGCTAAAGAATTAGCGGTTCAGCTTGCAGCTGCTGCTCAGTTGAAGGAACAACGCTGTTTTAAGTTTGATCGTAATGGCAATGCTTACCATGGTGTAATTAAGGCGTTTTGTAGCGATTTGCGCGCGAACGGATTTAAGTTGTAAGTGTGATGATGAAACGACACGTACGTATTGACCCGGAGACGGTTGAAAATTTAGAAGATTACACCATTAAAATTAATAAAGTTAATAAGGTGGTGACGGGCGGCAGGACCTTGTCATTTTCGGCACTTGTGGTTGCCGGTAATCGCAATGGCATTGTGGGCTTGGGTTTTGGCAAGGCTAAGGAAATTCCTGAAGCTGTGCGCAAGGCTACTCAACAGGCGCGCAACCGCTTGCATCGGATTAATTTGCAGGGGCATACTATTCCGTTTGCGGTGGACGCTAAGTTTTGTTCTTCGCGTGTGCGGATTTTGCCGGCAGCTGAGGGGACAGGGGTGATTGCGGGTAACAATATTCGTGCTGTTTTAGAGTATGCCGGTGTTGAGAATATTCTTTCTAAGACTTATAATTCACGCAATGTCATTAATTCTGCGAAGGCAGTGCTTAAGGCACTATTGGCACTCAGAAGTCCGCTTGAAATGGCACAGGGCCGCGATATTTCACTTGCCGATGTTTATAACTGAGTTCAAGGTAATTTTATGAAGTCAACTTCTTCTCAGCAACAAAACGTGCAAACCGAAGACCAGCAAGCTGAAGTCTTGTGTCCACCGTACGGCAGTCGAACGGCTAAACGCCGCGTGGGACGCGGCATCGGATCTAAACGCGGCAGAACTTCTACGCGCGGGCATAAGGGGCATCGTTCGCGTTCCGGGTTCAAGGCCTTGCCGTTTTTTGAAGGCGGTCAAATGCCCATATCACGTCGTTTGCCTAAGTTTGGCTTTTCCAACAGTCCTTTTAAGAAAACTTATGAAGTGGTCTCCATTAAAGAACTGGCGTTGCGCTTTGCACAGGATGCTGAAATTACCAAGGCTGCACTCAAGTCCGCAGGGTTGCTGAAAGGCAAAGCTGCGCGTGTGAAACTCACGAATAAACATAAACTCAGCACTTTGCCGAAACAATTTAAAATTGATTTAACTGAAATTAAACTGACGGCTGTTGCGCGTAAAGTACTGGTGGCAAGCGGCAGCCAACTTAGCGACGGAAGGATCTCTGCAAAAGGCTCTTTGTCGGTTTAGCACGGACGCAATAACAATGTTTGTGTGCCGCTTAAGCAGCTGGCGTAAATAATTGCAATTAAAATTATGGCTAATATTTTTTCTAATATTTTAAAGGTGAAAGAACTGCGGGAGCGGATTTTTTTCACCATTATGTGTTTGGTCGTTTACAGGCTGGGTTCGCACATTACCACACCGGGGATTGATCCTCTGGGATTGGCGGCGCTTATTGATTCCCTGCGCGGACAGGCGCTGGGAGGTTTGATCTCGTATATTGATTTATTTGTGGGGGGTGCTTTTGAACGTTTTACCATCTTCGGGTTGGGCATTATGCCTTATATTTCCGCATCCATTATTATTCAGCTGATGACAACGGTTGTTCCTCACTTAGAGGAACTTTCACGCGAAGGTGAAGAAGGACGCAAACGTATTCAACAATATATTTATTATGCAACAGTTGCCATCTGTCTCATTCAGGCAACAGCCATCAGTCGTTGGATGTCCTCTCATGATGGTGTAGTGGCTCAGGAGTTGGTGGACAAACCCCTGCTTTTTACGGTCTTAGTGGTGGTCACCATTACTACCGGAACGGTCTTTCTGATGTGGTTAGGTGAGCAGATCACTCAACGCGGCATTGGCAATGGCGTTTCACTGATTATTTTTGCAGGGATTGCTGCGCGTATTCCCAATGAATTTATTAAAACTATTCAAAATGTTCAAGATGGTGATTTTAATCCGATTGCTTTTGTCCTGTTGTTGTTGATTTTTCTTGTCGTTGTATTTTTTGTGGTGTATGAAGAGCAGGGGCAGCGGCGTATCAATGTGCAATTTGCGCGGCGTGTAGTCGGGCGTAAGGTGTACGGTGCACAAAGCTCATATTTGCCGTTTAAAATTAATCCAACGGGCGTGATACCCATTATTTTTGCATCTGCCATAGTCTTGGTGCCTGCACAGATTGCGCAGATGTTCGGTACTAATTATCCCACAGTAGCGGATGTTGCGGCATACATGTCGCCTGGGCGCATTCCGTACATTTTTATTTATGGCTTTCTTGTGATTGTCTTTGCTTATTTTTATACACAAGTTCAGTTTAATCCCGTGGAAATAGCCGGAAATTTGAAGCGCCAGGGTGGTTATATCCCCGGTTTTCGCCCGGGTGAACAAACGGAACATTATTTGCGGCGTGTTCTCACGCGCATCACTTTGGCAGGCGCGTTATTTCTTGCTATGATTGCTGTTTTTCCAGACATTCTTCTCAATATAAATTTGTTTAACGGCATGTCACCAGGGCTTGCTTATTTAATGGGGGGCACTTCTTTGTTAATCCTTGTAGCGGTTGACCTGGATACAATGAAACAAATAGAAACACAGCTCTCTATGCGTGAATATGAAGGATTTTTAACTGGAAGTCGTAAACGATAACGCGATTTTTAAGGAAATATTTTATTGTTTGATGTTTATGTATGAGATAATGAGTTCTGCATTGGGGTTGTTTTGCTGTTAGCACATACTGCTGACCGCATCAGCCTGATGGCATGAGATAATCAATAATGGCTAAGTATAAATTACGGAAGAAAAAAGCACGGTCGTCGGAAGATAAAAAGGCCGATTTAATAGAAGTTGCCGGGATTATTGAAGAGGCGCTGCCTAATGCAATGTTTAAGGTTAAACTTGAGAATAATCATATTATAATTTGTCATATTTCTGGTAAGATGCGTATGTTGTATATTAAAATATTGGTTGGTGATCGTGTGCGTGTACAACTTTCACCTTATGACCTTACGCGCGGGCGTATCGTCTATCGTGAGAATTTACGTAATCCCACTTTTAACCCCGCCCAAGCGCGAAGACGTGGTAAATGAAAGTACGCAGCTCGGTTAAGAAACTTTGTAAAAATTGTCGGATTATCCGACGACGTGGTATTTTGCGTGTTATTTGTAAAAATCCCAAGTGTCGTCAGAAACAAGCTTAGCTTGATACCCAATTTTGTAAAAAAACGTTTGAAAACACTTATTTGATTTTTATTTATGGCACGTATAGCTGGCATTGAGCTTCCCAATAAGCGCTTAGAAGTGGCGCTTACATATATTTTTGGTATTGGCAGGGTTTCTGCGCAGAAAATTCTTGAAAAACTGAAGCTTAGCTACGATAAAAAAACTAACGAACTAAGCGAACAGGAAACCACGCGCCTGCGTGAACTGGTTGAACGGGAGTATACTGTTGAGGGAGACCTGAAAGAGCGTATTCGCAATTCTATTCAACGGTTGACACAGATTAATTGTTATCGCGGCATTCGTCATCGCAAGGGGCTGCCTGTTAGGGGGCAGCGTACACGGACAAATGCGCATAATCGTAAGGGACGTGGACGCGCGATTGCGAATAAAAAAATTGTTAAAGGTTAACTTGGCAAGCTTGTTGCGGCAGGTTTGTCCTGCTGGCAAAAGTGTATGGTGCACGGGTTTTGTTAAAACGGTTATTGATTATTGAGTTATGGAAAAACAAAGCAATCGCAAAGAGCGCACACGACATGGCAGTGCGCGGCGTAAAAGTAAAAAGACGTTATCCAAAGGTATTGTCCATATTAAAAATACCTTTAATAACACTATTGTCACCATTTCTGATATGAATGGCAATAAGTTTTTTTCAGGCTCAGCAGGTGCATTGAATTTTAAGGGCTCACGTAAAAGTACGCCTTATGCTTCACAAATTGTTGCGGGAACGGTTATGGATGAGGCTATTAAGTTGGGATTGAAGGAAGTAGAAATTCAAGTGAAGGGGCCTGGGTATGGACGCGATTCTGCTATTCGTGCGGTGGCTAAAAAAGATGTTAAAATTAACGTCATTCGCGACGTGACGGGACTGCCGCATAATGGCTGTCGTCCCAAAAAACTGCGGCGAATGTGATAATGATAGTCGGCAATTAAAAAATTATGATATCCTCTAAATTAATAAGTGATTTCAAACGCCCTAAGGGTGTACAGTACAAAATAACTTCTGAAGACGGAGCTGTTGTCACGTTTTCAGCAGGTCCTTACGAACGCGGTTTTGCCACGACTGTAGGCAGTGCTTTGCGGCGAACGTTATTAGCGGGCTTACCGGGGTATGCGGTTATTGCGGTGCATTTTGATAAGGTTTCAAGTGAATTTGAAAATATTCCCGGTGTGCAGGAAGACACAGCTGTTATTTGTGTGAACCTTAAAAAAGTAGCTGTGGGCATGAAAGATGCCAATATTAAAAATAAGGTCCTTGATTTTAATATTAAGGGCAAGACAACCCTGACAGCAGGTGATTTTGCCACTAACGATGATTCGCTCATTATCGGCAATCCAGCTCACATTATTTTACAGGCCAATGAGGATGCAGACTTTTCATTTAGAGTCCAGATCAGCCAAGGGCGCGGTTATGTGGTCAGCAATGTTATTGAACAAAATATAGAAACGCACGGCACTATTCCCTTGGACGCAAACTATTCCCCCGTGCTCCGCGTGGGGTTTGAAGCGTTGCCGATGACGATGAATACACGCACAGATTTTGAAAAACTCGTGATGGAAATTGAGACCAATAATGTATTGCTGCCTCAGGATGCTTTGGAATTGGCTGCGCGGACACTTAAAGAATGTCTCTTGACCTTTACCACGCTTGAAGCTGAAAGTATCACTACTTCTATTGATATGACGCCATTGGAAGCGCGTTCAGATGAAGATAAGATTTTTCACGCATCGGCACACTCTTTGGATGTTGCTATTCCCACACACTATTTCTTCAGACTCAATAATATAATGGATATTGGCGAGCTGGTTATGGAGAATGAAAACGATTTACGCTCGCGGAAAGCATTCCATGAAACAATTCTTGAAGACATTGTGGCACAGCTGGAGCTTAAAAAATTGAAACTTAATATGAAAGGTGTGAATTATATCAGAAAAAAATATTAATATTGACTGATGCACATTTTATTTATACAGAAAGCTTTTAAAGTATAAAAGCTGCAAGAGTATAGTACGTAAAGTAGACGGTAAGCGGGATACAACAATGAAACATATGCACGGACATAAAAAGTTGGGCAAAGATGCCAAACATCGTCAGGCTATCTTGAGAAATTTAACGCGTGCGCTGCTTACACGTGAACGTGTTCTAACGACAATCACTAAAGCCAAGCAGCTCAAACCGTTTGCAGAAAAAATTATCACGCGTGCCAAACAAGATACATTGCACAATCGCCGCTTGCTTTATAGCGAGCTGGACAATTCCAAACTGCTAGTGAAACTGTTTGAAGATATCGCCAAACGTTATGCCAAACGTGCCGGTGGGTACACACGACTTATTAAGGTGGGTATGCGTAAAGGTGATGGCAGTGAAATGTGTTATTTAGAGCTGACACCGGAGTTATTAACAAAAGTTTCAACGCAAGCTGATAAACCATCGGCACGCAAATCACCTGATGCTGAGAAAGCATCCGTCAAACCTGCCCAAAAGCGTTTAGCTTAGCACTGCCCTAGTGGGAGGGGTTTAGCAGGATTGTCGTATGCAAGTTGGAAGGCAAGAAGGAGATAAGCTTGACAGCGATTCAATCATGACTAAAAAAAATTATAAAAAATATGCCGCTATGCTTAATGAGCAGCGTGCGCGTATTTTAGAGCAGCTTAACTTCGATAAGGATCAGATTAAAGATCTGGAGAAAAAAGATATTGGCGATATTGTCGATCGGGCATTTAACATGTACGAAAAAGGCCGTGCTATTGAAATGTCTGAAAAGGAGAAACGTGAGCTGGCTGCCATTGATGAGGCATTATTGCGCATTGAAAAGAAAACTTATGGCATTTGCGTGCTTTGTGGACAAGACATTGATCTGCAGCGCTTAGATGCCATCCCCTGGGCGGCTGCGTGTGTCAATCGTGCTGTCTGTAGAAAACATCACAAAACTAAGAGTCCCGTTAAATCATAACAGCCCAATACCAGGGCCCAATCATACTTAGCAAGTCTGCAAAATGGCTTCGGCAGCCGCTGCAAGCTATTATTACCAACTGGTCACCAAGCATGCGCTTGGTACGCCGCTGACTTATGCCGCCACCAGCAATACCCTGCTTTACAAGCGGGTAGTTGTGGATGTGCGTGGACATGAAGCGGTGGCGCTGGTTATTGCGCTGCTTTCGTCCACAGCTGGGGAGCTTGCGGCATTACTGCGCAAGGGCGTGGCTATTAAAGGCATTAAACGAGTTTTGGACGCCGTTCCATTACTGACAGCTGCTGATGTTGCATTTTGCGAATGGTTGCGGCGTTATTATGCGGCGCTATACAGTGAGGCTTATACGCTTTTTGTGGCTTTGCCAACAGCACTGCTGAAACAGCAAGCCTTAGCTGAAAGTGACAGTGAAAACACTACGCCTGTTAGGGTTTCACCTGATGGTGTCGCCACCGCGTTGGCAGCTGAAGCAGCACCCACGCTGAATTCTGAACAAGTGCGTGTGGTAACAGCGCTCAAACCCAAACTCAACACTTTCGGGCTTTTCCTGATTAAGGGCGTGACAGGCAGTGGTAAAAGTTACGTTTATGTGGCACTGGCGCGGAGTATGGCGCTTTGCAGTAAACAGACATTGTTATTAGTGCCTGAAATTTCATTGGTGTTTCAGTTGGCTAAGCTTTTTAAACAGTATTTTCCCGCGTCCAGCTTTGCGCTGTTTCATAGCAAACTCAGTGTTAAGGAACGTGCGGCTACGCTGGCAGCGTTGCAGGTGGGAAGCATTGCTGTGATCATTGGCACACGTTCGGCGTTGTTTCTACCGCAACAGCGGCGGCTGGGGCTGATTATTATTGATGAGGAACATGAACCTGCTTATAAAAATGGCAGCGCGCCGCGTTATCACGCACGGCAGGTGGCTCAACAGCTGGCCAAGCTGCGCGGGGTGCCGCTGCTCTTAGGCAGCGCTACACCCTCAGTGGAAACCTATTATGCCGCACAGCGTGGGATCATCGAGCTGCATGTTTTAAAACAGCGTTATGGCAAGCTTGAACTTCCACGTTTGAACTTCAATCAAACACGGCTGCCGCCTCAGCGCAGTCCAGCCTTTGTTGGCAGCTCAGCAAGGCAGGCGCCGCTCACAACAGCGCCGCCACAGCCGGTGATCTTTTCGCAAGCAGCATTGCAGGCGCTGCAGCGGGTTATGGCTGAGCGGGGACAGGCATTGGTTTATGTAAATAAACGCGGGTTTTCAGCCACACCCTTGTGTACGGCTTGCGGGGTTTTATCCCAAATGTCCCAATTGCAGTACTTCGTTGACCTATCATAAAGCAGTTGAAAGCTTTGCGTTGTCATTATTGCAGTTACAATGAAAATTTTTCTGCAAGCTGTATGAATTGTAAAGAGACACAGTTTCAGTATCCGCGTTTTGGGACTGAACAGGTTTTGGAAATCTTGCGTGCAGAGTTTGCAAATGTTAGGATTGAACGTTTTGATTCGGATGTACTTAGCACTGCACGTAAATTGGAGGCTTGTTTGCAAGCCTTTAATGCAGGTGAGATCAGTGTCTTAGTGGGCACACAAATGCTTGCCAAGGGACATGATTTTTCGCGTGTGCGTTTAATGATCATCCTGTACCCAGAACGCACCCTGCTTTTACCGGATTTTCGTTCTTATGAACGCGTGTATCGTGAACTGGTGCAGGCATCGGGACGCGCTGGTCGTGCGGAGCGCCGCGGCGAGGTCTTTATTGAAACGACATTTGCCAGAGATCCATTGTTTCGCTTGGTGCGCGAGGGACGTTTTGATGATTTTTATGAAGACGAATTAGTCAAACGCAAGGCGTCGCGTTATCCGCCTTTTACTAAGCTGATCCGCTTTGTCATACGCGGTGCCGTCCGCGCTGAGGTGAGTGCTGCTGCCCTCAAAGTTCGCCAGCTGGCACTGATTTATTTGAAAGCGTCTTTGGCTGCGCGTAAAACAGAGCTGATTGGTCCCAGTCCATGTCTGATCGCGAAACTAAAACGCAATTATCGTTATCACCTTATTATAAAAACAACCGTCATGCAAGAAATGTTTCCATTGTTTCAAACCTTGATGGCTGCACCGTTTGCGCGTAAAAAAGTCTTTATTGAATTGGATATTGACCCTACCGAGTTGTTTTAAGGGCAATCATGCTGAGCATTAGTGGCTCAATGTTTTAGCAAGCTCTTCAATAATATTATCCACGCTGAGGTTGTCGGCAGCGGCTTCATCGTTCAGCCGTAGCCGATGACACAAAACCATTTTCATAACCAAAATATAAAAACAACCGTCATGCAAGAAATGTTTCCATTGTTTCAAACCTTGATGGCTGCACCGTTTGCGCGTAAAAAAGTCTTTATTGAATTGGATATTGACCCTACCGAGTTGTTTTAAGGGCAATCATGCTGAGCATTAGTGGCTCAATGTTTTAGCAAGCTCTTCGATAATATTGTCCACGCTGAGGTTGTCGGCGTCAGCTTCATCGTTCAGCCGCAGTCGTAAAACCATTTTCATAACCAAAAGATAAAAACAACCGTCATGCAAGAAATGTTTGCATTGTTTCAAACCTTGATGGCTGCACCGTTTGCGCGTAAAAAAGTCTTTATTGAATTGGATATTGACCCTACCGAGTTGTTTTAAGGGCAGTCAAGCTGAGCATTAATGGCTCACTGTTTTAGCAAGCTCTTCAATAATATTGTCCACGCTGAGGTTGTCGGCGTCAGCTTCATCGTTCAGCCGCAGCTGACGACGCAAAAACTATTTTCATAACCAAAAGAATATCAGCCTGTTCAATGTAGCCATGTCTGAGCGCGAAACTAAAACGCAATTATTGCTATCACCTTATGATAAAAACAACCGTCATGCAAGAAATGTTTGCATTGTTTCAAACCTTGATGGCTGCACCGTTTGCGCGTAAAAAAGTCTTTATTGAATTGGATATTGACCCTACCGAGTTGTTTTAAGGGCAATCATGCTGAGCATTAGTGGCTCAATGTTTTAGCAAGCTCTTCAATAATATTATCCACGCTGAGGTTGTCGGCAGCGGCTTCATCGTTCAGCCGCTGCCGCAAAACCATTTTCATAACTAAAAGATAAAAACAACCGTCATACAAGAAATGTTTCCATTGTTTCAAACCTTGATGGCTGCACCGTTTGCGCGTAAAAAAGTCTTTATTGAATTGGATATTGACCCTACCGAGTTGTTTTAAGGGCAGTCAAGCTGAGCATTAATGGCTCAATGTTTTAGCAAGCTCTTCGATAATACTGTCCACGCCGACGACGCAAAATTATTTTCATAACCAAAAGAATATCAGCCTGTTCAATGTAGCCAGGTCTGAGCGCGAAACTAAAACGCAATTATTGCTATCACCTTATGATAAAAACAACCGTCATGCAAGAAATGTTTGCATTGTTTCAAACCTTGATGGCTGCACCGTTTGCGCGTAAAAAAGTCTTTATTGAATTGGATATTGACCCTACCGAGTTGTTTTAAGGGCAGTCCTGCTGAGCATTAATGGCTCACTGTTTTAGCAAGCTCTTCAATAATATTGTCCACGCTGAGGTTGTCGGCGTCAGCTTCATAGTTCAACCGCAGCCGATGACGCAAAACCATTTTCATAACCAAAAGAATATCAGCCTGTTCAATGTAGCTGCGTTCGTGAAGATAAGCCGAGGTCTGAGCCGCACGCGTCAAGTTCTGTGTGGCACGTACAGAAGCGCCTAATTCCAGATATTGTTTGGTGATGGGCGGCGCTTGTTTATCAGTAGGACGCGTGGCACGCACCAGTCGGACAATCCACGCAAGCACCTCAGGAGCAATTTTAACGCCGCTGATGGCACGCTGAGTTTTTAAGTAGGCTTTTTGATCGAACAGCTTGGCAATGCGCGGAGGTGTCTGTGTGAACAGCCGCCTCGCAACTTCTAATTCATCGTCATATTCGGGATAACTGATATTAATCATTGCCATGAAGCGATCCAACTCCGCTTCCGGTAGCTCATAAGTTCCTTTTTGCTCTAATGGATTCTGTGTCGCCATGACTAGAAAGGGCTCTACTAAACGATGAGTCTTGCCCATAATGGTGATGCTTTTTTCTTCCATAGCCTCAAGTAGTGCGGCCTGGGTTTTAGCGGGTGCACGATTAATTTCATCGGCAAGGACTAACTGAGCAAAAATAGGCCCTTGAATAAATTTAAGTCCCTTGCCTTTGCGCTGTTCTTCAATGATCTCATAGCCAATTAAATCCGCAGGCATAAGGTCTGGGGTGAACTGGATGCGGCTGTATTTCAGATCAAAGAGGCAACTGAGACTTTTAACGATCAGCGTTTTGGCAAGCCCTGGAAGCCCATTTAAAAGAATATGTCCCCCGCTTAACATGGCGATCATAATTTCTGTGAGGACAGCGTGCTGTCCCACCAGGACTTTCGCCATTTCCCGTTCGATGCTCATAAACGGGTCGCGTTTAAACGTGCTGGAAGCTGCCGCAGTGCTGTGCTTCTCCAATTTGCGTTTGTGATGGGTGGATGATGACTTAGTTGATTTTGGCATGATTGTAAAAAAGCTCCTGTTTTATAATAACGTTGCAGCGTCTGTTTGTGCAAGCTTGGCTATAAGTTCTTTGAATGGAATGGCATGACGTTTGTCGCTGATATAAATGACGTCCGCTACAGCGATGACGTTTAATTGTGTGACACCGTTGAGGACAATGGTTTGCTGTGTACTATTGGCATTGTGGACAAAAGTTTCCGAGCTGGCAAAAGCTTCGGTACGCCCCAATAATGTATTCTGATTTTCGTTTGGCTGAATGTTATTGAGCCGTTCCAATGCTCCCAGTGACCCCAGATCATCCCATCTGAAACTGGCTGGGATGCAAAAAATGTCTTTGAGGTTTTCTGCAATAGCATAATCAAAGGAGCTCGGCTTGATTTCAGCAAAAAGCTGAGCGGCAGCAGTTTTTTTGCCTGTACGGCAAAGCTTCAAGTATTGGCGCATTTGTGCGGTTTCTGTAGGCAGCAGCTCTTCAAAGTACTTTAACAGTACAGCACTTTTCGCGAAAAACATCCCGGAATTCCATAAAAAGTTGCCTTGTTTGAGGTAAGTTTGTGCCTGCGCTTGTTGAGGTTTTTCGTGAAAACGTGAGACGCTTAAAATATTGGCGTCAGGGGCTTGCAGTGCTGAAGGAAATGCTGCAAGCAGCTCCTTTGCTGGTTGCGATGTTTCCAAATAACCATAGTCTGTTGCTGCGAATGCAGGGTTGATGCCAATAACAGTCAGCTTATTGCTCGCGGCAGCTGTTTGCGCGGCTAACTGCAGCGCAGTATGATAGGAGTTTAATCCTTCAATATAATGATCTGCAGGTGTAAAAAATAAAACTTCTTCTATTAATGAGGGATTTGTTTCCAGAAGCTGGAGCAGTGCCAGCAGGATGGCTGCAGCTGTATCTTTGCCGGTGGGTTCTAAAATAAATTGTTCACGCGGGATTAATGTGCCGATGTGGTTTTCCGTAATCGCAACGTGAGCTGCTTGCAAACTTAAGAAAAGGTCTGAACGCGCAACAATCGGCGATAGCCGCGCAATGGTCTGCTCTATCAGCGTGGCTTGCTGCACGGGTTTACCAGTAGCCTCCAGGTGAGGCAATGGCAGTACTGCCAGCTGCTTAGGGCACTGCTTACGGCTAAGCGGCCATAAGCGTTTGCCGTACCCTCCTGCCATGATGATTGTTTTCACAAAATACTCTTTTCTTATTAATGTTTAGACAGGGTCGGCGCGCCAATGAGGTTAAGCTAAAATCAATCAGACCTTAAATGATAGAGCTTGAAAGCTAAAAATAAATAAAACAATTTTTGTATTATAATATCACGATAATGTTTATGCGTGCAATTTCTTTACAAATTTTCAAGCATTTTTAAGTATGGATCTTAGCAAGTACTATTTTAAGTGTGTTAGTTTTCACAAGATAAACTGAATAGCTATAAAATATGGAGAATTTTAGTATTTTTTTTAAAATTTATCCTTAAATATCCTCAGGTAATATTATAATAGTGAAATACCTTTAAATATGGGAGATAAGTAATATTTTATAAGTAGCTCGTTAAGTATGTAGTGGTTAGCTCCATTAGGAGCTGGCAAATTGCGTGCTGGGAATTCATATATCATTCAGTAGTGGTCGTTGTTGATTTTAAATTATCAACTTCTGATGCATTGTGTGGCTTGTTGTATGTTGAATAACGTGTTGCTGGTGGAAAGGTTGCTTATTATCATTCAGGTTTAGCACTTGCATCAGGCAAAATTTTATGATTCGTTGTATGTCGATGTTGGTGGGTAATTAATAATCGTTTAATATTTAACCTAACAAAAAATTGAGAGAACCAAAAATATGAAGAAAATTATAAGAAAAAAGTTGTTCTTTGTAAGTAGTTTTGTAAGTATGCTGGCAATTGTGGCAGCGGTGCTAACTGCTTGTGGAAGTGGCGGTGCTGGTGATGGTCGTGATCAGACGCTTCAGACTGTTATTGACCGTGATTCAGTAAACTGTGGAGTGACCACAGGTCTTGCGGGCTTTTCCAATCCTAATACTGCAGGTGAATGGGAAGGGCTAGATGTAGATCTTTGCCGTTCTGTTGCTGCGGCAGTCCTAGGCGATGCCTCAAAAGTTAACTTTGTACCACTTACTGCTAAAGAGCGTTTTACTGCATTGCAATCTGGTGAAATTGATGTCCTTTCACGGAACACAACGTGGACAGCCACGCGTGATTCATCATTAGGGCTTAACTTTGCCGGTGTTAATTATTATGACGGGCAAGGTTTCCTCGTGCGTCGTAAATTGGGTGCACGTTCGGGCTTGGACCTTAACGGTGCCACTATTTGTATTCAAGCGGGAACGACAACCGAGTTGAATCTTGCAGACTTCTTTCGTAATAACAAACTTAATTATAGCCCCATTACCTTTGATACTTCTCAACAGACTGTAGTAGGGTTTGAAAGTGGCCGTTGCGATGTGCTTACAAGCGACCGTTCGCAACTAGTGTCACTACGCACAACACTTGCCAGTCCTGATGATGCAGTTATTTTAGATAATCTTATTTCTAAAGAACCGCTTGGACCTGTTGTTCGTCAAGGTGACGATCAGTGGTTTAATATTGTCAAGTGGGTGTTGTACACCATTCTTGCTGCTGAAGAGGGCGGTTTAACATCACAGAATGTAGATGCTATGCGCAGTGATGGCAGCGCACCTGAAATTAAACGCATTCTTTCTGTGGAAGGCGAAATTTATAAAGGGTTAGGCCTCGATGAAAATTGGGGATATAACATCATCAAGCAAGTTGGCAATTACGGTGAGTCTTACGAACGTAATGTTGGGCAAGACTCTCCGCTCAAATTGGCACGGGGTGTGAACGCACTCTGGACAGATGGCGGTCTTATGTACGCTATGCCCATTCGCTAAGGTTGTGTGCTTAGTGGCTTTATCAGCGTAATCAGTTAAATATAAAATTTTTTACTGACCGTTGAATTAAAGGTACTCTAAAGAGTGAAGGAAAGTTTCTCTATGAAGGGGGACTTTCTTTCGCTCTTTTTTTGTTTAACCTTGATTTTTACTTTTGTAGACACTTGTACACTCAGTAGGTGTTAGTTTTTAGTCCTTAAAAACTAAATAAAAATTAAAAAAACTTAAGAGAGGGCGGATTTATGAAGGTAATAGGGATAATAAAAAAGCTGCTCTTTTCAATTGGTCTTGTGGGTGTGTTGGCTTTAGCAACTGTAATATTGACGGCTTGTGAGAGTCGTGATGCTGATACCAGTCAGGGTCAGACATTGCAAAACATTACTGGGCGCGGTGGGCTGAATTGTGGGGTGTCGCCAGGGATTGCGGGTTTTTCTAATCCTAATACTGCCGGTGAGTGGGAAGGTTTAGATGTCGATTTTTGTCGTGCTGTTGCTGCAGCGGTGTTGGGAGACGCTACAAAAGTTAACTTTATACCACTTTCAGGTAAAGAACGTTTTATAGCATTGCAGTCCGGTGGAATTGATATTCTTTCACGTAATTCAACCTGGACAGTCACACGCGATACGTCGCTTGGAATTAATTTTGTGGGTGTTACCTATTATGATGGACAAGGTTTCATGGTGCGCCGTACACTGGGCGCACGTTCGGGCTTGGACCTTAGTGGTGCTGCTATATGTCTTCAGACAGGGACAACTACCGAGTTAAATCTTGCAGATTATTTCCGCCAAAATGAGCTTGTTTATAAGCCAATTGTGTTTGATGCTCCGCAACAGGCTGTTGCTGGTTTTGAAAGCAGCCGTTGTGATGTATTGACAAGCGACCATTCACAGTTGACGGGACTGCGCACCACGCTCTCTGCGCCCGATGCTGTGGTGATCCTGGATGATGTTATTTCTAAAGAGCCATTGGGCCCCGCTGTTCGCCAGGGTGACGACCAGTGGTTTAACATTGTGAAATGGGTGCGTTATATCACTATAGCGGCCGAGGAAAATGGCATGACCTCGCAGAACATAGATGCCATGCGCAGCGCGGTAAGTTCACCTGAAGTTAAACGCATCCTTTCCATTGAAGGTGAGATTTATAAAAGCTTGGGCCTCAGCGAGGATTGGGCTTATTCTGTTATCAAACAGGTTGGTAATTACGGTGAATCCTTTGAGCGTACCGTTGGCAAACTCTCCCCACTCAATTTGTCAAGAGGACTCAATGCTCTTTGGACAAACGGTGGTTTAATGTACGCCATGCCTGTTCGTTGATTTTCTCGCTTTTTCCTTAACTTAAACTAAACGCGTGGACATTTGGTACGCTTGAACGTAAATGGGCAACATTCTTTCTCAGTTTAAAGTTCTTTATAACAATACGCGTTTTCGCGCAAGGTTTTTCCAGGGCTTGACAATCGTTATTGTCCTGAGCTTCTTTGGTTTCATTATTTCCAATATGCTTGAAAATATGGCGCGGCGCGGTATTCCCATTGGTTTTGACTTTCTGAGTGAAGAAACCAACTTTGGTATCCTGCAAACCTTAATTCCTTACAGTGAAGTGTCTCCATACATACGCGCTTTTTGGGTCGGCGTGCTGAATACACTTGTGGTGGCTGTGGCAGGTATAGGACTTACAAGTATTTTTGGGTTTTTAGCAGGCATTGCCAGGTTGTCCGATAGCTGGTTGATGTCGCGTTTAATGTTGACTTATGTAGAAATCTTTCGCAATTTACCCATTCTCTTGCAAATTTTATTTTGGAATACTATTTTTCGTAGTATCTTGCCAATTTCTACCGATCCCATTCGAATTGGCGACCATGTTTATCTCAGCATTAAAAGTTTGACGATCCCCAAATTGGTGCCCACACCGCTATTTTTTGTGATGGTGGCACTTTTGATCGTAGTTTTTGTTGCGATGATCATGATTAATCGTTATAGCGTTAAATATTTTGAGCGAACAGGCAAGGGTTTTCCCAATATTTGGGTTAATTTTGGATTAATGGCTGCTTATGTTGTCGTTATTATTATTTTCTTTAATCAGATTTTTGATGTGACCGTTCCAGTCGCTTCAAAATTTGGTTATACCGGCGGCAGCGATATTATTCTTGAGTTTATTGTTCTTACATTTTCATTATCCTTTTATCATGCTACCTACATTGCTGAGCAGGTCCGCGCTTCTATAGAATCTGTGGATAAAGGACAAAAGGAAGCTGCTCTCGCGTTAGGATTGAAACGCTCATTTGTGACACGCATTATTGTTATGCCGCAAGCTTTACGCAGTATTATTCCGCCAGTGACCAACCAATATCTTAATCTTGTTAAAAACTCATCGCTGGCAACAGCCATTGGCTACCCGGAGTTGGTATCTGTTTTTGCTGGAACCTCGCTTAATCAATCAGGGCGCGCAGTTGAAATTATGGTGATGACAATGGCTGTATATTTGGCGTTCTCACTCAGTATTTCTGTATTGATGAATTGGTACAATAGGCGTATGAAACTCATTGAACGTTAATAAAATTAGTGTTTTTTTTTTAAGCTTTTGAGAATTTAAAAATATCCATGGCAAAATCAAAGCAAGCTCCCCAAACTGCTTTATGGTCTGATAAAGGCGCAGCCATACCGTTTAAAAAACTTCCCGAGCGTCCACCTCCTGCCGGTCAGACAGGTCTTTGGCGCTGGTTGCATGAGAAGCTCTTTTCTTCATTCCTGAGTATTGTCCTCACATTTCTTGCAGTTGCCATTATAGTTGGTATTGTGCTGGGACTTATTGATTGGGTAGTCTTAGATGCTACGTGGATTGCTGAAACACAGCAGGAATGTAACAGAGTAGGTGCCTGTTGGGCTTTTTTGCGTGTCAAGTTTGTCAATTTTATTTACGGCTACTATCCCGCAGGCCTGCATTGGCGCGTCAATCTTGTTTTTGTACTGTTCACATTATTATTCATCCCGATCACCATCAAGCGCTTTGCACTCAAACGGCGTATTATCTATGCTATCGTTTTATTAGCAGGTTATCCAATCTTAGGCGGACTCATGCTCCTGGGCACCCCAAGCATTACTTGCAATCTCAATGCTCCGCATCCACTTTGTTATGTCCCCACTACTAAATGGGGCGGTGTCATGCTGACATTAATTATTTCATATGTCGGTATTCTGGCATCTTTTCCTATTGGCGTTTTATTGGCATTGGGACGCGTATCCAGTATGCCCATTATCAGGACGCTCTGTGTCATGTTCATTGAGCTCTGGCGCGGTGTGCCGCTTATCACGGTGTTATTTATGGCATCGGTGGTTTTGCCAATTTTTCTGCCGCCGGGCGTTGAGTTTAACAAATTGATCCGTGCGTTGATTGGCATCACGCTTTTTGAGAGCGCGTACATGGCAGAAGTCATCCGCGGCGGCATGCAGGCTATTCCCCGTGGGCAGCACGAGGCTGCGGATGCCATTGGTCTCAACTACGGTCAAAAAACTTCTTACGTGACCCTGCCGCAAGCATTAAAAATTGTTATTCCCTCTATTGTGGGGACCTCTATTTCTCTTGCAAAAGATACGACGCTTGTGACCATTATTGGACTATTTGATGTGTTGGCGATTGTTCAATCTGCAGCGGCAGATCCTAACTGGCTTGGTTTTGAATCAGAAGGATATGTTCTTGTTGCGGTGGTTTTTTGGATCTTTTGTTATAGCATGTCGCGTTATAGTTATTATTTAGAAGCTAAATACGGAATTCAAAAACATTGATAATCAATAATTTACGAGGACTTGGTAAATGAAAAAAGCCAAACAGCCTATCATTGAAATTAAAGGCATCAATAAGTGGTACGGTAAATTTCATGTCTTAAAAGACATTAACATGACTGTTGCTAAGGGTGAGCGTATTGTGGTTTGCGGGCCTTCCGGTTCCGGCAAATCTACGCTTATTCGCTGCATCAACCGTCTGGAAGTCTATCAGGAAGGCAGTATTACGGTAGATGGCATTCCTGTGGATGATAATGTTAAAAATATCGCGCGCATCAGGAGTGGTAAAGTGGGCATGGTCTTTCAGCATTTTAATCTTTTTCCGCATCTGACGGTCTTGAGCAATCTGACACTTGCACAGAAGCTGGTTTTAAAACGTACTGAAAAAGAGGCGAGCGAAGTAGCGATGAGCTTGCTTAATCGTGTTAAAATAGCCGAACAGGCAGAAAAATATCCTGGGCAACTTTCGGGCGGACAACAGCAGCGTGTGGCTATTGCGCGCAGTTTGTGCATGGATCCTGAAGTCATGCTTTTCGATGAGCCTACTTCTGCACTGGACCCAGAAATGATTTCTGAGGTCTTAGACGTTATGATTGAGCTGGCTGAGGGCGGTATGACAATGATCTGCGTGACGCATGAAATGGGGTTTGCACGTAAAGTTGCTGACTGCGTCTGTTTTATGGACGAGGGGCAGAAAGTAGAAGAAAATACCCCTAAGGAATTTTTCGAGAATCCGAAAAATGAACGTTCGCGTTTGTTTTTGTCTCAGATCATTGACCATTAGGTTTAGGCACCGACTGAGCTGGTTTCGGGCGGACAACAGCAGCGCGTGACTATTGCGCGCAGTTTGTGCATGGATCCTGAAGTCATGCTTTTCGCTGAGCCTACTTCTGCACTGGACCCAGAAATGACTTCTGAGGTCTTAGACGTTATGGTTGAGCTGGCTGAGGGCGGCGTGACGCATGAAATGGGGGTTGGTTGCACGTAAAGTTGCTGACTGCGTCTGTTTTATGGACGAGGGGCAGAAAGTAGAAGAAAACACCCCTAAGGAATTTTTCGAGAATCCGAAAAATGAACGTTCGTGTTTGTTTTTGTCTCAGATCATTGACCATTAGGTTTAGGCACCGACTGAGTTAGTTTCGGGCGGACAACAGCAGCGCGTGACTATTGCGCGCAGTTTGTGCATGGATCCTGAAGTCATGCTTTTCGCTGAGCCTACTTCTGCACTGGACCCAGAAATGACTTCTGAGGTCTTAGACGTTATGGTTGAGCTGGCTGAGGGCGGCGTGACGCATGAAATGGGGGTTGGTTGCACGTAAAGTTGCTGACTGCGTCTGTTTTATGGACGAGGGGCAGAAAGTAGAAGAAAACACCCCTAAGGAATTTTTCGAGAATCCGAAAAATGAACGTTCGCGTTTGTTTTTGTCTCAGATCATTGACCATTAGGTTTAGGCACCGACTGAGCTGGTGCAGATAAACACGCCCGGAAGGATTCGAACCCACGACCCTCTGATCCGAAGTCAGATGCTCTATCCAGCTGAGCTACGGGCGCTTGTTGTCTTGCTCATTATTGTACCATGAATTGCAGCGCTTAACAATCGCTCTTTTAGCGTCGCTGGTACTTGTTGATCTTGGTCAGATGTTCTTCGTAGTTTGTACTGAAGTCATGTCCTAGTGTTGGTTCTGCAGCAGAACGTGCTACAAAAAAAAGATAGGGCGTGGTAGCAGGCTGCAGCGCGGCATTCAGCGAACTGAGTGTGAATGAACTGATGGGTGTTGGCGGCAATCCCTTACGCGTATACGTATTGTACGGCGAAACAAATGTGAAAGTGCTCACGTTTGATGTCAATATTGCCAGCTGCTGTTAAATTGGCGCTGTACTGATTGGCGTGTTTGAGTGCATAAATGATGGTAGGATCATAACGTAATTTCATATTGCGGCTTAGGCGATTGTAAAGTACGGAAGCAATGAGTGTTTTTTCACTTGTGAGCGCGGTTTCTTTTTCGATCAGCGAACTAATAGTGAAAAGTTTCAGCCAGTTGGCGGGCGGTGTTTGTGTTTGCTGAAGTACTGGGAGCAGCTCAGTTTTAAAGCGGGCGAGTGCAAGTGTGACCAGATCTTGTTTGGGACGGCTGAGGCGCACGCGATAAGTATCAGGCGCCAAGAGACCTTCTAAGCTTTGCAGCGATGTTATGGACGGCGGCAGCAGCAGGCTCTTATGTGCGGCTTGGAGTGTGGCGGGAGCGTAAACGTAAGTGATAAAGTCGGCTGCCGTAACAATGAGCTTTAAGTGTGCGAGTGTTTCGGCAATGTCATACAAATCGTGCCCTTCTACAATGGTAACAAGTTGCGAGGCTTCCTGCCCCTTAATCAGGAGCCTGAGGATCTCCAATGTGCTGAGTTGGTTTGTAAAACGGTAGCTGCCTGCGCGAATGCGTTTGCTGTATCCCAGCAGCTGCGCCACTGTAAGCGCAAATCGTGCGCTTCTAATGACGCCGGCAGCTTGCATGGCGTGAAATGTTGGTGTTAAGGGTCCAAATGTGAAGACATCGCTGGGCGCTGCAATGATGGCTGCGTTCGCTGCCACTGGCGGACGATTGTAATAATAAAATACTCCGCCCAGCAGTAAACTGATGCTGAGTCCACTCAGTAGCAATATAACACCTATATGGCTGAGTTTGGGACGAAGCAATTTGCCTGCGTTCACAATGAAAACAAATGTGTTTATTTGAGCATTAACCTGCGCTCATCATGCCCAGCTCAATGGCTGTCCGCATTATGCAAAGCTCACTTTTTTTCACAAACGACAATGTACTCCGCTAACATTGTATGAACGGTTTCGCCTTTTTTGTTTGTTGGAGAATTCTTCGCGGGCATGGCTTTATTGCTCAGCGCTCTTTTTATGGTTGTTATGTGTTTGAAATTGTGGGTCTCAAACTGTTCTGCAATAAATTGGTCTGTTGGCAACTGGATATTTTTTACAGTTCTGTTGCCAGCCACATAAAATATCTTGCCCTTGCATTTGAGACTTTTAGCAACTTGTGCAATCGAGCTGCCCAAATCTTGATAAAAAGCTGATACTTCTAAGGCTCTTTTTCCATCTTTAGCTGCAATCTCATTTATTGGCTCACTGAGCATGCTGCCATTGAATAAGGTTTTTGCGCGTTGTCCGCCCATCAGCATAACATCTATTTTTCTGGCGTAATCAACACCCGTCCATTCATTGGCTAATGTTGAAAATTGTCCGTAAGCAACCGTTGTGCGGCTATCGCCGTACGGAGGACTTGTTAAAACGGTGTCATAGTACTGTGTTTTTGCAGTGAATGGCGAATAATTTAGCTTAACCTTTACGTCTTTTGTAAGCTTGGGAAGATAGACATTTGCATAAATAGTAATGGCATTGTTTAGCTTTTTAAAATACACTTCTAGTACATCGGGATTAAAGTTTAGGATGTCTTCAGCTTTCATCCGGTACAGCTTGAATTCTTTGTTTCTGGTATAAGAGCAATCCCGAACCGTTTCAGAAAAAGGCACTAAAAAGAAATTTCTTAAATGATGAGCTGTTATTTTAGAAATGAAATGGTGCAGGATGTTTAATTTCTGCATCACTTCTTTTGAAAACCAATAAGCTATATTTGTGATTGACGGGAGCGGTAATTTGTTGAGATTGTCTTCATTTTTTATGAAGTTAAAAATTGAATTTCTTAAAATGATTTTCTGGTTTTGTAGGTGTTTAAAACTAAGCTTTGTAAACTTAGCTTTTGAGATCAGAATGGCAAGCGGGTTGAGATCAAAGCCAAACATCTCAGTGATGCCGCATTCCAACCCGCTTGCAAAAGAAGAGCCCGAACCGCAATAAGGATCTAAGAGCTTCCCTTTTTTTACATTAAAGTCTTTAAGCAGCTTAATGCCTATTTGCGGCAGCATTGTAGCGGGATACTTATGCAAGTTGGGATATGCTGTTGCATAAGACTGATTTAAAAAATCATAAGCTGCATTTCGGTTTACGGGATACTTCATAGCTTTTCACCCACATACTGCACAAGATAAGACAGTGGTCTAACAAATTCGCTATTTATTGGTTTACCAATAAATGAGCCATCAAAAAACTTTAACATTCCCCTTTGTTGTGGGTTATTAATTTCATTGTAAAAATTTACAGTTGCAAAACACATAAGCGGCATATTTTCTGGATTGTATTCAAGGTTATACTTTCTTTTAACTGGGTTTTCGGTAGTGGCTATTTCCATTAAAAGCTTCCATTTATAAGTTTGAGCTGCGCGTTCCCGTAATGAAGTTTTTAAGGAAAGAATAATACATTTTTTTATAGTTTCATCTGTTTTTTTAGTATAGATCAATAAGTCGATGTCGGGCTTTTGGGTTTCTGTTCCTACTTTTATGGTTGTAGTTTTTTGGAAATTTTTAACGCTTGCTGGTTTGCTTGTTATGTAAATATTATCCCGTATATTCTTATAAATTTTATTTTGAATAAATATATAAACGACAAGATTTGCAAACATTTTCCCTACAATTGACACCCTTGTTTGTCTAATATTTTTTATTTTTCCTTTTTGTTTTCGTTCTTCAAGAAGTTTTTCAACACCAGCTTGAGCACTTCGCATTAAATCATGCAGTTTATCAAATACATTTAGCCAAGCTGCTCTTTTATCAATGCCATTGCTCCCTGACACTTCCCGGTGAATCAACTCCAAAGGAGGAGTCATATAATACTTGTTTTCAATGTTATTTAAAACATCTTGTTCTTGCTTGGTAGGATTATACATTATACAGCTAACTGTAAAAATTGCGTTTAAGTTGTGAAGCTGCTAACCAGCTTTTTTAGCGGCTTGCTGCAGCTTAGAGTGACTATTGTTTGAGAAAGGTGGGCACGTCGTTAGTGCGATAAAGCTTTTCGATGCGTGTCGTGAATGCTTCAAGCGCTCCTCTGCGATAAGCATCTGGCGCGGCGGCGGCGGGGGGCGGTGCTGCTTGCTCCTTGGTGGCTGGCACTGGTACTGGCACTGGCGCTGGTACTACTGGTGCTGCGGGAACGATGTTGGTTTTGTTTTGTGCGTTCTGAATGTTTTGCAGATATTCGTAATCGGCGGCGCGTTTAGCGGCACGCTCAGCTTGCAATTGGGCTGCATAGTCCTCAATGTTTGGCATTAAACTGAGATAGGGCTTTAATTCCTTTAAAATGGGGTCGCCAAAACGTACAGCGCTCAATGCCTTTCGATACTGTTTGTGATAAAACGTGAAACGCTGTGCTTTTGCGGGAATGTTGGCGAGGTTGGCAGGCGCGCGCGGTTTGCGCGTATAAGCTTCTTTTAATTCATCCTCCGTTACAGTCGCATAATAATAAGTCAGCAGCAGGTAAACAATCGGTTTTTTGTAATTGGCTTGCAGCATCGCAGTAAAATGTTCCAAACTGCGAGGTTTATTTTCAAAGCCCCAATGTGCCAATGCCAGCAAATAGTGCGCTTTGCTGGCGTATTGCTGATAAAAGCTCCCCCCATTGGTCTCAGCGACAGCAATGGTATTACTGAGTGCTTGCAGCTGCTGCTGTGGTTGATGGTTGTAATAATACATCGCAGAAAGCTGGTACTGCAATCTGATGTTATTTTCCTTGATCAGAAAAGTACCGTCATGGCTCAGCGCCTTTTGATAATAATCAAGCGCGGTCAAGTGAAGCCCGGTGGCGTGATGGAGTTCGCCAAGGATGAAATAAGGATCCTTGAAAGTGGACGCGGAAATACTGCCCTGTGTGGCTTCACGCAGCAATGTTAAACACAGCTCTGCGGCTTCGTGAGTATTGCCCTGCTCCAGTGCAGCGTAGGCCTTGGCTATGCGCAACTGAACACTAGCAGCTGGATTGGCGGCAAACGTTAGTCCTGAAAGCAATAATAGGCTTGTTAACAGGATTTTCCATAGGCGCAATAACCATTGCCCTGAGTCTGCATTGCGTAAATTGTTGTTCATGTTGATGGACGGCTGTGATGAACCGTTATGCGTGAAATACCCTTTCAATCATCGTAAGCTGTGCCAGAAGCTGAAGTAGAAAATGTTCACGCAGGCCTTAAATAGGGTTTGCTGAAATGGAACGAAAATGGGGCAGCAGCAGCTTGCTGCTTGGCTGGCGGCATAGCTAGGATCAGGTAGTCGCCGTTGGTGTGGTTGGGTGTGCTCTCCTGCACGCCAACAGCGGCAAACGCTTAACGGCGCAGTTTAAGAAATGCGAGAATAATTGCGAATAACGCAAACAACGCTGTGGGGACATAAGTGCTGAGGACGGGGTCTAAATGTCCGCGTTTACCAAGTGTTTCGGCTGTGGTCATAATGAAGTAGTACACAAAGATCACGATGATCGCAACACCAAAACTGACTCCTTTGCCGCCGCGTTTTAAGGAAATGCCAAGCGGCAGCGTCACAATGGTAAAAACAATGCACGCCAGCGGTAATGAAAACTTTTTATGGTATTCAATATGGGTGATCGGTGAAATGCTTTCGCCCCTTTGCTGAGTGTCCAGCATATCCTGTTTGATTTCAAATACGCTTTGTTCGCGTGGATTTTTAACGGTTTCTTTCAGCTCCTTGACATTGTTTAAAATATTGATAATAATTTTAGAGAATTTGAGTCTTTGCATTTCTGATGGAAGTTTGCGGCTGAATTGGATGCTTTCGCCGTCTCTTAGTTCCAGCGATGTAAGCTTAGCATTAATGGCATTGTTCAGCCACCTGCCATTTTTGGCATAAGTGAGGGTGATTTCATCCGTTTTTTTGTCCAGTTCGTAAAGGAATACCTCGGTCATCAAGTCTTCTGCTTCATTCAGCTCCAATGCAGTAATTTTTTTATCCGTATTGGGAATACTGCGAAACGTCCTGTTTTCAACGAGAATAGAAGGATTAGAATACACAACATTTGCATAAAGCAGCTTATAACGCGTATTGCTTTCAGGCATGACGAAATTAATGAAGAAGAAGGTGAACACGGTCATGAGCATGCCAAATAACAGTGCAGGCCACGCCAATGTGAAATAAGAAAAACCAACGCTGCGGAGCGCGGTCACTTCGTTATCGCCAGAAAGACGGACGATTGCAAACAGGGAGCCAAAGAGTACCCCCATGGGCAAGGTAATGGCGCCGGTGAATGGAAGTGAATAAAGAAAGAGTTGAGCTGCGACTGAAAAGGGAATCCCTTTCTCCAATGTCAGATTGACAAGGTTTTTAATGGGCGGCAGGATGAAGACAAAGGTAAAAAATGCAGTACCTACAAGTAGTGGCGGAAAAAATTCCCTGAGAATGTAACGGTGAAGTTTATTCATGAGCCAAGCTGTGACAGCTTTTTTACAGAATGCCGCCAGTGCTTAAAGGAATACAGGGAACTGAAATTAGATAACAACCGTGATAAGGGCGAGCAAGGGTAGAAATGAGACTATGGCAGTGAGCGCAAGACTGCGCAAGACTAAGAGACCGCAACGCGCAACTGAAAAATTCAGCTTATAAGCAAGTCGTCTAATAATCGCAACAAACATAAAACCGCTGATAAGCGTTAAACACAACAACTTTAAAAACCATGTTTCCATAAAAAGCAAGTTTATCGCTGGGAAGAGGGCTAACCATAAAGCTGCGGCTAAATGCGTAGTGGCTGCAATATGTCTTAGGCTCTGCACTGAGTTTATTGGCTGGGGAACAACAAAGTGCTGGTTGCGCGTATTCACTGCTTGTTGGTACTTTTCAAGGTCACGTTGAAGAATACTGAAATAAACTTTAATAAACCCCAAATAGCACAGGATGAAGATGCCAAAATTGACATAAAGCGACCAGTGCCACAGGCGGGACTGGGTAAAACAGGCAAACCAGCTGATGCCGATGATGATGGCATAAGTCTTGGGATAAGTTAGAATTTTACGATAAAGGGCAATCATGGAACTCTTGTTTTCAGCTTTAAAATTGGCGAAGCTTGCCTTAGTATGATAACAGGGTTTTCCCTTGTGTTAGCTCCAACTTGCGCAGCCAGCTGGAAATACTTGTCAACGCTTGGAGATTAGGAAGAAAATTTTCCTGCAGCCAGGACAATGGTGAATTACTGGAACGAAAAACCAACTCATCGTAGTCAATGTTAACGGTTTCTGCCATAAGCATTTTGGCATCGTGAAAGCTGCCTATTTCATCAATCAATCCATAAGTGAGTGCTTCTTCACTGGCGTAGATCAGCCCATTGGCAGCGGCTTTTAACGTTTGGGCTGTGCTGTGTTCACCGCGCCAGGTGATGACTTCTGCAACAAATTGTTTGTGCATGGTATCGACAATAGCTTGAATATGTTCACGCTCAGCCAGGCTCATTTCCCGCGTTGGCGAAAGAATGTCCTTATAAGGAACCGATTTGATATTGCTGCTGGAAATGCCAATTTTCTTCATAAGCTCGGTGACATTGCTTGTGCTTATGCGTACGCCGATAGAGCCGACAAGCGAACCTTGGTGGGCAACGATTTTATTTGCCGGGAGACTGACATAATACCCCCCCGATGCACAGATATCGCCAATGGAAACAATGATGGGTTTGCCGCTTTCACGAAAACGCTTAATGGCAGCAAATAATTCCTGGGTAGCGGAAACGGAACCACCGGGTGAGTTCATGCGGATGAGCAGTCCTTTCACGTTGGTCGCTTCGCGCGCTTGATCCACTTGTACAGTCCAGCGTGTAGCACCGGGCAGGTATTGACTGCCGGCGGGCTGAAAAATAATTGCTGATGTGAGCTCTAACACTAAGATTGTCGGCGACCGCAGGGCAGTGATGCTCTGCGATTGCAACAGGGAGGATGACTGCGTAGGTGTTTGCGGCTGTCGTACCAATGAAACAATAATGCTCAATCCAAGAAATATACTGAAAAGCAGGAAACGATAGTGGCTGGTTTTACGAAACATTTGATGATCCTTTTTACTGGTGTGGCGGAAGTTTGCTGAGAAAGAAATGTGTTTTTTTTAGATTGTACTGTTCGCCCTTTTTTTGAAGTGCGTATCCTATTTTAACATGTTTAACAGGATCATATTTAACGATTAACTTGAGCAATTCGTCTTTAAAATAATCCAGCTCTGTTTGCGGCAGCTGCGGTTTTTGGTACGGCGGTATAAGGGAAGGACGGTTGCTATTCAAATAGTTTGCACGGTAAAGATTGATAAGTGCGCGCGGAAAGGAGGATAGGGTCTCCCAAGTCGGTTCATCTAATTCTAAGATCTTGGCGATAACATCATATTGTTTTAACATCATGTAAAGCCATTTGCTTTTATGCGATTCGCTGCTGTGGGTGATCACCACCAAGCGTGCAGGTTTTTGTGCGTAAGCTGCGTATAATTCTTTGGGATTGGTGAAGACTTGATGCGGCAAATTCAATTTTTTCAGCGTTTTAAGCACTACCGTGACCATTGAGAATTGTTTACTCGCGGCTTCATGATAAACATAACAACCAAGCTCATTGTAGGCGAATTCTAAAGTGAAGACAGCTGTTGCTGTTAAGTCATGCCGCAATTTGGTAAGTGCCGCTTGGGTGACTTCTTCATGACTGGAGGCGTAAAGGATGACAGGATCACCCTTAAGTTTTTGTTTGAACAGATCTTTGGCAAAAACCAATTTGCGTTTTCGTTTAATATCGCTATTGAGCAGCTGTAAACTGCTAAGAAGCTTGAAACTCTCTTCAAAATTTAATTTGAAATCCGTAGGCAGCAGCAGGTGCGGCAGGTGTTTGCGTACTTGTTGTAAAACAGCAGTCTCTAAAAAAATATGAAAAAAAGCTTGATTGATATAAGCGGGCTGCTGCATAAGCTTCAGATCCAGCTGTTCTTGAAATGCTAAGGTATTTTTTTTAATGCTTGTATGGACAACACCTTGCAGTTTAGAAATAGCCAAGGGCACTGAGCTCAGGTTGAGATGTGTCAGGAGTTGGCTGAGTTCAGTGCGTGAGATTTTCATGATGACCTATGTTTAGGGGGTGTGAATGCCGCTGATAAAACGCGGGATGTTATTGAGCAGCTGTAAACGGCTAAGCACCTTGAAACTCTCTTCAAAATTCAATTTGAAATCCATTGGCAGCAGCAGGTGCGGCAGGTGTTTGCGTACTTGTTGTAAAACAGCAGTCTCTAAAAAAATATGAAAAAAAGCTTGATTGATATAAGCGGGCTGCTGCATAAGCTTCAGATCCAGCTGTTCTTGAAATGCTAAGGTATTTTTTTTAATGCTTGTATGGACAACACCTTGCAGTTTAGAAATAGCCAAGGGCACTGAGCTCAGGTTGAGGCGTGTCAGGAGTTGGCTGAGTTCAGTGCGTGAGATTTTCATGATGACCTATGCTTAGGGGTGTGAATGCCGCCGATAAAACGCGGGATGTTATTGAGCAGCTGTAAACGGCTAAGCATCTTGAAACTCTCTTCAAAATTCAATTTGAAATCCGTAGGCAGCAGCAGGTGCGGCAGGTATTTGCGTACTTGTTGTAAAACAGCAGTCTCTAAAAAAATATGAAAAAAAGCTTGATTGATATAAGCGGGCTGCTGCATAAGCTTCAGATCCAGCTGTTCTTGAAATGCTAAGGTATTTTTTTTAATGCTTGTATGGACAACACCTTGCAGTTTAGAAATAGCCAAGGGCACTGAGCTCAGGTTGAGATGTGTCAGGAGTTGGCTGAGTTCAGTGCGTGAGATTTTCATGATGACCTATGTTTAGGGGGTGTGAATGCCGCTGATAAAACGCGGGATGTTATTGAGCAGCTGTAAACGGCTAAGCACCTTGAAACTCTCTTCAAAATTCAATTTGAAATCCATTGGCAGCAGCAGGTGCGGCAGGTGTTTGCGTACTTGTTGTAAAACAGCAGTCTCTAAAAAAATATGAAAAAAAGCTTGATTGATATAAGCGGGCTGCTGTATAAGCTTCAGCTCTAGCTGTTCTTGAAATGCTAATGTGTTTTTTTTAATGCTTGTATGGACAACACCTTGCAGTTTAGAAATAGCCAAGGGCACTGAGCTCAGGTTGAGGCGTGTCAGGAGTTGGCTGAGTTCAGTGCGTGAGATTTTCATGATGACCTATGCTTAGGGGGTGTGAATGCCGCCGATAAAACGCGGGATGTTATTGAGCAGCTGTAAACGGCTAAACACCTTGAAACTCTCTTCAAAATTCAATTTGAAATCCGTAGGCAGCAGCAGGTGCGGCAGGTATTTGCGTACTTGTTGTAAAACAGCAGTCTCTAAAAAAATATGAAAAAAAGTTTGATTGTTATAAGCGGGCTGCTGCATAAGCTTCAGCTCCAGCTGTTCTTGAAATGCTAAGGTATTTTTTTTAATGCTTGTATGGACAGCACCTTGCAGTTTAGAAATAGCCAAGGGCACTGAGCTCAGGTTGAGGTGTGTCAGGAGTTGGCTGAGTTCAGTGCGTGAGATTTTCATGATGACCTATGCTTAGGGGGTGTGAATGCCGCTGATAAAACGCGGGATGCCCATTAGATCTTTGTATTGGCGCTGCTCTTTAAGGGGGCTGAGACAGCTTTGCACGGCAGCGGCTTGATTGTACCCGCACTCGCAGTAACAGGTTCCGCCAGACTTCAGCAACAACGGCAGCACGGGTGCCAGGCGGCGAAAAAACATTAACCCATCGCTGCCGCCGCTAAGTGCCATTTGCGGTTCATAACGGTGCACCGCTGCCATCAATGCAGGATCCCCCTCTGCTACATATGGTGGATTGCAGACAATCAGCGCAAAGCCTTTGGGGGCTAATGTCCGCAGTTTGTTTATGGTGTTGTCATGGTTTTTGCCAAAGAGTGTTGCGCGGACAAACTGCAGCGCGTGAGCTGTGCCTAACAGCTGTTGGGCGTTTATTTTTGCTGCGCGGATGGCTGCGCTGGAGCCATCCAAAGCTGTTACCCTAAGCTGCGGTAATTCACATTTGAGAGTGATGGCGAGGACGCCGCTCCCTGTACCAATGTCCAGGATGTGCAGCGGATCCCCCGGCGCCTGGCGCTGGCGTTTGCTGAGCGCCGCAATAACAATTTCAGCCAAGCTTTCGGTTTCCGGGCGTGGAATAAAGACCCCGCGTGGAGTTTTGAATGTACGACCGTAAAAGCTGCTGCTGCCGATAACATAACTTAAAGGAACACCACGCCGCAGGGCATTTAGCTGCCGCAGCAGCCGCAGACGTGCGTACAATGATAATGGGATGGTGGGGGCTGCCAGAATAGCACTGGTTGAGCATTTTAAAAGTTGTGCCAGCAGGATAAGCGCTAAGTTTGCCCGCATATGGGGCGGGTGTGCCGCTCCAAGCTTTAAATGCTGGATGACATTGTAGCTGGTGGTTGCGGTTGTCAGGGAACTGAGCTTCAAATGTTCAGGTGCAATTGCATTAAAAAAAGTGACCATCGTGTTTTATAGGGTTGGCGAACGGGGTGATGGATGTGGTTTGACAGTAACTGTAAATGATAATACAATCATAAAATGTATAAACATGGTGTTGTTACGCGCTTTTCCAGCAATCGTGTGGTAAGCGTGTATATGATTGGGCAGCAGGATGGTACAATACAATCGTTAAAGGCAGCCGCGCCAGTTGAAACAACACTGAACTGCTAAAATTGCTGCACATTTTCTGAATTTGGTTGGCTGATGAATATGAAAGTTAGTTTTGATATGCACTTTTCAAAACATCCCGAACTTGTGGTTGTTTTTACAAATGCCTTGGGGAGCGAACAAGCTCAATTTATTGTAACAGGACAAACGAAAAAAATCAAGTCTCAGCACAAAACTAATGAAAAATCGCTGCGTGAAGAAATAGCGCATTATCGTCATTTCATGGTTTATGCCAATGATACATTTTTTTACAATGAAATTATTGGTTTTGTTAAAAATGGTTTTTTTGCTGCGCGTGAACATGAGACTTTTTCTTTGTATGAACAGGGTAAATTCAGAGAAATTCTTTATGCACCCTTAGCTTTGGTGCCTGTTGATGAGAAAGCTGTTGGCAGTACTGGCGATGTCAATGGGCGCGGCACCAGCAGCAACGGGGAAAACTCCTTTCATGCTGGCAAATTTCTTGACAGTGTCCGGCATTTGGGCGCGAAACTGGTGTCCGCAGTGTCCCGTGGGCGAAGCTGGGAAGTGGACTTGAGCGGGCTTGCTAATATGTTAAATCCGTTTAAACTTCATGAAACGGATTTTATCACAGCATTTGTTGAGGGGTTTCATTTAGGAACGTATCGGTTTACTTATCAGGATAAGACTAAGTCGCTGCCTGTTCACAGCTTACGTTTAGTGGGCGCGGCTTTGCAGCGCGAGGAGTTGGCAACGGCTATCAAACGCGGCGTTTATACAGCGGAAGCCATTGCGTTTGCGCGCGATCTTACGAATGCCGCACCTAATGACTTAACAGTGCCGCGGTTTGTGAAAATGGCACGTGAGGTGGCGAAACTGCAGCACGTGCGCATACAGGAACTGGGGCATGCTAAATTGCTTAAAGATGGATTTGGCGGGTTGGTGGCGGTTAATAGCGCATCGCGCGAGAAAGCCAAGCTGCTGATCTTAAGCTACGCACCTCCTAAGGCTACTAAAACTATTGTTCTGGTGGGCAAGGGCGTGCTTTTTGATAGTGGCGGTCTCTCGTTGAAACCGTCTGCCAGTATGGCGGAGATGAAGATGGATATGTCCGGTGCTGCCTTGGTGCTGGCACTTATGAGTGTCTTGCCCAAATTGGCACTCAAGCTGCGCGTTCTGGCAGCTTTACCAATGACTGATAACTTAGTAGGCCCCGATGGCTTGCGCGTAGGCGATGTTTTAACGCTCCATAATGGCAAACGTGTAGAAGTCTTGAATACCGATGCCGAGGGACGCTTGATCTTAGCCGATGCACTGAGTTATATGACCAAACGTTATCGCGCAGATTATGTGATTGATTTTGCCACCCTTACAGGCGCTTGTGTGGTGGCATTGGGACATCATTATGCAGGACTTTGGTCCAACACTCAGGAGCTGGCGGAGGCCTTGCTGCACGCGGGCGAAGAGACACAGGAATTGCTTTGGCAAATGCCGCTGCATCGTGAGTATTTGACAGAGTTGCAATCGCCTATTGCCGACTTAAAAAATATTGGCGGGCCTTACGGGGGCGCCAATACAGCGGCTAAATTTTTGGAACAGTTTGTAGGCACCGCCAAGTGGGCGCATTTAGATATTGCCGGGACAATGTCTTATCAGCATGAACAGGGCTACAAAAAGAAAGGGGCAAGCGGTTTTGGTGTGCGGCTGATGCTGCAATTCCTCGCTAATCAAGCTTGACGGGACAGCCTGTGGGCGTTGCAGGTGCCCCAAACACAATGCCGCACTACACGCGTTTGCAGCACGCGCTTAAACAAGTGGGCATTGGCAAACGCGGCAGTACAATACTCAGTAGCGCGACAGCGGCTGAGTTAGCGGTCAGTGCGGATTTCACCGCAACACCGTCCATTGCCAAAGGCGCTTTTTTAGCAGCGCTGCTTTTTAAAAAGCCAGCTCCAACTGAACTGGAGCTATTGCATAAACTCAGTGCAAAGACCATGACAAGTGCTTCACAGCTGGCCAAGCTGCCCGCTTTCAAGGGATTGTTTGCTGCTGTTCCCGCACAGTACTGTTTGGCTTGGCTGAGCCGTGAAGACCCGGCACTTGTTAAGGAGTGGCTGCAAGCGGCTGCACTAAATCGCCCGCTGTCTGCGGCACTTGCTGAGCTAAATAATGTTTTAAGCTTTATTGGGCGCCTGTTAATGGGAGCTGAGCTTAGTCTTGTGGATGCTGAAGTACTGGGCGATTTTCTCTTAGCAGATAAGACTGCTGCTTCCGCGGGAGCTGAGTTCTTGCGCGGTTTCTGTGTATCTTTCCTGCGTGTGCGTTATGAAACCACTGCAGAATGGTGCGGTGTGTACCGTGCGCTTGCAGAAACTGTCCGTCCTTTGACAACGCTGCCGCCGCTGCCCGCTGCCCGCAATTTCACAAAACTAACACCAACCCCTTTTGCCGCCACTGTGTTAACCATGGCTGAACCGATGAATGGTTTTACCGGCAGCGCGTTCCTGTCACCGCTTATTGCCTGGTGGTGTCATCAGTATTTTGCACTGCCCACCCTTCATTTGAGCGGAGATAATCCGGGGCCCAAATTTGGATTTAATTTTAAAGAGCTGAGTATTGCGCTCGACATGCCCGCGCTTAGCCACACCACGCCCCCATCAGTCAGCCTGTATGCGCAAACATTGTTGCCGCACCGGCATTACTTGGGTGCCAGTATATGGCTGGCGGATATTGCTCCAAGTTTGCACGCCTGGGTGGAACGCCGCCGCCGCATCATTAAACGTCCGCTCTGGGCAAGCTTGGAAAAATTTGTACGCCCAATCAAGACTGGTACAGCTTTACCGTTAAAACGCTTGATCTTACTGACATCAGCATTTCACGGTCCTTATTTTCTAAAAATGCGTGACCTAGCACAATTTGCCGGTTACGATGCTTTTATCATCACAAAATTAGGCATGGAAGGCGGCTTAGGAGCGGCATTATCGCGCCCCTTGCAGTTACTGGCTGCTGTTCGGACACCGCTGGGGAATTATCAGGAAAAGTTGTTTAGCGTTTCTTATGCAGCTATTGGTCTTAAACGTCGTTTGGACACGCGTACTGTTACGGATGTCACTCAGAATGTCATGCTCATTACAAAGTGGCTTGAACATTGGGAGCTTGTGGTGAACCAGCGGCAGTTCAGCAACACGACTGAGCTTTATGAGCTGGTTTGCGAAAGTGCAGAGCTGCATAATAGTTTAGCCATGCAGTCAGACGATGCCTTGCGATATTTTGCCGAGCGGCTGCGAGTCAGCTTATTTGTTTATACGCAGGCATTTCAATGGATCGCAGAACAGTGGGCAGAATAATAGCCCGCTAAACAACTGCGGCGGTATAATTTGCAGGCTTGCGCCTTTGAGAACGCTGGCGGTGTAGAATTTTAGTGCAGAGCTGCATAATAGTTTAGCCATGCAGTCAGACGATGCCTTGCGATATTTTGCCGAGCGGCTGCGAGTCAGTTTATTTGTTTATACGCAGGCATTTCAATGGATCGCAGAACAGTGGGCAGAATAATAGCCCGCTAAACAACTGCGGCAGCTCAGCAATGCGACTGAGCTTTATGAGCTGGTTTGCGAAAGTGCAGAGCTGCAAATGGATTAGCCATGCAGTCAGACGATGCCTTGCGATATTTTGCCGAGCGGCTGCGAGTCAGCTTATTTGTTTATACGCAGGCATTTCAATGGATCGCAGAACAGTGGGCAGAATAATAGCCCGCTAAACAACTGCGGCAGCTCAGCAATGCGACTGAGTTTTATGAGCTGGTTTGCGAAAGTGCAGAGCTGCATAATGGTTCAGCCATGCAGTCAGACGATGCCTTGCGGTATTTTACCGAGCGACTGCGAGTCAGCTTATTTGTTTATACGCAGGCATTTCAATGGATCGCAGAACAGTGGGCAGAATAATAACCCGCTAAACAACTGCGGCGGCATAGCTTGCAGGCTTGCGTCTTTGGAACGCTGGTGGTGTAGAAAGTGCAGAGCTGCATAATGGATTAGCCATGCAGTCAGACGATGCCTTGCGGTATTTTGTCGAGCGACTGCGAGCCAGCTTATTTGTTTATACGCAGGCATTTCAATGGATCGCAGAACAGTGGGCAGAATAATAGCCCGCTAAACAACTGCGGCAGCTCAGCAACACGACTGAGTTTTATGAGCTGGTTTGCGAAAGTGCAGAGCTGCATAATGGTTTAGCCATGCAGTCAGACGATGCCTTGCAGTATTTTGCCGAGCGACTGCGAGTCAGCTTATTTGTTTATACGCAGGCATTTCAATGGATTGCAGAACAGTGGGCAGAATAATAGTCCGCTAAATAACTGAGGCGGCTCAGCAACACGACTGAGCTTTATGAGCTGGTTTGCGAAAGTGCAGAGCTGCATAATGGTTTAGCCATGCAGTCAGACGATACCTTGCGGTATTTTGCCGAGCGACGGCGAGTCAGCTTATTTGTTTATACGCAAGCATTTCAATGGATCGCAGAACAGTGGGCAGAATAATAACCCGCTAAACAACTGCGGCGGCATAACTTGTAGGCAAGCTGCAGTCTTAGTGTTTATCAATAAAAATATTTTCTCCCAGTACAGCTGCTGTGGTAAGCGGAGCTGCCATAAATGGCGCTTTAAAGGTGATGGTACTTGCTGTCATGGCAAGGAGCTGGGCATTAAAACTTACTGTGATGGCTTGCAGGTTTGCGCCTTTGGAACGCTGGCGGTGTACTTGTATGGAAGGGGGGTGCCTCAGCTTAGTGATGGCTTCAGCAAGCTTGCGCGGATGGTTGGCATTGGGCGTGGTGGCTGCGCTTGCAGGAAGGTGGAAGGTATAATGGAGCTTGGACGGCAGCTTAGCTGATTGACGAGCGGTGGCAGGTGATGTGTATTGGGATTGTGGTAATGGTGGTGTTTGTGTGCCGCGGGAGAATTTGGTTTTCTTTAATTCGCTGCGGATTGTTTTAGTGGGAGCGTAAGTAATGGTTATGCCAGTACCGGTGACTTGTTCTGTGCGCAGTCCGATGCCGATGTTATGAAGCGCTGTGAGGAGCTGTGTTTTTGTGAAGTACGTATCACCCTGTTTGAGCGGGAGGCTGATGACGGCATGACCACCGGCAAGCAGTTCATGAAAGAGCTCTGTTACGCTGAGCGGTAAAAGTGTAGCATCAGCTGGCACTGCTGCTGCTGACGCGTTTTTTCTGGCACCAACACTATGCCGCTGGGCTGTTAATGATGACTGCGATGCTGCGGATGGATAATAAAGTTTAGTTTTAAGGGTTAGGGTGCGCTGAGCGGGCGGTGCGGTTACGTTTGTTAGCTCTGCGCTGTACAGCTGAGGAAACATTGACGTATAAACAATGCCACTGAGCAATAGGATGAACGCAAGCAAGCTGGCACTGCTGTTAATGGCATGTTTCATGGGTGTTGCAAGTCGGATTTATAGCCCGCTGCAAGCTTAGTCAGCCGCGTGAAGCCATTTTATGGCGCTGAGGCTGCAGCGGAATGTTCAATGCAGCGGATGTTCAATGCAGCGGATGTTCAATGCAGCGGATGTTCAATCATGTGCTGCTTTATTGTTTGAGCGCGACGGCAGTTTGCAGCATGTTGTCCGATGTTTGAATGGACTTGGAATTCATTTCATAAGCGCGCTGGGCAGTGATCATATTCACCATGGCATCGACCACACTTACATTGGAAAGCTCCAAGAAACCTTGAATAAGCTGAGGCTGTCCCTCCAATGAGGGCGTACCCTCAATGGCTTCACCAGAAGCTTCTGTCGTGCGAAAGAGATTGCTGCCAAGGCTGGAAAGCCCGGCGGGATTAACAAAACGATAGGTATTAATTTGCCCAATGTCTTCCACTTCACGCGTGATGATGTCCTCGCCCGTCACGCGTCCTAGTGTGTCAATCGTGATGGTTTCAAGTTTGATATTTTCCGGGATAACAAGTTCAGGGTCAATGCGTAAGCCGTTGCTGTTGACAATTTGGCGATTGGCATCAATTTTAAAGCTGCCATCACGGGTGTAACCTTCAGTACCGTCGATCATGATGACACGAAAAAAACCGCGTCCTTCTAATGCCATATCAAGGTTATTGCCGGTATTTTGTAGTGATCCCTGTTCAAATAACCGTTGAGTAGCCGCTGTCCGTACGCCTAAACCTACTTGAATGCCTGTTGGCACAACGGTTTCGTCTGTGGCGGGAGTTCCAGCGGTGCGGAAAGTTTGATAAAGCAGATCTTCAAATTCAGCACGGTTTTTCTTGAACCCGGTGGTATTGACGTTTGCTAAATTATGGGAAATTGTATCGATATTGAATTGTTGGGCGTTCATTCCACTTGCGCCACTCCAGAGAGAACGGATCATGATTGAAAACTCCTATATTTAGCTTGGAACTATTATTGCGATTGTTAAAATATGCGCGCGTTGAATATTGTACGGCACCATGGGCTTACAATTTTAAATTTCGTGAACTAAGGTATTTTATGAAGTAAATTCTAAGGATCATTGCAAAATATATTTTTTTACAGCAAGATTTTAGAATTTTTGTGTCAGTAGGCAATAACTGCAGAAGTTGTATTGGGTGTTAGCTGAATTTTAATACAGCTGAAACTGGCTGAAATGGTACCGCTTTTGTAAAAGCTGGACAATGTATTTTTGAAATTTGTTTTTTTGTATAAAAAAATAATGATATTTTATATTTATTTACAATATATGAGTGTGAGAGTATGAAAACAAAAATAGGGGGGACAGTATTCCAAAGTGGTTAGTAGTTGGAAATGTGTACTAGTGCCGCAGATTTTTGTTTAATTAAATTTTTTTAATTAGCTTCATACTCTCATCCTTAGCCCAAAAGCCCACACTTCCAGTGAGAGTTGTTTATTTTAAATGGCTCTCACTGGTTTTTTTTTGCTCTATGAGTTTTCAAGCTGAGGTTAAGCAAATTTTTCACATTTATAGGTTTAAGCTGAAATGCTTTAAATCTGGTTAAGTTGCTGGTTAATTAGTTTTTAGCCTCATTCACAATATTTAATCACTAAGCTGTTTTAATTGTGTTTTTTCATAGTTCTCCGTAAAAGAGACTATGAAAGAATCAATTCCTGTTGTTGCCCTCAGTACAGTTTCTGCGTCTCCACTACTGCCGCGCAGAAAGAAACTTAAAGTTTCTCTCACACAGCTGCCTGTATCAGGCTCACGTTATCACTATGAAAAGGCTTATGCTGAGGAGAATTTAATTGCGTATATTGGCAATAAACGCAGATTGCTGCCACTTTTTGTAACTGCGCTAAAAACCATTGAGCAAACAGGACGCACGCCACTCAGGCGTACAGGGATGTTTATTGATTATTTCAGTGGAACGGGCGTAGTGGCGCGTGTTGCAAAGTCACTTGGTTTTCAGGTCATCACAAACGACTGGGAGCCTTATGCAGCGCTTTTGGCAAGAGCTTTTATTAAAACTTCTCAAAAAACATTGCAGCTTTTTGCAGCTGAAGGCGGGTTGGCGCAAGTCCTGAATGAACTCAATGCCCAGACACATTATCATAAGAAAAACGCTTATTTCAGCAAGTACTATTGTCCCGGGCAGACGCAGACTGCCAACCCTGAATGTGAACGGCTTTTTTACACGCGTGAAAATGGAATTCTTTTGGATAATATCCAAGCGGCTATTAATGCACGTTATCCCAAGGATGAAAGAGCTCCTGAGGTCATCCAGAAACGTGAATTGCTTTTGGGGTTATTGTTGGCACAAGCGTCTAAGCGTGCGAACACCTCGGGCATTTTTAAGGCCTATCATCATGGTTTTGGCGGACGCAATGGCGACGCGCTTAATCGCATTCTTGCGCCCATTAAATTAACAAAACCAGTACTTTCTGAACAGGCAACATCAGTACGCGTTTTTAGGAGTGATGCCTTACGGTTGGCGCGCAAACTTAAACGCGTCAAACAGCCCACAGAGCTTGTGTACATCGATCCGCCATACAATCAGCACCAGTACGGCGCTAATTATCATATTTTAAACACTATTGCGCTTGACGATCGCCCGGCGGTGAACAAAACATTTTGGGTGAATGGAAAAAAAGTCGATAAGTCGGCCATTCGCAAAGATTGGGTGCGAACGCGCTCAGGCTTCTGTTACAGACGAACAGCGACAGCTTGTTTCAAGCAGCTGATTGCTGATATCCGGGCGAAATATATTTTAGTCAGTTATTCTACGGAAGGCGTGATTCCTTTTGCGGAGTTGCTGAGCATCTTGGCGGCAAAGGGCAGCATTTCGGTGGTGACACGCAGTTATGTGCGCTTTCGCGGCGGACGCCAGACCAATGTGACCAAAAAGTTAAATGTTGAATTTATCCTCATTGTTGAGACGGCGTGTCGCGCGACAGCTGCCGAGGTGGCGCGTGTGCAAGCGGCTGTGGGCGCAGCCAATTGCCTCAGCTGTTTCAATGATTTTTTTCCTATTCAAAAACTATCCCCAGCTTACAAAGTGAGCACACGCTCTTATGGTTATGAGCTTTATTTCCCAGCTGTGAAAAAAAGCTTTTATTTGGATAAACGTTTGCAGCTATATGTTCAGCCGCCACCGGCAAAGAGCGGTTTCATTGCAGCGGGCACCCAGCGAACTGTACCGCCCGAGCTTTTTGACTTGGCAGCCACTGAACAAGGCGCCGATGTGGTGGCTGCTATTACTGCTGCCCAGCCCAAAACCAATGCTGAGCGTATTCATTGGATTGCGGATCTTATCAGTAAAGGTTATAATATTGACAGCACTTATTTTTTGGGAGAGCTTATTCGGCTGTATAAGAAACTGCGGGCGGAGCCCGCCAGTGCGGCAGCACTGGCGGCACAACGCGACATTCGCAGAGCCTGGCAAGCTGCAGCTTGCCAGTTAAAATCAGCTGGCGTTGCTGCAAAAAAACTAACACAGCTTGCCGTACTGCTGGAACAGCATTAAATGTTTGGCAAAAGACTCAGTGAAGCTGTTAATGCAAAGGGAACTCCCTTAGTAGTAGGCTTGGATCTGGACATTGCGGGGTTCCCGCCATGGTTACTGCCTGCTGAGCAGCAACAGCGGTTGTCACTGGGCACCGTGGCTTCGCTGAGTGCGGATTATGGGGAGCGTGTACTGAGCATTGTTGCGCCGCATGTAGCCGTTATCAAGTTTCAAAGCGCCTGTTATGAACGTTTGGGCGCAGCGGGTATAACGGTATTGGAAAAGCTGCTAATACGCGCACGTAAGCTGGGGTTGCTGACAATTTTAGACGGCAAACGCGGCGATGTGCCGCATACGGCACGTCTTTATGCAGAAACTTACTTAGGCAGTGTGGCAAACACTGATGATAAGACAATCAGGCAGACATTGCCGCCCGCGTTTCATTGCGATGCGCTCACGCTTCATCCGTACCTGGGTATGGATAGCCTCAGACCATTTATTCAAGCGGCGGCGGTACATGGCAAGGGGATTTTTGTCTGTGTGAAGACTTCCAATAGCGGCTCAGGCGATTTTCAGGACGTACCATTGGCTGAAAGTGAAAGCTCAGCAACAGAGCTGCTGTATGAACGTGTGGCTCAGGCATTGGCGAAAGCTCAGCAGCAGCAAGCTGTGCATGCACCGTACCATTTTATCGGCATTGTGGCAGGCGCCACTTATCCACAGGCGGGTGCCAGGTTACGCAAGCTGCTCCCGCGGGCATGTTTTCTTGTGCCCGGTTGGGGAGCGCAAGGGGGAGACGTTTCAATATTTAAAGCTTTTTCAGGCGAGCTGGATGGGGATTGTTTTCGCGGCGTGTTATTCAATGTTTCGCGCGGTATTCTTTCGCCGCAGGACGCGGCACCAACAACGCGAAAAGAATGGGAAGCGATGATAGAACAACGCACGCTTTATTATAAAAAAGCGCTTGCGCAGCAGCTAAGCGGGTTTTAAAAAGATAATCCTTAGAATACTTACAAAAAAAAAGACCAAAAATGCTCCTAAAACAAGGATTGTAGCGTATTTCTTGCGTGGATTATTTTCAGGCAGCTTCAGAATATAATACATGATATAAAACGGGACCAGTACGTTCAATGCTGTTCCCAGCCAATTTTTGGCACGCACACTATCGTAAAGTACGATAACAAACCCCATTAAAATAGCATAAGTGGTCAGGTTATAAATCAGTTCAATCACAGGCAGTTGTTTTTTTTTTAGTCATGCTTAGTTAAGTCCTTATATTATATAATAAAGGAAGGTATTGTTGCTCAGTTGAGCGTGTGTTGGCAATGTGTTTGTTAAGGTTTTTATCGTTTGCATTGAAGCTGAGCAATTGGTAGTAAAGCTGAGCAATTGGCAGTAGTTTAAAAAACTGAAAATGATAATGGATACAGCTGTTAAAGAATTAACATCGTCTGCTGCAGCTTCCCCTGCAGCATGGTTCGGCAAACTCACTAGCTATGAGCGACTGAGGACACTTCCTGTTAAGGTTGGTAATATTGTCATCGGCGGCAATGCGCCTATTCGCATTCAGTCGATGGTCACAGCAGCACCCGATAATGTTCCGGCTTTGGTGGCTGAGGTTGTACAGCTGGCGGAAGCTGGTGCCGAATTGGTGCGCTTGACGGTGCCCTCGCTCAATGCTGTTCAGGCATTGGAGAAGGTTAAGGTCCAGCTGGAAACGCGCGGCATCAAGGTTCCATTGGTTGCCGATGTTCATTTTACGCCCAACGCCGCGTTAGCGGCTGCCAGCATTGTCGAAAAAGTGCGCATTAATCCAGGCAATTACGTGGATAAAAAACGTTTTGCAACGGTGACATTGGACGAGGCGGCTTATCAGGCAGAGCTTGAGCGCATTGAGGAAAAACTTGTGCCGCTTTTGGATGTTTGCAAACGCCACCAGACAGCACTGCGTATTGGTGTCAATCACGGTTCGCTTTCCGATCGCATTGTGACGCGTTACGGCGATAGTCCAGCGGGCATGGTGCAAGCGGCATTGGAATTCCTTGACATTGCTGAGCGGCATGACTTTACGCAAATTGTTTTTTCAATGAAGTCCTCTAATCCGGTGACGATGACACACGCTTATCGTTTGTTGGTTCATGATATGAAAGCGCGTGGTAAGGTTTATCCGTTGCATTTGGGAGTGACGGAAGCAGGCGATGGGCTTTTGGGACGCATGAAGTCAGCTGTTGGCATGGCGGCGCTGCTTAACGATGGCATTGGCGATACCATTAGAGTGTCTTTGACAGAAGCTGCCATTAATGAATTGCCGGTGTGCAAGACGCTGCGGACATTGAGTGAGCGTTTGTTAGCTGCGCCGCTGCCGCAGGTGGAACATGAGGCGGCTGTGGAGACGGCTGCTGCACGCCATTTTAATGCTTATCAATTTAAGCAGCGTACCAGCATTCAGTGTGCAGACATGGGTGGTGAGCAGCTGCCAAAGGTGTGGCTTGCGCCTGCATTTGCAGTGCGCGCGCCCGCAGTGTGCTCAGCTGCAGAACTGGAAACTCAACTTTTACAATTAACGAAACTCGGTTTTCTTAAACGCAGCAAGCTTGATAAATGGGAGACGCGTGAGGGCGCACCGGATACTTTGGTATTGTCAAGTGCAGCGGGCATGACTGCCGTTCCGCCGCAGCTGCATACAGTCATTCCCGCTGCAGCGGGCATAACAGCTTTTACCGCTGCCGGCAATGTTGAAAGTACTCGTGATCATGAACAAAAAACGAGCACAGCACAAACGCTTTTGCACAATTCGCTTGCCGCTTATCACATTATGCGCACCCAATATGAGAAACTTGCAGAGCCAAATAATGTTGCTAAATATTTGGCTGCTGCCGCACATATTGTTCCTGTGCAGCTGAGTGAGTTGTCATTCCTCAGGCAACTAACAAAGGAACGACCGCATTATTTTGTTAATGTATGCTGGTTATTAAACCCTCAGAGCGAGCATTATGTATTGGAAAGCAGGTTGTTGGTGCTGCTGCTTATGGACATAACACTTACTGAGCAGGCTTTTGTGCAAATAGTTAATGCTGAAAATCCCCGATCGGACGATGCTTTAAAGGAGACATCCCCGCGCAGACCAGTACCGCGTCATTTAGGAGAACTGCCAATACTTTTGCAAGCTCCTGCATGGACTGCCGCGGAGCGGGATAAGGAAACACAGGCCTTGTTTTTGGCATTTAAGCTGGGGCCGCTGTTTGTGGACGGACTGGTCAATGGAATCTATTTGAAAGAAGGCGACGGAGCTGCAGTTGAAACAAGCTTGGCTATTTTACAAGCGGCTAGACGACGTATGTCTAAGGTGGATTATATTTCATGTCCATCGTGTGGGCGGACGCTGTTTGATTTACAAGAGGTCACGGCTAAACTGAAAGCACGCACAGCACATCTGAAAAATGTTAAAATTGGTATTATGGGCTGCATTGTCAATGGCCCGGGTGAAATGGCGGACGCTGATTTTGGTTATGTGGGCTCCGGTGTGGGGAAAGTGACGCTTTATAAGGGTAGGGAGATTGTGCGCCGCAATGTGGCAGAAACGGAAGCGGTTGCTGCCTTTGTGGATGTATTGCGTGAGTATGGTGTTTGGCATGAGCCGCGGGAATTTCAAAGCTAACGGGAGTGCGTTCGCAGATGGAACCCTTTCATAAAAAACATTAAATTGAGAGGAATAATGAGTAATGAGTGACATAAAAAAACTTTTTCAACTGAGTCCAAGCTATTTAGAAAAACGCAAACGCCGTGGCGGTGAGTTGTCAAACGATGGTTACCGTATGAGTCCGCTGTTGCGCGCGGTTTATGAGCGTGCGGTCAGGGCTTACGGCAAAAAAGAGTATCACGAGGCAAGCAATTTATTCGTGCGTGTTTTGGAAAATAATATTCCAAGCTCTGTATGCAGCTATTTTGCAGGCGTTTCATTCTTGCACTTGCAGAATGAAACACACGCTAAACGTTACTTTGAAAAAACCATCAGCCTTAAAAAGAATTATTACCATACCATGTATGCGCATATTTTTATGGCTTATTTTGCACTTAAAGACAATGACCTCACGCAGGCGGCAGATTGGCTTAGACTTCCCGTTAAAAATAATTTTGAAAGTCCTTTGGCATATTCTTTTATGGGGTATATTGCCGGTAAGAAACAGCAGCATTTGCAGGCGGTCAAATATTATGAACGCTCATTGGCGCGGGATCCGCAAAATCCATCGTTTAAAAACAACCTTGGTTTCAGTTATGTGGAAGCCGGACAAAAACTGGAAACCGCTGCACAGCTGATCAAGGAAGCGGTGCAGCAGGATAAAAAAAATGCTGCTTATCTTCATAGTTGGGGATGGTTGTTTTTTATCCAGCGGCGTTTCAAACAAGCAGTTATTGTCTTAACAAAGGCATTTGCACTGGCGCGGCACCACCTTATCAAACGTGACCTGCTGCTGGCACAACAGAAATTTGAAGACAAGTAATATGAGCACAACCTTGCGGCAGCGCGTACCACTCAGCTGGAAACGAATTTGTCAAAACAATGTCCAGCTGACACTGGGTGTTCTATTGTTCCTAGTGCTGAGTGCTGGCGGGCTAGGCAGTTGCGCTAAAAATGGGCTGCAGGAAGCGCGCGCCTTGCAGGCTGATGGCAATATTGCCGCTTTAGAAGCAGCAACAGTCAAATACCATGAAGTGTACGTTCAAGCGCTTACAGCACTTGCCGGTCAATACGATGCGCTGCTCTTACTTGCCATTAAATTGGCAGAAGCCGGGCAGTACAATGCCTGCATTGAGCAATTGGAGGCGGCGCGTGCATTGAAACCTGAGCATGCTGAGCTTTATTATTATTTGGGATTGTGTTACACCAACCTCGCGCGTCATGCCGTTGGGGCAACACCGCCGGAAAAATTTGTCACTGAGGCGAAGAGTGCTTATGAACGCGGGTTGCAATACGATGACGAAAATCACCTATTGTACTACGGTCAAGGCATTCTCATTGGTTTTGTGCTGGAGCAACCCAACACTGCCATCAGCTATTTGGAACGCGCTTATGAGTTAGAGCCTTACGATGTGAACGTACTGTTTGCTTTGGGGAATTTATACTATCAAACACAGGCATTTGCGCGCGCGCAGAAGTTTTATCGTGAAATCATGGATAAGACGCCGCGTAACTCTGCTAAATGGCAAAAGGCGCAGACTAATTTAGTACAGGTGCAGACGCAACTTTAAGCTATAAAAAATGTTTGCGGAGCTTGTGAAGGGTGGTCACCAGTGCAGCCATTGGCTTCCGTGTTGCTCCTGTGGCTTGTCCGATGGTTTGCGATGAGAGAGCTCAGTCAAGCTGAAACAGCTTTTTATGCGCTTGTCTGTTCCACAGCGCTTTCTCCAACGGGGCTGCACAGATTTATCAGAAGCACGCAACCGTCGTCCTGGCAGGACATCTTAGACTGGCCTGAGGTGAGCTTACGTAAACACGGGCTTTTACAACAGAAAAAGCATTATGAAGGAAATAAGGTTTTGCGTGTGCGCGCAGAGCAACTGTTTGCACAATGTTTGAAAACAAAGGTGGAACTTGTTCCATACATTAGCTCGGATTATCCCGCTATACTCAAAACAATTGCCTTGCCGCCGCTTGTTCTTTATTATAAGGGCAAGTTGCCGCGTTTTGCTTATGAAACTGAACATGTTGTGTCCATTGTGGGTACGCGGCGCGCAGAGGCATTTATCAACGAGTTTACACACAAATTGGCAGCGGCGATAGTCTCGCATGGTGGACATGTCGTTTCGGGAATGGCACTGGGCGTGGACACTGCGGCACATCGCGGTGCCTTAGCTCATAAAACAGCTGTGTATGGCGGCACCACGGCGGTTGTAGCTTCAGGTGTTGATCATATCTATCCCTACGCTAACAGACGTCTGTATGCACAGATCTTGGAGCATGGCGGTTGTATTCTCTCAGAACATCCACCGGGTGTGGAACCATATGCTTTTCACTTTCCCACACGCAATCGCATCATTGCCGGGCTGGCGCGCGAAGTTTTTGTGGCGCAAGCTGGCATTAAGAGCGGCGCACTCATCACAGCACAATATGCCATAGATTGCGGGCGCGATGTTTATACGTATAGCGTGGAAACCGTATCAGCATTGCCAGAAGCTTATGCTGGTAATTTCAAGCTTGCTGAGGAAGGCGCGCACACCATCCGCAAGATCTCAGCCTTCCTTGAACATACGGGGCTTAACCAAAGCCAAACCCACGCGGCACCACAAAAGTCTATTCCGCTGCATCTGACGCCGCAAGCTGCAGCCACTAATCGTTTTACAGCAGCTGTATTGGAAGGGACATTGGAACAGCGCATTTTAGGTGAGGTGCAATCTTTCCCGGTATCGCTTTCACAGCTTGCGCGTACTTTGGACATAGCTGAGACAATGCTGGCTCCATTGCTCATGGAATTGATACTTGACGGCAAACTGCGTGAAGTGACACCCAATCGTTATATCCAGCAGCGGTGACGGCATTAATAAAAGCGTTGTCCACTTAGTATTCATTTCAGCCGATGGCAGTTTCAAGGTTTACCTCAGTTTACGTTGCACAAGCCGGAAGAGTTGATTGCCGTTAAACGCTCTGAGCATAGCTGAGACGCATTGGTTTCAATGCTTATGGAATTGACACTTGACGGGAAAAGCGTGAAGTGACGTCCAATCGTCATATCCAGCGGCGCTAAGAAAAAGCGTTGTCCACTTAGCATTCACTTCAGCCGATGGCAGTTTCAAGGTTTACATCAGGCTACGTTGCACAAGCCAGAAGAGTTGAGTGCCGTTAAACGTTACTCTGAGCATAGCTGAGACGCACTGGCTTCAATGCTCATGGAATTGACACTTGACGGTAAAAGCGTTTTTTAAAAATGCTCAGGGAGATTATCCACTTAGCATTCATTTCAGCCGATGGCAGTTTCAAGATTTACCTCAGTTTACGTTGCACAAGCCAGAAGAGTTGAGTGCCGTTAAATGCTACTCTGAGCATAGCTGAGACGCATTGGCTTCAATGCTCATGGAATTGACACTTGACGGTAAAAGCGTTTTTTAAAAATGCTCAGGGAGATTATCCACTTAGCATTCATTTCAGCCGATGGCAGTTTCAAGATTTACCTCAGTTTACGTTGCACAAGCCAGAAGAGTTGAGTGCCGTTAAATGCTACTCTGAGCATAGCTGAGACGCATTGTCTTCAATGCTCATGGAATTGAATACTTGACGACAAAAGCATGAAGTGACACCCAATCGTTATCCAGCAGCGGTGACGGCGTTAAATATTTCTTGGTCAGCTTACGATATTTAAAAGGCGCTAAAAAAAGCGTTTTTTAGAAGTGCTCAGGGAGATTGTCCACTTAGCATTCGTTTCAGCCGATGGCAGTTTCAAATTTACCTCAGTCCACTGCACAAGCAGTGATAACAGCATTGCTGACAGACGATGTCAAGCGTTTCCAGCAGCAACTTGATGCCTTTGCAGAAGAGTTGAGTGCTGTTAAACGCTACTCTGAGCATACTTTGCGTATTTATTTACGCTGGCTGAGAGCTTTGCGCATTTTTGCTAAACGTTTTATTGAAGAGAAACAGCTTAAGCTGGAAGCAGCGCTTGTTTCACCCGCTGCTGCCGATGGTTTTATGCGGCGCTTAATGGTTACTTATCTGCAAGTTTTACGGCGTAGTGGGCAGGGGGCTTCTGGATTATTGCAAATGAAGGCTGCGCTGAGTGTTTGGGCAGGATTTGTGACACGTGAGATGCTTGCAGCGGCGGCGTTTGTCTCGGAACATGCCGTACCCTCAGCAATGATTTCTCCACAGCTGAGTAAGCTCGCACAAAACTGGGTCCCGCCCATTCGCAATGACCGCAAACTTCCACAATTTTTTCAGCAGACAGAACTGACTCAGCTTTTTAAACTCTTAGATCAGCTATTGGACGAAACAGCTGCGGCCGCTCATGCTGATCAGTCGTCCCAATCCATCCGCCGCGAGTATCTGACGCTGCGTAATGCTTTCATTGTTCGGGCGCTCTATGTGTTGGGCGCGCGGATTGGCGAGCTGTGTGGGTTAACGGTGGCAGAATTTTCGCATCAGCTTGAATTTGTCTGTCTTTACGGGAAAGGACGCAAAGAACGCTGGGTGCCATTGCCGCCGTATTTACAGCGTTATTTGCAAGCTTATCTGCGGACAAGAGAACGTTTGCTCAGCGTTATGCAAGCTGGCACAACGGAACAGGCTTTATTTCTGAATCACCATGCACGTGCGCTGAGTGTGCGCGGCATGCGCGGCGCCCTTTATCAAATTATGAATACCTGTGCCAATCGTGTGGCACCGGCTCAGCGGGCGCGTTTTCAAGCAGCACATCCCCATGTTTTCAGGCATTCGTTGGCGACACATTTAATGGAAGCAGGTTTGGATTTGCGGCTTATTCAGGCTTGGCTGGGACACGCATCGCTTGCAACCGTTGAACGTTATACACATGTCACAAAGGCGCGGCTTAAGGCGGTTGTCAGCCGCCATCATCCCTTAGCCCAGTAGAGTGAGCTCTTTAAATTGCCAAGCTTGTTGTTGCGCGGCTTAATAATATTCTTGATAGCTGGACGGAAGCAGCTGGATATGTTATCATTGGCGCATTGCTGTTTGCGGTAGCTTGTTTATTTGCTCAGCGGTAAGGTTTTATAAAAAGCTGAGAGGTTTGAAATATATGGAAGCTATGCTGTCATTAATTGTCTTTGTGATGCTGATGGTGGGAACACCAGGGCCTGCTAATTTGTTGCTGCTTACGGTGGGCGCGCGGTTGGGCGTGCTGCAGGCTATGCCGTTTATTGGCGGGCTTATTATTGGCAAGGCATTGTTGAATTTAACGATGGGATTGGGCATCGGTGCATTGCTGCCCACTGTTCCCTGGTTGATGGTGGCTTTACAAGTGCTCAGTGTTGCCTTTATTTGTTGGTTGGCGCTGAGCGCCTGGCAAGCTGTTCCGCAAGTTCCTGCAGACAACTTAGGCACTGCGCAGGATGCCGCACAACCGCGGCAAACACAGGCACTGAGTGCTGGTTATAGCTTATTTGTGCGTGGGATGATTGTCCATCCGCTCAATCCTAAGGCCTGGGCGATGATTACCTTAGCATGGTCTAAGTTTGCACCAACATTGGGATCGCTGGGGCAGCAGTTATGGATCTTGTTGCTTGTTTTTGCAGGGGTCCAATTGCTCTTACATACCTTGTGGGCAGGCTTGGGCAGCTGGCTTAGCCGTGTTATGCAGCATGCCGTGTTGCTTAACCGTGTATTGGTTATTTTAACGATTGTGGTGACCTTAGGGATTGTATTGATACCGTTTGTGGATTAAAACATTACTGCGAAATATGTTTTTAATTGTATGATTCTTTATGATTTGTCTAAGGCTGGTGTGGCATTGCTGAGCTAGCTTATGACGAATCAGGCTGAAAAAATTGAATAACGGAGTCAACGCATGTACAAGACATTGGTAAAGGTGAGCTTTATTGTCCTGCTGGGACTGAGCGGTGCGTTATTGGCACAAACAACGGACGCGGCAGCCGATTTAGCAGAGGAAAATGTGGAAGCAGCGCTGCCGCAGTCATCCACTGCCAGCGAAACGCGCGGCACAGCTACAGAAACCGATGCGGCTGCAGCTGCATTAATATCCAATGAAACCGCTGTACTCAGCACCAGCAGCGTGGATGCAGCAGGTGTGACCAATCTGGAATTTTTGGAACCATTGCTGAATACGCCGCTTAAACGCTACAATGCACGAACAGCGGAGCACATTTTCTGGCGTACAGATGCACTTGTGTTTATCTCGATTCCATTCAGTTTTCTGTGGTCAACCATTCTGAAAGAGGCTTTGCGCAATTTTTCCGTAGTAGCGGCTTTCTTAGAAGGTGCGCGCTCGCCAGTGCTCAATAGCGTTAATTTTGCTTATTCCCAAGGTAATTACCCGGCGGCTACTGCGGATCCGCTTGATATTTTTACCTGGGCTAATCTTGGATTATGGCCGGTGGTGGTGGCTGTAAATGATATTATTGACCGCAGCAGTGACCCTAAGCGTTATGAAAAAGTGAAGGCGCGGATGCGCGCAAATCGTTTTTATCGCGAGTTATTGTTTCAAAATTTTTATTAAGCTCTTAATACTCCTCTGCATGAGAGGGTGTGCGCGGGTTGTTCAGACTGCTCTGAAACAGTCTGAACGTTGCCAACCGACTTATGCGGGCAGTGCCGAATGGTCATGAATATGGAGACTGAGCGGGAAATTGAGTGGTTCTCCGAGGAGCGCGACCTTGTTTATGAAGATGATGATTTTCTTGTCATCAATAAAGCTGCGGGGCTTTATACGCATCGCAATCATAAAGGGCATCGCGTAACAGCAGCAGCAGATTTGCTGCGTTATAAAGTCAATTTTCCGAGCGACGAGCTTAGAGGCGGTTGTGTGCATCGCTTAGATCACGTGACAAGCGGGTTATTAATTATTGCCAAACGTGAAGAAGTGCGCGCTGCATTTACGTCGCTCTTCAAGCGGCGTGCCATTCATAAATATTATACGATGCTCACACACGGTCTGTTATATGAAGGGGAGGGTGAGATTATTACAGCATTGGCGCGGCACCCGCGTAATCGCATGAAACGCATTGTTGTGGCGGACGGCGAGGGCAAGGTGGCACGTACGCGTTATTGTGCATTGCGCTTTTATCAACAGCAGCAGCTGACTCTGGTAGAGGCTGAGCTTTTGACAGGACGCACACATCAGCTGCGCGTGCACTTCGCGCATAAAGGACATGCTATTGTTGGTGATCCGCTTTATGGAAACAATCGTTCACAGAAGAACCGCGCAGCTGGCTTTTTTTTATTTGCTCGCAAACTGTTTTTTCATCACCCGATGACGGGACAGCCGCTCAGTTTGGAATTGCCGCTGCCGGCGTTTTTTAACGAAAAATTGATGTCCTTGGCGGCAGCTGTTACACAAAACGCGTAACAGCTTGGCAGTTTAACTGATCATCATGTCCTTGTCAATGCAATATTCAGCAGCTTCACCTCATTCAGGATTAACCTTGGACAAGGCGCCGTTTGCGCCCGGAAATGCTATTGCTACAGCGCTTTATGGGGTGATTGGGCAGCCGATTGCGCATTCACGGTCACCGGCGCTGTTTAATCAATTGTTCAGGGAATTGGGGATGAATGCAGTGTATTTGGGTTTTGCCCATGCGGATGTGGGAGCTTTAATGACGGCGATGCGCACTTTGAATATTCGCGGGTATTCTATTACCCTGCCGCATAAACAGACAGCAGTGGCTTGTGTTGATGAGTTGGATGCCAGCGCCAAACCGCTTGGCGCCATTAACACTGCCGTTAATGTAGGCGGCGTGCTTACGGGATATAACTTTGATGGTTTGGCAGCGGTAGCGGCGTTGCAAGCGGCTTTGCCGAAATGGTATGAACGTGAGGTGGTGATTGTGGGAGCGGGCGGCAGCGCAGCGGGCATCGCTCATACGCTTGTCCGTACGCGGCAGTTTAAGCAGCGGCTGAGTATTGCCGCCCGCAATCCTGGGCGCAGCGCAGCTTTGGTTGCGGAACTGCAAAAGACGGGCGCCAATGTTCAGTCTATGGAGCTGGCTCAGCTGCAAACCGCTGAACGGACAATACCGCCAGCTCTCCCGCAAAAAGTCATTGTGATTCAAACGACGCCGCTTGGCATGAGCAATATTTCAGTGGACAGCAGAATGGCGCTCCCGCTGGCGGTGGAGCAGTTGCCAATGGATGCTTTTGTGTATGATATTATTTACACTCCGCTGCAAACGCCGTTATTGCAAGCGGCGGCAGCGCGCGGTCTGCAAACATTGAACGGATTGATGATGTTTGTTGAGCAGGCGGCATTGCAATTTAAGGTCTTTACGGGACATCAGTTGGGGATAAAAGCCAAAACGCAGCTGAGAACTTTTTTGCAAACAGAGCTTAGCTCTGCGTGATCGTTAAGGAGCTTCACCAAGGTCAAATTAATGCAAATTAAAATTAATACCACCCCAGGCAAACAAGGACCACAATACTTCACCACATTCACTTAGGATACCATCACTCAGTATGCAAACATCGTTGCAATCAGCGTCTGTTCCCACTTATAAACCTCAGCAAGTGGGCATTTATGACTCAGGAATGGGCGGATTGACCGTTGCCAAAGCAATTGCCACAGCGTTGCCCGGTGTGCAGTTGAGTTATTTTGCCGATTATATTCATTTGCCTTATGGAAATAAGAGCCGTGAGAATATCATTGCTTATAGTGTTCACAATGCCACTTTTTTAAAGAGCAAAGGAGCGGATTTAGTGGTGGTGGCGTGTAATACTTCAACGGCGGTGGCGCTCCCGGTATTAAAAACGGTCTTTCCCGCCATGCCGCTCATTGGTGTTATTCAACCGGGCGCACGTTTGGCGGTGAAATTGACAAAAACCAAACGTATAGGTGTGATTGGCACATTTCGTACAATTGCCACAAATGCTTATAAACACGCATTATTGGAACTGGAAGCGGAGCTCAAGGTTTATCAAAAAGCCACTCCGCTGCTTGTTCCCATTATTGAAGAAGGTTTGCAGAACAAGCAGATCTTACATGCTGTTTTGCACGAATATGTTGATGAATTTATTGCTGAAATTGATGTTTTAATCTTAGGCTGTACGCATTATCCGCTGTTAACGGAAACATTACGGGAATTATTCCCGCATGTACAGATCGTTGATTCAGCGGTGACCATTGCTCATGAGCTGGTCACCGCTTTCTTTCAACCGGCTGGCAATGCAGCGGGTAAAACTTTCACAACTGCTAAAAATACGCCTGAAAATGCAAATATTGTGCTTTATACTAATGATTTAAATGAGAGTTTTGTTGCTTTTGCAGAACGCTTTTTTACTAAACCTGAGATTGTACTGGTCTGAGGTTTGGGCTTTGATGATTAATAATGTGATATTGGCGATGATAGTACAATTAATGATATGAAATGGCGAAAAAAACTATATTAGAGTACGTATGGCATTGTGATGAGATTTAAGTTTTATAATTTGTTTAGGCACTGCGTAAGCAGGTTCAGCTGCAGACGATATTTGTCTTGGGGCTGTATTTATGTGTTGGTATTAAGCTTTTCAACGCTTTACGGGCAGGAGCAGCTTTTGGAAGAGATTTATTATTATGTGAATGATGATATTGTCACCAAGCTGGATTTTGAAGAGGCTTATGGCTTGGCGGAGAAAGATCCTAGGTTGCAGCAGTTAGACCCTCATGCGCGTTCTAATGCTGTGATTTCCAATCTGGTCACTGAAAGTGTCTTAGCTTATCATGCTGAGTTTGCCGGTATTTATATTCGTCAAGAGGACGTGACAGCTGAGGTTGCACGCGTGATGCGGCAGAACCGGGTGACGAATGAAGAACAGTTTAAGCTTATATTGGAACAGCAGGGGCTTACGCGTGAGATCTTTGAACGCCGCCTCAAGCGCACGCTTTTAATGCAGCGTTATGTGGGACGCAAGCTTGAGGGGACAGTTCCAAGTGAACATGAGCTAGAAGCTTATTATGCTGAACACAAGGAAAGTGAGTTTAAAATCATAAAACCCCTGCATTATTTAGCCTGGGTTCTTTTTGCAGGCGATTTACGTAAATCATTTTCTGCCCGTAAGGCCGTGCAGGCTAAGGCTGAACAAGTGCGCGCGGCTGTGTTTGCAGGAGAGCTGGACTTTGCAGAAGCCGTTAACCAGTACAGTGAAGACGACGCCTCTAAGCTGAATGGCGGCATTATAGGATGGGTGAGAGCAGCCAATTTGCCCATTGCAGAAGCGGCCTTTGCCGAACTCAGTGCTGTGCCCATAGGGGGAGTGACGAAGCTTTATTCTTCTACTGACGGGGTGTTTTTTTATCGCATTGAAGACAGGATGAGCAGTGGTTATGTGCCGTTAACTGTGGCGGCACGGGATATCCGTGAAATACTCAGCCGCCAGCAGCGCAATAAAGAGTTTACTAAGGTTGTTAAAGAATTATTCGCGCTTTCTTATATTAAAGCAAATGTTGAACATTTTGACATCACATTCTAAGCTTTTAAGCTTGTCACAATTGTCACGATTGACTTTGCATGAATAGGGTGAGGAAAGAGAGGCTTTATGGCGCAAGCAACGCCTAAACGCGAGCTGCAGGCGCCAGACGCTAAGTATATTCGCAATTTTTGTATTATTGCGCATATAGACCATGGGAAATCTACGCTCTCCGACCGTATTTTGGAAGCAGCCAATGCCTTGGGGCCACATGCTAAGCAGGTGGCACAAGTCCTTGATAGCCTGGAGATAGAAAAGGAGCGCGGAATTACTGTAAAAAGCGCCGCCATCACGTTCATTTATCGTGCTGCCGATGGAAATGATTACCTGTTTAATCTCATCGATACACCTGGACATGTTGACTTCAATTATGAAGTTAAACGTTCGTTGGCATCCTGTGAAGGGGCGCTGCTGGTGGTGGATGCCAGTCAGGGAGTGGAAGCGCAGACTTTTGCAAATTTTTATTTAGCATTGGAAGAGGAGTTGGAACTGATACCGGTTATTAATAAAATTGATCTGCCGGCGGCAGATATTCCCGCCGTGTGTGCCGAATTAGTCAAGGAATTTGCTTTTACAGAGACCAGTATTCTCTCCGTGTCCGCTAAGACGGGTGCTAATATTCCACAGCTTCTGGAAACCATTGTCAGTACAGTGCCGCCGCCGCGGCAACACACAACGGAGAGCAGTGCTGCGGAGGTGCCGCTGCGTGCGCTTGTCTTCGATTCGTTTTACGATATTTACAGGGGTGTTATTATCTGTGTCCGTATTTTTGATGGCATACTTAGAAAGGGAACTGATGTGCAATTTATGAACTCCGCCGCGCGTTATACCGTTGAAGAGTTGGGCTGGCTGGGACTGCAGCGTTCGCCGCGTCCACTACTGCATTGGGGTGAAGTGGGGTACGTCATTCTTGCCTTGCGCTCCGTTCGTGAACTGCAAATGGGAGATACGCTGACAACAGTTGCTCAGCCCGCCAGCACGCCGTTGGTAGGTTACCGCGAAGTCAAACCAATGATCTTCGCCGGGATCTTCCCCATCATGAGTGACAAATTTAACGAACTGAAATTAAATATTGAAAGACTCAGTCTCAATGATTCTGCGCTGACGTTTCAACCCGATAACTCCATTGCCTTAGGCTTTGGCTTTCGCTGTGGATTTTTGGGGCTGCTGCACTTGGAGATTGTTCAGGAACGTCTGAGCCGTGAATTTGCAACTGAAGTGATTGTCACAGCTCCATCGGTCAGCTATCGTGTGAAGCTCAAACATCATCAGGAGCCGATTATTGTGGACAACCCTGCACATTTTCCGCCGCCAGTAGAAACTGAGAGCATTGCTGAGCCTATTATCAAAGCAACGCTTATTTTTCCCAGTACTTACTTGGGCGGCGTTTTGAAATTATTGCAGGAGCGGCGCGGCGTGCAGGAAGCCCTGCAATATCAGCATCAAGAGCGCGTGGAGATGACTTGTTTCATTCCTTTGGGTGAATTTATTTTTGACTTTCATGATTTTTTTAAGTCTGCCACACGCGGTTACGGGTCATTGGATTATGATTTTGAAGATTATCGCATGGCTGACATTGTCCGGGTGGACATTTTGGTTAATAAAGAAGCTGTTGATGCACTAAGTTTTATGGCACATCGTGAAAAGGCGCGTGCACGCTCACGCATTATTTTGGAAAAGTTGCGCATAGAAATTCCTAGACAAATGTTTAAAATTCCTCTGCAAGCTGCTGTTGGCTCGACAATCCTTGCACGCGAAGACATTTCTGCATTGCGTAAAGATGTAACCGCTAAATGTTATGGCGGCGATATTACACGTAAACGCAAATTGCTTGAAAAACAGAAAGCCGGTAAAAAGAAAATGAAAGCTATTGGCAGTGTGGAAATCCCACAAAAAGCTTTTCTGAGTATATTGAAAACGTCCTGAGCTTCGCCACGACTAAGTTTATTGTTGATGAACCCATTCGGTTGTATGTTTAAACGCGCAAGCTGCTGTTTGTTAGCCTATCTTATCCTCATGCAGCCGCTTTTGGGTATTTGGCGCGGACGCAGTGTGGAAGTGGAAAAGTTGGAAAATATTTGGATCTACGCCAATGATCAAGGTATCCGCACGCTTAGTTTCATTGCTTTTGAGAATATCAGTCAAGATAAAGCTTTTGAATCTTTTTCCAGATCCATTCCCAAAGCCATAGCCGAAGGCCTGCAGCCTGTTACCACATTGCGTCTCGCGTCCAATGATTATATTCCTAAACTCAATCACGAAACGTATTACAATCTTTATCGTCATAAAATAGCTGAGCTTGCTGCAGATTTTTCTTATGAAAAATTTTTAGCAGGGGAATATGCTGCAGCTTCACCTACAGACGAAGCTGAGGCTGCTGAAGCCACTACAGCACCAGCACCTGCAGCAACAGTCCCTTCCAGTGATACTGAGGCACTCAAAGGACCAATTGCGGAGAGTCTGGACGCTGCTTCAGCACAACAGAAAGCTGGCACTGAAGCTGAACAGACCGATGCCGCCAAGCTCAGTCCGCAGGAACTCCTGTTGGAACGGTTGCGGTCACCACAATTTGCTTATTTATTGCATGACGAAGCGACGGCTGAATATGTGAGCTATCAATTTATAAAAAAACCTTCACAGTACATTGACGCGCAGCTGGCAGCTGCTGAGGTGTTGGAGGAAAGTACTATTCCTATTATCACCAATGCACAGGGGCTGCGTGTTTTTACCATTGACAGTTACGCAGAAAAACAGTTCCGCGTGCAAAATAAACTTTATTCATTAAATGGTCTATCATTGCTCAGTGCCGTTAAGCAGATACCAAGTGATTATATTCTTTACGGTACTTATGAAACTAAGGGTATTAACATCACTGTAAGTCTTTATTTTATTTATAAACATGAAAAAAAAATTGTGCATTTCTTTCAGGAAACGTATAAAGGTTATAACATTGGTAAAGAACTGAAAACCCTTGCTACGCACGTGGTTGGTTTCTTAGAGCAGCGCGCGGTTGTTGAAAATATTAAATTCACTGCCAATACCCCACCAGCAAGCGATACGCTTTTTGTCCTTGATGGCAAAGTAGTGGGGCGCATTCCGCTTACATTAGCGCGGCTAGTCGAACGCGACTACAGCTTCGCTGTGGTTAAACCGGGCTATCGTCTGAAAGCTGTGCGCAGTCAGCTCCCGCTTACGGTTACTACGTTCTTTCCCACAGACAAGGACGCTGCCGCAGCTGCGCAGTCGCAAACAGAACCAGCAGGCACTCAGGCAGTGGATGCTAAAACCTTGTATTTAGAATTTGAGCCCATCGCTACCTTAGGCAGTATGAGTCTTAACGTCACCAATGACATGCCTGTTTCGTTTTACATTAATGAAGAACTTAAAGCAGTCAAGGCCACTTCCTATACTGCTGCTAAGCTGCTCCCCGGTCAGTACTACGTTTCTGTGGACTCCACGAAATATGAATATACACGAACATTTCAATTGGAGGTCTTCCCCAATAAACGCACACACTTTTCAATGAGTGTTTTGCCCGCCGCTAGTAGCCGCAAGGTTAATTACAACCTGGGGGCGCGGATTTCTGCAGCATTTGGATTGACGCTGCTTGGCGCATTTTTTATTTCACGGCTGGAGACCGTGGATATGGAAGATAAACTGCAGGGCATTGTGCGCCAACTAGAAGAGGGGACTAGCGATGATACAGGCCTGCGCGAGTACGAAGCTAGGTTGCGCAGCGATATCAGTACTTCTGAGGTGGTCGATATTTCATTGCTCTCAGCATCGCTCATCTCGCTCATCACAATGACCATTATGCACACCTTGGATGTACGCATGGATCGTGCACCCATTGAAACGCGCATCTCGCATCGCGGCGATGTACAAATTTACTATCAAAACGAAGTCAGCTTTTAAGCTTCCAGCAGGCATGTCTGCTGAGTTTGTCGACCAGACCGCTACGGCAACTTTATAATAAAAACTAACATCGTTCCTTAGCTTTTTAGCGAAGGTTTAAGCCGCTAAGTGGTGTTGCCCGCTCTCCAATGGATACATTAGCTCCAAGCTTGCAAGCTGAACGCTGCGATGTTATGGAAACACCAGCTGTTGCCATTGACAAGCTTGCCAAGCAGAAATTAGCACTTCTGAGGTGGTCGATATTTCATTGCTCTCAGCATCGCTCATCTCGCTCATCTCGCTCATCACAATGACCATTATGCACACCTTGGATGTACGCATGGATCGTGCGCCCATTGAAACGCGCATCTCGCATCGCGGCGATGTGCAAATTTACTATCAAAACGAAGTCAGCTTTTAAGCTTCCAGCAGACATGTCTGCTGAGTTTGTCGACCAGCACCGCTACGGCAACTTTTATGGTATAATAAAAACTAATATCGTTCCTTAGCTTTTTAGCGAAGGTTTAAGCCGCTAAGTGGTGTTGCCCGCTCTCCAATGGATACATTAGCTTCAAGCTTGCAAGCCTGAACGCTGCGATGTTATGGAAACACCAGCTGTTGCCATTGATAAGCTTGCCAAGCAGAAATTAGCACTTCTGAAGTGGCAGATATTTCATTGCTCTCAGCATCGCTCATCACAATGACCATTATGCAGACCTTGGATGTACGCATGGATCGTGCACCCATTGAAACGCGCATCTCGCATCGCGGCGATGTGCAAATTTACTATCAAAACGAAGTCAGCTTTTAAGCTTCCAGCAGGCATGCCTGCTGAGTTTGTTGACCAGACCGCTACGGCAACTTTTATGGTATAATAAAAACTAACATCGTTCCTTAGCTTTTTAGCGAAGGTTTAAGCCGCTAAGTGGTGTTGCCCGCGCTCCAATGAATACATTAGCTCCAACCATGCAAGCTGAACGCTGCGATGTTATGGGAACACCAGCTGTTGCCATTGACAAACTTGCCAGCAGGGGAGTGAAGTCAAAAATCAGTAAAAACAAGGTCAATTGTGGCGATGTTGTTAAGTTTTTAACGTCGTTGCGCGGAGAAGCTTTGTTCGATTTAGCGCTCATCGACCCGCCGTACAATATTGGCAAAGATTTTGGTACGAATAACGACAGTAAAAACATCGCGGACTACGTCAAATGGAGCATAACCTATATTAACGAGTGCTTGCGTTTGATCAAACCTGCTGCGCCTGTTTATATTTATGGTTACCCTGAAATCTTGGCGCATATTGCTGTTCAGTACCCGCTTGAGCGGCAGCGTTGGCTGGCTTGGCATTATACCAATAAAACAGTGCCAACCAGCAAGTTTTGGCAACGGAGTTTTGAAAGCATTTTATGTTTGTGGAAAGGAAACAAACCTAAACTCAATGTCGACGATATTCGCGAAGCTTATACGGATGGATTTTTAAAAAATGCAGCAGGAAAGCTTAGAAAGAGCAAACATTGCAGATACAGTAAGGGCGTTTCGCAAACCGTTTATCAGGCGCATGAAAAAGGCGCATTGCCGCGCGATGTTATCGCCATACCAGCTTTGGCGGGTGGTTCAGGTTATGCTGAACGTGTGCTTTATTGTAAAACTTGCGATGAATTCTGTATGGGTCAGGCTAAACAAAAACATAACGATTGTGAAGTACTCAGTCATCCCACACAAAAACCGTTGAAGTTGACAGAACGGCTGATAAAGGGCAGCTCGCCTGAAACAATCTTAATTCCCTTTGCAGGTACAGGCTCTGAGTGTATTGTCGCTAAGAAGTTGGGCATTGATTTTTATGCAACAGACATTAATCCTGAATATGTTAAGTTGGCGAATAAGTGGCTGAAGGTATCACAATGGGCGTACTAAACATTTTTCGCAGGAAGCCGCAAGCGGTTTCACCACACGCAGCAGCTGCCAGCTCCGCGCGCGCGCCGCGTTTTGGCACGCTCAATCTTAGACGCCTGTTTGCCGGTAAAACACAGGCAGCGCAAAAACAATTCTATGAAACATTGGAAGAAACGCTTATTGCAGGTGACGTGGGCGGCAAAGAAGCAGTGCGACTTGTTGCCGAGCTGCAAAAACACGCCGTTGCGGCAGCAGACGCCGCAGGCATTCCCTTTCTCAGTGCTGATGAACAGCTGAAGCTCCTGCATCAGCTCCTCAGTGATTTTCTCATTGAAGGGCGGCTCAGTTTCAATGAAACAGTGACGCCACTTATCACGCTTATTGGCATCAATGGCGGCGGCAAGACAACAACACTTGCAAAACTTGCCAACTTATTCAAGGATCAGTACGCGGTTGTTTTGGGCGCAGGCGATACGTTTCGCGCCGCAGCTCCCGAACAACTTAAATATTGGGCAGAAAAATTGCAGCTTCCGCTGATCAGCAAAGGCACGGGCGCTGACAGTGCGGCGATTGCTTACGATCTGGCGGAATCGCTTATTGCACGCACACAGGGCAGCGGTAAACGACCCATGGGGCTGCTGGATACAGCAGGGCGGTTGCACACACAGGGACAGCTGATGGATGAATTGAAGAAAGTTTTTAGAATCCTCGGTAAATTTACACCGCCGTTGCAGGTGATAAAATTATTGGTTTTAGACGTCACGTTGGGGCAGAATGTTTTACGGCAGGCGGAAGTTTTTCATCGCGACTTGAGTGTGGATGGGCTTATTCTGACAAAATGCGATACGGCAGCGCGTGCGGGCACCATGCTTTCCGTCGCTAAAAGCTTTGCACTGCCAATTTATTACTGCACACACGGTGAAACGCTTGATGACATTGAAGCTTTTGTCAAAGCTGCTTATCTGCGTGCGCTCTTAGGAGAGGCAGGCACAACGGAAACGGCACCCTCTCCCGCAGCAATGCACTAAATCGTGTTTGTTGCAATGCCTGCACTGTGCCGTGGTCGCAATTCATAGTACAATATACGTTTGTATGCTGACGGCTGCAATGTAAGAAGCTTGAAGCTGGGTGACAATGGAAGAATTAGCAGAACGCGTACGCACGCTAGCTGCGAATGTAAAAACAACGGCGGCATTGTTGGATTTGCCTGCGAAAGCAGCTGAACTTGCAAGCTTCCGTAAACACCAGGAAACGTTGGCAACACAGCTGGCTACCGGTAATGTTGCCAAACTGCAGGAAGAGCTAAAAACCTCAGCGCTCGCCATTAAACGCATTGAACGTGTCCTGCTGCCATGGGAGGCACTGATACGTGATGTGGAAGCACTTACTGAGCTTATCACACTTACACAGGCGGATGGAGCTGCTGAGCAATTGGACAAATTGGACAATGCAGCTGGCGCTGGGCAGGATGAAGAGCTAAACGAACTCAGTGCCAATGCTGAGGTACTCACAAAAGAATATCGCAAATTGGAACTGCTGAGCTTTTTCAAGACAGCAGAAGACGAACGCAATGCCTACCTCAGCATTAACGCCGGTGCGGGCGGTACGGAAGCCTGTGATTGGGCGGGAATGCTGCAGCGCATGTACATTCGTTTTTGCGAAGAACAGAATTTTAAGGTGACGGTTGTGGAACTGCTTGCCGCTGCACAGGCGGGGCTCAAATCCACAACCCTGCATGTGCAGGGAGCTTATGCTTATGGCTACTTGCAGGCGGAAGTGGGGGTCCATCGGCTTGTGCGGATTTCGCCCTTTGATGCAGGTAAGCGCCGCCATACGTCATTTGCATCGGTAGCGGTGGCAGTGGAAGTCGACGATGCGCAGGAAGTGACCATCGTCCCCGGTGAATTGCGTATCGATACTTTCCGTGCCAGCGGGGCTGGCGGGCAGCACGTCAATACCACCGATTCAGCTGTGCGTCTCACGCATTTGCCCACAGGTATTGTGGTGAGCTGTCAAATGGAACGCAGCCAGTATCAAAATAAGGAGCAGGCATTTAAAGTCCTGCGTGCGCGTCTTTATGAGCGTCAGCGCAATGAGCTGTTGGCTGCAAGCAAAGAAGCGCAGCTCCAGCAAAAAAAAATAGAGTGGGGGTCGCAAATCCGCTCTTATATCCTCCACCCGTATCAGCTGGTGAAAGATCATCGCACGCAGCATGAAAGTGGTGATGTCAAGCGCATTCTCGATGGCAGAGTGGCTGACTTTATCGCCGCCTATCTGAAAACACGCGCAGCAGCCTGACCACAACATTTCACAACATTTAAGCGGACAGCTATGACAACAGCAGACAAGCTGGACAAACAAATTAAGCGTCTGGAAGCAGGTGCCGTGACCTTAGTGGATAAAGCGGCACTGAAAGCGAAGTTGGCAACAGGGCGTCCGCTTATTGTGAAGCTTGGCGCTGACCCTTCGGCGCCTGATCTGCATCTGGGACACGCGGTTGTGTTGCAGAAACTCAGAACTTTTCAAGAACTGGGACACGATATTCGGTTTGTCATCGGCGATTTTACAGGACGTATTGGTGACCCTACGGGCAAGTCAAAAACACGCCCGCCGCTTACAGAGGAACAATTACGTAAAAATGCTGAGACGTACAAACAACAGGTGTTTAAAATCCTCGACGAGCGCCGTACGCAGCTGATGTTTAACAGCACATGGCTGGCTGCCCTTAATTTGCAAGATTTATTGCAAATTTCAGCCAAAACAACGATCGCCCAGCTCATTGAACGCGATGACTTTATGAAACGCTACCGTGCAGGGCGTCCTATTGCCTTGGTGGAGTTTTTTTATCCATTGCTGCAGGCTTACGATTCGGTTGAATTGCATGCCGATGTGGAATTGGGCGGCAGTGATCAAACTTTTAACCTCCTGTTTGCGCGTGACTTTCAGCGTGCCTGTGGGCAAGCGCCACAGGTGATCCTCACCGTGCCACTTTTGGTGGGCTTGGACGGGCAGGATAAAATGTCAAAATCACTCGGGAATATCGTCGGCCTCACCATGCCGCCTAATGATATGTACGGGAAATTGATGTCATTGCCTGATAAACTCATCACCAGCTATTTTACGCTGCTAACCGATATGTCGTCTGCTGATGTCGCTGAAATGGAAACGGCTATGTCTGAAGGGGCGAACCCACGTGATTATAAAATGCAGTTGGCAAGGAGTTTGGTCACACGGTTTCATTCAGCAGCTGCAGCAGTAACAAGCGCAGCTGAATTTAAGCAGATTTTTCAGGATGGCGGTGTTCCCACAGCACCGCGAACATTGGAATTGGTCCAGGGAGCTGCTGCGCCTACATTATTAGAAGTGCTGGCGGCAACTGGGGACTTTGCAAGTAAAAGCGAGATCAGGCGTCTGGTGAAGAGTGGTGCTGTAAAATTAGCCGACGCACCGCTTAAGGATGAAACTGCCAAACTTACATTTCGCGCAGGCAGTATCCTGAGAGTGGGGAAACGACGATTTTTTAAGCTGGTTGTCAAGCTTTGAATAATCGGCTTGAATAACTGCGCCTAAATTAACCAACGCACCGTTTAGGGATGAAATTGCCAAACTTAGGTTTGGTGCAGGCAGTATCCTGAGAGTGGGGAAACGACGATTTTTTAAGTTGGTTGCCAAGCTTTGAATAATCAGCTTGAATAACTGCGCCTAAATTAACCAACGCACCGCTTAGGAATGAAACTGCCAAACTTAGGTTTGGTGCAGGCAGTATCCTGATAGTGGGGAAACGACGATTTTTTAAGTTGGTTGCCAAGCTTTGAATAATCAGCTTGAATAACTGCGCCTAAATTAACCAACGCACCGTTTAGGGACGAAATTGCCAAACTTAGGTTTGGTGCAGGCAGTATCCTGATAGTGGGGAAACGACGATTTTTTAAGTTGGTTGCCAAGCTTTGAATAATCAGCTTGAATAACTGCGCCTAAATTAACCAACGCACCGTTTAGGGATGAAATTGCCAAACTTAGGTTTGGTGCAGGCAGTATCCTGATAGTGGGGAAACGACGATTTTTTAAGCTGGTTGTCAAGCTTTGAATAATCGGCTTGAATAACTGCGCCTAAATTAACCAACGCACCGTTTAGGGATGAAATTGCCAAACTTAGGTTTGGTGCAGGCAGTATCCTGATAGTGGGGAAACGACGATTTTTTAAGCTGGTTGTCAAGCTTTGAATAATCGGCTTGAATAACTGCGCCTTGTTGGCGGGGGGCTTGTTTAGCTTTTAAGCGAGATCAGATCGTCTGGTGAATAGTGGTGCGCCTAAATTAACCAACGCACCGTTTAGGGATGAAATTGCCAAACTTAGGTTTGGCGCAGGCAGTATCCTGAAAGTGGGGAAACGACGATTTTTTAAGCTGGTTGTCAAGCTTTGAATAATCGGCTTGAATAGCTGCGCCTAAATTAACCAACGCACCGTTTAGGGACGAAATTGCCAAACTTAGGTTTGGTGCAGGCAGTATCCTGATAGTGGGGGAACGACGATTTTTAAGCTGGTTGCCAAGCTTTGAATAATCAGCTTGAATAACTGCGCCTAAATTAACCAACGCACCGTTTAGGGATGAAACTGCCCAACTTAGGTTTGGTGCAGGCAGTATCCTGATAGTGGGGGAAACGACGATTTTTTAAGCTGGTTGCCAAGCTTTGAATAATCAGCTTGAATAACTGCGCCTAAATTAACCAACGCACCGTTTAGGGATGAAACTGCCCAACTTAGGTTTGGTGCAGGCAGTATCCTGAGAGTGGGGAAACGACGATTTTTTAAGCTGGTTGTCAAGCTTTGAATAATCAGTTTGAATAACTGCGCCTTTGTTGGCGGGTGAGCTTGTTCAGCTTTTAAGCGAGAGGCTTCAATTTATGCGGTGCGGCACGTGTAATCAATGTGCGCGCTAGCACTTCAGTCGGGTCTATTTTCGGAACGCTGAGCGAGGATGTTGCCATAGCCAGCGGAATTTCCGTGCAGCCCATAATAATGGCTTCCGCCCCGTTGTTGATCAACGTTCCTGCGGTTGTTTTCAAGACACTTGTTGCCTGTTCCGTGACGGGACTGACAGCCTTAATGCCATAACGGGTGTCGTAAATGGCTGCATGGACAGCGTCCTTTTCAGCGCTGCTAGGACTGATTATGTTCAGCCCGAAAGCCTGCGCGGTTTGTTCGTAAACCTGTGCAGCATGTGTACCTTTGGTGGCAAGCAGCCCCAATGTCTTTATTTGCGGATGGGCTGCTAAAATATTCTTAAATGTTGCTTCTATCATATTGACAAGCTCACAGTGTTCGCCAAACGACTGCAATTGTGCCTTCACGACCGAAAAGATACTAGGGGCATGTGCGGTATTGCAGGGAATGCCAAGAACGACTGCCCCTGCACGGCAGAGTTCAATGCCAATTTTTCCCAGTGCCATCCCCGGGTTGGCGATGCTCTGGGGCTGGCTGAGGTAGGCTGTGCGATCGCTAATGCGCGCTGGTTGTGATGATAAAATGACGGCGAGATGATGCTGATCACGCGTGGCTAGCGTGTGGGCAAAAAGTTTTTGTGTCAGATCTAAACCGGCATAGGGACCCACACCGCCAATAATACCGATTAATTTTTCGTTATCCGGCTGTTGCAACCCAGGTTCCTGTTTAGATCTTAGCGGCTATGGAGTAAACGCCGTTCCAGTTTTTTGAGGGCGGAGAGTTTTTATAATGGAGGCAGCGTTTGATGAGCACTTGGCTGGGGCCGTCAGCAGAACGCTGTTTAAGACAGTAATAAAAAATCTTTGCTGCACTTTCCCATTCTTTTTTAAAATACAGCTTCATGCCTTTATTAAACATAGCATAAAAATTATGATCTTCTTCTGAGATCTTTGTTTTCTGCCCAACCAACTCGTAAATGCCTTGCGCCATTTGTTTTTTATAAATGGTGACTCTGTCAATGAGGCGGCAAAAAATGGTTTCCTTTGCCTGACGATAGGTGTCTTCTGAAATAAGGATCTTCGTATTATAAAGTTTATTAATGCCCTCCAAGCGGCTGGCAAGATTAACATTGTTGCCAATGGCTGTATAATTAAGGCGTGCACTGGAACCAATGTTGCCAACAATCGCCTTGCCAGTATGAATGCCAAAACGTGTTTCCAGCGGCTGTAAATCAGCTTTGACAAATTGTTCATTCATCGCTTTTGCTTTTTCCTGACAGTGCAATGCGGCTAAGCAGGCTTTTGTGGCAAAATTGTCGGCATTATCATCATAATAGACAGTACCATCCTCTGTAATCGCAGCTATGCTGGAAGGTTTTTGCGACGCTCCCCAGAAGGCCATGATGGAATCGCCCATGTACTTGTCCAATGTTCCATCATTTTTTTCAATGATATTTGAAAATAAGTTTAAGTATTGCCTTAATTGTGCAAGCATCTCCATTGTAGGGGTTAGCTCTGAAATAATGCTGAAGTTTATAATGTCAGAAAAAAACAACGTCAGCTCGCGTTCTTCACCACCAATACCCGCTTCTTTGCCTTCTTTGACCAGCTGTGCCACGACATCGCTCGGAACAAACTTTTTAAACGAAAGTAAGCCATTTTTCATGTTTTCGTAAGCATTCGTCATCGCATCAATTTCTTTGAGGTAGTTTCTTTTGACATTTGCCTTGCTGTTGCTTGTAGCGGTTGTTATCTCAAAGTGACGAACTTTTTCCATATCGCTAGCTAAATGTTGCAATGGCGCTGTCACCATACTCAGTAGGCGATAATCTAATAAGATCAAAAGCATCAGCATCAGCACGCAGAGGACAATGGCAATCATCAGCGTGTACGAAGTATTGCCAGTGAAAACTTGATGTGAGGCTATAACTCCAATTTTCAATGGAGTTGGCACAGGTAAAGCTAAATAGCTCGTCATATATTTATTTCCATCATGCGAAAAATGACTTATTTTGGAACTATTTTCGCCGATAACTAACCCATTACTGTTCCCGAGCATATTGGATAGATACGGCAGGCTGGAAATGAAGCGTCTGAATGTCGATGATGTGCTTGATGATGTGCTTGCAGTTTCAATATGAGGTGTCGCTTCATCAAAATACGATTGATATGAATGCGTGATGAGATTATTGGGGCTGAGTGTAATATCGTAAAACGAAAATTCTACTTCTGTGTAAACGGGCGCTGTTAATGGATCGGAAGATGCCAATAACTTGTAATCATCCGATAGGAAAATATAAACGTCATTTAATGCGAAGCCAGGTGTTGTGTATATGGGTGCTGAAATGGACGAGGGCGTTAATGAATGCACTTCCGTCGCTTTTTTTAATTCCGCCGAGCTGTGAAAATTATCTGCTTCCTCTTTGAGCAAATCACTAATCTCATCAAAATTAATGTCTATCCCAGCAACTCCCAGTGGGCTTGCACCAGCTTGCTGTGACGGAATACTTAGTACTATAGAAATTCCACTGTTGCCCAAATTGGCATCAATGCCACGTTTCCAGTCAATGCGCGTACGCCAATCAACTTGGTGATTGGTAAGCGCTTTTTTGTACCATAAACTGTCCCGCTGATCCAGCAACTTTGTCAATGGATAGCTTGCTGTTTCCAACTCATAATATCCGCTCAGGCTGACATATTCACGTTTCATGCTGTAGTGATCGGGCATGATGGTTATGATCTCTTTGATGATGACGTCTCGATAGATTTTTGCATTTTGTATGGAGGTCGGCAGTTCTTTTGTTGCAGCGCTCTCCGGTGCTGTAATGTTTGGATAAGGACGTCTTATGCGGTAAAATTTACCGGTTTTTGCAGCTACATAGTAAAACGCTGATATGGAAGCATACTTTTGCAATTCACCGCTCATATGGTCCATGATTCTTGCATCTCTTTTATGATCCGCAATTGCAGTCAGACTGTTCAACTCTTGCGGGGATGTGGCTAAGATGTTTTCTGCAGCAAATAGCTGTTTCGTGAGATTATCAGAAATATAACTTTCCACCTGGCCTAATAACCGATGGGAGACACGATGAACTGTGTTGTTCCCATTCCGATAAAACAGAATGCTAATGAAAGTTGCTGTAATAACTAATAGTAGAGCTGTGAGGCTTGTGAACAGAAACTTTATAGAAAAAAGTCCATTTCTTTTTGATGAAAGAAAAGATGTCGTTTTCATGATAAATACCCAGTAACATGTTTAAGCTATAGAAAATGATAAATCTCAATGTAATAATTTTTCTAAATGCCAACTGCTACAGATTACACCCTACACTCACTGAGTAAACCTGCATCTTTAACTCCTAATTTATTATACTACCACTGTAAAGATAATGGGGGGAAAATGCAAGATTTTAGTAGAAATCCATTTAGTATTTAAAAATGATTAAACCTGCACCTAAATTGGGTAAATCATCGTTAAATGTTGTTTGTTTTTAGGTTTTTGTGTATATTAATAGAAAAAAACAGTTGTTATTAGTGATTGAGTGGCAGGTTATTAAATTTTTTAGCACAAATCATGATGTTTTTTTAGACTGACAGGCTTCCATTCCTCAGCAGATGCATTGCAAACTATGCTGCTGCCTTGTATAAAGCGTCTTAGTGCCGCTTTTTCTAGCTGTTATGCACTAGGCAACAGTGAGCTGGTGCATAAAACTGAAGTAGGATGACACTTTGCTGGGACTGTCGTTTTCACGCTCAACGAGGCAGGCTTTGAAAACCTTTATCGCCTTATTCCAACTGCGATTGAAATAATAGTTAATACTTTCGCTGTAAAGCTTGTAAAATTTGTGTTCTTGTAAGGGGAGATCAGCGATAAAACCCATCAGCTCATAAGCGGCAATGCTTTTTCTAGCTGTTATGAACTAGGCAACAGTGAGCTGGTGCCTAAAACTGAAGTAGGATGACTATTTTGCTGGATGCCGTGAAAATGCCATCCCACTCCTCAGCGGGCGCAGACTTGGCATAATAATGACATCGTTCTAATAAAACTTTACTGGGACTATCGTTTTCACGCTCAACGAGGCAGGCTTTGAAAACCTTTATCGCCTTATTCCAACTGCGATTGAAATAATAGTTAATACCTTCGCTGTAAAGCTTGTAAAATTCGTGTTCTTGTAAGGGGCTATCAGCGATAAAACCCATCAGCTCATAAGCGGCAACGCTTTTTCTAGCTGTTATGCACTAGGCAACAGCGAGCTGGTGCCTAAAACTGAAGTAGGATGACTACTTTGCTGGATGCCGTGAAAACGCCATCCCACTCCTCAGCGGGCGCAGACTTGGCATAATAATGACATCGTTCTAATAAAACTTTGCTGGGACTGTCGTTTTCACGCTCAACGAGGCAGGCTTTGAAAACCTTTATCGCCTTATTCCAACTGCGATTGAAATAATAGTTAATACCTTCGCTGTAAAGCTTGTAAAATTCGTGTTCTTGTAAGGGGCTATCAGCGATAAAACCCATCAGCTCATAAGCGGCAACGCTTTTTCTAGCTGTTATGCACTAGGCAACAGCGAGCTGGTGCCTAAAACTGAAGTAGGATGACACTTTGCTGACTGCCGTGAAAACGCCATCCCACTCCTCAGCGGGCGCAGACTTGGCATAATAATGACATCGTTCTAATAAAACTTTGCTGGGACCATCCTTTTCACGCTCAACGAGGCAGGCTTTGAAAACCTTTATCGCCTTATTCCAACTGCGATTGAAATAATAGTTAATACTTTCGCTGTAAAGCTTGTAAAATTCGTGTTCTTGTAAGGGGCTATCAGCGATAAAACCCATCAGCTCATAAGCGGCAACGCTTTTTCTAGCTGTTATGCACTAGGCAACAGCGAGCTGGTGCCTAAAACTGAAGTAGGATGACTATTTTGCTGGATGCCGTGAAAATGCCATCCCACTCCTCAGCGGGCGCAGACTTGGCATAATAATGACATCGTTCTAATAAAACTTTACTGGGACTGTCGTTTTCACGCTCAACGAGGCAGGCTTTGAAAACCTTTATCGCCTTATTCCAACTGCGATTGAAATAATAGTTAATACTTTCGCTGTAAAGACTTGTAAAATTTGTGTTCTTGTAAGGGGCTATCATCGATAAAATTAATCAGCTCATAAGCGGCAACGCTTTTTCTAGCTGGTATGCACTAGGCAACAGTGAGCTGGTGCCTAAAACTGAAGTAGGATGACACTTTGCTGACTGCCGTGAAAACGCCATCCCACTCCTCAGCGGGCGCAGACTTGGCATAATAATGACATCGTTCTAATAAAACTTTACTGGGACTATCGTTTTCACGCTCAACGAGGCAGGCTTTGAAAACCTTTATCGCCTTATTCCAACTGCGATTGAAATAATAGTTAATACCTTCGCTGTAAAGCTTGTAAAATTCGTGTTCTTGTAAGGGGCTATCAGCGATAAAACCCATCAGCTCATAAGCGGCAACGCTTTTTCTAGCTGTTATGCACTAGGCAACAGTGAGCTGGTGCCTAAAACTGAAGTAGGATGACTATTTGCTGACTGCCGTGAAAACGCCATCCCACTCCTCAGCGGGCGCAGACTTGGCATAATAATGACATCGTTCTAATAAAACTTTGCTGGGACCATCCTTTTCACGCTCAACGAGGCAGGCTTTGAAAACCTTTATCGCCTTATTCCAACTGCGATTGAAATAATAGTTAATACCTTCGCTGTAAAGACTGTAAAATTCGTGTTCTTGTAAGGGAACTTCATCGATAAAATTAATCAGCTCATAAGCGGCAACGCTTTTTCTCTTGCCATATACAGCGACTTTGTCAATGAGACGTGCCAGTACAACCTGACGCGTGCGGTTATACGTTTCTTCAGAAATAATAATCGCCGTATTGTAAAGTTTATTGAGCCCTTCCAAACGGCTGGCCAAGTTCACATTATCGCCAAGTGCCGTATAATTAAGCCTGGCATCTGAACCAATATTGCCGACAATAGCATGCCCGCTGTGAAGACCTATGCGTGTCCGCATGGGATAAAGTCCAGCATTTTCAAATTTTTTATTAATCTTTTTGACAAGTTTTTGGCAATGCAGCGCGGCAGAACAGGCATTGAGCGCATGGTGTTTGTCCACTAATGGCGCTCCCCAGAAGGCCATAATTGAATCGCCTATGTATTTATCTAGTGTGCCGCCTTTATCGGCAATGCCATTGGAGAGTAGGTTTAGATAATAACGCAACTGAGCAATCAGCTGTTCCGATGGCGTTTCTTCACTGATAACAGTAAACTGTTCAATGTCTGAAAAAAAGATCGTAATATCCAGCTTCTCACCACTGATATTGGCTTCTTTGCCCAGCTTGATCAACTGTGCCACAACCTCACTGGGAACAAATTTCTTGAAGGAATTCAGCCCGCTCTTCATACTGTTATACGATGAGTACATTTCGTTGATTTCGCGCAGAAAGTTTTGCTTTTTTTGTACAGAGTTATCCACCTCAATCTCAAAAGTTCGCACCTTTTCCATATCGCGCGCCAATTCTACAATTGGCGTTGTAATGTTGCGCAGGATACGCAGACTTACAATAATAATTAAAAAAGTGAGAATAAAACTGACCAGCAAGATAATATTCAGTGCTCGCGATACCGCTCCTGTCACTAAGCTTTCTCTCAGAATGATCCCCACTTTTAATAAGCTGCCATTGGAAAGCGAAAAGTTATTAAATGTGACCAAATATTTGTTGTTTTGAAAGTCTATAGAAACCGCTTTTAAGTTTGTATCGGCTGCCAGTTGTTCGGAGCGGGGAGTGACTAAATTTCTTATGGCAGTATAAAGATTAAATGATGATGTTTCGCCCAGCAGCTGAGCTTCAAATTGTGCATAAGCCTGTTGAATGAGATTATTGGGAATATTTTCTATTGTAAATAGCGAGTACTGTTTCTTGTTTTGCTCGTCGAGCGTGGTACTGAACGCCGGCGCATTGGTGTCTGAAGTTGCGAGGATCCTGGTTTTGTTGTCGCTGATGACAATATAAGGCTTCTGCAATATGGCTGAGGCCTCGGCATTCGTCAGCTCTGTACTTTTAAGCAGTTTAATCTCACTCAGGAAGTTTGCGATTGTCTGCAAACTGAAATCAACCGCAATCACGCCAAGAAAACTGTCCACATTGCGTGGAGTTTTTTCCTTAAAAAGTTTGCGCGCGACACTGATGCCCACACTTTGATCAGATGCAAATACGTAAGGGTCTGTCCAAATAAAATCTGATGTGGGCAACGCCAGCTTATACCAGGAACGTTTGCGTGGATCATAACCTTCTACTAATGAGAACACTTGTTTGGCGGAAAATGTCTGCTCATACGCAAGCGTTTCATGGTACCAATACACGGTTACTGCTTCTGCTGTGCGTGTGATATAACGTCTGCTGATTGTTAGATCAGGCATGCGTTTGGCCATGTAAAAGTTGCCTGTTGTTTCTTCACCGAAGTAAATAGCACTGATCTCAGGATTGGCAGCTGCAATGTCCACCAAATAACTCAGTGTTTGTTCTTGGTTGTTTCCAGCTTGTAACAGCCCCAGATTATGAACGCCGCTTTCAAACGTGCGTAATGCTTTAATGGAGGTATTGAAGTAGCTTTCTGTCTGCCTTGAAACATCGCCGCTTGTTTTATCCATTAATTGGCTGGTGAGGTTAAAGATGGCTGAACGACTTCCCTGATAAGATATCACAATGATAAAAATTCCAGATAATGCCATAAAAAAGGTCGTAAGTCCTATAAAGGCAACCCGAATCGAGATCATTGGACGTTTGCGCAATGGTTGCTGTTTATTTGTTTCTTCTTCTGACTTAGTGGTATTCATGTTTAGGTAGCTCGAAAAAACTCAATTATTGAGTCTATGAAAGTTTTGTCTGAGAAAGTTGTTTTCATTCCTAAGCTGACATACACTGAGGCTTACCCAGCAATTTGTCGCAACACCCCGCTTATATTTGCAGAACATTCTGCTAGGGTGTTTTTTGCAGCCAAGTGAAAGCAGGACTACAGGTGAAGCAGGTGCTTGACTGGCAAAATATTTAGCATAAGCCTGCTTTTATTTAATAAGTTAGTGCTAAAAACTAACTTGACTACTCTTAAAACAATGTATAGACATACACTTATTGATCAGTAGAAACATTATTTTGCTAATTAGCTGCCTTACTGGGAACAGGACTTTTACGCCCCGACACTACAGAGGAGGTAATTTTTTGGGCTGTTAATAAAGCGGCTAGCTCTTTTTTGCGTTTACCGGTGAAGCGTTTCGCAACAATAGCCGTATAAGCGAGATTAGTTTGAACAATCAATGTGGTGCGAAGTGGGTCCACAATAGTATCAATAGCCAGCAGAATGATAATGACAACCTCAAATGGCAGCCCTAGTGGATTTAGGACAATTTGGATAGCGGAAAGCGTTGCGAAACCAGTGGCGCCGGCTGTCGCAATGCCAGCAAGAATAGAAGCAATAACGGTTGTCGTAATTTGCAGGGTGCCAAATTCAATGTTATAAAGCTGCGCTAGAAATACTGCCACTAAGGAAAAATACACAATGTTGCCATAACGTCCCAAAGTGATGCCTAATGGGATAAGCAGGTTGGTCATTGAGCGCTCAAAAAACAACTTTTTCTCCAGAGCTTCCACACATGATGGGATGGTGGCGAAACTGCTGCGTGTGGAAAAAGCAATGATTAATGGAGTGAGAATAGCTGAGAACGTGACTTGGAACGATTTCTGTCCACGGACCCAGATGATCAGAAAGTTAATGATGATCAGAACACTTCCTACTATGTAAAATAAGGCAATTAAACTCAGCATGGCAATAATAACATCTAAGCCTGTGGACGCAACCTGATAGGAAATTAAGCAGATCAGACCGAATGGCAGAATGTACATTGCCCAGTTGATAACTTGTTGAAATGCCAAAAAAAGTGCCATGAAAATAGAAGTCACCGCTTCACCGGATTTGTCTTTTGTGAAACCAATGGCTATGCCTAAAATAATCGAGAAGAAAACTAATTCCATCGCGCGTCCGGATGCCAGTGACTCAAAAATATTGGAGGGGATGATGCTTGCAATAAAATCCAAAATGCCTTTGCTTGGTACTTCCTGATAGGGCTCAGATATGCTGACCTCCAGATCAGTACTGAATTCTGATGACTCGACGATGTCACCAAGAACTTTACGCGTTTCTTCATTGATAAATTCGCCGGGCTTGCCCCATACGCCTGCAAATGTGCCGACGAGGCCGCAAATGACAATACCAAAAAAGAATACAATTAACATGCGAATAAGCAAATCGTTAATGCCTTTTGACTTGATCAGCTTGGAAATACTGGAAACAATCGCTGAAATAAGGATGGGGATGACCGACATTTGCAGGAGATATAAATACATATTCCCAAATGGTGCTATTGCCCTTGACAACGCTTTATAATTAAGCCCTAAGTAGATGCCAATGCATACTGAAATAAGGATTGTAATTGGATTTTTTAAAATTCGTCTAATCATGGTTCAAATACTACTTTTAAGCTGAGAGAACTGTTTAAAATAATGAGGTTAATTTTGTTCAGTGAATGAAGTTAGGATAGTTGTAGGGTAAAATTTCTACTTGAGTGAAATTCCTTCATAGTCTCGCAAGAGACTATCGGCATCTACTTTTTGCCTGGTGGTGAGAAAAAGGTTGATCCACGAAAGTAAATGGCGTGATTGCCAGCTAATGGCAATGGCAATGTTATCTTCTGTGTCAGAAAGCAAAACAGTTTTTACCAAAAGACTGGAGCCTGAACGCCCTTTGACGGCTTTTTTTATTTCTAATTCATCGCGATAAGCAGCAAGCACTTCCCCCCGATAAACGGCATCAATTACATCTTCCCAAGACGGGTACTCAATAACAGTAGCATTGGGGAAGTTTTGTTTGGCGTAATTCACATAAGATGAGTTTGTGATCACACCAATTTCACCTGAGAAGCGCTTAATAAATGAAGCAATTTCAGGATTTGTGGGGGCAATTCTTGCCAACCGTACGCGATTAAACATGAGCGCCTGATGAAATGTAATGTAGGCATCGCTAAAAAGGACGACTTGATTACGAGTGATTGTGCGGCTGAGCTTGGAAATAGCCAAATCTGCCGAACCACTTGCTACAATGGGAATAAGGTCATTGAAACTTTGCGCCTCGCGATTAAACCGCAAATCAACCCCCAGTGAATCGGCAATATCTTTTGCCAAATCCACATCTAAGCCAATAAATTCGTCATTCTGATTTGTAAAGAAAAAAGGCACTTGATCTTTTGCCACCATAGCCACCGTGAGATAACCACGATCCCTGATGTTTTTTATGTCCGGTGCAATGGTATATTGGCTATCGTTCTTTAACGCTAAGCCTGCTTTTTTATTTTGTGCAAATACTGCTGCGCTGCATAAAATAAGCACCAAAAATGCTGTAATGAATAGAGAGCAACGTCTGAAAATGCCACGGTTGGCAAGCTGTTGCTGTTTTGTAAACTGGATTCTCATAAAGTTAACTCCTGTATGCCTAACCTATTAGTTGTATTAAAATCACCAATTTTTGCAGTAATTCTTAAAATTTACGACCTTTAAATCAAAATTCTTTAATATTTTACTATATATTTTTTATATTAGTTATATTTCTTGTAAGTATCATAATGTTTGTATTGAAGGAGTGTTTGCTGCTTGTAAGAAGTTTTCTAATAAACAATGCGCTGTACGCTCCCGTACCATCGCCGCACAGGCTTTTAGAAAAAGTTGCCGCTTCACTTTGTGATACTGTTGATGGTTGCGTGTGCGAATGCTGAGCGTCTGCGTTGCTTGCTCTTTATCGCCGATTACTGCTATGTAGGGAATGCGTGTTTGTTGTGCCCACTTGATGCGCTTTGCCAGCGATTCGTCGCGGTCAGCGAT
>CBDFMP010000044.1:0-87083 GCA_965249715.1 Spirochaetota bacterium | reverse complement strand
GACTAGTTACCATGGCATCGCTGCCATTGAATATGTTTATCGCACAAAAAAAGGTTACCGCGATATTTACCGCAATGGGCTAGCAAAGGGCATTTTTATGCATGATCTTTCACGGGCGCTCTGGAGTTCCAAACGTGGTTATCATGTCAGCGAGTGGGCGCTTATTCACGGGCATTCGCTTTCTGCTTACAGACATGAGCTTGGGCTCATTCCCTATGAAGCCAGTATGCGTTTCAATGCCGATCGCTATACGGGTGTCATCACTGTCACCAACACAACAGCCGAACCGATCAATAGCCTGCAGCTCAGGTTTTCACCTACACCCGCCTGGGAGCAATTGGAAGACAATGCTCCGACACAATTTTCATTGGCGCCGCAGGAAGTAAAAGAATTTGTCTTTCAGGTTACGCCGCTGGATGCTGCCAACTTGCGGAAGGATGCGATCATTGGCTATTATCTGCATTCACCCAGCTATCCCAAGTATTTCTTCTTTACCATCCCGGCAGCAACGCCCAAGCTGCGTCAAGTTCTCAGTTCCATTAAATAAACGCATAAACTTGTGTTGCATGTCGCTTTATACCAACCTGAAATTCCGCCGAATACCGGAAATATTGGTCGTTTATGTGTGGGGTTTCAGCTTCCGCTGCTGCTCATCGATCCCTTGGGCTTTTCATTAGACGAACGGGCGCGGCGGCGTGCCGGGTTGGATTATTGGGAGCGGCTGCATTACAAACGATTTGCCAACTTAGCGGCATTGGTGGAGTGTTGTCAAGCGCATGCCAGACCTACTGAGCGTTCGGTCCAGCTGCAGCGTATGGTCTGTTTATCCAAACATGGCTTAACAAGCATTTACGACTGGAGCTTTCGCCAGGGCGATGTTTTGCTTTTAGGCAATGAAACGCGCGGTGTGCCGCAGCAGCTGACTGAACAATATGGGATTGAACGTATAACGCTGCCAATGTCTCAGCAAATTCGTTCTTACAATCTTGCCAATGCAGCGGCAATGGTCTTAGTGGAAGCTTATCGCCAGCTGCGCTGGGACTTAGGTTGATCCCTTTAAGGGTGAAGAGTTTAGCGTTTGATTAGCGGTTCTGCTGCGGTTGCGGCTGTTGGCTGCAGCTGCGGACGGTGGTGTTCAAGGAAAGTTTTCAGCTGCTGCTGTGTGGGCAGTGCGGTAGAATCGCCGTGTGCACTCATGACCAGTGCGCCTAGGGCATTGCCGTAGAGGAGGCGTTTAGCGCGGCGCGATGGGAAGTCGCGTTAAGCTGGCAGCGATGAACCCAGCAGCAAAAGCATCGCCCGCCCCCACGGGGTCGACGATTACGGGAACAGTAAAGGCGGGAAGATAATGAGCTGTAGTTTGCGAGAAATAATGTGCGCCTTTGCCGCCTAGCTTAATGACGACTTCGGCGGCGCCCAATGTCTGGCTGAGCCAAGCGGCAATGGTCTTAGTGGAAGCTTATCGCCAGCTGCGCCAGCACTTAGCTTGAGGTTATTAAGGGTGAAGAGTTTAGCGTTTGATTAGCGGTTCTGCTGCGGTTACCTGCAGCTGCGGACGGTGGTGTTCAAGGAAAGTTTTCAGTTGCTGCTGTGTGGGCAGTGCGGTAGAATCGCCGTGTGCACTCATGACCAGTGCGCCTAGGGCATTGCCGTAGAGGAGGCGTTTAGCGGCGGCGCGATGGGAAGCCCTGTTAAGCTGGCAGCGATGAACCCAGCAGCAAAAGCATCGCCCGCCCCCACGGGGTCGACGATTACGGGAACAGTAAAGGCGGGAAGATAATGAGCTGTAGTTTGTGAGAAATAATGTGCACCTTTGCCGCCTAGCTTAATGACGACTTCGGCGGCGCCCAATGTCTGGCTGAGCCAAGCGGCAATGGTCTTAGTGGAAGCTTATCGCCAGCTGCGCCAGCACTTAGCTTGAGGTTATTAAGGGTGAAGAGTTTAGCGTTTGATTAGCGGTTCTGCTGCGGTTACCTGCAGCTGCGGACGGTGGTGTTCAAGGAAAGTTTTCAGTTGCTGCTGTGTGGGCAGTGCGGTAGAATCGCCGTGTGCACTCATGACCAGTGCGCCTAGGGCATTGCCGTAGAGGAGGCGTTTAGCGGCGGCGCGATGGGAAGCCCTGTTAAGCTGGCAGCGATGAACCCAGCAGCAAAAGCATCGCCCGTCCCCACGGGGTCGACGATTACGGGAACAGTAAAGGCGGGAAGATAATGAGCTGTAGTTTGTGAGAAATAATGTGCACCTTTGCTGCTCAGCTTAATGACGACTTCGGCGGCGCCCAATGTCTGGCTGAGCCAAGCTAAGTACCAGCTGCGCTGGTACTTAGCTTGAGGTTATTTAAGGGTGAAGAGTTTAGCGCGTGATTAGCGGTTCTGCTGTGGTTACCTGTAGCTGCGGACGATGGTGTTCAAGGAAAGTTTTCAGTTGCTGTTGTGTGGGCAGTGCGGTTGAATCGCCGTGTGCACTCATGACCAGTGTGCCTAGGGCATTGCCGTAGAGGAGGCGTTTAGCGCGCGCGATGGGAAGTCCCGTTAAGCTGGCAGCGATGAACCCAGCAGCAAAAGCATCGCCCGCCCCCACGGGGTCGACGATTACAGGAACAGTAAAGGCGGGAAGATAATGAGCTGTGGTTTGTGAGAAATAATGTGCGCCTTTGCCGCCTAGCTTAATGACGACTTCGGCGGTGCCCAATGTCTGGCTGAGCCAAGCGGCAATGGTCTTAGTGGAAGCTTATCGCCAGCTGCGCTGGCACTTAGGTTGAGCTATTTAAGGGTGAATAGTTTAGCGTTTGATTAACGGTTCTGCTGCGGTTGTCGCTGTTGGCTGCAGTTGCGGATGGTGGTGTTCAAGGAAAGTTTTCAGCTGCTGTTGTGTGGGCAGTGCGGTTGAATCGCCGTGTGCACTCATGACTAGTGCGCCTAGGGCATTGCCGTAGAGGAGGCGTTTGGCGATGGGAAGCCCTGTTAAGCTGGCAGCGATGAATCCAGCAGCAAAAGCATCGCCCGCCCCCACGGGGTCGACGATTACGGGAACAGTAAAGGCGGGAAGATAATGAGCTGTAGTTTGCGAGAAATAATGTGCGCCTTTGCTGCCCAGCTTAATGACGACTTCTGCGGCGCCCAATGTCTGGCTGAGCCAAGCGGCAGCGGCAGCAGCATTTGTAAAATTTTGTCCCGCTAGCTGTGCGCATTCATCAATGCTGCCCATGATCAGGTCACTTTTTTTGACCAAGGCACAGAGGCGTTTTTGTGTCACCTTTCCTTGCCACAGTTTGGCGCGGATATTGAGATCAAAACACACCAGCGGTTTAATGACGGCATTGTGTGGTGGTTTTGCCTTGAAATAGGCGATAGCCGCTTCTGCTGCTTGAAAACAATTCTCAGTGAGACAGGCAGTGATACCTGTTAAATGCAAAACGTTATGGTTGCGAATGAAATTGGCAGCTAAATCCGCTGCGCGTAATTGGCTGAAAGCGGAGTGGTGCCGATCGTAGTGTACTTCTACGCCTGTTTGGGTTAACGTTTTGAAATAAATGCCGGTACGGGCGCCAGGCACCAGAGCAGCGTGCGAAACATCTACGTGCTCAGCGGCAATAGCAGCGTGAATACTTTGTCCCAATGGATCGGCACCCAGGCGGCTGTACCAGCTAGCTTTGAAGCCCAGGCGGGCAAGTGCGATTGCAAAGTTCGATTCGGCGCCGCCAAAATCCCGCTTAAACAAGCTGGCTTGTCCAAGTGAGGTTTTTTTTGTTGCCGTAAAAAGCGCCATGGTTTCCCCTAAGCTCAATGTATGGCGCATGGCTGTAATTGCTTTCGTATTCTGAATTTTCATGACATAATTATAATATAATCGGCAGCAATGAAAGGCAAGGCTGTTACAGCTTATTGTAGAGCAATGTAGCGCAAACAAGAAGCCTTTCAATGATTAACAAGTGCCATGGAGGCAAAACTGTAGATGAATGTTATGAAGAATCCCTTTCCAAATGATCCCGAACGAAATGCAATTTGGGAGCTTATTGTGCCAAGACAGCTGGATGCATTTTTACAACAAGATTTTGCAGCTGTGCGTGCAACGCTGGTGCCGGGGTTTTACAGCATCAATGCCGGTGGTGCGCCGCACGCGGAGAGCTGGCGGTTTCAAGCCAATGATTTAGCAGCGTATCAGCAGCAATGGGAAGCGCAGGCTGCAGCGTTTGCCGGGCTTAAATGGGCGGAGGAAGTGCGGCCTGCGCTTTTTCGCTGCACGTTTTTACAGCATATTGACGTGCAGGGGGATAGGGCTTTAGCGGTTAAACGTTTGGCGGGAAGCATATTGCAAGCAGATGGTACTACTGTGGCGCGGCAATGTCTTACTTTGTGCAGCTGTGTGAAATTGAATGGTGTGTGGAAGTTGGCGCATATTATTGACAATTTACCTGTGCAGGGAATGCCGTTTGGCAGCTCAGGTACGGCTTTCATGAAAACATTGCCGTCTGGGGTGACGGCAGGCGTGGGACCTTATTCGCCGGTGTTAAAAGTACGCGGGCAGGAATTAGTGGTGATCTCCGGGCAAGTTCCAGTAGATGTTAAGGGACAGCTGGTGGGTGCGGGTGATATAGCCGCACAGACGCGGCAGACCTTGGAAAATGCACGTGCGCGGTTACAAAGTGCGGGTGTTGGCTTTGAGCATGTCTTTAAGGTCAATGTGTATTTAACGGATTTGGCATTATGGCCGCGTTTTAACGAGCTTTATAAGGAATTAATGCCGCAGCCGCTACCGGCGCGGACAGCTATTGGCGCACAGCTGCTGAAAGGATTTTTAGTGGAAGTGGATATGTGGGCGATGAAATAACCTGCAGCCCCCATGTTTTCAGCTCTGTTTCAGTTTTGTTGTGCGTTGCAGTGCCGGTGTTAAGCTGTGTGTTTTATGCTGAGCACATTTAAGATAGTACCACATTCGGGCGCAGAGCAGAAAACGTTTGCGTTTCCGTGCCCCGTTTAATACAATTCGGCATTTGCGCTGCACCATGGCTAATGCCTGCTGCTGTTGGATGGTTGTGCCGCTGCCGTGTTTGAGCCAGAGCCTGAGTGCGCGGATGCGATGAAGATCCATGAGTGGCGTTGTGAGCGAAAGTTGATCGCTGGCTGCGCCGCGGCGTGTTTGAAAGCGCGTGACCAATGTTTCATTGAGGAAACCGACGGGCACACGTGCGGTTACACGCAGCCATAGTTCATAATCCTCGCAAACACGCAAGGACGGGTTAAAGCCGCCTAAGGCGTTGAAAAACGTGCGGCGGATCGCCGCACTGGACGGTGTGATCAGACAATCGCCAAGGCTTGCTTGAAAAAGTTCGCCGCCGCGTTTTCTGAGGCGGTGAACTGGATTGACGCGTTTGCCGCCGCGCATCCAAATTTCAGCTGTTTGCATGAGCGATAACTGCGGATGCATAGCTGCGTAGTGTATTTGACGTGCTAATTTTTGCGGGTGCCAAATGTCATCGCTGTCTAAGAAAGCAAGCCATGTTCCTGTGGCATAAGCGGCACCGATGTTGCGCGCAGCAGCCACGCCGCGGTTACGCGGGCATGTCAGGATGGTCACACGCTGTCCGCTGCCAGTAGTTGTGCAAATTTGCTGCAGTGGTTTGTTGCTGAAGCGGCGGTTAACGGCAATGCTGCAATTATTGATAAAACCCTTAGCGCGGGCTGCTGTTATAAATGGCGGAACTGAGCCGTCATCGACAACAATGAGTTCAAAATTACGATAACTTTGCGCGCAAACGGAGCTTATGGCGCGCTGCGTTTGTTCGGGACGATTATAACTGGGAATGATGACTGAAAACGCGGGCATGGGGAGGGGATGGTGAACGTCGTTGTGTATGAATTAATTTGTTATCAGCAGCGGTGGCGCTAACATAATAAAAAAATCTTGTTGTTCAGCTTTTTTTATGAAGCTTTTACACAGTGACCTTAGGTTTGTTTATGATACAATGAAAAGTGGTTTAGTGTTAATGAACGATGATTGGGTTTTAGGGTTTTTAGTTAGCTGGTGAGCGGGATTTGAGCTGCGATGGGCAGGGGAAATATTGAACTAACTGAGGTTACGCTCAGACGCGGCGATGGCTGGGCGCTTAAACCGCTTTCTGTCAAATTTCCCTTAGGCTCTTTTAATGTTTTATTGGGACGCACACATGCTGGGAAAACCAGTTTGTTGCGGCTTTTGGCTGGTTTGGAACGGCTGAGCAGCGGCAGTTTTGTGATTGCGGGCACCGATGTGAGTGGTTTTGCTGTTGCTAAGCGTGATGTGGCGATGGTCTATCAGGAGTTTATCAATTATCCTTCACTTACGGTATATGGGAATATAGCGTCACCTTTGGAGGTGAAGGGTTTGCCGCGCAAGCATATTCGCGAGAAAGTTTATATGCTGGCGGAGCTTTTAAAGCTGTCGCCGCTGCTCAAACGCAAGCCGCGCGAGCTTTCTGGCGGACAGCAACAGCGTGTGAGCATTGCAAGGGCTTTGGCAAAAGAGGCTCAGCTTTTATGTTTAGATGAACCACTTGTGAATTTGGATTACAAGCTGCGTGAGGAGTTGCGTGAGGAATTGAAAACCATTTTAACAGCGCAGGGAGCAACTGTTTTTTATGCAACAACGGATCCTCTGGACCCGCTTTTTTTCGCTGATTATGTGGCGGTGATGAAGGATGGGCATTTGCTGGAGTACGGCAAGGCGCACGAAGTTTATGAGAATCCACAACTTTTGGCAAGTATTCAGCTTTACGATGATCCACCTGTGAACCTGTTTAAGGGTGTGGTGAAGGACAATGTCCTCACAACGGAGCTGGCGGTGCGCGTGCGCGTGAAAAAACTCCCTGCCGGCGATTATGTGTTGGCGGTGCGTCCGCAAGCACTGAAAATTGAGAAAGCTGGGGCAAAACAAGCATTGCCCTTTACGGTTACGCTTAGCGAGGTGCGCGGGTCGCAGACGTTTATTCATTTAACACATAAAAACGGGTTGAACTGGGTGGTGTTAGTGGACGGCGTTCATTTGGTGCCATTGGGAAGTGAGCTTGGGGTGAGGTTTGCCTGGGATGCGGTGTACTGTTTTACGGCGGCGGGGCAACGTATGCGGCGGTTTTTAACATAACAGCTGAGCGGGAAGGACAATGGCAAAACTGGAACTCAGGGACATCACCTATGCTTATAACGGTGCTGCGGCGCCGCTTGTTTTGGATAAGCTCAATGCGCGGTTTGCTGCCGGGCAAGCAGTGGCATTGTTAGGGCCTTCGGGGTGCGGGAAGACAACACTCTTAAATATTCTTTCCGGGCTGCTGCGCCCGCGTACGGGTACGGTGCAAATAGACGGGAACGATGTGACGCTGCTGCCGCCTGCGGTACGGAAAATTGCGCAGGTTTTTCAATTTCCTGTGGTCTATGAGAATTTAACAGCTGCCGAGAACTTAGCGTTTCCACTGAGAACGCGTCAGTACAGCCGCGCGGACATTGCAGCAATAGTGACGCGTATAGCCACGCTCCTGGACTTAACAGCGGTGTTACACCACAAAGCGGGCATGTTAGGTGCCGAACAGCGACAGCTCATCGCCTTAGGGCGCGGACTAGTGCGCCGTGATGTCAATGCTATTTTATTAGACGAGGCGCTCACTGCTATCGATCCTTATGAAAAATGGATTTTTCGCCGCAAATTGAAAGAGTTGCAGCGGCACCATAAACAGCTAATGATTTACGTGACGCATGATCAAAGTGAAGCGCTTACGTTTGCTGATCAGGTAATGGTGATGAAGGATGGTCGTGTAGTGCAAACGGCGGCACCGGAAGAATTATTTGAACGTCCGCGTGTCAAGTTTGTAGGATATTTTATTGGCAATCCTGGAATGAATTTTCTGCCTTTGGTACCCAAGGGTGCGGGTTTAGCGATGGCTGAGCAGACGCTTGTTCCATTGCCGCGCCGTGGTGGTCAGTCAGCTGTATGCTGGGAACTTGGAATTCGTCCGGAATACGTCAAGCTTTCCATAAAACCCGGCAAACAAACGTTTGTTGCCAAACGACTGTCGGTCACGCATATGGGCAGTACACGGTTGGTGAAAATGGCGTTGAGTGCGCGGCATGCTCAATCAGCGGCTCCGTTGTCTGAGGTGATGGCAAAAGTGCCGGCTGGAACGGCATTGCCGCAAAAATTATACCTGAGTTTTCCGCGTGCCAAAATTTGTGTGTATGCCGATGGAGTTCTGGTACCTACTTAGGCACAATAGGCATAATAAGCACAAATGAAGAATATTGTGGCGATTTATAATGTAATCATGATGTTAAATGGTTAGTTTGCAGGCCTGGTTAGTTTTAAGGCATTGGCAATGATTAAAAAAACACCAAATCAGAAAGCTTGGTTATTGGTGCTGCCGGTATTTGTATTGGTGGCATTTAGTGCTGTTATTCCATTGATGACGGTGGTCAATTATTCATTACAGGACATTTTTGGTCCCGATGACAGAGTTTTTGTCGGTGATCAATGGTACCGTGAAACATTGCGCGATCCGCTGCTGCATGCAGCCTTTAAACGGCAACTTATATTTTCCTTGTTGGTATTGGCAATAGAAATTCCTTTGGGGATTGCCGTGGCATTATGTTTGCCGCAGCGCGGGTTAATGTCCTCTATTATGATTACATTGGTGGCGATCCCCTTATTGGTGCCGTGGAATGTGGTGGGAACAGTCTGGCAGATCTTTGTGCGTACGGACATTGGCCTTGCAGGGGTGGCGTTTAAATCATTGGGGGTGGATTATAATTACACAGCTGATCCTTTAGCTGCCTGGCTCACTGTGCTGGTGATGGATATTTGGCATTGGACTTCTTTGGTGGTGTTGTTGTGTTTTGCGCGTCTGCAAGCCATTCCAGCTGCTTATTATCAGGCGGCACACATTGATGGCGCTTCGGCGTGGAGTGTATTGCGATTTATTCAGCTGCCTAAGCTGAAAGAGGTATTGCTGCTTGCAGTGCTTCTAAGATTTATTGACAGTTTTCTGATTTATACGGAGCCTTTTGTGTTGACAGGCGGCGGTCCGGGCAACGCGACCACGTTTCTTGGTCAGTATTTAACACAACTGGCTGTCGGTCAATTTGATCTGGGGCCAGCAGCAGCGTTTTCCATGATTTATTTCCTCATCATTCTACTTTTTTCCTGGATTTTTTTCACGGCGTTGACCACGCAGCAGCATGTATCCAATAACGTCGTCAAACGGTGAGCCGTAACGGAAGCTGATGAGAATATATTTGAGTTGAGTTTTGATTGACGATGAAATTCAAAAAGCGTTATTTGTTTTTAGCGGGATATATCCTCTTCCTGCTGGTGCCTATTTATTGGCTGGTGAATATGTCATTTAAGACAAATACTGAGATTCTTAGTCAATTTACGCTTTTTCCGAAAAATTTTGTATGGGATAATTATTTAACAATATTTACAGATCCTTCGTGGTATAATGGATATATCAATTCTTTGTCTTATGTGGCAATAAATACGGTGATCTCGCTTCTGGTGGCATTGCCGGCAGCTTATGCTTTTTCACGTTATGAATTTTTGGGAAGCAATCACCTTTTTTTCTGGCTGCTCAGCAATCGTATGGCACCACCGGCGGTATTCCTTTTACCTTTTCTTAATCTTTATTCCAGCATAGGGCTTTTTGATACGCATCTTGGAGTGGCATTGGCACACACGCTTTTTAATGTACCGCTTTCGGTATGGATTTTGGAAGGATTTATGTCCGCTGTTCCAAAAGCAGTGGATGAGAGTGCTAGTATAGACGGTTATGGGTTTCCAAGGTTTTTTGTTAAGCTTTTTATTCCGCTAATTGGTCCGGGCATTGGCGTGACGGCATTTTTTTGTTTTATGTTTAGTTGGGTGGAACTGCTATTGGCGCGCACACTGACGACAGTGAATGCGAAACCCATTTCGGCAATTATGACACGTACAGTTTCTGCTTCAGGCATGGATTGGGGGCTTTTGGCGGCAGCAGGGGTGTTGACCCTAATTCCCGGTATTCTTGTGATTTGGTTTGTGCGCAATCACATTGCCAAGGGATTTTCATTGGGGCGCGTTTAGTCCAGCGCGCGGAGGAGAGGTGAGACGTTTATGGGATGGATGAGTTGGACCCTGCCGACAGCCATTTTTTTCATCAGCATTTTTGTTTTGCTGCTGCTGATGACACTTTGGCAATTTTGGCGTCCTTCTGTTAAACGCAAGGGTTTTTTGCCGTTGATGACCCAGCGTGGCGACAGGTTTTTTATTGCCTTGCTTTCTAGCGCTTATATTCATTTGGCTTGGCTTTTTTGGTCGGATATCACACTTTGGTATGCTTTAATGGTGAGTGTTTTGTGGTCAACTTTAGTATTGCTAAAAGGTTGACATTAGGCATCAGGCAGCAGACAGCGCGAGTGCTCAAACTTGGAAAAGTTTTAATGGATTATTTAAATTTATTTGTTTGGAGAAAAAAACAATGTTTACTAAGAAAACAATTACGTTTATGTTTATGCTTTTAGGTATGAGCGGAGTTTTGATGACAAGTCTCATGGGACAGTCAGCGGAGGTTATGGATAAATGGTTGGATGAATTTCAACCCTCTACGCTTTCACGTGCGGAACAGCGTCAAGAGTTGCAGTGGTTTGCGCGTGCGGCGCGGCCTTTTACTAACCTTGAGATCAAGGTGGTATCAGAAACCATTGCCACACACGAGTACGAAGCCAAGCAACTGGCACAAGCCTTTACAGAGCTTACAGGTATTCAAGTGACGCATGATCTCATTCAGGAAGGTGATGTGGTGGAAAAACTGCAAAGTCAAATGCAGTCAGGACGTAATTTGTACGATGCCTATATCAATGACTCGGATTTGATTGGCACACATTATCGTTACGGGCACGCTATAAATTTAACGGATTGGATGAGCGGGGATGGCAAAGCTGTCACGCTGCCAACGCTGGATGTGGAGGATTTCATTGGCATTTCATTTACTACAGGACCCGATAAAAAACTTTATCAGCTGCCTGATCAGCAATTTGCCAATTTGTACTGGTTCCGTGCCGATTGGTTCAGTCGCGATGAGCTGCGCCGTTCTTTCCGCAACATTTACGGTTATGATTTAGGTGTTCCGCTTAATTGGTCGGCGTATGAGGATATTGCCGAGTTTTTTACCGTGCATGTCAAAACCATCGATGGCAAACGTGTGTATGGACATATGGATTACGGCAAAAAAGATCCATCGCTTGGCTGGCGTTTTACCGACGCCTGGTTATCGATGGCAGGAGCTGGTGATGTGGGCATTCCCAATGGTGTCCCTGTTGATGAGTGGGGGATTAGAGTTGAGGGCTGCAGACCGGCGGGCTCCAGTGTGACGCGCGGTGGTGCTGCCAATGGTCCAGCAGCTGTGTATGCACTTAGCAAGTACATCGAGTGGATGAAGAAATACGCGCCGCCGGAAGCATTGGGCATGACCTTTTCTGAGGCTGGTCCTGTTCCCGCACAGGGCGGCATAGCCCAGCAGATCTTCTGGTACACAGCATTTACGGCTGATATGACTAATGCTAAGACTATCAATAATCCTGATGGTACGCCCAAATGGCGTATGGCGCCATCGCCGCATGGTCCGTATTGGGAGCAGGGTATGAAATTAGGTTATCAAGACGCCGGTTCGTGGACGCTCTTAGACAGTACGCCATTAGAGCGCAGGAAAGCCGCTTGGCTTTATGCCCAATTTACAGTTTCTAAGACGGTTTCGTTGAAAAAAAACAATAGTCGGGCTCACGCCCATTCGCGATTCTGACATTCGTTCGGAAGAAATGACCGAACTGGCACCGCGCCTGGGCGGGTTGGTCGAATTTTACAGGAGTCCAGATCGCGTGCGTTGGACGCCGACAGGCATCAATGTACCCGATTATCCCAAGTTGGCTCAGTTATGGTGGAAACATGTGGGCACGGCTACTGCTGGTGAAAAAACCCCACAGGAAGCCATGGATGCTTTGGCGGCTGATCAGGATAGGATTTTACAGCGCCTAGAACGCGCCGACCTGGGACCCTGTGGACCCAAGTTGAATGAAGAACGCACTGCCAGCTACTGGTTGAATCGCAGTGGTGCGCCGAAGCAGCAACTGGCAGACGAGAAGCCGCAGGGCAAAACGATTGCTTATACTAAGCTTATCGCAAACTGGCGTAAGGGTAAATCGGTCTTAGACTAAGTGATTTGGGGAGATGGTGGTGTTTGCCGCGGTGTTTGTTTGGGCTGCGGCAGCTTGCCATCCCCCGCGGGTGGGGTTGTGCTAAGCGCCTGATTATTTCACGGCGGTTAGTACCCCCACCAAGCCCGCAGTGAAGCTGGCATGACAGTATTGAGCAATCAGCTGGGCGGGGAGAAGAGTCTGTACTTGCAGCAGCATGCTGCTAATCCCGTTGCCTGGCAGCGCTGGGATGAAGCTTTGTTTGTCCGTGCGGCGGAGCTGGGGCGCCCCTTATTTATCAGTATTGGTTATGCTGCCTGTCATTGGTGTCATGTGATGGAGCGCGAGAGTTTTGCAGCTGTAAAGCTTGCGGCACTGCTCAATGAGTATTTTATCCCGGTAAAATTAGACCGTGAGGAGCGTCCGGAAATAGATGCCTTATATATCCAAGCTGCGCAACTGATGGGGCTACATGCAGGATGGCCGCTCAGTGTTTTTGCCATGCCCGACGGTAAGCCGTTTTACATAGGCACTTATTTTCCCCCCACGCGCAGGCAGCAGTTGCCGGCATTTGCAGAAGTCCTTACCACTATTCACAGTTTGTGGACAAAAGATTTTAAAAAGGTCGCTGCACAAGCCCAGCAGGTTATGTCTGCATTGGAGCTCAGCTTAGCACCGCCGGCAGCGAAGCTGAACACAGCTGCTGTCACGTTTATTGACACTGAGCTTTTTGGTGAAGATAAAAGTTTTGTTGCAGAGTATGAGCAGTATTACGACAGTGAACATGGCGGGTTTAAATTCCATGGTGTGAACAAATTTCCACCACTTTTGGCATTGCGCTTGTTTTTGCGCATTGATAACCGTGAAAAGCTCCCGCATTTGCGTACTATGGTGGAGCAAACACTTGCAGCAATATGCAGTGGCGGCATTTACGATCAGCTGGGCGGCGGCATTGCACGGTATAGCACGGATTATACGTGGACGGTGCCGCATTTTGAGAAAATGCTTTACGATAATGCACTGTTTATTGACGCATTAGTGGATGCGTATTTAGTGACGGGTGTTGAGCAGCAATTGATGTGTTGTGTGGAGACTGCAGACTATGTTTTACGTGAGCTTAGAGCTGCACAAACAGGTGCATTCATGAGTTCGCAAGCTGCCGATAGTGACGGCGAAGAAGGCCAGTATTTCCTTTGGGCTTATGAAGACTTAGCGCAACAGCTGAGTGCGGAGGATTTTGCATTTTTCAAACAAGTTTATAGAGTGACTCCGCAGGGGAATTTTCGGGGTTTTAATGTATTGCAATACCGGGCAACGTATCAGCAGTTGTGTACAGGTGTACTGAAAACAGCGGCTGCACGGCTGCGGCTGAAGCAATTGAAAACACAGCTGCTGAAGCTTCGCAATCGTCGGACGCCTCCACTTACAGACACTAAGCTGCTTGTGGCTTGGAATGGGTTGATGATTGCAGCATTGGCGCGCTTAGGGCGTGTCTTGCGCGCGCAAGCAGCTGCAAACTTACAGCAACAGGCTAAAGCCATACTGCGTAGTTGTGAGCAGGCCTTAAATTTTATCTGGCAAACATTGTGGGATGAGGAGCAGGCAATCCTGTATCGGCGGTTTGCCCATGATGATGTGCGGTACCGTGGGCTGTTAAGTGATTATGCCAATCTGTGTATGGCTTTGGTGGAAGTTTATCAGAGTAGCTTTAAGTGGCAATGGTTAAAGCGGGCTTGTGTGCTTTTGGATGTGGCGGTGCAGCACTTTAGTGCTGACGGCGGCGGATGTTACGATGAAGATTTGCGTGTGCAGGCATTTTTGGTGCGCCGCGGCATTCAGCAGGACACTGTGGAGCCTTCAGGTGCGGCGAAGCTGGCAGAAGCACTGCTAGCTTGTGCGGCGCTCAGTCGCGCGATGGATGCTGATGTGGCGGTGCGTTATGAGGCGCGTGCGCGGGGCATTTTCCGTGTGTATGCAGAGGCATTGGAAGCTGGCATGATGCCTGCGTTGCAAGCGGTGCTGCACGATTATAAACGCGGTATTCGCAGTTGTACGTTTTATGGCACAGTTGCTGCGCGCGCCGCATTGTGGCAGGCTGCCGTAACCAGTTATGCACCTGGGGTGTACTTGACCTTAGGCGATAATCGTACTGCTGCACAGGCAGTACTTTGTCAGGGTACAATTTGTCACCCGCCACTGCGCGCTGCGAAGGCTGTGCGATCGGCGTTTTACAGAGCTTTACAGAGCTTCATAAAATGAAACCTTTTTTAGTGATTTTAGGTCTGTCCGCTAAACCGGAACGTTATGCGTACTTGGCATTTCAGCTGGCACGGGAACATGGGCTTAATGTTGTGGGCGTACATCCTGAGGCGGAGGCTGTACGGTTGGCGCTTGCGCTTGAAGAAAGTGTTGTCTTTCCCAGCTTAGCCGCGGTAGGTGAGTTTATGCTGAAGACGGGTGGAATGGTGCATACACTGAGTGTGTATGTACATGAACAAACGGCGTTGGCACTTGTGGCGGATATGCGTGCGTTGATGCCGAAGCGGGTGATACTCAACCCAGGCGCCGATTCGTCAGCTGTCTGTCAAGCTGTGCAAACAACGGGTTTAACCGTGACAAAGGCCTGCACATTAGTTTTAATGCGTACAGGACAGTATTAAAACAGCACTCTGCCCCCCAACCTTGGGGCACTAATGTTTTTGCCTGCGGCTTTTTGCGGCGGTGGCGGCAGCGACAGCTGTTGTGCGCTGTTTACGTACGGATTTAGCGGAGGCGGAGCGTTTGAGTTTGGGTTTGAGTTTGGTGGCTGTGGTGTTATTTTTTTGCGGCAGCGCAAGTGGTTGTTTGTGGTCTGTTTGCCGCTGAGCTGTGTCTGCAGGAGCAGTTTCAATATTGTCAGCATTGCCGGGGAGGTTAAATTGTTTGAGTATACTCTTAATGGCAACACGCGATGGTTTCATAATAACCTGACTGGCGAATTTGACTTCTTCTACTGTGAAAAAAGCATAAGGATTGAAGCGATGGACAAGGCGTGTAAATTCATTGAGACTTTTGCGGCGGATGGTGGCAAACAGGATTTTGACATTGCCATAATTGCTGGTGGCATCAACATCGACAACACGAAACCCAGCGCTGCGCAACTGGACAAGGAGTTCACTTGTAGCTTTTTGAGTGACCAATCTGATCATAACCAAACCAAGTGCGAGTTTTTGTTCAATCCAGATGCCCATGTAGGTGCCGGTAGCCTGACCAAAAGCAAAAGCCAGAATATTAAGCCAGTTGTCAATGTCCCCTATAATGTTAACAATAATAATGACCCAGATGATCGCTTCTAAAAAAGAGATGACGAGCGCAAGCCGTTTGAACCCCTTGGCAATGGAAACAATCCGGATGGAGTTAAGCGAGAGCTCAATGATTTTGCCAAAGTAAATGGCTAGCGGGATTAACCAGCTGGCGGTAGGCATGACAAGTACTTCTGTGAGGTTTATGCTGAGACGATGACCGTTGAAGAATCAGCAAGGAAGTTTTGCAGGTGCAGGCGTTTCTGCGCGGTGCAGGTGGGCTTAGGAGCCCGCGTTATAAGAGTTTATTCCAGTACTTCGGCGTGGTACAGCATACGTGAGCAGAATGGACAATAGGTGATATCGGTATCGCGTTTGAGTTCTATTTCCAGCTGGCGTGGCAGCAAGGTGTAACAGCCCTGACAGACGAGGTTTTCTTCAGACGTGGAAGCCGCTGCAGCAACAATAGCGAGGTCATTTTTATTTTGATAGATGCGCGTGAAAATGTCCACCCATTTGGGATCAATTTTTTTCTCAACGGCTGCTTTCTCGTTGCGGCATTTTTTGATGTCTTCTTTACGTTCGTTGAGCAATTCTTCGAACTCGCCTTTTTTTTCTTCGAAAACCTGTTTGATTTCGTTAAGGTTTTCTTCAATTTTTTCTAATTTAGTTTTACGAAATTTGACTTCTTCCTTTTTACTGAGGAGATGAGTTTCCTTGACAGTGTTTTGTTGATTGAGGAAGTCAATTTCTTTATTGATAGCCTTAAATTCTTTGATGGTTTTGATTTTCTTTTTAGTATCTTCGCATTTTTCGATTTTTTCTTGAACTTCAATCAGTTCGGTATCAATGGTGGTAACCTCAGCCTCAGCTTTTTTTAACGGGGCAAGGTTGTTTTCGTATTGTGTTTGTTTGGAATTATACTTGTGCTCTTCTATATCGGTTTGTTTGCTGAGGATATTGATTTCGGCTTCCAATTCACCAAGGCGACTGCAAATATCCTGCAGCTGGAGAAATTTTTCCAGCCGCGTTTTGAAAGCTTTTTTACGCTGTTTTTGTTCGACATCTTGCGACGTTTCTTCTACTGGGGTTGCTGTTTGAGTTGCCATTTGAGTTGCCATTTGCAATGGGATTACAATGAGCTTAGCTTAGTGCCTAACAAACAAGGAAAAAACAATGTTACGGGCATATTGAATATGAGCGGCTAAGTATAATACTACGCCTAATAATAGTATGATTTTACCATAAAGTCAATGTAAACGTCTTAAGTCATTACAAATATAATAAAAACTCTAGTGAATTTATATGTGCTGACGGATGAAGTCAAGTATCTGAGTGATTTAGGGATGAATTGATAATACAATATCTTGCAGGCTTGGGTAAAAAGTGGTGTAGGCAAATTTTGCATAAACCAGGGGATCCTGGCAAGGCAAACAACGGCGAGTTTAGTCTTAGCATTTAGCTTGGTTTAGGTTTGGTTAGAGCAATAGTTTCATGGCAAAGGCGGCAAAAAACACTATCCGTGTGGCTATTTTAGGTGTGGGCGGAAAAATGGGCAGCACGGTGCTGCAAATAATGGATGAGCAGATTGCGGCGGGAGTGATTTCGGACATTTGTGTGGTGGCTGGGGTTGAGAGTTCTAAGTTTACGCCTGCGGATACTGCTGCTAATGTTTTAGGGCAGCTTGTTTCGTTGCAAGTGGCTGCGCATCAAACGGCACCGCTAGTGCGGGATGTGGCGGCACTGAAGGATGTTGTTGGCAATGTGGATGTTGTGATTGACTTTTCAACACCGGCGGCAAGTCTTGCGGGACTGGCGCTTGGCGCCACGCAGGGGCTGCGTGGCTGGGTCATTGGGACAACGGGATTTTCAGCGGCAGAGGAGTTGCGGTTGCAGCGCTTAGCGGAGCAGCTGACAATTGTCCGTGCGGGCAATTTTTCTGCAGGGATATTTGCCTTGTTATCCTTGGTGCAGACGGCGGTGAAGCTATTGGGGCCTGCTTACGATTTGGAGCTTGTGGAAACACATCATCGCGCTAAACGTGATGCTCCTTCAGGAACGGCGAAGATGCTGGCGGCGGCACTGAATGCTGCACGCGGGGCTGCAGCGGATGCCGCTGTAGTGACTGGGCGTGCCGGTACTCAGGCTAAACGCAATGTGGGCGAGATTGGCATTGCGGCTGTGCGTGGCGGCGGTGTGATTGGCGAACATGAAGTCCATTTTTTAGCCGATAATGAGCGGGTGACACTGCGTCATACGGCATTTAATCGTGCAGCTTTTGTTTCTGCTGTGCCGGCGGCGGTGCGGTTTGCGGCGAAAAAAGCGCGTGCAAATGTTTGGGGTGTTTACCCCTTGAAAACTGTTATGGCGGCAGCTGAGGCTGGCAATGGTGCGAATGGTGCGGTGTGATAACGATGAAACTCAAGCAGCTTTTGTGTTGTTTGGTGTTGAGGCAGCAATGTGAAAGGATTAGGCGCTAGGACGAGTTTGGCGCGCGTGCGCGGCAAACTGGGAGGTTTTTTATTGGGAGTGGCTGCGGGGGGTTTACTCTGGTTTTTTGTGGCATCGTCGCTCAGTGTTAATGTGAGCGCACAGCGCATTGGTGCAGGCGGTGACAGAACGCGGGCGTATTTGGCATTATTTCAAGATGTTTTCCTGCAGCTGCGGCGTGAGTATATAGACGCTGAAAAAACAGAGCCGCGGCGCTTGATTTACGGTGCAATTAAAGGTATGTTAGCTTCATTGGAGGATCCTTATACGGTTTTTTTTGATGTGGAAGCTTATAAGCGCTTCAGTCAAGGGGTGCAGGGGCAATATCATGGCATTGGCATTTACATAGCGGAGGAAGCAGGTGTATTGAAATTGGTTAGTTTGGTGGAGGGTGCACCGGCCTGGGAAAGTGGATTACGCGTGGGAGATATTATTACGCATGTGAACGGAGTGGCGGCGCACACGCGCAGCTTGGATGAGATCTCAGCTTTGATCCTTGGCGAGGTGGGTACGGTGGTGAAGCTGAAAGTTGAGCGGCGGCAGCGGCAAGCTGCGCCGCAGACGCTGAGCTTTAACTTGCGGCGTGAGCGGGTGGTGATTAAGAGTGTTTATTATAGCATTTTGCCTGTTGCGAAGTTTGCTGTGCCCGCACAAGCTGACAATAGCGGTGACAATAGCGGAAGTGTGGCGTATATTCGTATTCATCGGTTTGCATTGAACACGGCTACTGAGTTTAAGGAAGCGCTAGCGGCGGCAAAACAGGCGCATGTGCGCGGCGTTGTTTTAGATCTGCGCAACAATCCAGGTGGATTTTTAACGGCAGCTGTTGAAATGGTGGATTTTTTTGTCGTGACGGGTGTCATTGTCTCTACGCGGGATCGTGAGCGGACAACGGCGTATGAACAAGCCACGCGGCAGCTGAATTTTCCTAAATACGTACCTGTGGCAGTGGTTGTGAACAAATATTCAGCAAGTGCAAGTGAAATTTTTGCGGGAGCGCTTATTGATTATGGGCGTGCGGTGAGCATTGGTGAAAGCACTTACGGCAAATTTTCTGTGCAGAGAGAATTTCCTTACACGGTGCCTGAACGTGTGGGAATAAAAATGACAATAGCTCGTTATCATTTGCCAAGTGGCGAAGCTTACGAACAACAGGGCATCCCGGTGGCTTTGGCGGTGAAGAACCCTGAAAATTTTCAATTGCTGCATACGCTGAAAGCCAGTTATGTACCGGAAGACGCACAGTTGCAGGCAGCATTGAAACTGGTGGTGGATGACAAACGTTATCGCCAATATTTGAAAGCTCCTGTGGCGGCAGCTCGCTAAGTGTGTGTTAAACTGGAGCTTGTTAAGCTGACCATGATGGTTTATAAGGCTTGATGGATAGCTTTACAGGTTGGCGTGCCAACATGCTGTCATATGTGCCATTGCCATAACGCGTGCTTAATGCCAGGGGAGGCAAGGTACGTTGTGTTGCGTAAAATAGACGGATAAAAAGCGAGATCATGAAACAGCTAGTCTTAGTGTGGGGTGGGGTGAGCCTGTTGATGTGTCTGAGCTTGCTTGTGTTGCTGGTCATTAACCCGGCTTCACAACGGGAAGTTCAGCGCCCCGGAGCGCCATTGCGTGTTTATTTGGATACGTCTATTAGTTTTTACGAACAGCAGCCCGCAGCTTTGGCATTTTTACAGGAGCTGGCAGGAGTATGGCGTCATCCGTTGCAGCTTTATCCGTTTGCCAGTACAGTAGGGGAGCCTATTTCCTTAGCGGCAGAGGATGTCAAAGACTTGCAGCCATTTAGACGTTTTGCGCGTCAGACGCATTATCAGGAGCTGGGCGAGACATTGCGATTTTTGCCGCGCGCTGAGCCGAAGGTGGTGATCTCCGACTTTATTTTCAGCGATTTTTTTGCACCGCAGCCACAACCGCGTTTGTTTTTTTATAACCCGAAGCTGGCAACAACGACTGTATCGCCGCTGTATGGGGTATTTATAGAGAATACAGCAGGCGACTATCGTCCGCCGCCGCCAACGCGTGCTCCTGCTGCAGCTGAGGCGGCGGCTGCAGGTTATCCATTTACAGCCCGTGTAACCGTTTATGCTGCGCAAACGCCTGCTGCTGCCACACTCACGTTGCAGCTGCTTGCTCCCACTCGGAAAGTCCTGCTGACTGTGCCGCTGCAGCTTAGCAATCGGCTTGAAACCTTTGATTTTCCATTGCGGCTGCAGCCACAGTCAGCACTCACATTGCAGGCTGAGTTGCGTGTATCATCCGCTGCTGCTGCTGCGAAGGACCGCTACGAAACTTATCGCGATAGCATGAATTTTTTGAGTACAACAGAAAACATTCCTGTGGCGCTTTTCATTTTCAAGCCATTTAAGGATGTGGGGCTTATCAAACGCACGCTTAAACGTTATGGGTTTTTTGAGCTGAGTGCGCATACATTTTTGCAAACGAAAGGACGGTTGGCGCGCGTGCAGCGCCGCTACGCTGAGTTAAAGGCTGGACTGAGCAGTGCCAATACCGGGCTGCAGGCTCCGCTTTGCATTGTACTTGGCGGCGATGACGAAGTTCTCGCGTTTTTTCGTGCGCAAACACAACCTTTTATTAACGTGCCTAAGTTAGGACAGACGGCGCGTACACCAACACCGCTCAGCGTAGCCAGCCTGGCAATGGACGCCGATTTTATCAATCTCACGGGCAATCGTCGTGCAAGCGAAGAATTATGGCAGCGCGCGGGTGTGTTTATGTTGACGGAACCGTTGCCGTTGCCTGCAGGAGCCAAAGCTTATCAGCGCGATGCGGCGGGACAATCCTTTTTATTTCGAAAGGGGTCTGAGGTTTATGTGGGCATCAATGGGTTTTACGAATTGAATCAGGCACTGGTGACCTCAGCGGACTTTGCGGATGCCGATGTTTTCTGGGTGCGGTTATTGGAGCAGCTTTATACAACTGCCGTGACCGCGCGCGCGCAGCAATATCTACATAATTATTTATTGGGACAGCCGATTGAAAATAGTTATTTACAACGCACGCTCAGGCAGTTGGAACAGACGGATGCCGCTACTTTTATCGTGCCGCCACAATTGACAACGGCACGCGCTTATGCTTTGGCGGAGGGTTATTATCATTACCGCGCGGAGTTGCGTGAATATTACCCGGTTTACGATTTTAGAACTGAACAATTTGCTAGTGCGGAAACGATCTTGGAAGCGTTGCGCGAGCTGAGTGCAGCTTATGAGGCGGATGTGCTGATAGTTTCACGCAGGTTGCGCAGTTATCAGTTGCCATACATATTGCTGCTGGGATTTTTACTGAGTTATTTGCTGGCGAAAGTAGTTTATGCGCGGCTTCAATAAAGGTTTTAAGCTCAGGGAAATAAATATGCAAAATGCTTGTCCAACCGGGAAGTACTTCCAGCTGGCTGTAGGGTGGTGTTTATATTGGGCAATAATAATGCCTAGCTCCTTAGCAGGACAAACAACAAAGCCCGCGGCACCCGTGCCAATAAAACCACAGCAGCAGGTAGCGGCTGTACAGCCTTATTACGATTATACTTTTGCGGTGCTGAAGTACAGCGGCGGCGACTGGTATGAAGGCAATGTTGGCGTTCGTGAATTAATGAAGTTTATGAATAAGACAAAGTTGCTCAATGCGGCGCCGAAGGGTGAAGTGGTGGAACTAAGCTCGTTTGATTTATTTGATTATCCATTGCTTTATGTGACGGGGCATGGCGGCTGGAAGCTGAGTGATCCTGAGGCTATAAGATTACGTGAATACTTAAAACAGGGCGGCATGTTGTTTATTAATGACGATTACGGGTTGGATGTTTTTGTTCAGGAGGCTGTGCGTAAGGTTTTTCCGCAGCGCAAGTGGGTACGGATGCCGTTTGGACATGCCATTTTTTCAATTTATTTTCAATTTCCCGAAGGCGCGCCGAAGATTCATAAACATGACGGCGGTGCACCGGAGGTTTGGGGGATTTACCAGGACGGCGAATTGGCTATTCTTTACACAAAAAATACGGATATTGGCGATGGCTGGGCGCCTTATCAGGTACATAAAAACAGTGTAGCGGTGCGGCGGCAAGCTTTGCAGTTTGGCGTCAATGTTATACTGTATGCGTTGACAAAATGATGCGGTGGTGGGCAATTTTTACGGGAGGAAAGCTGTTGCGATGACAAAACTTGCAACCGCTGCCGGTCAACAGGATGTCTGTCCGCGTGAGCGGGAGCTTGGTGAGAGTGCAGCAATGGCTGCGCGGCGCACACGCGTTTTAAGCGAATTTTACAAGCTGAGTGATTTTGAAACACGGCGCAATATTGCTTATACAGAGGCGCATTACAATCTTAATGGCATTGCCGCGATCTTAGCGCTGCTGGGGAACCCGCAACATTCATTTCAGAGTATTCATATAGCAGGAACAAAAGGCAAGGGAACAACTGCATTTTATGTGCAGGAGTTATTAGCATTGCGGGGGCTGTGTTTGGGGCTTTACACGTCGCCGCATGTGCTGGAGCTGCGTGAACGCGTGGCGATTGGCGGTGTGCCGGTGAGCTGGCAGGTTTTGCTTGATGCCATGGAACAAATTTTATCGCTTTGTGGTACAGCAGCACTGAGTGTCACACTTTTTGATGTCCTGACAGCTGCGGCGTTTTTATGTTTTCGTGAAGCGGGTGTGAATATGGCGATTGTGGAAACGGGGCTGGGGGGACGCTGGGATGCTACAAATGTTTTATCGCCTGAGACGTTGCGTGCAACGTTATTTACACGTATAGATTATGACCATATGGCTAAGCTGGGCAATACGCTGCGGCTGATTGCTATTGAAAAGGCGGAAATTATGAAAGCGGGCGTGCCGGCGTTTTATTTAGCGGGGACGGGCACTGAGCAGGCTGCGGTGGCGGCTGTATTTTGTGCCAAAGCTGCGCAGCTGGGTGTGCCGGTGACAGCAATTTCTGGAGCTTCGCCGCAAGCAAAACGTGTACGCAGAGCGGCAGCTGCGCTGAGTGCCATGCAACCGGAACGTTGGCTGCCGCGGGTTTTTCAAGAGAATTGTGCGCTGGCGCTGGCAGCGGTGGAAACAAGCGAAGCTTACAGCTTCAAACAGGAGGAGCTCATAAGTGTTCTTGCACGTCCCTTACCCATGGGACGTTATACGCATTTTGCCAATATTGTTATAGATTGTGCCCATACGCCGTTATCGCTTAAGCAGTTTATTGCTGAGCTGCAGCGGGCGCCATTTTTCAAGTCTGCTCAAGCAGTCACTTTTGGTTTTTATGCTTATTTTGATAAGCAGGTGGAAGCTTTAACGGAGCTTATTCCCTTAGCCTGGGACTTTGTATTTTGTCACATTGAATTACCGTTTATTGGTGCAGAGCAGCGCTTAGCGGTTTGCAAGCGTGTGCGTCAAACGCGCGTGGCTATGGGCGGGACAATGCGTGAGGTGACAGCTTTGCAGGAGCTCAATATTGCTGCACAGCCTGAGCGTTTGTTTGTATTTTGCGGCTCATTTCGGCTTGTTGCAGCGGTGCTGAGTGTTTATGGCGAGCTTGATGTTAAGGCTGCCTTAGCTGGCGACGTTTAGTTTTCAGCGGGAGTGGTGGGCATGCAGAGCATTCTCAATGCTTTCTTCGGTGATAAAAAAGTGCGAAGTATGCCAGACGGGAGTTTTTCCGTTTTTAATGAGAATGAGCTGGGGAGATTCGTGAGTAAGCTCAAGCTTTTCGCTGAGCAAGTTGGATAGTGGGCGTTGGTTGCGAACTTCCACTAGATAGATGGGAATGATTTTTTTGCATAAGTGACGATTTCCTCATGTGCAGAAGCATTCACCGGGCAAACTTCTGAGTGTTTATGGCGAGCTGATGTTAAGGCTGCCTTAGCTGGCGACTAGCGGCGACGTTTAGTTTTCAGCGGGAGCGTCGGGCAAGCAGTCGTGTTCACGCAGAGCATTCTCAATGCTTTCTTCGGTGATAAAAAAGTGCGAAGTATGCCAGACGGGAGTTTTGCCGTTTTTGATGAGAATGAGCTGGGGAGATTCGTGAGTAAGCTCAAGTTTTTCACTGAGCAAGTTGGATAATGGGCGTTGGTTGCGAACTTCCACTTGATAGACGGGAATGATTTTTTTTGTTTTTGCATAAGTGACGATTTCCTCACGTGCAGAAACACTCACCGGGCAAACTTCTGAGTGTTTGAAGACAAAAAAATGATGTTTTGGTTTGCTGTCAAGCAAGGTTGTGAGTTCAGCTTCTGAGTTAAGTGCTAAGATGTTCATATTTGTTTATAATATTGTAAGAATAAATAGCTTTAAGAGCGTGCGGTTGTGGTGGTGAAAGGCGATTTATGGATGATTGCAGGAAGTGTGGATGCGGGCAATGTCTGAGTGGCGGTGAAGCGGGAAAAAATGAGTTGTTTTAGCTCGGCAATGTTGGTGCCGTTGGTGGCGGAGACAAAACAGCTATGCGTATCGCTGAGTGCTGCTTGGGCAGCAACAGTACTGAGGGGATCTTGTGTGTTTAGTTTATCAATTTTATTGAAGACGAGCAGCGTGGGGAGTTCGGCGGCACCCAGTGTTTTAAGGAAATCGCGAACGATTGTGATTTTACGGCTGAATTCAGCATCGCTGATGTCCACCACATGCAGGAGCAGCTTGGTTTCCACTACATCTTCAATGGTTGCGCGGAAAGCACTGATCAGTTTGGGCGGCAAAGCTTCAATGAAGCCAATGGTATCGCTGATGATAACGGGGGTATGCAGGTGGTTTTTTGCTGCAATGCGTGCACTCAGTGTGTGCAGGGTGGCGAAGAGTTTATCATCGCTGTAAGCATTTTTGCCGCTGAGGGCACTGAAGAGTGCGGATTTGCCGCTATTGGTATAACCAACAAGGGCGACGGTTTTGAAGCCATTTTTAGCGCGGCGTGCGCGGTGGGCGCTGCGTGTGCGTGCCAGTATGGCAACTTTACGCTGGAGTAATTTTTTACGCTGGCTTAGATGGCGTTTCATAATTTCAGTATTGGTTTCGCCAAGTCCGCGTGTGCCAATGCCGCCGCCTTGCTGGCTGAGTTCGCTGCCCATGCCGTAAATGCGTGGTCCGAAGTGATCAATGCTTGCGAGTTTTAATTGCAGGCGTGCTTCGGCAGTTTTTGCGTGGCGCGCGAAAATATGGATGATCAGGTCTACGCGGTCCCAGATTTGCAAGGGTGGGTCGATTTTATGCTCGCGGCAATATTCTGTGCAGCAATCCGTGAGATTATAGCTTTGGCGCGGTTTGAGTGCCTCGTTGATCACAATGAACTGAGCATTTAAGCGTGTGGCGGTTTTAAACAGACTTTGCAATTTATGATAACCAATGACACCCCAAGTGGACGGATGATGACGGCGTTGTAACACGGTGGTAACAACGGTAGCGCCATAAGTGCGTACAAGTTGGCAACTTTCTGCAATGCGGTGCTCAGCAATGGCCATGGGACGGTGTGGTAAGAGTAATTCATACAGGACTACTCTGGGAACATCGGCTGAGCTCGTTTTTAAGGGCTGCTCAGAATTATGAAGTGATGTAGCGGTCGCTGTAAGCATTTGTTTATGGCAAAACCTGTTGTAACATGCGCTTTTTAAGCAGGACGTGCATGCTTGGATAGCAGCTTACGGGAAACGAATGACGCATGGTGTGCCTATACAACATTCCTCAGTATAATATTATAATAATAATGTATTTTAGTGAAAAATTTTTATGAAAAACAATTTGTCTTACTTATTGCAAAAATGGTGTTTGATATGGCATAAATGGTTGAGGTGCGGGGTTTTACTGCGGGGGGTCATATTGGTGGCAGCGGGCGGCATGATTGGGCAAGTTGTGGCAGCGCAGGAGTTGCTATTATCTGCGGAAACTGCCTTACAGTCGCAAAAGGTGTATAGGGGGGAAGTTTTTTCTTTAAAAATTGTTCTTACTGCAGCTGATGATTTGATTGTTCTGGCTTATATTAATAAAGAGTATTTAATGCCCTTGGAAGTGAGCAGAGGCGATGGCGAGGTCTTTTTTAGCTTTAAGGCACAGCGTGAGGGGAAAACAGAGCTTATTTTTGACAAACTGAGTGAAGTTTTACAGGAAAATTACATTCATTACAACATTGAGATCACGCCGCCGCTGGTGCAGCCGGCAGCGGAGGATGCACCGATAACAGCAGCTGTTGCTGCAGAACGTGAGCAGGATGCTGTAGAACGTGCTGTGGCAGTGTTAATCAATGGTTTCATTGTCAGCAAGGATTTAGCGGCAGCTGAGGGCGCTTTTTTGCGTTATATTGATGAATTATCGTTAGATTACCCATATCGTTTGGATGTCATTATAGAATTAGCGCAATTATATGCGGAGCAGGGTGCTGGCGAGAAAGCTTATACGTTGATCACCACTGAATTAACAACAAATGCGGGTGCCTTCACAAAAGCACAGGAGCGGCGTTTATTGTTTAGCAAGGGATATTTGCAGCGGTTATTGGGGCGTTATGAAGATGCCTTTGTTACGTGGCTTGCCCTCAAGCGTGAGCTGAATACGCGTGCTGTGCGCCGCACAGCTGCCACGCAGCAGTGGGGGCGTGTCCTGGTTGAGCTGGGGGAGACGTTGTTTGTTATGGAACAGTACGGCGCGGCTGAGCGGGAGTACCGTTTGTATGAGCGATTTTATGACACGGCGACTGTGCCGGCAGCGCGGCTTGAATATTTTCTTATATTGTATCGGCTTGCGAATATTTATGAATTGGATGCTAAGCTGCGCGATTATCGCAAGGCTTATGATTATTATGTTCGCGCGCGTAAGCTTTACGAGAGTTTCTTAGCGGCAGCTGAAGCCACTGGCACCACTTATTACAGTGAGTATGAACGCACACGTGCGCGTATTCAGTTTATCGCTGATCATTTCATTAATGTGCGTTAACGGGACATTGCGGGTAGCTTAAATGGCGGCAAGCTTAAGTCTCAGGCATCCGCCTGCTGCATTGCAGCGGCAGGAGCTTGCTGTGATGGGCAGCAAGTACGTCGCCAATCGCCTTTTTATTCTGAGTCTCTTAGCCAGAGGCACCAGTGAATTAACTCAGTTGCCAAGCAGCGCAGATATGACGGTTGCCCGCGCGGGCATTGCTGCATTGGGTGCGACTGTGCAGACGCGTGGTGAGACATTGTTTGTGACTGGTGTCAATGGCATGGTGCGTCCGCGCGGCGGGGCCATAACATTGGGCGATAGCGGTACTTTTGCGCGTTTGGCAGCGGCAGCAGCAGCATTGGCAACGGAGCCCGTGCGTTTGCACGCTAGCGCGCAGCTGGCGGCGCGCCCAATGACGCCACTTTATGATGCGCTGCGGGCCGGCGGCGTTGTCATCACGGAAGACGATGTGCCGCGCAGCTTTCCTGTTACGCTTAGGGGGCCGCTTAAACGTGTGCCGCAGCAGCTTGACGGCACACAGAGCAGTCAATTTTTATCAGCATTGCTGCTTGCGGCGCCGTATATGCGTTCTGTGGCTGCGGACGGCGAGCAGCAGCGGGCGGCAGCGGTTACGATTACATTGAAGACAGCATTAGTCTCACGCACGTATGTGGAGTTAACTATGGAACTCATGCGTGCATTTGGCGCTGAGGTGGAGCTGCGTGAGCTGGATGTGGCGGGGCAGCAGCGTCTGCAATTTGTTATTCCTCCGCATACAGCTTACCGCGCACGGACTTATGCGGTAGCAGGCGATGTTGTTGCCGCTTCGTATTTTTGGGCATTGGCATTGATTCACGCTACTGAACTGACAATCGTCAATTATCCCGCTGCCAGCCAGCTGGGCGAGGCTGCTTTTATAAATATTTTAAAGCAGCTGGGCGCGCAGTTTTATCCTGTAGGAATGGGGCTTCGCATTGTGCCGCCAGCTGTTTGGCGTCAAACATTGCTGTGTGTGAATATGGGGACTATGCCCGATGTGGTGCCGACTTTGGCGGTGCTTGCGTGTTTTGCCGCTGCGCCTGTGCGGATGGAAAACATTGCCCATCTGCGTTATAAAGAGTCTAATAGGATAGCTGCGTTGGCACAGGAGCTGGCGAAGTTTGGTGTACGTGTGGAGGAGGAAGCTGCTGCCCTCACCGTGTACCCCATGTCAGCGGAGCGGCGCAGGATCAATGCCAGGCGTCATGTTGCCGTCCATGCACACGGTGATCATCGCCTCGCTATGGCATTGGCGCTTATGGTTTATGGTTGCAGAGAACTCAGCATGACGGATTATCAGAGTGTAACGAAGTCTTTTCCGCATTATTTCACATTGCTGGCTGAGCTGGGTTTTACTGTCCAGCAGCCTGCTGGCGGCGGCTGACGTCCTGGGCAGCCCGCTTTTTTTGCTGCTCAGCTAGTAAGTGCAGTCTATGTTCGTTCCCAGTTGAGCATTAATAGCAGCGCACTGCTCGGCTTCGGTGAGTAGCTGGTTTTTCAGTACAGGATATTGGCTGCTTGAGCCGAAGTTCCATATCGTATCATCCCAACTTTCATACACTTCGCCTGCAGCTCCCGCGGCAGTCGGTGTTTGCAGCTCACTTGTATTTTTTCCGTTAGCGCTGTCCGTTGCGCCCACGTTCAGCTCATTATCGTAATAGCTGTCAGTGAGCACAATGCCCGCAGCCGGCGCTAAACCATAAACAGTGTTTGCAGTGCCCGCTGCCGTTGCTGCTACATACGAATGTGTGATGCTTGACACCGCCGTGCCGCTAGTGCCGTCGTTATGAGCAATGCCGCCGCCAGTGATGCCGCTGCTGACAACATTGACCGCTCCTATAAAAATGCTATTGCTGATCATTCCCGTTAGACTTGTGCCGATGAAGCCGCCGGCGTTGCCTGCGCTGCTGGTAACGGTTGTTGCAATGAAAACCGCGTCAATAATACTTCCGCCTACAGACAACATCGATCCCACAACGCCGCCTGCATTGCGATTTGCTGTAACGCTTCCGCCCATCACAATATTATTATTGATGACGGAGTCCCAATACATAATGCCTGTTATGCCGCCCGCCTCGCTTTCTGCGCGAATGTCCGTGTTTTCTACAATATTATGCTGGTTGGTGCTATCAAAACTTTGCTCGCCACTTATCCCGCCCGCGCCATCTAAGACTGTTGTTATGCTCACATCCACAACATGATTGTAAGTGACAGTGGCGGCTCGAAGATAGCCCGCAATTCCCCCCAAATTGCGATTGCCAGTGATGCTGCTATTGCTGAAGGTGTTGCTGGTGAACGTTGCATATTCCGCCCAGCCGGCAATCCCGCCGATATCCGTGTGCCCGCTGAGCACAACAGCGGCAATGGTGTTACTCACAACAACGTCGTCCACGTCACCGGTAGAGCCCACGCTGCCGCCTGTGCCGCTGCTGACAGTTGTAATTATTGTATTGGAGACGGTATTATTGCTATTGACGGCGCCGCGATCCATTTCGCCCGCAATGCCGCCCGCCCATCTATCACTCTTAATATACGCCGCTTCCACGCTATTGTCACTGAACGTTCCCCAACTTTCCCCCACAATGCCGCCTGCGTTATTTTTCGTTGCCAGGATGGTGACGTTTGTAACGCTGTTGTTGTGGATGCTTGTTGCTTCGTATTGAAAGCCCGTGATGCCGCCTGCATTGTCCTTTATGCTGAAGCCATCATTAATGGTATAAGCGGCGCGGATGCTTGAGTTTGTGACCGTATTGCCGCTTACTGTGCCGTTACAAAACAAGCCGCTGATGCCGCCCGCATTCCCTTTTGTGGTTGCGTAAATGTCCGCCGCAACGATCGTATTATTTGTGATCCTAATGGTTTCAGCATCATATAAATTTGTGCCGATTGTGCCGATAAGCGCGCCGGCAATGCTGTACGCGGTGACCTTGGCATTGTTTAACTCGCAATTTTTGATGACCGCATTATTTGTAACGGCAGCGAAGAGCGCATTGAAATGTCCGCTTATATTGTTGGCGGTATTGCTGATATACAGGTTGTTAATGCTGTAATGCTTGCAGTCAAACGTGCCGCTAAAACCGTTGTCTTGCTCGACAACAGAAAGGTTGCGCGCTCCTATGGTTTTGCCAATGGGCGTAAACCCGTTGGTATTGGCATTTGGATGGGTGCTGCTTTCCGCCCATGGCGCCGCAACAATCCCAAGCTCCACATCGCTTGTGAGCTCGTAAACTTTGTCTTTATACGTGTTGTATGTGCTGCTGGCATTGAGCAGACGGCTGAGCAGCTCTAGGCGTTTGTCACTGTCTATTTGATAAGGATCGCTGTCAGTGCCAGAACCCGCAAAAAAGTTACACGCTTGAACGGTTAGCGTGACAGCAAAATCCTCCAAATGTTCTCCAGCGTCAGTAAAAACACTGAGTGTGGTATTCGTGTTGTTGGCGGCTGTTGCCGTGTCGTAATAATCGTTAATGGTTACAGCCGCGTCGCTCAGGACATTGCTAGTGGTTCCATCGGCAGCAATGGTGAATACGCTAAACTGCGCAGCGGCACAGCGCGGGAGGGCATGACTTATCCCTGTTTGCTGCGGTGTGACAATAAGGTCGTCCGGGGTGGCAGCAATTTGCAGATTATAAGCGGTGGCTAACACCAGCTTGAGTGCGTACGTTAGTGTTGCGCTTCCGCTGGTAACGGTGAACGTATTCTGGTCGTAGGTCACCGTTTCGGTGCCAGTTGTATCGTTGAAGGTGTTGTCCAGTCCCGTTGTATTCACTGTAAAACCTGCACCCGCTGCTGCGCTTAACGTGAGGGTGCCCGTGCCTAAGGTGTGTTCGGCTTCGTTGAGGTTGGCGACGCCTGCGGCGGCTGTGATGGTGACCTGCGGCGGCGTGGTTGTTAAATCAAGCGCCAACGCGCTGGCGTCAACATTAATGTTTGAGCTAAGCGTATCCTGCACGGACACAACAAGCTCTTCCAGACTGAAGACAACAGTTGGACTGGCTGTAAATTGGATGACCAGCTCATAAGTGGCTTGATTATTATCGGTCACACTTTGGGTGCTGGCATCGCCTTCTGCAACAACCAATGCGTCTGCCTGCGAGAAGCTGGTTGCCGTTGCAGCGCTGGGATCGTCAAACGTGTAAGACTTGATGTAGTAGCCAGCTGGGAGGTTGTGCGGAGTGATCCGCACGCTTCCAGTATAGGGATTGTCTGTGTCACCGCTATCGGGAACATTGACGATGTTCGTGATGCTCAGCTGCGCAGTGGCTGCATCCCAAGTTGCGCTTGTGCTCACTTGTCCCGCCAGCTCTACTTCCACCCCGTCAGCCAGTCCGTCTGCGCCTAAGGCTGTAACAATGCTGGCTGCCGGCGTGCCGCTATACGTTGCGATAACGTTATATGTGATTTGGGTTTTGTCACCTGTGCGCATGAGCGTCACACTTCCCAGCTGCGCAGTGCTGCTGGCAGCACCTGCTTGATCTGGGATTGTAAAATCCACACTGGCTGCGCCATCCGCAAGCGTAAAGGCCGCTGAATTGGCTGTGAGCGTGAGCGTGCCAATATCAATACCAGCTGACAAACACGGCGGTAGGGTACAGCTATTCGTCAACCCCGTCAACGAAATTTGCGCGGCGTCATTGTCCACGTCCGCTGTAATGTTAACAAGCGTATTAATATTGTTGGGATCGTTATTCAAACTGAGACTTAGCTCTGTTGACTGTAAGCTGAGCAATGCTGCTAATTCCAATGTGACGGCGAAATCAATTTTATTATCAGCGATAATGCTGCCGCCCACAGAGGCTTTTTCGGCAATGGTGAGCGCAGCCTGCGCTGTTGGTCCGTACGTCTCCGTGCCAGCCACTGTAACAAGCGCATACTTGCTCCCGTTTGCTGCCACGGCTTCGTATTTATACGGCAGCACAAATGAACTGAGCACATAACCGCCAACGTCTCCGCTGCCAGCATTTGTCACGTCACTGAGTGCAATGTTCTTGTTGTCAAGCTCAAAAGTTACCGTGAGTTTGTTATTGTTATAAATGGCAACGAGCGCAGCTTCAGTGTTTGGAATTTTACTTAGCACATCGGCAACAGCCATTCCTGCGTAATGTGCGATAACCGTATAAGTGATAACAGCTGCATTAATTGTATTTGTGACGATGATGTTCCCCAAGGTGACGTCCTGCCGTGTATGGGCATCTTTCTGGTCTGGAATGTCAAGCGGACTTGGCGTGGTGGCAGCTAATGTGAAGACGTTTGCAGTCTCCGTTATGTTAAGCGTGCCGATTGTTTCTCCTGCGCCCGAACACGGCGGAATGGCACACGCATTGGTGAGCTTAATAATGGTGATGGTGCCGCTAGTGCCACTGGTGGTCACCGACACTTCAGCGTTCATCGCTTCAGCGCTGGTTGGCGTAATGCTGAGATAGGAACCGTCAAAAACGGGTGCTGCTGTTAATTCCAGGTCAACGGTGAACGTGACTTCATTGTTGGTGACAACGCTGCCGTCCATGGCGCGTTCGGCAATGCTGAGGACTTCGCTTAATGCTGTAGCCCCGTACGCGCCAATGCCTTCCCCATCAGGATCAGCAAAGGTATAAGCTGTGCCGTCGCTTTTGGTGACGAAGTAGTCGGCTGGAAGCCGAGTGCCTTTATCAATGCTGCCGCTGCCCGAAACAATATTTTGCACCCCGCTGAGGGTGAGCTGATCGGCATCGGTTGTTTTGCTGATCATAAAGGTCTGTTCAGTGAAAGTGGCCGTGATGAGCTCGTTTATGCCAACAGCCTCAATAATATTTCTTACGGGCATGCCTTGATAATCGGCAACAATGGTATAGGTGAGGTTAACACCATCGCCTGTACGGGTAATGTCAAACGTTCCTAAAGAAATGTCTGTCTGTGTGGCGGCACCTGTTTGATCGGGGATGTTAAACTCTACTCCTGTAGCTTCTTCAATGAAACGACCGCCGCTAACATTATCAATACTGAATATTGCTGAAGCTTGTTCGCTAATGCGAATAAGTCCCAGTACGTCTCCTGGATTCTCGCAGGGCGGAACACTGCAAGCATTGGTGACCGTTATGGAAATTTCTTGTGTTGCATAATTGAGGCTGTATGCGGTGGAACTGATGTTAATGCCATCTCCGTCGTCGCTGTCACTAAGCTCGATGTCCGTCTCTGCAAGCTTGAGCAGAGGTTCTAAGTGCAGCAAGAGTTTATAGGTGACCTCATTGTCATTGACAACGCTACCGTCCATGGCGCGTTCGGCAATGCTGAGGGCTTCACTTAATGCTGCAGGCCCATAGGCGGCGAAGTCAGGTCCATCGGGATCAGTAAAAGTGTAAGCTGTACCGTTGCTTTTGGTGACGGAGTAGCCGGCTGGAAGCTGAGCGCCGTTATCAATGCTGCCGCTGCCTGAAACAACATTCGTAACGTCACTGAGTGTAATGTCTTCGCCGCTAAGGGTTACACTGAGCGAGCGAGCAGCAAATGTTGCGCTTATGAGTCCTCCAATGTTATCAGCGCTCACCAAGCTGCTGACCAATGTTCCCTGGTAATAAATAATGATTTCATAATCAATTTCGCTGTTGTCAACAACATTAGTGACGGTGAGCGGACTGGCAAGTGAAACTGTGCTGCTGCGCGCGCCCGTCTGATCTGGAATGTCAATACTGGTACTGCCAGCTGTAATGGTGAACACGTCCGCATTTTCGCGCAGGGTGAGTCTGCCAATATTTTCTTCTGCTGAGGAACATGGTAGCTGAGTACAGCTATTTGTCAGACCGCTGATTTCAATCGCCGCACTGAGCTCACCGGTGGTTTCAGCTTCATTGTAAACAATATTAAAAGTAGCTCCTGTTAGCTTGTTATTGTCTAGATCGTTAAGTTCAAGCGCAGTGATAATGCTTGTAGCTGACGGGAGGGAAGCATCAATGAGCATGTCCTCAACAACCGCTTCTGTGCAGGCACTGAACAGCATAAAGAGGAGGGCACAGCCAAAAGCGTAAATCAATCCACGCCATTTATTATTATTTTTTTTCATTGTTATTCCTTTATGGTTATTATTTGTTGAATGAAGACACTTAATAGATGCATAGTATATTATCATTTAAATGTCATCGTTTTATTTTTTATGTTATAATCAAGCCGTAGGACTTAGCAGGAGGTTATTAGCTTATGGCAGGAAATGAACTTAGGGAAGACAATGATGTCAAATTTGAAATTGCCCGTCAAACATTGCGGGAGGTCTTTCGCAATCAGCTCATTTACAAGGTTCCGGCTTTTCAGCGCAGTTACGCCTGGCAAGCGGAGCAATGGGATGAACTGTGGTACGATATTTTGGAATTGCTTAAACCTGAAGCAGGCAGCCACTACATGGGTCTCTTGGTATTGGAGAAGGAGAAGAAGCAGACGCCGCAAAGCTTTTTTATTATTGATGGGCAGCAGCGCATGGTTACTTTCAGCATTATTATGCTTGCGGTTATCAATCATTTAAACACCATTGCAGAAGCGCAGTCTGATGATGAGCAGGCAAAAAACAAAACACGTTCTAAACGTCTTCATGAACGCTATATTGGCCCGCAAGAGCTTGAGACCTTAACATATAATCCCAGATTGGAACTGAACAGTGATGATAATGATTTTTATCGCGATAAATTAGTGCCGTTAGAAGCACTCAGTGTAAGAGAATCAACGAGTAATTCTTCACAAAAACTTTTAAATAGTGCGCTTGAGTGGTTTGGACATAAGCTTAAACGTGAGTACGAAAATGACAGCAGCCGCTTGCTGAGCTTTGTTGATACCATGATGGATAAGCTGTTTTTTTCAATCATCAGTGTTCCAGACGAAGGAAATGCTTATACCGTTTTTGAAACCCTCAATGCCCGCGGCGTTGAACTGACAGCCTCAGACTTGTTAAAAAACCACTTGTTTTCAGTAGCCAATGCGGGAAGAAGTCCGCAAGCTTTTGAGGAGATTAACCGGCTTTGGAGAAGCGTAACCTCGGAATTGAATAGCGAAAAGGTTGCAGACTTTATCAGGACATATTGGAATAGCAGCCGTGCTAAGTTGGCGGGCAAGCTGCGGTTTTTCAAGGATATTCGTCCTGAGCTTAGGACGCGGGAAGCTGTCTTTGCCTTTGTTCATGAATTAAACGATAATGCCGGCATTTACAAGGCCTTAACTGAGCCAAACAATGAACTTTGGAGCTCGGCTCCTGAGCTTAAATACCATATCAAAGCATTAAACATCTTTAAAGTAGAACGTCCGTTCCCATTGTTATTGGCAGCATACAGAAAGTTTGCAGATGAAGACTTTGCTACATTTAAGTCTTTGTTAAAAACCGTTAATGTGATTACTTTTCGCAATAACGTTATTGGCGACTTTGGAACACGCAAGCAGGAGCGTATTTATCATAAGGCGGCTTTGGCTGTAAATGCAGGTAATCCAGTACAAGCTAAGGAAGCCTTGCGGGAGCTGTATGTGGAAGATGCTACGTTCAAACAATTGTTTTCCCAGAAAAGCTTTAACACTTCAGGACAAAAAGGAATTATTCGTTATATTTTGTTTGAGTTGGAAGCAGCCTACCACGCGGGAGGCTGGCGGTTTGATTTTGAAGATACCAGCATTACAATAGAACACATTGCCCCACAAAGTCTGCCAGCTGAGCATGGTTGGCTGGATCACTTAAAACATGATGTTTCCCGTTTAGGCAATCAAACACTCCTAGAAGCTAGTTCCAATCGCAATGTAGAAAACAAAAGCTATCGCACTAAATTACAGGTTTATAAAGGAGCTAGCTGCAAGCTGACCCAGGCGATCGCCGAACACTATGCGAGTGAATGGACGGTCGCTACCATTAATAGCCGCCAAGAGTATATGGCTAAACGTGCAGTTCAGCTTTGGCGTGTGGAATGGGATGTTAATTAAGGATTGACGTGTTGATGTTGGGTAGTATTAGTTGTTGTTGTGCTGCGGGAAGGCGCTGGGAATAGCTCTTCAGCTGGAAATGCCAAAACATCCTGTATGCGCGTTTTACCAAGCAGCAGCATCAGCAGCCTGTCAATTCCAAGCGCAATGCCGCTAAGCTGCTGGAGCTGGGGCAATGCAGCAAGAAAGACGGGATCGGGATTATTATTCATGCGTTTAAGCTGTTCGTTTGCGTCACAAAGTTCTTCAGCAGCGTTAGCCAGTTCAATGCCGCCAATATAAGCTTCTGCCCGCAGGGCATAGCGTGGGTCTTGCGGGTCTAGGCGGCTGAAGGCGGCGGCGATAGCGGGGTAGTGTGTAAGGATGAGCGCTTGTGTGCGCGGAAGTTTGGGCTCCAGTTCTGCGGCAATGAGCCAATCAAAAGCAGTTTCAGCTTTGGCGTGTGGAATGGGATGTTAATTAAGGATTGACGTGTTGATGTTGGGTAGTATTCGCTGCTGTTGTGCTGAGGGAAGGCGCTGGGAATAGTTCTTCAGCTGGAAATGCCAAAACATCCTGTATGCGCGTTTTACCAAGCAGCAGCATCAGCAGCCTGTCAATTCCAAGCGCAATGCCGCTAAGCTGCTGGAGCTGCGGCAATGCAGCAAGGAAGGCGGGATCGGGATTGTTCTTCATGCGTTTAAGCTGTTCGTTTGCGTCACAAAGTTCTTCAGCAGCGTTAGCCAGTTCAATGCCGCCAATATAAGCTTCTGCCCGCAGGGCATAACGTGGGTCTTGCGGGTCTAGGCGGCTGAAGGCGGCGGCGATGGCGGGGTAGTGCGTAAGGATGAGCGCTAGCGTGCGCGGAAGTTTGGGCTCCAGTTCTGCGGCAATGAGCCAATCAAAAGCAATTTCAGCAGTGGTGACTTGTGCGCCGCGCTGATTGGCGATGGGGATGAGAAAGTTCCAGCTGTCATCGGCTGACGGCGGGTGGATGTCAATATCAGCGTAGCGTTTGAACGCTGTTTCCATGCTGAGGATTTGCCAGGCATTGGGGCTGAGTGCAATGCGCTTGCCTTTAACCCAGCATTCGGTTTTGTTATGGAGTGCAATGGCGCTGGCGGCACAGAGTTGTTGCAGATCTTGCAGCAATTGGGAGAGTGGTGCGTGCGGGCGGTACCATTCCAGGAGTGTGAATTCGGGATTGTGCAGGGCTGCGGTGAACGGCTCTTGATCACGAAAGACGGGGCCTAATTCATAACAGGGGACGGCGGCGATGGCGCTGAGCTTTTTTAGTGAAATTTCAGGGGAGGGGCGAAGTTTGGCTGAGCGGGCTTGATTGCCGTGTGTATGCAAACACGCGTTTACAGGAGTGATGCCGCGTTCGGGCAAGGTGGCGGGCAGGATAATGGGGGTCTGCAGTTCTAAGAAACCGTTTGTTTGCATCCAGCTGCGGATAACCTGGTAACACTGCGCGCGAGCTTGAATGGCGGGGAGTTTATGTTTGAGTGTTTGCAGGGCTTTGGGTAGTGGCGGTGTTTTGACGTTGGCGGACATGATTAATGTGTTTGTTTGGGCGCGCGTTACGCAATACGCTATACGCGTTAGGGCGGGAAGTTGGGGTTTATGTGGATGGCGGCGGTAGCGGCGGCGGGGCAAGTGGCGCGCGGCCTGTTTGTCCGCGGTGGCGGAGGAAATGGTCGCAGAGCATGAGCGCCGCCATGGCTTCTACAATGGGCACCGCGCGCGGGAGGACACAAGGATCGTGGCGGCCACTGGCTTGGAATGTAGCGGGAGTTTGTTTTGCCGTGACGCTGCGCTGGCTTTGGAGAATGGTGGCAGTCGGTTTGAACGCGGCGCGAAAGAGAATAGGCATCCCGTTGGAAATGCCGCCCTGAATACCGCCAGAATGGTTGCTTGTGGTGACAATATGCCCATTGTGGGTGGTGAAAGGATCATTATGTTCAGAACCGCGCATGGTTGGTGCCAGCAAAGCCTGAACCTAGTTCAAAACCCTTACAGGCATTGATGCTGAGAATAGCCTTAGCCAGCTCGGCATCCAGTTTGTCGTAAAGCGGTTCGCCGAGGCCAACGGGAACTTGGGTGATGCGGCATTCAATGATGCCGCCAAGCGAGTCACCGGCTGCGCGCGCTTGATCAATAAGCGGGATCATTTTGCGGCAAGTGGTTTCATCGGTAGTGTGGAGGGGGTTGGCGTGTACGCTGCTGCGAGTGACGGCGGCACTGGTTAGGGGAGACGTCACGGTGGCAATGGCGCGCACGTAGGCAAGAAATTCAGTTTGAAAAGCTTCGTGGAGGATTTGTTTGGCAATGCTGCCCGCTGCCACGCAGGCAGCGGTGAGGCGGGCGGAGCTGCGCCCGCCGCCGGCTTTACTGCGCAGCCCGTACTTGGCGTTGTAGGTGAAGTCGGCGTGTGAGGGTCTGAAAATGTCTTGCAATGATTGGTAATCATCGCTGCGGGCGTCGCTATTAGCGATCATAAGCGAAATGGGGGTGCCGGTGGTGACACCTGCTTCCAGCCCGGAGAGGATTTCAACAAGATCGTTTTCCTGACGGCTGGTGGTAAAGCGGCTTTGCCCGGGGCGGCGGGCATGCATATCTGCTTGCATGGCTTTTTGATCTAAGCGGATGCCGGGCGGAACGCCTTCTATGACCGCGCCAATGCCGCGTCCGTGCGATTCGCCCCAAGTAGTGACGCGAAAAAGAGTACCGATGCTATCGCCTGCCATTTGGGAGCTTGTCAATAATGCCTTTAGAATAGAGTGTTTGCAGGAGCTGCTGGAGGGTGGTTTCGGGGTGAGGTTGTGAGACTTGGGTGAGTTGAGCGTAGTGTAGGTAGTGCGGGATGCGTTCCGCTAATTTGCTGCGAGTTTCGCTTTCAAGGGTAGCCGCTTGTGTGAGCCGCGGACGTGTTGAGGTTTGCAACCGTTTGAGAATAGTGGAAAACGACGCGGAAAGGTAAATAATGCAGGTTTCACGCTGGATGAGGGACATTAATGTTTGATTTTCCACTACGCCGCCGCCGCAGTCTAAGATAAGCGCATTCGGATTTTTTAACACGGTTTGAATGATGCGGTATTCCAAGCGCCGAAAAACATCCCAGCCGGATTGGGCAATGAGCTCATTGAGCGGGAGTTTGGCGGTTTCAGCGATGAGTGTGTCACTGCTGTGATAAGGAAGTGTGAGGGCTGTGGCAAGTGTTTGGGCAAGTGTGCTTTTTCCAACGCAGCGATAGCCGATGAGGGCTAAGCGTAAGGGGCTGCGGGCACAGCTGGCAGAAATTGTAGCCATGGTGTTTGTTTGGAATGATTGTACTATGATTGTACTATGAGGTGGTTAGCGCGTGGGGTGTTTTTACAGTGAGCTGGGGGGCAAATTAAGTGGGAAACGCAGTACAAAAATAGTTGTCCAGTGATTGTGAGGAGTAGTGCTGGGGAGAACAAAGACATCGCCTTCGTGCGCTAGTGCAATTTGTTTACAAATAGCGAGACCTATGCCTGTACCGGTTTTTTTGGTTGTGCGATGCGGATTGAACAGGGTATCGCGAATAGCGGGAGCAATGCCGGGCCCGTTATCACATACTTTAACTTCAAAATAACGATGATCGTCGAGCATCACTTCCTGTGCGTTAATGGTTAAATTTTTTTCAAGTTGCGGAGAGCTTTCCAATGCTTCAATGGCATTTTGTACAAGATTGATAAGAGTACGATAAATTTTATCTTCATCAGCGTAAAGAATGGTATTGGACGAGGGGGAGATTTCAGTGGAAATGCTTGGATAGTTGCGGAGATGGAGTCTGAGTTTATCAAAGAGAATGTCGCTGCGAAAAGTTTTGGGTACAAGGGCGCTTTCAGTGGAAAAGACAGCAAAGTCATTGAGCAGTTTAGCAATGCGCGTGATCTCGCCTTCAATAAGATTAAAGGCATCATTTAGGCTTTCATAAAGCAGGAAATCCTTGCGGATGAGGCTGTTTTTAATTTCGCTAAGACTGAGCAGAATGGGAGTGAGGGGGTTTTTAATTTCGTGTGCCAGTTGTGTGGCGGCGGTTTTCCAGCCGCGTAATTCCAGCACCTGTTCCATATGGCGGCGGTTGCGGCGAAGTTGGCGGCGCATTTGCTGAAAGGCGCGCAGGAGTTCGCCAATTTCATTACCCTCCAGTCGTTTGATTTGACCGGCGAGGCGCTCTTCATGTTTGAGGATGGTGCCTGATGGGGCGTGGCTTGTTTGGGTGAGCTCGGATGGATCTTGCAAGGTGCGGATGAGTTCGCCAAGGGGGGTCAGATAACGATTGGACCTGTAATAAAAAATGATGACGACGATGGAGAAAATTTGAATGTGCAGGTAGAGCAGCAGGATAATGGACACACTGCGGAAGGGGTGGATGAGGAGTTCAAACTGTTTGACTTGGCTGAGCAGTTGGAAGGTACTGTTGATCTCATTTTTAAGTGTGGGTGCAATGAAGGTGATAGCGGCAAGACGGTGTCGGGCGAAGTCTCCGCTGGGTGTTATGGGAGCTTGGTAAAGTGTGTAAACGAAGCCGCGTTCTGCTTCGTAGGAACTGAAGAGCGATGCGTTGTTTGGCAATTCTTCAGCAAAATTAAAAGTGGGGTAGTTTTTTAGTGTGACAGCGGGACGTTTGTAAAGTTCAGTGAGCGCCATTTGTGCGTTGAAGTTGAGGATGAGGTCTATGTCTGTGGCGGCAGCTTGGCGGGCAAACGGTTGTGTGTTTGTACTGGCAAGCAAACGGAGGAGGGTGGCTTCATTTTGGGTTTGCAAGATTTGCAAATCGCGTTGGTGGCGAAGAATTTCAGCTTCTAATTTTATGGAGAGCAGTGGATTGCCGATGGTATTGGCGATGGCGAAGTTGAAGAGCTGAGTGAAGAGGAAGAGGAATAATACGGGCGGCAGCAGGAAAGCGAAAGCGAAGAAGCTGATGATCTTAAAGCGCAATGACGTGCCGGGCTGTTTGGTAATACGTTCGCTGATGATTTTGATGAGGATGCCAAGGCTGAGGCAGACCACTAAGCTGGGGATGACAATGATTAGGATGAGGGCTTTGCGCGAGATGACGGCAGCAACTTCCGGATCATACAGCAAGTCGACCAGGAAGCTGGCGCCGTAAAAGGCGCTGGCACTGATGACGATGCTCAGTAAAAGAATAAAGTAGTTTATCCATGTAAAACGCCTGAGCCAACGATTGAGGACAGCGCCCAGCTGGTGGAGGCGTCTTAGGATGCTGCATGTACGGGTGGTGAGTGTGCGGACAATTATGGGTAGCGGGCGGGACATGTTATGCTGTACGCGTGAAACGTCCAAGCGCTTCACCAATGCGAATGGGTGTTTGCGAGTTTAGGGGGGTGAGCTTGGCATTGAGCTGTTTAGCAAAGAAGAGCAGGACGCTGGAGCCTAATTCAAATGCACCAAGCTGGTCTCCGCGTGTAATGGAGACGGCATTGTAGCAGCGGCGCAGGTGGCGCGCTGTTTGGGTGCTGCATTTGTGCGCAGCTGGGTTGACGGGGGCGGCGTGTTGGAAGAAAGCGGGATCAAAATTTGTTTGAAAGCTGCCGACGTTAAAAGCGCCGACCCAGAGCATGACAAAAGGGTTATTATGGATGCTGAAACTGATGCGCAGTTTGCGATTGCGTGCAAAGACGTCCAGGGAACTGCCAAGGAATTGCTCTTTAACCGGGTAGAGTGCGCCAGCAATGTATTCCGCGCTTATGAGCTTGGCAGAGACTGGGGCATAAAGACGATGACAATCACGCGGTGATAGGTAAATGAGTGAATAACTGCCGCCAATAAACGCTTGGCAATCCGCACTGGGATTATTGCCAAGCAGCGCATGGAGCGAATAATGCTGTCCTTTGAGCAGGTAGGTCTTGTTATTTTCCAATGTATGGTTTTGCAGGATGTTGCCATCGCAGGGTGCGGCAATGTTTTGGGGGTCTTTGGGGAAGGGACGCAGAGCGGGTTTTAGGGCGCGTGTAAAAAACGCGGCCACAGACGGATAAGCGCTAAGCTCTGGGGTGAGCGCCTCGTTCATGTTCACATTGAGGAAGCGCAGAAAATAAAGGCGGATGAATGCCTGTACCAGCCAAACGGGACGTGTGCGCGTGGCAAAAAATCCGCTGATGCGGCTGAGGGCATTAGCAAAGACCTGGTAAAGAAGTGTGTGCAAAATTTTTTTGCACCATGGACGTTGTTGCATAGGATTGACTGAATTGGTTGAGTGTTTTAGCTTGCGGTACTTGCATACAATTTTTTGGTTAAATACCGCTTATTGATATTAATATTATATTAATTGTATGCTGGTTTTCGTTAAATGACATGGATTATTCAGCTTGAGCTGGCGTACCGGGGATATTTTGCAATGAGGCTAAGGTTCATAAACAGGTTGCTAAGTTTGTGGGTGTGATCCAGTATGCCCGGCGGCTGTTTGCGCGGGCAGCTTTCGTAAAAACAATATTGCAAACCGCTGTTAAGGAGCTGGTTTGTTTAGTGGGAGGTTTGCGTTGCGAGCTTTGTGCATCTCCGCTTACAGCAACCGCCGTGCAGCGTTTGTGTGGCGCTTGTTTTCACCAGCTCAGTGCACATCGTCTGGATTATAAGAGCCACAGGCACTCGGTGCCGCGGCAGGCAGCAGAAACATGGTTGGAGAAGCTGCCGTACATCTGTCCACAATGTTCACATCCGTTGCCTGTGCAAGGGATGCCCTGTTGGATCTGTGTGCGCAATCCCTTAGCGGTCACAAAACTTTACACGCTTTTTTTCAATACTGGTTTGCCGCAGCGGCTTTTGCATTGTTATAAGTTTCAGCGGCATCCTAGTTATGCGAAGCTTTTTGCTGCTTGGCTCAGCAAGCGTTTAGCTGCGGAATTGCGGCGTTTTGATGTTTGTGTGCCCATTACCTTAGCGCCTGCTGAAAAACGCGCGCGGCGGTTCTGTCCTGTTTGGACTGTACTGAGGCCGGCGATGAAACAGCAGGGCATTGCGCTCCTGCCGGTGATTAAGCGGCGTCCGCTTGCCAAACACGAGACACATCAACATTTTAAAACGCTGCTGGAACGGAAACACGCTGTGCAGGCGCGGTTTTCCTACGAGCTGAGTCAGTACGGCGCATTGAACGGCAAACGTGTTTTAATTGTTGACGATGTTTTAACCTCAGGTGCCACTATTAATCACGTAGCAGGCCTTATCAATAAACACAATGCACCACGCGAAGTGGCTGCTTTTACATTTCTGCGCAGTGTCCTCAAGGATACACCGCTTAAGTGGCGAATGCAACAGGCTGCCCGGCAGCGGGCTTTTGTAACAAAATCAACGACAGCTGAGCTATTGGCGGATAATTGGACAATTTTTACCTGAGCGTAGTGTGTTGCACCTTTAACTCTTCAATGAGGCCATTGCGCAGGCCGGCTGTAACAACGCGTAACTGCGTGAATTCCAGCTCCTCCATAAAGGTTCCAGTACAATACTTCCAAATAACATGATGCGCGCGCGAAACTCATTGAGTACGGCCCATTTACCGCTTGCGGCCACTAATTCCTCCAAGGTTGCAGCAGCAAGCTCAGTACGCAGCTTGGTTATGTTGTTGTGCTGCAGTATTTGACCGTCCACGGCAGCAAAGGTGTCTTTTGTGAAGCCGTAATGAATGGCGGCAAGCGTGGTGGGAACTCCCGCCACACCTATCAGCATGTTGTAGTTTTTACAGGCAGCTTTGAGCGTTGCTATTTTCAAGGATACACCGCTTAAGTGGCGAATGCAACAGGTTGCCCGGCAGCGGGCTTTTATAACAAAATCGACGACAGCTGAGCTACTGGCGGATAATGGGACAATTTTTACTTGAGCGTAGTGTGTTGCACCTTTAACTCTTCAATGCCATTGCGCAGGCCGGCTGTAACAACGCGTGAGCTACTGGCGGATAATGGGACAATTTTTACTTGAGCGTAGTGTGTTGCACCTTTAACTCTTCAATGAGGCCATTGCGCAGGCCGGCCGTAGCAACGCGTAACTCCGCGTGAATTCCAGCTCCTCCATAAAGGTTTCCAGTACAATACTTCCAAATAACATGATGCGCGCGCGAAACTCATTGAGTACGGCCCATTTACCGCTTGTCGCCACTAATTCCTCCAAGGTTGCAGCAGCAAGCTCAGCACGCAGCTTGGTTATGTTGTTGTGCTGCAGTATTTGACCGTCCACGGCAGCAAAGGTGTCTTTTGTGAAGCCGTAATGAATGGCGGCAAGCGTGGTGGGAACTCCCGCCACACCTATCAGCATGTTGTAGTTTTTACAGGCAGCTTTGAGCGTTGCTATTTTCAAGGATACACCGCTTAAGTGGCGAATGCAACAGGCTGCCCGGCAGCGGGCTTTTATAACAAAATCAACGACAGCTGAGCTACTGGCGGATAATTGGACAATTTTTACTTGAGCGTAGTGTGTTGCACCTTTAACTCTTCAATGAGGCCATTGCGCAGGCCGGCTGTAACAACGCGTAACTGCGTGAATTCCAGCTCCTCCATAAAGGTTCCAGTACAACACTTCCAAATAACATGATGCGCGCGCGAAACTCATTGAGGACGGCCCATTTACCGCTTGCGGCCACTAATTCCTCCAAGGTTGCAGCAGCAAAGGTGTCTTTTGTGAAGCCGTAATGAATGGCGGCAAGCGTGGTGGGAACTCCCGCCACACCTATCAGCATGTTGTAGTTTTTACAGGCAGCTTTGAGCGTTGCTATTTTCAAGGATACACCGCTTAAGTGGCGAATGCAACAGGTTGCCCGGCAGCGGGCTTTTATAACAAAATCGACGACAGCTGAGCTACTGGCGGATAATGGGACAATTTTTACCTGAGCGTAGTGTGTTGCACCTTTAACTCTTCAATGAGGCCATTGCGCAGGCCGGCCGTAGCAACGCGTAACTGCGTGAATTCCAGCTCCTCCATAAAGGTTTCCAGTACAATACTTCCAAATAACATGATGCGCGCGCGAAACTCATTGAGGACGGCCCATTTACCGCTTGCAGCCACTAATTCCTCCAAGGTTGCAGCAGCAAGCTCAGTACGCAGCTTGGTTATGTTGTTGTGCTGCAGTATTTGACCGTCCACGGCAGCAAAGGTGTCTTTTGTGAAGCCGTAATGAATGGCGGCAAGCGTGGTGGGAACTCCCGCCACACCTATCAGCATGTTGTAGTCTTTACAGGCAGCTTTGAGCGTTGCTATTTTACTGGGCACTGAGGACTTTTGGGGTTGGAGCTGGTGAATATTTTCAGTGGCAATCATTTGGCGCAGCTGGGCTTTCAACTCAGCACGGTTGGCGGGAGTTTGCAATGTATGATGGGAGAAACGCGTCTGCCAGCTGACCGCGCCCAGTGCCAATCCGCAATAACCGTTTAATTGACCGTTAGCTCCCCAGCCCACTTCTGTGCTGCCGCCGCCAATATCCAGCACAGCAGCTGTTGTTTGCAGCTCTGCGGTGGCGCCCTTAAAGGTGAACGCGGCTTCTTGTGCAATTGAGATAATTTCAATGGGCGCGCCAAGTGCGGCTTCCAGCTGCAATTTAACTTTCTGGCGATTGGCAGCTTCGCGCAATGCACTGGTGGCGACCGCTTTAATGCGATAGTTGCGGTACGGGAGTGCTTGGGTGGTGGAATTATTGTTATTGTCCTGAGCTTCCGCTGTTTTCAAACTGGACAGCTCCGCCAGGGGTTTGGGGTGCGCACAGACCCAGGCAATTGTTTTTTGAAAGCGTCTGAGGATGGTTTCACCGCGTGCTGTTGCTTGTGGGGTAATTTGTTGGTGTTCATACAAGTTTTCAGCCAGCCCTGCAAAATCAAATAGGGTATGCTGCGCCCAGCTGCCTGCCAATTGAGCTGACTGCGCTGATTGTTCTGCCAGTGTCATCGTAATAGTATTACTGCCAATGTCAATGCCAATAAGCAGCTCGTTAAGTGGCGGCGGTGTTTCCTGCAGGCGTGCAAACTGCTCGCCCATGTTGTTGCTTACTGCAGCAATGTGCAGCTGATGATCCATTTCTTTAGCGGGGATCACTTTAGTGTTTGGCGGCATGGCGGTTTTCAGCACTTGTGCAGGCACGCCGACAGCTGTGGCATAGGGAGGAATATCGCGCAGGACTACGCTGCCGGCACCTATTTTAGAATAAGCGCCGATGGTCACGTTGCCAAGGATCTTTGCACCTGCCCCTATGAGTACACCTTCCTGAATTTTAGGGTGGCGATCGCCGCTTTCTTTGCCGGTACCGCCAAGGGTGACATCTTGGAGAATGGATACGTCTTTCGCCACAACGGCTGTTTCGCCAATGATAATGCTATTGCCGTGATCGATGAAAATACCGCTGGCCAGTTGCGCGCGCGGATGCAGATCAATCGTTAAATTCTGACAGGAAAGCATATTTAAATAAAACGCCAGATCTGCTTCGCCCTCCTGAAGCAGTACGTGTGCCACGCGATGGAGAGCAAGCGCGTAAAAGCCTTTATAATGGAGCAATGTTGTATAATACTGGTGGCAAGCGGGGTCGCGTTCGTAAATGGCAAGCAGATCCTGTTCCAAGGCAGCTTCCAAAGCTGGGAGGCTCAGTATTTTTAGACACAATTTTTCGAGTACCTTGGCGTCTAAGGGGGCGGGGATAAATAAGAGTTTGCTGAGCAGCTTGGCGGTTGCTGCTGCCAGCGATGCGCTTTCCAAGAAAACTTGTGTGTATAACGGGGCTATCAGCGATTGTTTTAGCTGCGGTGTGGCGGCTAAGTGTGCGGTCACCTCTGCGTGAATGTTTTCCCAAAGCTTCATGGTGTACAGCTCTGACTGGATGACGGACGGCGTGTCTGTTTAGCGACAGACCGTTGAATAATTATTGAGAATGGAACTGGAGATGATCGGGATCGAACCGACGACTTCAACGCTGCCAGCGTTGCGCTCTCCCAACTGAGCTACATCCCCTTCTTGCATTGACTATGGGTTACGGGTGCGTTTATAGGCATAAGTAATTATACTTTAACCTCAGTGTATGGGAGGTTGTTTTTGTCAGTTTTGTTGGATTGCTGCAATTACTGCTGGATTTTACTGCGGGCGGCTACAAATCCAGCTTATACTACTGATATTCAGCCGTGCGGCTATATGAATAAATTGAGGCATAACCATTATGATGAAGGCAGCAGCAGCCAGGCAGGCAATACCCTATCGTTCACGTGTGAGTACACATGGGCGCAATATGGCAGGCGCGCGGGCATTGTGGCGTGCTACGGGTGTGAAAAGCGAGGACTTTGGCAAACCGATTATTGCTATTGCTAATTCTTTTACACAATTTGTTCCCGGGCATGTGCATTTGCAGCATGTTGGTCAACTGGTGGCGCGTGCTATTGAGCGTGCGGGCGGCATTGCCAAGGAATTCAATACGATTGCAGTGGATGATGGTATTGCGATGGGGCATGCGGGCATGTTGTACTCCTTGCCCTCACGTGAGCTCATTGCCGATAGCGTAGAATATATGGTGAATGCCCATGCAGCCGATGCGTTGGTCTGCATTTCCAACTGCGATAAAATCACGCCTGGGATGTTGATGGCTAGTTTGCGATTGAATATTCCTACGGTGGTTGTATCGGGCGGGCCCATGGAGGCAGGTAAAGTGGTCATCGGCGGCAAGCAGCAGGCTATTGATCTGGTGGATGCTATGATCGCCGCTGCAGACAGTTCTGTTACCGATGAAACATTGGATATTTATGAACATTCGGCGTGTCCCACTTGCGGCTCCTGTTCGGGTATGTTTACGGCGAATTCAATGAATTGTCTTACCGAAGCTTTGGGGCTTGCACTTCCTGGCAATGGCAGTATGCTGGCTACGCATAAGGCGCGCGAACAGCTTTTTCTTGACGCGGCTTCCTGTATCGTGCAGCTCACACGGCGATTTTATGAAAACGGTGATAAAACTGCACTTCCCCGCAGCATTGCCAGCCGTCAATCCTTTCAAAATGCCATGAGTTTGGATATTGCTATGGGGGGTTCTACCAATACAATTTTACACTTGCTGGCTGCTGCACAGGAGGCGGAAGTGGACTTCACAATGGAAGATATTGACGCGCTCTCACGCCGCGTACCCAATTTGGCAAAGGTGGCGCCAGCCTCGCAGCAATACCATATGGAAGACGTACATCGCGCGGGCGGTGTGATGGCAATTTTAGGCGAGCTGGGACGACTTCAGCTTTTAAATATGGACGTCCCGGTGATTCATGCTCCATCCTTGAGGGCAGCGCTTGAAAAATGGGATATTCGTGTTACGGCAAGTGCTGAGGTGAAGAAGTTTTATCGCGCGGCTCCTGGCGGTGTGCCTACGCAGACGCCATTTTCGCAGGAACAATTTTATGAAAGCTTGGATTTGGATCGCGTAAATGGTTGTATTCGCGACGGTGCCCATGTTTATAGCAGCGATGGCGGCTTGGCGGTTTTATACGGTAATTTGGCTGAGCGTGGGGCTATTGTGAAAACAGCGGGTGTGGCGGCTGAGCATTTAACATTTGACGGTACAGCACGCGTGTTCGAGAGTCAAGAAGCTGCAGTTGCTGCCATTCTCAGCAATGCCATTACGCCCGGGACGGTTGTCATTATTCGTTATGAAGGACCTGCTGGTGGGCCGGGGATGCAGGAGATGCTTTATCCTACCAGCTATCTGAAAGCCAAGGGACTGGGTAAAAGCTGTGCCTTGATCACCGATGGGCGTTTTTCAGGCGGCACTTCGGGACTTTCCATTGGTCACGTATCGCCTGAGGCTGCAGCAGGCGGTGTCATCGCCTTAGTGGCAGATGGCGATACCATTCACATTGACATTCCTGCGCGTAAGTTGGAAGTGGTTTTGAGTGCGGAAGTATTGGCAATGCGCCGTGACCGTGCAACTTTTCAACCACAGACACGTAAACGTGTGGTATCGCAGGCTTTGGCGGCTTATGCGTTATTTGCAGAAAGCGCCGATAAAGGCGCTGTGCGTAATTTACAAAAACTTAAAACGTCAGCTCAGTTGGGCGCAAGCTTCGTCACTCAAAAATAGCTGCTTGATATGTAAAGAAAATGCGATTTCTTTTACACGTTTGGCTTGATATGTAAAGGAAATGGATGTTTTCTTTACACGTTCTGCTTGACATGTAAAGGAAATGGGTGTTTTCTTTACACGTTCTGCTTGACATGTAAAGGAAATGGGTGTTTTCTTTACACGTTCTACTTGACATGTAAAGGAAATGGATGTTTTCTTTACACGTTCTGCTTGACATGTAAAGGAAATGGGTGTTTTCTTTACACGTTCTGCTTGACATGTAAAGGAAATGGGTGTTTTCTTTACACGTTCTACTTGACATGTAAAGGAAATGGATGTTTTCTTTACACGTTCTGCTTGACATGTAAAGAAAATGGGGGATTTCTTTACACGTTATGAATCAAGCTATTTCAATGCTTCAATAAGTGGTTCGTTAAAATAATAAACATTTCTTCCAATATCCTTTTTTGTTAAGAAACCTTCTTTTGTAAGTTCATAAAACCGGGTATCAGCAGTAGGACGCGATATTTTTAAAGTTTTTATTAATGAATTAGGAGTGATATAAGGAAAACAAAACAGAGCATTGATTAAGTCCTGGGTATAAATTTTGGATTTTTTTTCAAATTTCTCTTTAGTTCTTTCCATAAGCTTCTTAATCTTACGCACGCGTGTTAGTGTTTCTTTTGCGGTGCTGTCAACTCCTTTGATTAACCAACTGCACCATGTTTCCCAGCTGGCAGCAGAAGGGGATTCATTGACAAGTCTCAGTAGGCGATAGTATTCTGCTTTATGTTCAATGATATAACTACTGAGATAAAGAATAGGTGTATGTAAAAGCTTTTGTTGGACAAGATAAAGAATATTAAGAATGCGTCCCATTCTGCCATTGCCATCGTGAAAGGGGTGGATGCTTTCAAACTGGTGATGGATGAGCGCCATTTTTATGAGCGGGTCTAAGTTAGAAATTTCATCATCATTTATAAACTTAACTAAGTTATCAAGTAAATCCATAATGATTTTGTACCCATGAGGTGGCGTATGTGGACAGTCTCATCTGTTTCCTTATTTTTTATAAATGTTCCTGGAATCTTCCTGATTTCAGCATGGGGAGGTGAATTGATTTTTTGAATTTCTATGATGGTATTAATTCTAATAATGGGGACATTGCGCAAGAGGCGATAACCGTGTTTCAATGCCTCAGCATAGTTCAATGCTTCTTTGGTAGCAGGTTTTAAGTTATTTTGCTGAGGATTGGCACGTGCCATCCATAGTTCTTCATCAGTAGTGATAATATTTTCAATGGCATTGCTTGCCTGAGCCTCGCGTAGTGACAGCGTGTCTAAAAGGATGCTTTCATTGGGAATGGTTTTGGCTTCACCCTTTCAGCTCTGCCAAACTGCGCGCGGCTCCTAATGGCCTTTAAGATTTATGAGTTTCTAAGCTGCACGGCGGCGGCAGAGGATGGAGCATTGGCGACATTTGTAATTATTCTTATAAAAAACTGATAAAGGCGGCGGTTTTAGTAGAAGCTTTGAAACATCTCGGTTATCAGATTGTCTTATTTCTAAAATTAATAGTCTTAATAATTGTCAAATGGCAAGTGATAAAGGCATCTTAGTTTTTTAGCTTCCTGACTTTCTCCTATTATCTTTGCAAACTCCTCTTTTTATTATCTGTTTTACCACCTTTTGACCATGGCATAATGTGGTCAGCATCCATTTCATTAATCTGAAACTTTTTCTTACATTTTGGGCAAACACCATCTTGTCTTTCATAAGCAGTTCGTTTTTGTTGGTCACTAAACGCTCGAATATTTAAGTGCTTTTCTTCGGTGTTAAAATATAGGTATAAATACCTTTTTTATTGCCTACTTCATCATCCAGCATTAATTGGGAGACTTTTTTCTCCAATTTCTTTGCATCAAACTTATCGCTTTTATATTAATTATACAGTGTCCCCCAAGCTACTCCTTTCATTTCTTTACGATAGTTGGAGAAAAGTACTTCAACCCAATTGATCACTTTTTGAAAATATAACCACAATTCATTAGCATTAATTCATGCTGTTTTTTAGCCATATACTTTTCTATTTGACCATTGTTTATCCATTTGATAGTTGTTCTAAATAATCCTGACGAATGGAACTACCTGCCAAATACTTGCCCCCCTTATTGTATGCAACACAACCTCTTTTACTAAAATATCTTTTAGCCTCTGTAACCCATGAACCAGAATACACAGCATTTCTTATTTCTTGATCTGTAAGCTCTCTCCTGCTATATTGACAATCTCAAACCAGTCTAATTTTTCACTATGTACAAACATACACCATCAATTTATAATCTGAGAGCTGTTTTTTGCTTATCGTCTTGTAGATTTTGAAAGTACAATTTATTAAAAGAAAAGTCGCCCTCAGTATATTCGCAAATAGAGATCGTACGTTGTTGTCCGTCTAAAACCTCATAATGTCCATTACCCTTATCCACCCAGTACATTACATTGAGCGGAAAACCCTTAGTAACGGTATCAATAACCGCATCTCGTTGTTTAGCTTTGTAGATAAACTCTCTTTGATAAGGCGGACGGATATCTAACTTGCCATTATAACCTTTCACGCCTTCATCTTGATTATCAATAGCCTTTTACTAGCTCTCTTATGTTGATCTCTTTAAGTTTTATTTCCATTTTTTAAACCTTCTTTTTTTTTTATGGTGTCAGCCTTTTTTTGATTACAATTCTCATATTTGATCCTCTTTAATCATTTTGCATGGTAATCAAGTTTTAAATTTAATATCTTTGTTAGTTCTCTGCTAAAGGTGCCTTGTCACTGGCAACAATTCAAACTGGTCAGGATTGTATTTATCTAAAAAGGTAATAGGTATCCATAGCCCCTGAGCAATCCAGCGGTCATTTCATAATAGTTGTGATCCTGAGCCATTTTGGAGCAAAGAATTAAGGTTATATTTAGGTAAACTTGTTCAGGTCGTTTATCATTTATATCCGCTAACTATTTTTTATTTGCAATTAACTCTTTGGATAAATCGCTAATCAAATAACTTATATCAAGCTCATCTTGTAAGTGATGGCAAATTAACCCTTCTTAATTTTACTCCCGAAACAAAGAAAAAGGGGGGTTGATCCTGACAATGGCTAATGCAATACACTCATCACTTCTAAAATCACCATCACCCTGTAAATGATGAATTCCTATCTCAGCTGCATGGTTTTATTGTCTTTTACTCTAAGTAGATGGCTGTCAGCATGCCTGAAGATGATTCTTGGTTTTTATAGCAAGTTGTCATTAATCCCAATTCTTCAGCGTATGAAAAGCTGAAAAAAATTACTGACATCGCAATTACAATAAACGCCTTTTTCGGTTCAATGCTTTTTGGGTAGTTTTCTACTAACTGGGTATAAAACTCCTTTTGCAGCTTGAGTAAATTAACGTTATATTCACCGTGTCAATGCCTGAAGTCACGCATCTTTGTGATTATAGTTCAATAATTGCCAAGTTCAATCAGTTTTTGTTGCTAAAATTCCTGATTTTCAAATGGCACTTATAAGCTCTGCCGCTTTTGGCAATGAGTTTTTTCTGTTCAGATTGGCACGCTGTAGCCATCCATGTTTCCATCAGCTAAATTCCCTAATTTTCGCATAATATTTTCAATGATTTGTAAAGTGGCTTTTGTGGCTTGTTTTGATTTTAAAATAGTTGCCATATACAACCCTTTTTCGGCTTCACCTCCTTTTGAAGCCATTTTTTGAAGTCACATTTTAGCAACATCTTTTTTATTAAAATTCTATCTCTTTAAAACTGGTCTACCGTGGGTGTGTTTTCGTATTGCATTATTCCTAGTAATTGGTCAATATTTATCTAAAAAGGTTATAGGAACTTCACTATAATCCATCGGTTATCTCATGAAGGATAGTCTATTCTGTTGCCTTTATAGCAGTCCTCGTGGCTTTGTTATGGTCTATTAGTGGCACTGCCCATACTGAAAGACCTTTTCCATTTTCTTTCTTGATTCAGTTTCTAATTGCATTGATCTTTCACTCCAGGGGATAGAGCATTGTGGAAACCAAACTTCTTTCTTAAATATTTCCTTATTTATTTTGATGTCCGAATTTATACAGCGACATACTCCCGACCAGCATAAAAACCGCGTTTAGTGTGATTCATCGCTGCATTATACTCTGAAGTAGAGTGGCTTTCTCGTTATCATGTTTGCTTTGAACATTGTCTGGATTTTGATTTTTATAGCAAGTCGTCATCAATTTCTTTAATCCCAATTGTTCAAACCTGTATGAAAAGTAGTGAAAAAAATTACTGATTCTGGGGTCATCGCAATTACAATAAACAAGTTTCCCTTGAAATGTTTTTTGTAATGGTTGAGTTCGTTTTCAATATCTACTAACTGGGTATAAAACTCATCCTTTTTATTCTTGTTAGCTTGATGTAAATTAACGTTAGTATTCACCGTGTCAATGCCTTATAAGTAATTCACGCCTTTCTCTTGATTATCAACATAGTTTGATTTTAATCTTTAGTATGATTCATTGTAGCTCAGATGTTTACGTGCCTGCGTGCATAAATATTGAAAGCAATGCCAATGGCTAGCAGTGATGACCATAACGTGGAGCCGCCTGAACTGAGAAAGGGCAGCGGCAATCCTGTCACGGGCATTAGACCGACAGTCATGCCGATATTGATGAAGATCTGGACAAAAAACAATGAAAGAATGCCGACCATGATGAGACCGCCCAAATAATCTTTCACACTTAGTGTGATTTTTACCAGACGCAAAAGAAATAATAAAAATAATAGCAGCACAAGCCCCGCGCCGATGAAGCCAATTTCTTCTGCAATCACTGCAAAAACAAAATCGGTGCTTTTGGACGGTAGAAATCCCAGTTGACTTTGCGTGCCGTTAAACAGCCCTTTGCCAAAAATGCCGCCCGAGCCAATGGTCACGCGCGATTGGATAACGTTATAACCAAGGTCCCAGCGATAAGCTTCCGGGTTTAAAAAAACAAGCAGCCGTTCTTTCTGGTACCCGCGCAATAACCCGTAGTAAGTGATGAATGTCAGCGCAATAGCCAGTGCCAAGGTAAACGCATAAAAACTTATACGCTCCAATGTTAAGTTGCGCATCCTGAAATTAACGACGAAAAACAAGACACTCAGGCTTGCAAAAAAGCCGCCTAAAAGTGCTAAGTAGGTTTTGTCCTGAAATAAAATGCTTAGTGTGCGCGGCGCGCCTTCCAATTCACTATAAATGATCAGGAAACAATTGCTTGTTGTGATAAGCAGCAGCAAACTGAATGCTAATAAATAGCGTCTGCGAATGTTGACCATTATGATCATCATGAAAAGCACAGGCAGGAAAACAATTGCCGTACCCAGATCGGGCTGCAGACCAATGAGAATGAGCGGGATGCTTAAAAAAAAGAGCAGTCCGCCAAGATGTTTGAAGCGATTAATGGTGTCGCGATATTTATTCAGATAGTTTGCCATAAAAAGAATCATCGCAATCTTGGCAAATTCAGAAGGTTGAATACTGACAAATCCTAATGAAATCCACCGGCGCGACTGGTTGACGGCTGTACCGCCAATAAGCGTATAAAGCAGCATTCCCACGGAAAGCCAATATAACAAGTACGAATGTTCAGCCAGGCGTTTATAAGAACTGAGGCTGATTACCCACATCAGTACAAGACCGGAACTGAGATAAAAAAGTTGGCGGATGTATTTATTGTAGGGGTTGATTCTGGTCTCAAAGATCTGCAGTTGTGAAGAATAGGAAAAAATCACACCAATGATTGAAAGCGCCAGGACGGCAGTGAGTAACTGCAGATCAATGCTGGCAAACAGACCTTTAAATAACGCGCGTCCGCTGAATGCAGCAGCTGCTGTTGATGGTGAAGAATTGGCGGGAGGGGCTTTGGACATGATTATTGAAAATGGCTGGCAGGGAGTCGTTGCTCATTGCGGATGCGCAGCCATTTTTCGTATTTGCTGGCTTTACTGGTCCATGGCTGGAGTTTTTCTTTAATAACGAGCATTGGATCGCGATAAAGAAAAATACCTTCCAAGATGGCAGCAGCAAAGGGAGCTGCCATTTCTCCGCCGTGTCCGGCATTTTCTAAAAGTACTGTCACGGCTACAGTGTCTTTAGCTTTATTTGCGCGATAAGGGGCAAACCCTGTGAACCATGAGTGGGGCTCCTTGCCTCTATAAGTTTGTGCGGTACCTGTTTTGCCTGCAAGCTCAAGGGTTGCCGTGTTTATGCGTTTTGCGGTTCCCCACTCTACGGCATAACGCATAGCTTGGCGCACAATAGCGATATTCTGACTTGAAAATGGCAAATTAATACTTTCACGTGTTTGTGGAGTAAAAACAATATCAGTTTCCGGTGAATGTTGCGATTTTAATAGCTGCGGTGTAAACGCATGTCCATAGTTTGCAAGCGCAGCTGTCAGCGTATTGATCTGCACGATGGTCGCCAATGTGTAACCTTGGCCAATTGAAAAATTGGCGGTATCGCCATCCCACCAAAATGTGCCAATATTTTCCAGCTTCCATTTTTGATCGGGGATCCGCCCAGCTTTTTCGTACGGCAGATCAATGCCTGATGGCGCGCCGAAGTTAAAATAACTGCGCGCATACTTGGAAATGGTTTGTGGCCCCAGATCAAAGCCTAGGTTGTAAAAAAATACATTGCAGGAATTGGCAAGCGCTTGATAAATGTTTGCTTCTAAATGGACGCCTTCGCACTTAAAAAATTTCGGACCAATGTAAATGCCGCCGTAACAGGTTTGACGGTAGCGCTGCAAATCTATGGTTTGACTGTCTGTTGCCGCTAATGACAGGACAAGTTTGAAAATGGAGCTGGGCGGATATTCACCTTGCGTCACGCGATTGAAAAATGGATTGTTTGCTGCTTGCAGATAGGTCTGGAATACTTCCTGTTTGAGTGTATTAATGAAAATATTGGGATCATAAGATGGATAGCTGTAAAGTGCTAAGACCTCGCCTGTAGCCGCTCTTGTGACGATGGCGCCGCCGGGGTAACCTTGCAGGGTGTCATAAACAATTTTTTGTATGCGTGAATCGATGGTGAGGGTTAAGTTTTTGCCTGCCGCAGCTTTGCCGTCTGGTGGAAACAGCTCATCTTTCACGTGGTTCTTCGCATCAATGATCTGAACTTTATAACCTTCTTTTCCACGTAAATCCAGGTCGTATTTTGCCTCAATGCCCAGCTTGCCGATGAGCGAAATGGAAGAATAACCCAGCTCGTGTTTGGTCGCTAATTCACGTGAACTGATCGCCCGGATATAGCCTGTAATATGCGAATACATAAGTCCATCGTGATAATAACGTTTGGGGGTACTGAGGTAAATAATGCCCGGGTATTCGCTGAGGTGTTCTGCTAAGTAGTGAATATTGGCTAGTGATGCATCACTCTGAATGAGCTGGGGTTTATACGGGTTGGCGCGTCCTTTTCGTAAGGCGCGGAGAATGCCCCGCTCAGCAATAGCAAAATGCTCATGCAGTTTTGCAAACAGCTCACGCCGTTGCAATTTAGCACTGCGCGGTGACGGGAAATTTTTAGGAATCACATAAACGGAATAAGCTGCCCTATTTTCAACGATCTTAGTTTTTCCTGCGTCCACATAAATTTCTCCACGATAGGAGGGCGTACGGATCACCTGTTTGCGATTGTTCAATGCTTGCGCACGATATTCTTCACCATGGATGACTTGTAGTGAAAAAAGGCGTGCAATAATAAGTACAAACCCCGTCAAAATTAAAATCAAGAGGATTTTTATTTTAATGCTGTACCCTGTGTAGCTCTGGGGCTGGTAGAACGAGCTGCGGTGCTGAGACTTTTCTATTTCCATAAGTTGAGGGGAACAGTTTAGCAGGCGGTGCTAACTGAGCTTGTTATTAAAATTCTGAGAATTAAAACATGAAAAGCAAATTTTTCGTAATAAATTTAATGACTGGGGAGCGGACGAGCTGGGATAAGCACGGGCATCCCAGCCTTGGCACGGCTCACTCAGCCACTTGCAGGGGGTGTTTTAACTTCACCAGTAGATGTTTGCCTGGTTGGAGCGTGCGGCTGCCTGTAATGCCGTTCCATTGCATCAGTTCGCCAATGCCAACGCTGTAGCGGCGCGCTAACGCGTAGAGTGTGTCATCAGGCGTTAAAAGGTGTAAAAATATATAAGGTGGTATGGTTGCCTGGTCTGCGCTGCTGACGATGGGAATGCTAAGCTTTTGCCGCTGGCGTTTTTGGGTACGGCGACCGATGCGCGTATGATTGTTTTGGCGTGTAAGTGCCACACGCGCGTGATTAGCAGTAGTGTTGAGGGCGGCGTCCACACGCATTGCAGTTGTTTTTCCCTGAATGGGCAGGATTAACAATTCACCCGCGCGAATTTCATTCAATGAGCTCAGCTCGTTAAGTTCGGCGATGGGATTAACCGGGAGGTCAAAGCGGCTGGCGATTGTAGAAAGCGAATCACCAATGTTAATGAAATATTCACGAAAAGTCACGCGTTCTGTTGGCGGCAGCTTGTTTAGTTCGCTCAAGAACTGCTGATAATGTGCTAGTGGCACATAAATGGTGTACGCACGTTTGGGAGGCGTGGACCAGCGTAGCAGTGAAGGATTGTAGCGGCGGAATAATTCTACGGGCATATTGGCACATTGTGTGAGGACGCTGATGGCGGTGGCATCGTCAATGTGAACTTCCTTGACGGCAACTTCTGGTGTTGCTGCCGGCAGCTTGATGTTGTAACGCTTTGGATTTTTTAACATCGTTAAAACGGCTATGTATTTAGGGACGTAATTAGCAGTTTCGCCTTTAATATAAGAATATTCAATGAGCTCCCAAAAATTGCGCGTCTGATAGCGTTTAATGGCACGTCCAATCTTGCCCGCACCGGCGTTATAAGCGGCTAATACCAGCAGCCAATCGTCAAACACGCTGTACAGGTACTTTAAATGATACGCTGCTGCGCGTGTGGATTTATAAAAATCAATGCGCTCATCATACCAATAGTTTGCGCTCAGTTTATACATAATACCTGTATCGTAAGTAAATTGCCACATACCCACAGCAGCAGCGCTAGAAGTGGCGTGATTACGATAACCGCTCTCAATGACCGGGAGGTAGGCTAATTCTTCAGGAATGCCCTGTTTTTTAAAGATACGTTTGATGGTGGGCAGGTAAAAAGCACCTTGTGCCATGATGGCCTCCAGCGTTTTTTTGCCATGGCGCTGGTACTGGTGCAATTGTTTTTGTACCAGCGGATGGGAAAAATCGCCGACCGAAAAGCCTTTTAGCGTTACTTTTTCAAGCTGTTGCAGTTCCAGCGAATGATCGCCAAAAGCCAGCTTTTGCAAGAGATTTTTGCCGGCTAAACCTGTGTGCAGGTAATCCAGATGAATACATTGCAGCAGCGGCAAAGCTGCGAAGCTCAGGATAGCCGTGGCGACTAAGCGCTGCTTCCAGGAACGCACTGTCTTGTTGTGGGATACAGGATGCCTAACAAGAGTTTGTAGCGGCTAAGCTATGTCAGGTGTTTTTTACAAGGATCGCTTCAAGCTTGGTTGCGGACTTTCTTAGTGCAGCATCAATGCCCAGCTTGTTAATGATTTTTAGGGCTTTTGTAGAAATTTTGATGGTAGCCGCGCGTTTGAGCGATGGAATATATAACGTTTTTTTGATAATATTGGGATATTGTTTGCGTTTTGTGCGATTTTTAGCGTGGGAAACATTGTTTGCCGAACGCGTTTTTTTACCAGTTAGTTTGCAATGTCGTGCCATGCTTATAGCGCCTTTTGTGAATTTTTTGCTTGGAGTTATGTCGTCAACAATGCTAGTTTATTTGATCTCTTTGTACATTACGTGCTTTCTGAGCGTGGGATCAAATTTTTTAAGTTCAAGTTTATTCGGGGAATTTCTTTTATTTTTAGTACTGGAGTACATATGCGGACTTTCACTGCTTTTAAGTTTGATGATAACGCGTGCAAGCGATTTTTTCTTAGCCATAACGTGTGCTCCAGAATTATTGCAGGTTTAACAGGGGCAGAGCACTCAAGGTTCTAAGTGGTGCTGTCAGCAGCAGCTTCGCGCTTATTTTCCGTAGCGGCAGGTGCAGCAGGGGATGGCGAGGATGGCGGCTGCGGCGTTGGTGCTGCTGCATTGTACTCACGCGGTGAGCTTTCACGTGGATAGCGTTCACGTGTATCACGGTCACGTGGATAGCGGTCACGGTCACCACGTGTATCACGGTCACCACGGTCACGTGAATAGCGGTCACGTGATGATGGCTGATCATCGGAAAATTCCCGCGCTTTGAAATCCTCACGGACCACTTCTCCCACATACGGAATAAGTGCCATAAAGCGTGCGCGTTTAACAGCAAATGCCAGCTTGCGCTGGTAAATAGGCTTCACACCCGTAATGCGCGGCGATAAAATTTGCCCGCTGCGTCCCAAAAAACGCTTCAATAACAAGGTATCCTTGTAATCGATGTACGTGATGTGATTGCGTGTGAAAAAACAAAATTTCTTTTTAAATGGCAGACGTGTACGTGATTGATATTGTGTACGTCCGCTGTTGCCCGTGCTGCGTGAATCATCGCCAAATCTTCCACGTCCAGCGGGGGCGCTGCTGCTTGGGCTGCGTGAATCATCGCCAAATCTTCCACGTCCAGCGGGGGCGCTGCTGCTTGGGCTGCGTGAATCATCGCCAAATCTTCCACGTCCAGCGGGGGCACTGCTGCTTGGGCTGCGTGAATCATCGCCAAATCTTCCACGTCCAGCGGGGGCACTGCTGCTTGGGCTGCGTGAATCATCGCCAAATCTTCCACGTCCAGCGGAGTACTGTCGTTCATGAGTGCCTGTGGCATTGTCGCGCGTGACACGCGGCGATGGGGAAGTCGTTGACTGCCCATCAGCTCTAGTAGATGCAGTGCCGTTGGTAACTGCGGGTGAAGCGGTTGGTTCCATAATTAATAAAATTGCGTTAAAACTGCACCAGAAAATACTTGCATACTAATGAAGCGACTTCTGAATTTAAACTTGTACTATTTTCATGCCAGCTTTTGCAAGCTCAGTATTATACCATCACTTGCATATAAACAAGTCTTTTTTTGAGAAAATCATCTTCAAGAAATTGTTAATGCACACAGTTCTTTTGGCATTTTTCTATTATTCAGCTTTTTAGCAGCTGGTTTTATAAAAAAAAATCATCCTCGCGCATGTTTCATGATACACTTGTTACGCGCTTGTGCGGCAGCGGGGGTAGGTGACTTTGAGTGTCCCACAAACGTTGTGCTGTGATAAGCTTGTAGTTTTTTAATTGTTGGGGGCTTTATGATGAACGCGAGGTCTGCTCCCAATGACACTACAAGGTGGGTGCATGCTAAAGGGATTACTCTGGTGACCAATTTCATTGCCGGGGTAGGGGTTTTGGCATTTTGTGGGTACCAGCTGGATAAGTACCTGGCAACGAATTATTATATTTGGACCTTGTGTGGAATTTTATTGGGATTGAGCTGGGGATTTTACGAATTGATCAAGTTTGTGCGCGGCATGGAGCGGGTGGATGCCGCGGCGGCTGAGAAAACAAACTCGGATGAGAACTAATGGTTGTTGGGGAGAACTTTGACAATTTGGTGATTGGTGATTTGATTTTCCTTAGTTTCTTAGTCTTAGTGTAGTCTATTGTTACGCTTCCAGCTTGACAGCTCAAGTATTAATGTTTTTTTGTTGATGCCACTTTCTGTTATTCTCTCACGTTATTTATCATTTGCCACGGGCTTTTTAGTCATTGGGCGTCACAATGGTTTGGCTTGTCTGCTCAGTATGTTTATGCTGATGGCACCGCTTGTTGCAGCAGCGCCAGCCGCCGCAGGGCCAAGTGTGCAAGAATTTACAATGCACCATGTTGTGGATAGTGACGTTTGGAATCCCCTGCCTGGTTTAGCACTGCACTTTCCCAATGGCAAATTGTTCAGTGTGGGCGGATATGACCTTTATTTTAAGAATGGTCTGCATGCATTAATGCTGGTTGTGGCTTGTTTGGTGCTGATGGTGCTTTTTATTGGCGGCTATCGCCGCCGCAGCAGCACGCAGGCACCGCGGGGGCTTAGTAATTTTCTTGAGATGCTTATCCTGTTTATCCGTGACGATGTTTCTATTGCCTATCTGGGTGAACGTGATGGCCGCAGGTTTGCCCCGTTTTTATTAACGAGCTTCTTTATGATTCTTACGCTTAATCTCTTGGGGTTGATTCCCTTGTTTGCAACGGCTACTGCCAATGTCAATATTACTGCTGCTTTTGCTGCGATGACTTTGGCTTGCATGGTGGTAGGCGGGCTGCGTTATCATGGCGTCGGTGGATTTTTCAGCTTATTTGTTCCGCCCGGTGTGCCTGGCGTGCTTGTTCCTTTTTTATTTATTCTTGAATTTGTTGGTCTTTTCATTAAGCCCTTTGCATTGACTATTCGTTTGTTTGCAAACTTATTGGCGGGGCATATTGTTATTTTTTCGATCTTAGGTGTTATTATTATCTTTGGTCTTGCTGGACTTCCTGTTTTGGGCTTGGGGTTGTTTATTTATTTGTTGGAAATTTTTGTTGCCTTTTTACAGGCTTATATTTTTGCATTACTCTCTGCTATTTTTATTGGAGAAATGCTGCACCCGGCACACTAGTTTATTAACGGTGGTGCCGAACATGATCAGTTATTAGTAACCTATTATTAAATAGCTAACTAATCATTTAATTATTGAACTAATTTAACCCCTTAGGAGGATTGTATTATGGAACATATTGGAGCAGGTTTAGCTGCTATTGGAGCAGGTTTGGTGGTATTAGGCGCAAGCCTTGGCATCGGTCGTATTGGCGGCGCAGCTGCTGAAGGCGTTGCTCGTCAACCCGAAGCTGCCGGCAAAATTCAGACAGCAATGATTATTTCTGCTGCGCTGATTGAAGGTGTTGCGCTTTTTGGCGCTGTGATTGCCTTGCTGGCCTTGGGTGGCGGCTAAGTCGGGCTAATGTCGGCTTAGCGCAGTCCTTTGCTGCAGCTTTTAATGGTACATTGGTACATGTGGGCACTAAAATTGAAGCCATTCATCGTCAGCAGGACAGCCTGCGCTGAGTGCTAAGGAATATTGTGATGAGTGTGAGAGACCAATTTTCAATTGCCGCTACGGTGAATGAATTGTATTCGGTTGAAGGGGTTATGGCAGCTAGTGCTTCTGCCCCTGCAGCCCACACAATGGAAACCGTTGCAATGACCCGTCCAGCAGAAGAGCTGCCCGTTTATTTGGCGGCAACCGCTGATACCGGTGGCGGCAATCCCTTTTTTAAAGCGGATCCCGGGCTGGTATTATGGACTTGGGTGGTATTTGGGCTAACACTGCTGGTACTGTATAAATTTGCCTGGAAACCTATTCTTAAAGTGCTTGATGAGCGTGAAACGCGCATCACAAAGTCTATACAAACGGCGGAACAGACGGAAGCGGCTGCTGCGGCAGCGGCTGAGGAACGTGAGCGTGTATTGAGCGAGGCGCACGCCAGTGCTGCCGAACTGATAACAAATACGCGGACAATTGCTGCTAACCTTAAAGTGCAGCTGGAACAGAAAACAAAAGCCTCGCTGAAGACGATGACCGCTAAGGCTGAAGCTGCTATTCGTTCGGAGCGCGCACAGGCTGAGCTGGAATTGAAAACTTACAGTGTGCAGCTGGCAATGGATATTGCTGCCAAACTGCTGGCGGAGCAGGTGGACGTCAAACAAAACGAGGCACTGGCACAAAAATTTCTTAAAGAGCTGAAATAGCTGTTGTTTACACTAAGGCTGTTAAGGATTAATTAAGGATGAGTGCGACTCAGGCTGCTCAGCGTTATAGCAAGACTTTTTATCATTTTATGGAAGAGCAGGCTTTGGTGGAGCTCAGTGTTCGTGATGCTGAGGTCATTGTTTTGCTTGCCAAAAGTGCCCCGCGGCTGCAAGCGACCCTGACAAATGAGGTTATCCCCAATGCACAGAAACTTGTGTTTCTCACTAAGCTGTTCAGTGAGCAGCTGCATCAGCAGACCAATAAATTTATGCGGTTTATGCTGGCAAAAGGGCGCAGTGCGTTGATTGTGCCGATGGCAGAATGTTATTTGCAGCTTTATCGTGAGCGCAGCGGCGTATTGCAGGCGCACTTGGAAACGGCATTCCCACTTTCGCCAACCGTACAAGCTGCGCTGGAGCAACGTTTCAGTACTCACTTAGCAAAGACATTGGAGCTGAAAACTGTTATACGTCCACAGCTCTTGGGCGGCTTCACCTTGCGCGTGGTGGATAAACTTTATGATTACTCGCTTAATGGAGCCCTTACGCGCCTTAAAGAAAAATTGTAAAACAACTGAGTCATATGAACTTTGGCGACAGCAAAACGTGGCCGCTAAGCTCTTTAAAGGACAACCCTGAGGAAAAACAACTATGAGTGAACAACTTCGCGCAGATGAGATTACCCAGATCTTAAAAAAACAACTGGATAACTTTGAAACAACCGGTGTCACTTATGAGGTGGGCACGGTTTTACAAGTAGGCGACGGCATTGCACGTGTGCATGGTTTAGATGAGGTGATGGCAGGCGAATTGGTTGAATTTGCAAGCGGTGTCACCGGTATGGCACTCAATCTGGAACAGGACAATGTGGGTGTGAGTATTTTTGGCGAGGTCAATACCATTAAGGAAGGCGATCTGGTCAAACGCACTAAACGCATTGCATCCGTGCCTGTGGGCGAAGCGCTCTTAGGGCGCGTGATCAATGCCTTGGGGGTTCCTATCGACGGTGGGGCACCGCTTCAACCGGAAACTACTCGGCAAATAGAAGTGAAGGCCCCTGGCATCATTGCGCGCAAGGGGGTTCATGAACCATTGCAGACCGGTATTAAAGCGATTGATTCGCTTATTCCAATTGGGCGGGGGCAGCGCGAGCTGATCATCGGCGATCGCCAGACCGGTAAAACAGCCATTGCCATTGATGCCATTGTCAATCAGAAAGGCAAGGGCGTAAAATGTTTTTATGTGGGCATTGGTCAGAAACAATCCACACTGGCAGCAGTGGTCGAGCGCATCAAACAAGAGGGGGCGATGGACTTTACAACGGTTATTTCTGCATCAGCTTCTGAAAATGCCTCATTGCAGTTCCTTTCCCCGTACACGGGTGTCACAATGGCAGAATACTTCCGCGATAAGGGTGAACACGCACTGATTGTTTACGATGATTTAACCAAACAGGCACAGGCTTATCGGCAGATCTCATTGCTTTTGCGTCGTCCGCCCGGGCGTGAAGCCTATCCTGGCGATGTTTTTTATCTGCATTCACGGCTGCTTGAGCGCGCGGCTAAATTATCCGATGCAGAAGGTGCAGGTTCACTTACCGCGCTTCCTATCATTGAAACGCAGGCGGGGGACGTTTCTGCTTATATTCCCACAAACGTTATTTCCATTACCGATGGACAAATTTTCTTAGATACCGAGCTTTTCAATAAAGGTCAACGTCCAGCCATTGATATCGGTATTTCGGTCTCACGTGTAGGCGGCAATGCGCAGCTTAAGGCGATGAAACAGGCTGCTGGTCCCTTAAAAGGCGAGTTGGCGCAGTATCGTGAATTGGAAGCCTTTTCGCAATTTGCTTCAGATTTGGATGAAGTGACACGCCGCCAGCTAAATCGCGGTGCACGGCTGATGGAACTGCTCAAACAACCCCAGTACAGTCCTATGGATGTTGCCGACCAGTGTTTAGTGATCTGGGCAGGCACCAATGGACATTTGGATGAGCTGCCGCTGGTTAAGGTTTCTGCTTTTGAAACAGGATTTCTTGAATATATTAAAACACAGCACGCTGCACTCAGACAGGGCATTCAGAAAACAGGCAAACTCAGTGATGATGCCCTTGCTGAGCTGGAACGTGCAGTCGCCACATTCAAAAAGAGCTTTAGCTAGGCTATTTATTGGCTTAGTGGCTGCAATGAGCAATGAGCAATTGGCAAGGGGCTGGAAGTTTAGGGTGAGTAAAACTTGATGCGTGGTAGTGTATGGCAACGTTAAAAGAGCTCAATATTAAGCTTGCTTCGTTTAAACAGACGAAGAAGATAACCAGTGCCATGAAGCTGATTGCCACCACGCGCTTTAATAAAATGCAGTTGGTCACGCGCAGGAGTCAAAAGTATTTGGCAGCATTGGAAACCATGGCCGCTGTACTGGGTGAACGCAGTGAAACCCTTGCAGAATTGGGCAGCTTAGCAGCTGGGCGCGCGCAGTCTGCCAAACACCGGCAAGCGGTACAGTTGCTGGTATTCACTTCTGAGCGTGGGCTTTGCGGTTCTTTTAATCAGGCTGTCATCAAACGCTTCCAGTCGCTGCTTACTGAGCTTAGGGACGTGGATTGTTATGTGGATTTTATCGGCAGGCGTGGTTACGATGCTTTCAAGAATGTTTCACAGTTCAAGGAACGGCGCGAGCTGGAAGGATTGACCAAACAGCCGCGTTATGATGACATGCTTCCCCATGCCGATCGTTATCTCAACCTCCTCAGCAGCGGTGCGCGGCAGAAATTAATCGTTGTTTACAATGAATTCATTTCCACCCTTGTTCAGCGTCCTATTGTGCGCACGTTAGTGCCGCTACAGGAAAATGCCTCCAAGGCACCACCGCCTGCTCAGCATCAAAAAACCGTAGCGGGTGGTGCAGCAGCCAGCAATGCAGCGGACATCGCGGATGCGGCAGCTGTCTGTTTACTGGAACCGGCTGCTGCAGAACTGGCGGAAGCTTACCTCAAAGCTTTATTGCGTTTCAATTTATACCAGACGCTGTTGCAATCCGTAACAGGCGAGCATGCCGCACGCATGACGGCGATGGATAATGCGACGCGTAATTGTAATGAACTTGTTGATCAGCTGACCTTGGAACGCAACCGTGTGCGGCAGGCGGCGATCACAACTGAGCTGATAGAAATTATTTCGGGTGCAGAAGCAGCGCAGCTCAGTTAGTATTCTGCTCCTGTACAATGAATTGACTTGTTTAGAAAAGAGAGATGTTATGAACAAAAAAAACCTTCCCAATGGAAAAATTATTCAGGTGCTTGGCGCAGTCATCGATGTTAGTTTTACTGAGGGCGAATTACCGCCTATTTATACGGCCTTGCGTGTCAAGCGGCTAGCGGAGAGCTTGGAGCAAAATGAATTAGTTTTGGAGGTGGCTCAGCACCTGGGCGAGAGACGTGTGCGGACAGTGGCCATGGACAGCTCCGATGGTCTGCGGCGCGGTATGCCCGTCGTTAATACAGGCAATCCCATTACCATCCCGGTGGGCGAAGAAGTGCTTGATCGTATTATGAATGTAGTGGGCGAAGCTATTGATGGGCGCGGTCCCATTAAGTGCAAATTGGAATATCCCATTCATCGCAGTCCGCCCGAATTTAAATCACTTTCTACTAAGGTTGAAATTCTTGAAACGGGGATTAAGGTTATTGATTTATTAGCGCCTTATGTGAAAGGCGGAAAAATTGGTCTTTTTGGTGGTGCAGGCGTTGGTAAAACGGTGACCATTGGCGAACTGATTCACAATGTGGCGCGTGGGCATGGCGGTTATTCTGTATTTGCGGGCGTGGGGGAACGTTCACGTGAGGGAACAGACTTGTACAATGAGTTAGGCGAATACGGCGTGCGCAATAAGACGGCGCTTATTTATGGACAAATGAATGAGCCGCCCGGTGCGCGTGCACGCGTGGGTTTGACGGGGCTGACCGTTGCCGAATACTTTCGCGATGAACTCAGACAAGATGTGCTTTTTTTTGTGGACAACATCTTTCGGTTCACACAAGCCGGTGCAGAGGTTTCTGCACTATTGGGGCGAATTCCTTCGGCGGTGGGGTATCAACCTACGCTTGCCACTGAAATGGGCGAATTGCAAGAGCGCATTACTTCTACGGATTTAGGCTCCATCACTTCCGTGCAGGCGGTGTATGTCCCTGCGGACGATTACACAGACCCAGCTCCCGCTACTACATTTGCACACTTGGATGCCACTACCAACCTGGATCGTGCATTGGCAGCGTTGGGCATTTACCCGGCTGTGAACCCGCTGACTTCCACCTCACGTGCATTGACACCGGAAGTTGTGGGAGCAGATCATTATAATACGGCACGCGCTGTTCAGGCAACGCTTCAACGTTATAAGGAATTAACAGACATTATTGCTATTTTGGGCATGGACGAGCTGAGCGAAGAAGATAAAATAACGGTTCAGCGTGCACGTAAATTGCAGCGCTTTCTTTCGCAGCCGTTTTTTGTCGCCGAAGCGTTCACAAATATTTCCGGCAAGTACGTAAAGTTGGAAGACAATATTCGTTCATTTAAGGAGCTGCTGGACGGCAAGTACGATAAACTTCCCGAACAAGCTTTTTATATGGTGGGCTCTATTGCCGAAGCGGAAGAGAAAGCGAAGACGCTTTAATCAGCTGTTTAATGGTGTGCATGACTTATGGCAGAAGCACTTAGTTTTAAGCTCCAAGTCCTTAGTCCTGAGGCGGAGCTGTTCTGTGGGGCTGTAACAGCGCTTACAGTGCCTGCTGCACACGGCAAGCTGACGGTTTTACCACATCATGCTACACTGATTGCTGCATTGACAGCTGGCGAGCTTGTGTTTCATCCCTGTGTTGCAGAGCAGGGCAGTGTTCAGCGCATTGTTTTGGCGGGCGGATTTTTGACAGTGCATGCCGATGTGGTGACGGTATTGAAGAGTTACTAAGTTTTAACACTGCCCTTACAACTTAATTCACTCAGTGTGAGTGTTTTTATTGGCAAGTGATGTCAATGCACTTTCCATAGCTTTTAACGGTACCATTGTGCCCGTGGCGATGTCAATGCCTTGTTTGAAAGCAGCTATTGCTGTATTGACAGCTGGCGAGCTTGTATTTTGTCCCTGTGTTGTAGAGTAGGGCATTATTTTGGCGGGCGGATTTTTGACAATGTATGCCGACGTGGTGACGGTATTGAAGAGTCACTAAGTTTTAACGCTGCCCTTACAATTTAATTCACTCAGTGTGAGTGTTTTTGTTGGCAAGTAATGTCAATGCACTTTCCATAGCTTTTAACGGTACCATTGTGTCCGTGGCGATATGTCAATGTCTTGTTTGAAAGCAGCTATTGCTGTATTGACAGCTGGCGAGCTTGTATTTTGTCCCTGTGTTGTAGAGCAGGGCATTGTTCAGCGCATTGTTTTAGCGGGCGGATTTTTGACAATGTATGCCGATGTGGTGACGGTATTGAAGAGTCACTAAGCTGTAACGCTGCCCTTACAATTTAATTCGCTCAATGTGAGTGTTTTTTGTTGGCAAGTGATGTCAATGCACTTTCCATAGTTTTTAACGGTGCCAGGTTCCCTTGTGCCCGTGGCGATATGTCAATGTCTTGTTTGAAAGCAGCTATTGCTGCATTGACAGCTGGCGAGCTTGTATTTTGTCCCTGTGTTGTAGAGCAGGGCATTGTTCAGCGCATTGTTTTAGCGGGCGGATTTTTGACAATGTATGCCGATGTGGTGACGGTATTGAAGAGTCACTAAGTTTTAACGCTGCCCTTGCAATTTAATTCACTCAATGTGAGTGCTTTTTGTTGGCAAGTGATGCCAGCGCACTTTCCATAGCTTTTAACGGCGCCAGGTGCCCTTGTGCCCGGGCGATGTCAATGCCTTGTTTGAAAACAGCTTGCGCTTCGGCAAGGCGAGCAAGGTGTTGCAGGCTTTTGCCATAAAATAACTGTGTGGCGGCGTGTTTGGGATTGACGTGCGCGGCACGCTGTAAATGCGGCAGCGCTTTGGCATAAAGGCCTTCCTCATAATGCAGTTTGCCCAATGAAAACAGAGCAATACTGTCATTGGCATCAATGGCAAGGGCTTTTGTAAAAAGTTCCAGTTGGCGTTGGCGGCGTACGTGCAGCAATTTTTCTGCTTCACGCTGCTGAGTGGCGCTGCGTGCGGTAGCCTTGAAGCTCATGAGTGTGGCTTGTTGTTGTTCGGCTTCAGCTTGTTCAATCCATCCTTTCAGCATGTAGAGGCGCGATAAATTAGTATGGGGCATAACAGCTGTTGGCAAGAGTGTTTTGAGGCGTTTATTGAGTGTTATGGCAGTGTTATGGTTACCGCTGCGCTCTTCCAGCACGGCAAGTGCTTCCAGTGCGTCGCTGTGTTTGGGGGCAATGTCCAGTACTGCTGTAAAATGCTTACGGGCGAGCTCAGGCTGAGCAGTGTGATAAGCTTTGATGCCAGCTTCGTACAGTGATTTCAGCTGTTGCGCGGAGCTTGCGCTAAGGTTGCTGCTGAGTGGCAAGGCTAAAACATGACCTGTATAAATGTCAGCAGTACTCGGCGTTGGGACGGGGTTGTGCTGCTGGGCGGCTGCGGCAATGCCGGGGAGTGCGATGTTAAGCATGCTAGCGGGAGCATAATAGTCTTTATGGAGCAGTGCCAACACTAAAAGCGCGTTGGTGTCGTTGCTGTGGTTTACTGGTGTGGTGTTGGCTGCTGCGGCAGAGGATGCTTCTGAGTAAACATGCTGTGCGGCTAAGTATGTCTGTGCTTGTGTTTGTGTAATGTGAATGACTGCGCGCACATTTCCGACTGAGCGTTCAGTTGTGCGCAGTTCACTAGTGCGATGGAGCGGCGGCAGCTTGGCACCCATGAAGACAATGGCGACAAATTTATGCAGTACTTCACGGTTGCGCGTTGTGATGCGTGCGATGACTTCTTGACCGGGATAACAACCTTTATCGGTTGCGACCCACTTTTCCGCTTCAGGACAGGCAAGGATGGCATCACCTGCGTGGAGTTCATGCCCAAAGAGCAGGATGCCGTTGGTTAGGCGCTGCTGCTGCCAGGCGGCAGGCTGCTGCAATGGAATATTGTGCGCGTGCAAAAATGCAGTCACGGGGGGTGTTTGTGTGTTTTTGTGTTTGGCTGGGGTGAAGAGGAAATAGTCACAGCCTGCGTTGAGTGTGAAAGGGGCGGGCAGGAAATAGGTATCATCAGCTTTTAAACTGCCGGCAGGGAGGCTGAGTGAGTTGTTGTTTTTTGCGGTATGCAGGCTGTTTAACAATGCGCTTAGTGTTGGACTGGCGGCGGCGGGTGGAGTTGCGGTGGTGCCTGCTGCCTGAATGGACGTGGAATAGCTGATGAATTCTGCCTGAGGGTACTGCTTAAATGTGAGCTGCTCGGCGAAATGATACTCAGTAAGAACGGCTAAGAGGGCAGGTAATGTGATTTTAGGGCTGATGAGGAGGTACTGCTGGGGGGCTGTCAGATACAGATAAAACCCGACGCGCAATTTTGCTGTTTTATCCAAAATAGCATTTGTGCAAAACATGCCGGGGGCAAGTTCTTGAAAACGATTGCTTGAAATGGCGCTTAACCAGCTGAGGCTGTCGCGCCCACTGAGCTGGACACAGGCGAAGAGCTCTGTGAGTGAAGACCACACGGGAGCTTGCCCAACAGGTGGTTTCATGGAGACTCCGTTCGGGTGTCTGTTATTGCCGTAACGCTGGCAGTGCTCAGGACGGATTTAGTTAAAGCGAGAACGATTCACCGCAGCCGCAAGTATTGCTGGCATTAGGGTTTTTAAACTTAAACCCGCTGCCCATAAAGCCGCTTTCATAATCTAATTCAACGCCTTCCAAATAAAGACCGCTCTTGGTATCAATGTATATGGGAAACCCGTAATGCGTGATGATATGATCGCCAGGCTTCATCTTGCCCATGTCAATGACATAAGAAAGTCCTGAACACCCGCCGCCTTTCACGCCCAAGCGCAGTCCCAGCTCGTCATTTGCTGGAGCAACAGCAAGTCGGCGTTTGATCTCCGTTATAGCATTCTCTGTTAAGCGAATGATTTTAAGGTCTGCAGCAGCTGGTTGCGGTTTCATAGTTGGTTCATCCCATTGCTAAGTAATATAACATTAAAACAACAAAAGCTTGTTATTTTTTGTGAAAAACTAATAGATATTCATTGTATGGAATGAAGCCGACTGTTGGTCCCATGCGCCAGCGCATGAGTTTGAACGCGCGCCATAATGGGAACCCTAACAGCGTATTCAGGATGATGCGCGCTAAATTCTGCCCATAAGGCACAGCCCGTTTGCTGTAAAGCTTATTATTCACGCCAAAATGACGCGTGCGAAAAATAATATGGACCGCCAGCTTCCAATGAGCTTGCAGGTAACGATAACGCGAGTATTTCATACAGGCCTAGGCCGTACAAATATTTGCGCGCTTGCTGCGTTCAGCCACAGGCAACAACGCTGAAAAATAAAAAACGCACGTCCCTGTGCAGCTGTGCAACGGTTTATGAGGTAAAACTGTTACACAGTTTAAATCCTATAAATGGTTAACGAGCTTTTTTAGTACCTTTTTTAGCGCTCATTTTCGCCTTTTTGGCTTTAGCCGTCGCCATTACCTGTTTTTCGATTTCAACGGCTTCTTTTTTTTTAGCCACCATGGCCTTCTTTCCAGCCTCAACTTCTTTAAGATCCGCTCTAAGCTTTTTGATACGGATATCCTTCTGCTTAATGCGCTGTGCTAATTGTTTGGATGATGCATTTGCCATTACAACGTGCTCCTTATGAATTATTGTAAATGATTTATATTGATGCGAATGTCTTTTGCCTTTTCTTAACAAGGGTGTACCCCTTGAACACATTAACAACCCAATTGCTGCTTCCCCCCTACTAAGTATAGTTGGTGAAATAGACAACTAGCTGGATAAGATCATTTATGCAACGTGAAGCATAAAAAATACTACGACGTTACGTTATCAGTGGCACCAGCTTTTATAGACACTGGCGACGACACGTGTAAAATGAACTATCCATAATAATTGTTTGCGCGACAATGACACACGCTAGGCTAATAGTGCCTAAGGTATTGTAACATTGAATTGTTATGTAAATGCAAAATATATATTGTTTTTTTGTTTTTTTACATAATTTAACCATTTAATAGGTATATTATGGTGCTGGGGGGTATCGCCGTTATTGGATCCTAACTGGCGGGTTGGGGGGTGAGGTCTTGGCTTAGCGCTTAAAGTGTTTTTCTGTACCGCTTAGGATGCGCTTGATGTTATCGCGATGACGGATGAAGATGAACGCGGCAATGCCCAGTAACATGCCGAACCAGAGGGCTGCATGCTGGGTAAACAGACTAAGGTTGGCGAGCTTCAGGTTGGACAGTGCCGCTTGGATGGAAGGCAGGGTGCTTAACCCAAACGTCAGCGGCATCATGAACGCAGCCAGCAGAGAAGCCATGGCAATAATACGAGTACTGTAATAAACAATGCCGAAACAGCTCAGGACTGCCACAAAAGTTGCAGGCGAGCTAGCCGCCAGCACCCCGGCAAAGGTGGCAACACCCTTGCCGCCTTTGAAGCGCAGCAAGAACGGAAAGGCATGCCCAATGCCGGGAAGCAGGAAGCAGCAGAAACTGAGTACGACTAGGAGGGGGGAGAGCGGCAGGTGCATTTGCAGCAGCATGGCATGTCCCAGCAATGTCGGCAGATAGCCTTTGAGGAAGTCGCCGCAGAAAACAATGATGCCCCAGGGCTTGCCGATGACCCGTGTTACATTGGTCGCGCCAATGTTTTGACTGCCGTGTTCACGCAGATCCACACCATGCCACTTGCCCACAAGATACCCTAGGGGAATGGCGCCGCAGCTGTAAGCCAGTACTGCCCAGCCAAGGATGCTCAGACTGTCATTCACTTTGAGTGTGCGGCAGGGCGCTTGGCAGAACGGGCTGAGGCACTGATTGCTGAGTTGCCTTTTGTGCGTTTGCTGAGCCGCGGCGGCGATTTACGGGATGGCGGGGCATTGGTCGGGGTTTTGGCCTCGCTTAGCAGGAGCAGCGGCACGCCGTTACAGAAGGCTTGCGATTGTATAAAATGCTGCAGATAGCGTTTGTAGTTTGCTTTGAAGAGCGTTGTGTGATTGATGAAGACCTTAATGACGGGGGGAGCGCTGCTTAGTTGCACGCCGTAATAAATTTTAAGTCTGCGTCCCTCACTGTTGATCGTGGGAGGATTGGCTTTCATGGCACTGCTGAGCAATGTGTTGACGTGATGGGTTGTGAGCATTTTACTATGAGCTTGAAACAATTTATGTGCCAACTTGAGCAGTGTTTGCGTGCCCAAGCCCGTCATGGCTGATATTTTTATAACAGAGAACTGCGAAATAATGGGAAAGAGAAATTCCAGGCGTCTCAGATACTGCTGCCAGGCAGTGGTGCTTGTACTGGCGTCAGCAACGGTTTCTAAATAAAGATCCCATTTATTAATGGCAATGATGCAGGGTTTATGTGCGTGGATGACTGTGGCGGCTATTTTTTTATCTTGTTCGCTAAAGACCACGGTTGCATCAACGAGGAGAATGGCAAGGTCGCCCTGATTGATGGCGTGGATAGCTTTTTGCACTGAAAAGGTTTCCAGGCGCTCTTTTTTGCGCGTGCGGCGGCGCAAACCTGCCGTATCGATGACGCGAATATATTCGTTGCCTATCGGGATGACTGCTTGTACCAGATCGCGTGTGGTGCCCGCTTCGGCATGGACCAATGCTGTTTGGCGTTCATGGAGCTTATTGAGGAGCGATGATTTGCCGGCATTGGGTTTGCCGATAATGGTTAGCGTATAGTCCCAACGCTCCCACGGGACTGGGTTTAGCGGCGTGGCCGCTTGGTCGCAGAGTTTTGCGGTGAGCTGCTGCAGCGCTGATTTCAATGCCTGTAAGTTATACCCGGTCCTTGCAGAAACAAAGAGCGGCGCTTGCGCGCCGATGGCGTGTGCCTCTGCTTGCAGGAGTGTGGCTGTGGCTGCCTGGTCGCTTTTATTGAAAACGGTAAGCAGCGGTTTATTAAGGCTGCGCAGCAGTGCCAATGTGCTTTGGTCTTCCGGTAGCAATGCTTGCAGGTCAAAAAGGGCGATGAGGATGTCGGCTGCGTGTGCGGTTGCAAAAATTTGCCGCGCGATGCTGATGGTCAGTGGACTGGGATGGGCACTGAGTGTGGCGCGGAGGATAGCGGCTTCACTGTGTTTGAGCTGATAGTTTGTTTGCTGGATGCCTGCCGTATCCACTAAACTGAGCCAATCACGCGGGCTGCGCGCGGTGGATGTGGGCTGGGAGGTTTGAGCTTTTGCTGGAATTTGTATGAGCGGCAGCGGCATGCGCAGGGTATCGCGTGTGACGCCAGGCTCTTCGCTGACAATGGAGTAATGGCGATTTAACAATGCGTTAAAAAGTGATGACTTGCCGGCATTGGGGCGCCCGACGAGGGCTGCTGTATAAAGTGGTGGCGAGGACATAAGACGGCTGTACGATGAAATATTTGTTTGTTTAAGGTTAAGCTGAATAACAATGTTTACATATAAAAATATATTTTGTTGTTTTTTTAGCAAAATACATCATCATTCATTGTTTTTATGCTACAATAGTATTACTTTTTATGATAAGGCTTGCGCTAAAAGATTAATTGTACTACACTTTTATCAATTATTATTGATTGAAGCAATTATGACTTTGTGGCGCTTTCGATTTGAAACTTAGTCCTGAATTTCTTAACATCAGTTCAGCTGTCATGGACCTTTTATGGGAGGCAGCTATCAGAAACATAAGCAAGCTGTGGGAGCAAGTTGTTGCTTCTCAGTACAAGTGGCTTTGTTTGTTGTTGTCAAGGTTAACGTATTCCCAATAATTATTTCAAGAGACCCCAAATATTATGAATAAAACATTAGCAGTTGATGGTCCTGCTGGCTCGGGCAAAAGCTCAATCGCGCGCTTGCTGGCTAAGCGGATTGATTATTTATACCTGGATACGGGTGCTATTTATCGTGCGCTTACGCTTTATTTTTTGGAAAATAGCATTACGCACGCGACACGCGATAAACAAAAGCTCGAAACCGCACTAACAACGGTCGAGCTTAACATGGAAGTGGATAGCTGTCGCCTCAATGGTCAAGACGTCACGGAAGCTATTCGTACGGATGCGGTAGAAAAAGCTGTTGCTAATTACGCCCAACTTCCTGAAGTTCGCGAGTATGTGCGAACTTTTCAGCGGCGGATGGCAAATCGCAAGGATATTGTCATCGATGGCCGTGATATTGGTACAGCAGTCTTTCCTAATGCCTTCTGTAAGTTTTATCTTGATGCGCGTCTTGATATTCGCGCTCAGCGCCGTTACGAAGATTTGAAAAATCGCGTTATTGCAAGCAATAAAACAATGGAAGAGCTCATGGGCGAGATTGCACGGCGTGATAAAATGGATCGTGAGCGCGTGCATTCTCCATTGCGCATTCCCAACGATGCACTCATCATCGATTCTTCGCAATTATCCATAGAAGACGTCTTAGAACGCATGGTTCATCACTATAACAATAATTTGCAGCTTGTGACCAATAACTTCAGTTTGGTCGGCAGTGAGCAGGGCGAAAAATTTCTTATGGCCATGCAGGAAGAGCAACAAGTGCCGCCCACCTCCTCCACCAGCGAATTTTTAGATGCTAAAATTATTTCAGTGGGTGAGGAAATTTATTTGGATGTCGGCAGGAAAGTCGATGCTTATATTTCACAAGAAGAAGTTAAGCGCATGGGTGAAGTCACACTTAAAGTGGGCGATGTTATCCAGGTGGTGGAAAAAGCGCGGACACGTGGCGGCATTCTTGTTTCTAAGTACGAAGCTGATCTATGGCAGGGATTATTGAAGTTGCGCGAGTCCTTTAAGGCGAAGGAATTGGTCATGGGTGTTGTCAAGGATATTAATAAGGGCGGTTATGTCGTGGACATTGCAGGTACCGATGCATTTTGTCCTTTATCCGAATATGATGTGATGAAATCGCATAAAAAACAGGAAGAGATTGGCGTTGAATCAAAATTTGAAATTTTAAGTCTGGACCTGAGAAATGTGATTGTTTCACGCAAGCGTCCGCTTGAACGTGTTTACGATGCTACGCGCGCAGAATTCTTTAAGACGGTTAAAGAACAAGACAGGTTTCAGGCAAAAGTAGTGCATGTGATGGGATATCGCATCATTGTCCAGCTGCAACCGGGGGTCAATGCCATTATTCGTCAAAAGGAATTTTCCTGGACGCGCAGTGGACGTGTGGCTGAACAGTTTAATAGGGATGATGAATTTGATGTGGTGGTGGTGGTCGTCGATCGCGAGAAACAACGCCTAGAAGTTTCAAGGCGGCTAGCCGAACAAGATCCTTTTTTCAAATTCGCCGGCAAGTACAGCATAGGTGATACAATCAGCGGCAAGGTCGTGAGCACCGAACGTTACGGCGTGTTTGTAGAAGTAGAGTACGGTGTGGACGGAATGATCCATGTCTCAGATCTTTCCTGGTATAAAAAAGTGGGACATCCTAAGGAAGTGGTCAAAATTGATGACGTGATTGACGCTAAAATTCTTGTTATTAATAAGGATGAACGACGTTTATCATTGGGATTGAAGCAGACTCAGACTAATCCTTGGGAAACAATGGAGCAGTTTTATTCAGTAGGCACAACTTTGGAATTTAAGCTCAAAGCTGTCATAAAAAACGGTCTTTACGGGTTAGTGGAGGATAAATTGGAATGTTTTGTCCATATCTCAGATACCCCTTATAAAGAAGATAGATCCGCAGATCTTACGACTGTGTATGAGCCCGGTGAAACGCAGCAAGGCAAGCTCTTGCGCGTCAACAAGGCTAAGTCTCGTCTTGAGTTAAGCTTGGAGCAGAAATATAATAACCCCTGGGATGAACTTAATGAAATTTTTCAGCGTAAAGATGTCGTTTCTGGAGAAGTTGTAGAATTATTGGATAATGGCGTGAATGTTAAAGTCCTGTCGGGTATTATTGGATTTTGTCACTTGTCACAGTTGGCGGAGGAAAAAATAGAAAAACCTGATGCCGTTGTGAAAGTGGGCGAGCAGCATTCGTTTTTAATTCAGTTTATGGACAGTGAAAAACAAAAGTTGGCGCTTTCACGCAAGGACTTTCTGTCATTGGAAAAATATCGCGATATTAACCACTATGTTAAAAGCGATGCCGGTGGAACAAAGGTTACGCTGAATACGTTCATTGAAAAAGATGCTGATACTAATACTGACACGCCTGCTCCCTGAGCAGGCGGGGAGCATGGCAATGGTATTGTCTTGTGAGTACTGTGGTGGCGGCAGGGAGAGCTGAGCTGAACATTCGGCATCTATGGCGGCTGGGCAATGGTCACTGAGCGGGATTTGGAAACAGCTGTTCCAGCGGCAATGCGGCAGGCTGTACACGCGCTTTTGAGCTTGGCAGCTGCTGAAGATGCTGTCACTGCTGATGTGACCACACAAGCGGTCTTGCGTGGTTTGTCAGCAGCGCAAGTGGCTGAGACACAGACCGCGCGCGCAGTTTTTATAGCAGAAGCTGCACTCACATTTTGCGGTGGTTTTTGGTTGGAAGAAACTTTTGCTTTTTTGCCGGGGCAGTTGGCCTTGCCAGCAGCGGCGCTGGCACCGCCGCGCACAACGCTTTTTAAGCAAGAAGGCGAACGTGTGGCAAAAGCAGAGGTGCTGGCTGAGGTGCGTGCCAGTACTGCGCTGCTTTTATGTTTGGAACGCATTGCCCTCAACGGCATGCAGCACTTGAGCGGAGTGGCGACAGTGACCGCTGAATATGTGGCGGCTGCCGAACCTGCGGCATTGGTGGTGAGCGATACGCGCAAGACCCTGCCGGGCTACCGGTTGTTGGAAAAATACGCTGTGCGTAAAGGCGGCGGGGTTAATCATCGCTGTTCGCTTGCCGACGGCCTACTGTTAAAGGACAATCATTATTTAGCGGCTGGCGGGCTGCGTGAGGCTTTGTTAGCGTTGCTGCGCGCGCGCGCGCGCGCGCCTGAGCTTACTGGGCTGCCGCTTGTTGTGGAATGTGCCTCGCTGGCAGAGGTAGCCATGGCCTTGGCTTGCAAGCTCCAACCCAATGATGCGCTGCTTTTGGATAACTTCAATCATCAAGAGCTCACAGCCGCGCTTAAACTGATCAAACAACGTGTCAAGGTGGAAGTCAGCGGCGGCATCACCCTGCAGGAATTGAAAAGAATTAAGACACTCAGTTTTTATATTGACCGTGTGAGTGTGGGTGCGCTTACGCATTCAGCACCTGCTGCAGATATTTCTATGGATTTGAGCTTGGCGGATTAGGCCGGGTTTGGGTGCAGAGGGAGCTGCGATGAGTCATTGCAAGTTGTTTGAAACGTGGTCATGGCTGCGCGTTTTCGCTGGTTTAACAATTAAGGAGTACTTTAGCAATTATGGATAGACTTCGTAGCAAACCCTTAGTCATTCAATCCGACTTTAAAGTGATGCTGTATACGGCATCACCTTATTTTGAAGCATTGCGTGATCAGCTTTCGGATTTTTTAGAGCTGTTGAAATCGCCACAGGTTTTTTATACATATATGCTGAATGAACTATCGTTGTGGAACGGTTTTGCGCAGGGCTGGACGGCGGAGCGCATTAAGCAGCTTTTTAGTGCTTCCAGTGCATACCCCTTGCCTGAAAACATTGGGGCTTTCATTGATAAGCAGTTTTATTATCAAAATATGTTCACGTTGGTGAAACACAGTGATGAGGAATTGGAGCTGCAAGCGCGTGAACCGGAAGTGCTGTCCCAGCTCTTCAGTACGCACAAAAAACAATTTGCATATGTTACCGCAAGCCAAACAGCAAAGGGTGTTATTCACTATCGTTTGCCATTTACCGCACGCGGCACGTTAAAGTCTGATTTAATTCATCTTGGTTATCCCATTGATGATCATGTGGGTTTTGAATCGGGAGATCCCGTTCCCATGAATTATGCAGAAAAAAGCTACCCGTTGCGAGTCTATCAACAGCAGGCTGTAAAAGCCTTTCTCTGCGGCGGCAGGACTGCCCAGCAAGCAGGTGCAGGCGTGATTGTCCTTCCCTGTGGCGCGGGCAAAACTGTTGTGGGTATTGCCATTATGGCGGCGTTGGAAATGTCCACGCTTATTATCACTCCCAATGTCATTGCGCTCAGACAATGGCGTAAGGAGATCTTGGAAAAAACGGATTTGTCTGAGGAGCTCATTGGCGAATATTCAGGTGAAGTTAAAGATATTCGGCGCATCACGCTCACCACCTATCAGATTTTGACGTATCGCCGTGAGCGCGAGGCGCAATTTCATCATCTGAAGATCTTTCACCGTGAAAATTGGGGGCTTATCATTTACGATGAGATCCATATGCTGCCAGCAAAGGTCTTTCGTTATATTACCAGTGTGCAAGCCAAACGGCGTTTGGGGCTGACGGCAACGCTTGTGCGTGAGGATGGCAAGGAGCGGGAGGTTTATTCGCTTATTGGACCTAAGCGGTTTGATTTTTCCTGGAAAGAATTAGAGAAACTTAATTATATTGCGCGCGTCAAATGTTTTGAAGTCAAGGTATCCATGCCGCCTGAGCTGGAAAACCAATATTTTTCTTCACGACAGCTTGTCAATAAATTCAGAATAGCGGCTGAAAATTCGCGTAAGTTTGACGTTGTGGAGCAGCTGGTGCAGCTATTGGACAAGCTGCAAATTCTGATCATTGGTCAGTACCTGAGTCAGTTAGAAATTATTTCCAAGCGGCTTAAAGCTCCGCTATTGGTGGGGAAGACCGATTATGCTACACGGCAACGGCTTTATCAGGAATTTAATGAACGCAAATTGCGTGTTTTAATTGTCTCTAAGATTGCTAATTTTGCGATTGATCTGCCTAATGCAGAGGTGGCTATTCAGCTTTCGGGGACTTTTGGCTCACGTCAGGAGGAAGCGCAGCGGCTGGGACGCATTATCAGGCCCAAGTCCGGTGTACTGAACAATGCTTATTTTTTCACGCTTACCACACTTTACAGTCGTGAAGAATTTTTGGCACAGAAGCGCAGGGGATTTTTAATGGCACAAGGTTATACGTACACCAATTTATTGGAATTGGACTTTTCGCGTGAGCTTTTAATGGAAGAGCTTATTGCTGATTGAACTGCGGAACTGTAAAAAAACTGCTCCTGCAAGTGTGATTGCAGTTGTCAGGCTGGTTGTCCTGGCGGCGGCGATAAATCTAGCTGGGTCAGCAATTTAATCAGTGCCATTTTCAAGGTTTCCAAACTGCCTGCATTACTAAGTGAGGCAGTGGTGCGTTGCAGCAATGCAGCTTTGTGCACGGGGCATTGACTTCTTAGTGCTGATTGAAAACTGCGGAACTGTAAAAAGTTGCTCCTGCAAGTGTGATTGCAGCTGTCAGGCTGGTTGTCCTGGCGGCGGCAATAAATCCAGCTGGGTCAGCAATTTAATCAGTGCCATTTTCAAGGTTTCCAGACTGCCTGCATTACTAAGTGAGGCAGTGGTGCGTTGCAGCAATGCAGCTTTGTGCAGGGTGTTCAGCTCGTAACGATCCCGTGCTGCGCTTTGTTCGGCAGTAAAGGGTCGGTGTTTTCGCGCGCTCAGCCGTTGATAGCGCAGATGCTGCGGGGCCTTGACTTCTACTAGTTGTATAGTTACATGCGGCAATGCCGCCTTGAGGCTGAGATATTCTTCTTCGCTGTAAAGACTGTCAATGCAGCTCAATGGCTGTTTGGCAATGTGCTGACGAATGGTGGGAAGTAAGAGTTTAGCGTAGGCATCCATGCCCAAACGCGCGCGCAGCTCAGCAGTGGCAACTGTTTCTGTCTGCGGATTTACGGTTAGCTTGTGCTGTTTAAGCTCTTGAAATGTTAACGCGCCAAAATAAATGCACTGAATGCCAAAACGCGTTTCAATGAGCCGTGCAACGGTTGATTTGCCGGCACCGCATAACCCGCTTAGTGCCAGTAATGCGGGAGCATTGGCGGAGGGGGGAGGTTTGTGATGATGGGCAGCGGTACTCATGTATTTTTGTGGGCTGCGCGGTTACAATGCGCAACAGAGCTCATTCAGTGCATTTTTCAAGTTATGCAGTTTGGCTTCCAGTTTTGTTTGCAACTTAACTAAACAACTGCCTGCGGGCAGCTCTGCAGTGGCGGTTAAATAAAATTTAAGCTTGGGTTCCGTCCCGGAAGGTCTGATGATAAATTGTGTATGGTTGCTGAGTGTGAAACGGAGAACATCGTTTCCCTGCGGCAGCGGCGGAGCATCGGTGTACAGCGCCCGTACGGCGGCTGTGGCATTGCTGGGATAGGGTGGTTGGCGTGTTGATGAAGTGGGGAGAAAATCATGGCAGGCTGTGACTGCCGCGCCGCCTATGTTCGGCGGCGGCGTTTGACGAAAGCGCTGCATGAGCTTAGCGATGCGCTCCATCCCGCTATGTCCTGTTAGGGTGAGGGCAAAAAGCTCTTCCTGGGCATAACCGTATTGGCGGTAAATGGTTGTGAGCAGCTCAATGAGTGTCCGCCCCTCAGCTTTTGTTTGTGCCGCTGCTTCTGCTAAGAGAATGGTAGCGCCCGCTGCGTCTTTATCGTGTACATAAGTGCCTATCAGATACCCATGACTCTCTTCAGCACCCAAAATGAACTGGTGTTTGGCGGCGTACTGCGTGATGAGCTCACCAATGTATTTAAATCCAGTAAATGTTTGATAACACGGCACGCCAAAAGCATGACCGATGGCTGCCATAAGCGGCGTGGTGACAATGGTATTGGCAATAAACGCGTGTTTAGGCAAAACATTGGCTGTTTTCAGCTTTGTCAGGACGGTATGCGTGAGGATGAGCGCCAGCTGATTGCCGTTGAGGCGAACCACTGATGGTGTTTGGGCAGTTTTGGCTGTGGGGGCTTGTCTGAGGACGAGGCCTACACGATCACAATCTGCATCGGTGGCAAAAAGAATATCGCTCTTCGTTTTCAATAATGTTTCTGTCCCGCGGCTAAGCGCTGCACTTTCTTCTGGGTTAGGAGCTGGCAGCCCAGGAAAAGCACCATTGAGTTTACTTTCTGCTGTTACCAGTTTTAGCGATGTGAAGCCCGCTGCCTGCAAACATTGCGGAATGACAGTGATGCCCGTGCCGTAAAGCGGCGAATAACAAATATGCAGCATTTGGCGCGCACGCGCGGCAGCTTCAGTCTGCACTAGTGGCGGCAGTGCGTTAAGAACAGCTTGCTGATAAGCTTTGTCCAGTGTTTGCGGAACGTTGTGAATAATGGCAGGGTTTTGTTTGACTGCAGCCAGCTGCGTCACCTGTTCCATGCTGGCTGCCAATGCAAGCGCAGCCGTTGCACTCAGCTGGCAGCCTTGTTCATTATAGACCTTATAACCATTGTAAATTGCGGGATTGTGCGAGGCTGTGATCACAATGCCAACAGCTGTTTTTAGTGTCCGTACGGCATAAGCTAGCTGCGGCGTGGGGCGCGCGTGGCGAAAACAATAAGTGGTGATGCCGTTTGCCGCCAGCACTTTTGCGGTGATGTTGGCAAACGTTTGGCTATTGTGGCGGCTATCGTAGGCGATGACTGCGCTGAGCGGAGCTGTGATTTGCTGTAAATAATAATTTGCCAGTCCTTGTGAGAGCATGGCGATAGTGTATTCATTGATGGCTGCCGTTCCCAGTCCCATTTGTGCACGAATGCCGCCTGTACCAAAATTGAGTATGCTGCCGAATTGCTGAAGTAATGCCTGTTGCGCTGCTGTGTCGTCTGTTGCGGCGGCGGTGAGCAATGTTTGCGTGGCGTGTTTGATAGGAGCAGGAAAGGGGTGCTGCAGCCAGGCGGCTGCACGGCTGCGTGCTGCTTGAAGTAAGTGTGCAGTGGAAATATTCATAGACTATTCATAGACTATTGAAACTATTGGCAATGTTTAGTGACTAATGTGACTGCTGAGCTGCCGCTTGGGGGGCGGGCAGTTATTGTTGTTCAGTAGGTTTTTTTTAACATACCGCACGGCATTATAAAAAAACACCATGCCAATGCCGTCACTTGTTTGCAGGAGCTGGTGCTGCAGACAAGTTTCAGCTGCCGTATGGCGCAAATGTACGGGGATCAGCTCTTTGTAAAAGGCAGCATCAGGGTGCGGCATTATGCCGAGAACATTGCCTTGTGTATTTGTCAGCGCAGCAATAGCCAACTGGGAGCCGTTGGGGTTGGCGGGATAACGTTGTGTGGGGGCATTGTTTCTGTCAAGGTATTGCAGCGCAATGCACCCGGCGTCCTGGAGTTGGGTTAATACTTGCGCGGAGGCGGTGATCAGGCGTCCCTCGCCATGGCGCGCGGGCAGGACAAAGGGTGTTTGCAGCTTGTGCAGCCAGAACGATTGATTTTGCGGGTGTGCCCGCAGGCGCACCCATCTGTCTTCGTATTGTGCAGAACTGTTTGTTATCAGACTCACCGCGCGCCGCTCCGAGAGTCCCGGGAGAATGCCTGCTTGAATAAGAATTTGAAACCCATTGCAGATGCCGATGACCGCACGTCCCTGGGCAATGAAAGTTTTAAGCTCGCTGCCAAGGATTTGTAACAGGCGCTGGGCAAACACTTTTCCGCTGCCCAGGTGATCTCCATAAGAAAACCCGCCAGGAATGGCAAGAATATGCGTACGGCTGAGTGGTGCGGCGCGTTTTGCCAGTGCATTGATATGACAAATGGTGACGTGACTGCCGGCGCGTTTAAATGCGGCGGCTGTTTCTTCTTCACAATTCAATCCATAACCGCTGAGGACAAGTGTTTGAACTTTTTGGGAGCGAGTGACATTCATGGCATGTTTGTTTGCAGTTGAAACATTCAGAATGCAAGCGCGTTGCTCCATACCTTGCGCAGCGATGCAAGTGCTGCCGTGAACGTCTGTCCGTGCCAGCGAACACTGAGCCGTGGAGCAGAATTCTGTTTGGAGGTGTCTGCCCGCGTTTCACCAACACATCTGAGTGTGAGCGGAACATTGCTGGCGGCAAAAAGCGCTTCTAAACGCTGTTTAGAGCTGGGGGCTACTTCAAAAATAAAACGTCCATGGCTTTCACTGTATGCTAATGTATGAAAATCAGGTTTATAGGGGAGTGTTTCCTTGGCTGAGCCCTTAGCGGAGCTCTTAGCTGAGCTCTTAGCGGGTGGAAATGTTTTAAAAGGAACGCTATTTAAATCCAGGTGTGTAGAGACCATGCCGCCAAATGCACATTCGCTGAGCGCGACAAGGAGACCGCCATCACTAAGATCATGTGCGGATAACAGCAGCCGCTCCTGGGTGGCTTGATAAATGTTTTGATAAAGCGCCAGATTGCTGGCGGGACGGACAATAGGGACGTTTAGTGTTTGCCAGCTCCGCTGCCAGCGGGTTGCCGCGGTGAAGGCTGCAGCAGCGTCACCGTCACCGTTTGGGGGCATTTCCAGTTTGACTTGCTGCTGCCAATGGTCCAGCAGCCCGCTGTATTCACTGCAGCCGCATTCGGGATAGGTCATGCCGGCAATGTAGATCAACGAGCCCGCTTGTTTGAATGCGGCGCTCAGTGCTGTAGCAATATTGGGCAAGGTGGCGAGCGCGGTGAAGAGCAGAGTGGGGGGGATGGAAATGCGTTTACGCTTTCCGCTTGGACTGCGCAGCACGGTGTCATTTTTCATGGAGTCCTTACCGGAAATGAGCGGGAGTTTGTACTGCCGGCAAATTTCATAAAGCGCCTCTGCACTGCGCACCAGCTGTCCCAATTTGGCGGCACTGTCGGGTACGGCGGGCGATGGCAGCGGATCCGGCCATGCAAAATTATCCAATCCCACCCAGCTTGCAGGATCCGCGCCTACGGCTGTTAAATTACGCACCGCTTCATCAATGGCGCCGGCAGTCATGGCGTAAGCATCGGGTGTCTGTACAGCCTCGCCATAACGCGGAACAATGCCGCAGGCAATGGCAAGCCCCTTGTTATGATTTAGCAGCGGACGAATGACAGCGGCATCGTTTGCGCCATGGCCGTCTGCGCCATCAAAAGGTTTGATGACAGTACGTGCTTTTACCTCGTGATCATAACGGCGCACCCAGGACTCTTTTGAGGCAATGTTTGGTCGGGCAAGCATGGCTTTGAGCACCGGCAGAAAACTGCTGCTAAGCGTTTGTGTGGGTGTTTTGGTTGTACGCAGCTTTTGTTGTAATGCCGCTGGAAACAGGGCTGTTGGGATTGTAGCGGCTGCTGCGGCAGGAATTTGCGATTGTGCGTGAAGCGGCGCGGGGGTGAACTTCGCTTCCAGCATCAATGTCGGAACGCCATTATGCAGGAATGCCAGCGGGAGGTGGACAACGTGTTTGTTCAGGTAAAACGCCTCAAATACTCCTGTACGGGTAAATTCGCCAAGGCGGGCAATTTCAACGTCGTACTGCTCAGCCAGCTTTTGCAGTTTGCGCCACTGTGTGGGCGCAACCACCAGGGTCATGCGTTCCTGCGATTCGGAAACAAGAATTTCCCAGGGCGCCAACTGAGGGTATTTAAGCGGTACAAGCTGCAAATGTAGTTGCGCGCCGTTTGTATGTTGTGCCAGCTCCCCCACAGATGAAGCCAGTCCGCCTGCGCCGTTATCCGTTAATGTCTTATAATAATAACGAGTTTTAGCGACCATTAAAAAATCGCTGAGTTTTTTCTGAGTGATCGGGTCGCCAATCTGCACGATGGATGTGGGACTGGCTTCTGTAAGCGCGCCCGATGATGCCGTGGCGCCGTGGATGCCGTCTTTGCCCACACGCCCGCCCGCCGTCACAATGTAGTCTCCCACGGCAATAGGTTTAGCCACGCCAGAACGTCCCTTAATGGAGCGTTCCAAAAGTCCGCCGCTGCCGCAAAAAACCAGTGGTCTGCCAAGATATCGTTCATCGAAGACCATCGCGCCGTTCACGGTAGGAATCCCGGATTCATTGCCGCCGCGTTCTATGCCGCGGTGGACGCCGGACAACATGCGTTGCGGGTGATACACGTTTACCGGCAAATTCCCGCGTGCCGCCTTAGGGTCTGCTAAACAAAAGACGTTGGTATTAAAAAGTGGTTTGGCGCCGATGCCCGTACCTAAAATATCCCTATTGACGCCAACAATGCCAGTCAGTGCCCCGCCAAAAGGAGCCAGTGCGGCAGGCGTGTTATGGGTTTCTACTTTTACAGCAATGCTCCATTTAGCGGTGAAGGCAAAAACGCCGGCATTATCGTGAAAGACAGAGAGTAGGTCCTTGCGCTCGTTTTGTAATTCAGCGGTGAGTGTTTTTATATAAGTTTGGTAAAGCGAACGAATACGTTTAACCTTTTTGCCATCGTCATAATAAATAGTGGCGTTGAAGATCTTATGTTTGCAATGCTCGCTCCAGGTTTGTGCAAGCATTTCAAGTTCGGCTGTGGTGGGAGCTGTGGGCAATCCCAGCTTTTTGCGTGTGCGTTGTATTTTTATTTGGGCGTAGTGGCGTTGAATAGCCTTGAATTCAGCGAGGGAGAGGTGGAGCGAGCGGGTTGTTGCCAGCCGTTTTAAGCGCACTGTCTGAAAGGCTGGCGATGGGAATAGGCGGATTCAACGTGTGCATGTCCGCTGCTGTGCTTGAGCTTATGCTGGGGGGGGGTACTGGGGTGGAAACGCGGGAAAAACCTTTTGTTTGTATTAACGCACTATGACTTAATAAGCTGTAGTCTTGAACCAGCAGATTTATGATGCGGCGGGTTAAGAATTCTCTCAGCAGCTCATCAATGGCAGTATGCAGCTTTGGCTTTTCAATTAATATTTTGTCTAGGTGCGGAAATTTGAAGGCGTAAACGGTTGTACTGACAAATTGTGTTACTGCTACGGGCGGGGAGGCGCTGCCGAAATAATTTTCACAGCTGGTTTTGAGTGTTGCGGCTTCGTTATCGGTTATGCCCGGTTTAAGGGTAGATTCCGCGTAATAATCGGCTTTGAGGGCGGTGAGCGTGCTGAGTTGATTGATGCTGCCGTGTTCGGCTACGGGATCTAAGAGCACATCGTTTAACAATGTTTGCAGCTCTTGGGTGGAGTATGGAACTCCTGTGAGTTTGTATCCTTTTACTGTACGGATAAGCGGCTGCAGCTTAGTGTTATGTGCTGTGAGCTGCTTGAGCATTGCTGAGTGTGGGTGCTTGGCGGCCGCTGCCGCTGCCGCTTGTGTTTGCATAAAAAACTGAAAGTCGCGGTATAAGTGAATGCCGCGGGCATCGTAAGCAGATTTGCGCGCA